>NZ_JBVJLM010000001.1:0-149928 GCF_055584725.1 Kitasatospora sp. NPDC101108
GCCGCCCCCACCGGCCCCCCCCGGCCGCCGGCGGCGACCCCCCCGGGGTCGCCACCCGGGGGGGGCCCCCCGGGGTGTGCGTGCAACGCGGGGGGGGGGGGCGCGGTCCCCCCCGGCCCCCCACCGCGAGTGTGCCAGGCCCTTCGCCGGGGCCCGGGGCTCAGGCGTCGGTGCGCAGCAGCCGTACGGCCGCGCCGGCCAGGGCGAGCACCGTCCAGCCCAGGAAGACCAGCAGGCCGGCCGTCGGCGACAGCGTCGTCGAGTCGTGCTGCAGGGCGAACATCGCCTCACCGGCGTGGCTGGGCAGGTACGGGCTGATGTGGTCCTGCCAGGAGGTGGGCAGCAGCGAGGTCAGCCCGGGGATCAGCATCAGCGAGGCGACCAGCACGGCGATGCCGCCGGCCACCGAGCGCAGCAGCGCGCCGAGGGCGACACCGATCACGCCGACCAGGCCGAGATAGAGCCCGGCGCCGAACAGGCCGCGCACCACGCCCGCGTCGGAGAAGGTCATCGCCGCCTTGGTGCCGGAGAGGATGCCGGTGTCGGCCGAGAAGGCGACGAACACCCCGGCGGTGCCCAGCACCAGCGCGATCAGCCCGTACACGGCGGCCTTGGACCACAGCACCGGCAGGCGGCGCGGCACGGCGGCCAGGGTGGAGCGGATCATGCCGGTGGAGTACTCGCCGGCGGCGACCAGCACCCCGAGGACGCCGAGCGCGAGCTGGGCGAAGTTGGTGCCGAACAGGGAGAGACTGAGCGTGCTCTGGGCGGCGAAGTCCCGGTCCATCGGGCGGCCGGAGGTGATCCGCGACTTGAACTGGAAGGCGGCGATCAGGCCGAAGGCGACCAGGAAGAGCAGTGCCAGGCCGAGGGTGATCCAGGTGGAGCGCAGCGACCACAGCTTGGCCCACTCCGAGCGCAGCACGCGGGCGGCCGTCACCTTGTAGGCGGGTCTGGCGGTGCTCAGCTCGGCGGGCGTGGACGACGGCTGGCTGGGGGCGATCGTACTCATGCCGCGCTCCTCGTGGTCTCGGTGGTCCCGGTGGTCCCGGTGGTGGTCGTGGCGCCGTGGTACTCGACGGCGTCCCGGGTGAGGTCCATGAACGCCTCCTCCAGGGAGACCGTGCGGGGGGTCAGCTCGAACACGGCGATGCCGTGCTCGGCGGCGGTGAGGCCGATCTCGCGGGCCGTCCGTCCGGTGACCAGCAGTTCCTCCGAGCCGGTGCGGCCGGTGATCTCCACGCCCGGCCCGGCGAGCAGGGAGCGCAGCCGGGCCGGGTCGGCGCTGGCCACCTTGACGGTGTCGCCGCCGGCCTGCTGGATCAGCTCCTGCACGGTGGTGTCGGCCAGCAGCCTGCCGCGCCCGACGATGATCAGGTGGTCGGCGACCAGCGAGACCTCGCTCATCAGGTGCGAGGAGACGAAGACCGTGCGGCCCTCGGCGGCGAGCGAGGTGAGCAGGTTGCGGATCCACAGCACGCCCTCGGGGTCGAGCCCGTTGACCGGCTCGTCCAGCATCACCGTGGCGGGGTCGCCCAGCAGGGCGGCCGCGATGCCGAGCCGCTGGCCCATGCCGAGCGAGAACGCCCCGGCGCGCTTGCGGGCCACCGACTGGAGGCCGGTGAGCTCGATGACCTCCTCGACCCGGCGGCGCGGGATGCCGTGGGTGTGGGCCTGGGCCATCAGGTGGTTGAAGGCCGAACGGCCGGGGTGGATCGACTTGGCCTCCAGCAGGGCGCCGACCTCCTGCAGCGGCGCGGCGTGCTCGGCGTACCGGCGGCCGTTGACCCGCACCGAGCCGCTGGTGGGCGCGTCCAGTCCGACGATCATCCGCATGGTGGTCGACTTCCCCGCCCCGTTGGGCCCGAGGAACCCGGTCACCGCTCCGGGCCGGACCGTGAAGTCCAGCCCGTCCACGGCGGTCTTCTCGCCGTACCGCTTCGTCAGCTGGTGCGCCTCGATCATCGCTCGCCCTTACGTCCAGGGGCCGGGCCCTCCCGGCCGCCCACGCTTCCACGCTAAGGGCGGCCGGCGCCCGATCAGTGGCACTGCGGGCTGATCATCAGGCCGTCCGTAGTACCGCGGTACCACGCCCTCGGCCTACCCGCGGCAAAAGCGCTTTCGCCTCGGCCGCCCCTTGGCCGAGGATGGCGGGATGGATGAGCGGACAGTGACCCTGCGTCAGATGACCCCGGCCGAGTACCGGTCGGCCACCGAGGCACGCGAAGCGGAGACGGTGCGCGAACTCGCCAAACTCATGCCCGAGGAGCTGGCCTTGGAGCGCGCCCGCCAGGGCACCGCCAGGTTCCTCCCCGACGGCCTCGCCACCGCCGGCCACCACCTGGTGATGGCCGAGAACGAGGCGGGCGAGGCCGTCGGCACCGCCTGGATCGGCCCGGACCCGCGCGACGGGACCGGCACCTCCCGCTCCGCCTGGCTGTACCACCTGCACGTCCACCCGGCGTTCCGCCGTCAGGGGTACGGCGCCGCCGTCCTGGCCGCCGCGGAGCGGCTCGTCGCCCGGGAGGGCATGACGGCGCTCGCCCTGAACGTGTTCGGGGGGAACGAGGCCGCCATCGCCCTGTACCGACGCTGCGGCTACGGCGTGTCGTCGATGTACATGAGCAAGGAGGTACGGCAGTGACGGGCCCCTGCGGGGAGTGCGGTGCGCGGGGGTGCGAGGAGCTGTTCCACGGGCTGCTGGCGCTGGACCACTCGCGGGCGGAGCCGTGGGGGCCGCTGCACGGGGTGTCGGTGTCCTGCTTCCTGCTGCAGCACCCCGGCCGGCTGCCCGGCGACGGCGGGACGGCCGCGCGGGGCCTGCTGCGGGCGTACCTCGACGGCGGGCCGTCTGCGGTGGAGCGGCTGACCGGGCGGGCCCGCGCGGCGAACTCGCACCGGGTGACGGGCGGGGCCGCGGCGAGCCGGGCCGCGCCGGACCGGGCCGCGACGGGCGCGGTTTCCCGGCGTAGGGCGGTCCCGACGGGGCGGGAGGCGCCGCGGGGTGGGTTCGCCGTCACCATCGAGCAGGTCGCGCAGGGCGGGGCCTTCCCGGCCGCGGGGTTCCCCGAGCGGGTGCGGGACTGGGCGGCGGCGACGCTGGAGGCGTGGGGCCCGCACAGCGCGTAGTCGGCGCCCGGGACCGGGACGGGACCGTGGTCCCATGCGCATGGGGCGGGCGCGGCGGTGCCATGGAAGGGCGGGTCGACCGGCCTGCGCCGCCACCCCCCTGGAGGACACCATGAGCGCCAGATCGGCCAACCCGGTGGCCGTCGCCGCCGGTGCCGCCGCGGTCATCGTCTTCGCGAGCGTGATCGCCTGCGCCGTCCGGGCCCGCAGGGCGCCGGCCGCGACCGGCCCGGCCGCCGAGGAGCCGAAGCCGGCCAAGCCCCGTCGGAAGTGCCCCAATCCGCCGAACTGCCACTGACCCCGGGCCATGAAGCCCCCGCTCCCGGGCGGGTTCAGCTCGCCGGGTTGCGCGGCAGCACCGCGTGCACCCGGGTGCCGCCGAGGCTCCCGACGGGGTCGACGGTGCAGCTGCCGCCGATCTCCGCCGCCCGCTCGCTCATCGACCGCAGCCCCATCCCCGGGTGCCCGGCGTCGCCGCGGCCCGGGCCCTGCCCGTCGTCCTCGACGGTGAGCTCCAGCAGGGTTCGGTCCACCCGGACGGTCACCGTGGCGCTGCTCGCCCGGGCGTGGCGCAGCACGTTGTTGAGCGCCTCCGCGGTGATCCGGTAGACGGCGACCTCGACCGCGGCGGGCAGGTCGGGCAGCGGATCCGGTGTCAGCCGGGCCGTGACGGCGAGCTCCACGCCGCTGAAGGTGTCGGCGAGGCGGCGCAGCGCCCGCGTCAGCCCGTAGTCGCCGAGTGCGGTCGGCCCGAGCCGGTCGGTGATCCGCCGGACCTCGCGGACGGCTGAGGCGAGGTCGTCGGCGACGTCCTCCAGGGCGCCCGCGAAGCGCGCCGGGTCGTCCACGGCGGCGGCTCCCTGCAGCCGCAGCCGCAGTCCGGCCAGCATCGGGCCGAGCCCGTCGTGGATGTCGCGGCGCAGCTGCCGGCGCTCTTCCTCGCGGGTCGCGACGATCTGTTCGCGGCTGGCCCGGAGGTCCTCCATCAGCTGGAGCGAGGCGACGGCGGGTGCGGCCTGGTCGGCGAGCGAGCGCAGGATGTCGCGGTCGCTGTCGTCGAGCGCGCGCTGCCCGGGGCGCAGGGCGACTGTGAGCCGCCCGATCTCGCTGCCGCGGTGGACCAGGGCGAAGCCCTCGCCGGTGCCCAGGTGCTCCCCGACGGCGGCGAGCCGACGCTCGCCGCTGCGGGTGGAGACGGTCAGCGCCACCCCGGGGAGCCGCAGTTCGTCACCGACCGTCCGGCACAGCACGGCCGGCACGTCCTGCGGGTCGACCGTCTGGCTGACCCGCACCGCCAGGCTGCGCAGCACCTGGTACGGCTGCGCGCGCGAGCCGTAGTACCAGCGGTCGACGATGGCCGAGGCCCGGCGCACGCCGTGCGGCAGCCCGCTGGCCAGCAGGAAGACGCCGGCCACCACGCACAGCGCCCCCAGCCGGTGGCCGGGCAGCAGCATGGTGGACAGCAGCCCGGCCAGCAGGACGAAGGCGACCGCCAGTCCGGTGGCGACCAGCAGGCCGACGAGCACCCGGCGGGCCGAGCGGTCCAGCCGCCAGGAGCCGTCGCGCACCACCACGGCGGCCAGGGTCACCGTCCACAGCGCGGAGGCGGCGGCGTAGGCCGCGTAGGAGGGCAGGCTCTGGTCGGCGAAGTAGTAGCCGGCCTCGGCGCCGGCCCAGAGCAGGTAGACGGCGAGGGCGACCAGCACGCTCTGCCGGCGCTGCCGCGACGCGCCACGGATGCGGGCGAGCGGGACGAGCACCACCAGGAGGGTGGCGGCGACGAACACGCTCAGCTGGGTGATGTGCAGCGTCGCGTTGAAGTGCCGCAGCCAGTCGGCGGGGGCGCTGTCGGCGAGCGGGTTCGGCCGGCCGAAGACGGTCGGCTGGTAGACGTAGTAGCAGGTCTCGGGCAGCATCCACAGGCCCATCGCGCCGATGGCGAACCACCACCGCCCGGTGGGCAGGGTGCCGTACGGCAACCACAGCGGCAGCGCGTGCCACAGGGTGCCGCTGATCGTGTATCCGGCCGCGGTGAGCAGCACCGCGGCCGCGACGGCCCACGGCGCGCTGACCTCGACCCAGATCAGGGCCTCGACCGCACGCGGAACGATCACGGCCGTCCCGTACGTCAGCAGCACCCGGCCCAGCTGGACGCCCGGGCGGTGGGCGTACAGCAGCACCCCTCCCGCCACGGCGGCGAGTCCGAAGCCCAGGACCGCGAGCTGGCGGGTGGGTTGGGCGAGGCCGGGGGCGCCCAGATGGCTCAGCACGTACGCCGCCCACAGGCCGCCGATCGCCAGGCAGACGATCGCCCACAGGCCCGCCGTCGCCAGCTGCCGGTCCGCCTGCCCCGGCCGGGGCCGCCACCGGACGCTCCGCGCGCTCTCCGCACTCATGACCGTCCTCTCCTCGCACGCGACCCGCCGCATGCCAGCAGTCTGATCCACCCACTGTCCCGGGCGCATGAGGCAGCGGCCCCCGGAGTGATGGGCGGACGGTCCGACGACGGTGACCGAGCGTCACCGGAGCGGCCGGCCGGGGACGGGGCCCTCGCCCGGCATCAGTGCGCGGACTCCGGGCATGTATGAGGGGTTGTCCGGCGTCGGGCCGTGACGACCCGGAACCGGCCCCGGACCGGGCCGGTGCGACAGGAGGGGGCGGCGAGCATGGGCGAACTGGACGGCAGGACGGCACTGGTGACCGGCGGCTCGCGCGGGATCGGGAGGGCGGTCGCACTGCGGCTCGCCGCCGACGGGGCGCTGGTGGCGGTGCACTACGGCGGCAACGCGGAGGCGGCCGCGGAGACCGTGGAACTGATCGCCAAGGCCGGCGGGCGGGCGTTCGCGGTGCGGGCCCGGTTCGGCGAGGGCGAGGCGCTGGACCACCTCTTCGGGGGCCTCACCGCCGGGCTGGCCGAGCACGGTGAGGACGGCCTGGACATCCTGGTCAACAACGCGGGCATCCACCTGGCCGGTGCGATCGGGCAGATGACCGAGGAGGAGTTCGACCGGCTGATGGCGATCAACGTCCGCACACCGGTCTTCGTGATCCAGCGGGCACTGCCGCTGCTGCGGGACGGCGGGCGGATCGTGAACATGGCCTCGGCGGCCACCCGGATCGGCTCGCCGGTCCAGATCGGCTACAGCGTCAGCAAGACGGCGCTGGCCGCCCTCGCCGCACCGCTCGCCAACGACCTCGGCCGGCGCGGCATCACCGTGAACACCGTCAACCCCGGCGTGATCCTCACCGACATGACCTCGGCCTGGACGGGCGTGCCGGAGGCGACGGCCGGCCTGGAGTCGATCACCGCCCTGGGCCGGATCGGCCGGCCCGACGACGTCGCCGACGTGGTGGCCTTCCTCGCGGGCCCCCAGGGCCGCTGGGTGACCGGCCAGGCCATCGACGCCTCCGGCGGCACCTACCTCGGCCCGATCCCCCCGGCGTAACCGGCCGGGGGTCGCCGTCGCCCGCTCGGGAGGCGCCGGGAGACCAGGCCCCCGTGGTCATCACCTCCGGGCCGGTCACCCGGCCCCGGGCTCACGGCACCGTCTCCACCCTCACCCCGGCCCCCGGGCCAACGGCACCGTCTCCCCCTCACCATCGACCTCGGCCAGGTCAGGTGCCCGGTCTCCGGGAAGCCTCAACCCTGGCTCCGGCCGGGGTCGGTGGTCGCGCCGCACAGGGCGTCGTCGACCAGGTTGCTCTCGGCCTGTTCCACTCGGCGGACGTCGTCGTCGCTGTCGGCGCGGACACCGGAGAGGGAGACGGTGACGCTGCGCCGGCCGTCGGCGGTGACGGCGGCGGCGGTGATCCAGCCGGCGTCACCGCCCTCGTGGCCCCAGTAGGCGCCGCCGCAGGTCAGCGGACGGGAGAAGAGCCCCAGGCCGTCGGTGACGCCGGGCATGAGCGGGTCGAACTGGGTGGCCGCCCGGGTCTCCTTCATCCGGGCCAGTTGCGCCGTCGACAGGAGCCGGCCGCCGAGCAGAGCGCGGAAGAACCGGTCGAGGTCGGCGGTGGTGGAGACGAGCCCGGCCTCTCCGTTGATGCCGGGGCCGACCTGCTCGGTGACGTCCACGAGCGGCTCGTCGGCCCGGAAGGCCTGGTAGGTGTGGGCGTGCGGCCGGGGCAGCGTGGGTGAGGTGCCCGGCCAGGAGGTGTGGTCGAGGCCGAGCGGGCGGACGATCCGGTCCCGCACCTCCTCGTGCCAGGGGTGCCCGGTGACCCGCTCGATGATCATGCCGAGCAGGACGTAGCCGGTGTTGCTGTACCGCCACTCCTCGTCGGGCTCGAAGTCCGGCCGGTGGCTCATCGCCCGGGCGACGGTCTGCTCCGGGGTGGAGGTGTCGTACCGGTGCTGCCGGAAGTCCTCCGCCGAGGTGTGGTCCGGGTAGTCGTCGTGGATGCCGCTGGTGTGCTGGAGCAGTTGGCGAACGGTGATCGCCCTGCCGTCGTTGCCGTTTCCGGACACCGCACCGGGCAGCCATCGTTCGACCGGGTCTTCCGGGGAGAGCCGTCCCTCGCCGACGAGTTGCAGGATCACGGTGGCCACGAACGCCTTGGTGACGCTGGCGATCCGGAAGTGGCCGTCCGCGGGGACCGGCCGCCGGGTCGTCAGGTCGGCGACTCCGCTGGTGGCGGTCACGGTCCGGCCGTCCGGGGTGACCAGGCGGGCCTGTACGCCCGTCACGCCGAGGGCGGTGATCGCGTCGGCGTCGCGGCGGGGTCGGCTCCGGTCGTCGTGCGGCCCGGCGGCCGTCGCGCCGGGCAGGTTGGTGGCCATGACCGCGGCCAGGAGCGCGGCCACTGCCAGGTTCCGGCGGACGGCGCGGCCGCGGCGTCGCGCCGGGGCAATCGGTGTGGTCGTCATGGGCGTTGACGCTAGGTCCGGTCGGGGTGGGTGGTCGGTACCGCCCGCCGGTGGGAAAAGGGGGTAGTGGGCTGTAGTGCCGGGCCCGGTCGCCATGGACCAGACTTGTGCGGATGAACCTCCATGGGGCCCGCGGGCCTTGGCCGACGTGGCGGGCTCTGGGCTATCTCCTGGGAAGCCTGTGCACCGCCGTGCTCACCCTGCCCGCGCTGCCCGTGCTCGCCGTTCCGGCGGCGTCCCGCGCCTGGGCGTCCCGGCACCGCCGCCGCGCCGACCGACTGCTGCTCGCGCCGCCCTCCGGGCCCGTCCGGGTCGGTGCGTGGCGCGTCCTCGGGTGGCTGGGCGCCTGCACCGTGACGGGCCTGCTGTTCGGGCTCGTCGTGCTGCTGTGCGCGGGCAACGCCGTCACCACGGCCGTCACGGTGCCGCTGTGGTGGGCACTGCCCGCCGGGACCCGCGCGGGCGGCTTCGCCGCCGGTGTTCCCCTGACCGGGTGGGGCACGGCGCTGACCCTGGGAACGGCGCAGGCGGTCGTGCTCGCGGCCCTGACCCACTGGCTGGCCCCCGTGCTGGCACGGCTGCACGCCCGGCTCTGCGTGACCCTGCTGTCCCCCTCGGCCGCCGAGAGCCTGGCCCGGCGGGTGGACACGCTGACCGAGACCCGGGCCGGTGCCATGACCGCGCACGGCGCCGAACTGCGCCGGATCGAACGCGACCTGCACGACGGCACCCAGGCCCGGCTGGTGGCCGTCGCGATGCGGCTGGGCGTGGCCCGGGAACTCCTGGGCGAGGACCCCGGGACGGTGGCCCGCCTCCTGGCGGAGGCCCACGAGACCACCGAGGCGGCCATGGTGGAACTCCGCGCGGTGATCCGGACGATCTACCCACCGGTCCTCGCCGACCGCGGCCTCGCCGGTGCGCTGGCCGCGCTCGCGGCCGGATCCGCTGTCGACACCACCCTCGACATCGGCGAGCTCGGCACGGTTCCGGCGGCGGTCGAGGCCGTGGCGTACTTCACGATCGCCGAGGCGCTCACCAACGCCGCCAAGCACAGCCGGGCGACGCGGACCACCGTGAGGGTCGCCCGCGACGGCGACCGGCTGTCGATGGACGTCACCGACGACGGCATCGGCGGTGCCGACGAGACCCGCGGAACCGGCATCGCCGGCATCCGCCACCGGGTCCTGGCCCTGGACGGCACCGTCCGTGTCCACAGCCCCGGCGGCGGCCCGACCACGATCGGGGTGAGCCTGCCGTGCGCGTCGTGATCGCCGAGGACAACGTCCTGCTCTCCAGCGGACTGGAACTCCTCCTCGCCGCCAAGGGCTGCTACGTCGCCGCCGTCACCCAGGACTCCTCCGGCTTCCTCGCCGCCGTCGCCGAACACCGGCCGGACGTCACGATCGTCGACGTACGGCTGCCGCCCACCTTCCGCGACGAGGGCATCCACGCCGCCATCCGGGCCCGCCGCCGGCACCCGGGCCTGCCCGTGCTGGTCCTCTCCCAGTACGTCGAGCAGCAGTACGCCGGGGAGCTGATCTCCGACGGGCGCGGCGGCGTCGGCTACCTCCTCAAGGACCGGGTGGGCCGGGTGGGCGAGTTCGTCGACGCGCTGCGGCGGGTCGCCGACGGCGGTACCGTCATGGACCCCGAGGTGATCGGACAGCTCCTCACCCGAAGTGCCCACGACCCGATCGCCGCCCTGACCCCGCGCGAGCGCGAAGTGCTCGCCCTGATGGCCGAGGGGGCGGACAACACCACGATCGCGGCCCGGCTCGTCATCACCGACAACGCGGTCCACAAGCACATCGGCAACATCTTCGCCAAGCTCGGTCTCTCCCCGGCCGACAGCGGCCACCGCAGGGTCCTCGCGGTCCTGACCTACCTCAGCCGCCACCGGGCGGACGGGGCCGGTCGGGGCAGGTGACCGGAGGAGCGGGCGGGCGGCGCGTCAGCCGTCGGGGATCCGCAGCTCGCACCAGACGGCCTTGCCCGGGCCCGCCGGGCGCCATCCCCAGCGGAGGGCGAGGCGGCTCAGCAGGAACAGCCCGAGGCCACCGCTCTCGCTCGGGCCGTACGGCGCCTTGGGCAGCGGCGGGCGGCGGCTGGCGTCGCTGACCTCGATCCGCAGCAGTCCCGGGCAGCGCACCAGGAGCAGCGAGCCCGGGGCGCCGGTGTGCCGGATGGCGTTGCCGACCAGCTCGGACACCAGCAGGACGGCGTCGGCGACCACCCAGGGGTCGCCGACGTCGGCCAGGAACCCCGCGGTGCAGGAGCGCGCCTCGGCGACCGCCCCCGGACGGGCGGACAGCAGCATTCGGCGCGCCCACGGCCACGGGGAGGAGCGCGCGCGTGCGGGAACCCGGGCTCCGCCCATCCGACCGCACCTCCCTCCTCCGTCCGGTGCCCCCGGTCATACCCTGTCGTCCGTCCGCCGGCCTTCCGTGGCTCCGGTGCGCCGACCGGTGCCGAAGGCGTCAGTGCCCGAAGGCGTCAGTGCCCGACGGCGTCAGTGCCCGAAGAGGTGCCGCCGTCGCGGTTCCCGCGGGACCCCGGCGGCGCGGCCGCCCTGTTCGTCGGCGCCTTCCTCACGTGTCATGGGTGCCGTCCGGCCCGGCTCGTCGAGCGTCTCCGGCGGCGCGTCCGGCTCCACCACACGGCGGGTGCCGCCGCGGTACCCGCCGGCCGCCACCGGACGCGCGGTGGCACGCCGGGCGGCGCGCCGGGCCAGCCCCATCATGGCCAGGCCCAGGCAGAAAAGCAGGGCGAGGGCGACGCCGGCGAGGAAGATCGCGAGGCTGTTCAGCCTCACGAGGTCGTTGCCCAGGACGGTCACCTGGTACTCCGGCCCGCCGGCGAGGTTGTCGGCGATCAGCAGCCCGATGAAGGCGCCGGAGGCCGCCATCAGCAGAAGTCCTAGCAGCAGCATGGGGATTTCCCCTTCCGTCCCGGTGTCGACCACCCCCCGTTCCAGGCCGCGCCTACCCGACGGTCCCGGTCCGTAACGTTCCCGGCGCACCGGCCGGGCGCGGGTACGCGCGCCCTACTCGACCCTGACGGCGATCAGGCAGGTGTCGTCGTCGGTGTCGGCGGGGCTGAGGTCGAGCAGCCGGTCCAGGTAGTGCTCCAGGTCCGGGCCCGGCGCCCCGGCCGTACGGATCAGCTGGTCGACGGAGTCCTCCACCGGCCGGTCCCGCCGTTCGACCAGGCCGTCGGTGTAGAGCAGCAGGACGTCCCCGGTGGACAGGTACGCGCTGTACTCCTCGTACCGGGCCTCCTCCATGGCCCCGAGCAGCACCCCGTGCGGCAGCGGCAGCAGGTGCGCGCCGTCGCCGCTCAGCCGGATCGGGGGCAGGTGTCCGGCCCGCGCCCAGCGCAGTTCGCCGCCGGCCGGGTCGAGCAGCACGCACACGGCGGTGGCGGTGACCTGCCCGGGTTCCCGCAGGGCCACGGTGTTGGCCCACTCCAGCAGCTGGGCCGGGCCCGCCCCGGTGACGGCCAGTCCGCGCAGCGCGTGGCGCAGCGCGACCATGCCGGTGGCGGCGCCGACGCCGTGCCCGGCGACGTCCCCGACGGCGAGCAGGACGCGCTTGTCGGGCAGCGGCAGCACGTCGTACCAGTCGCCGCCGACCCGGTCGCGCTTGGCGGCGGGGCGGTAGCGCACGGCCGCCCGCAGGCCGGTCACGTCGAGCGGGGGCTCGGCGGGCAGGATGGCCTGCTGGAGCCGCAGGGCGAGCTGGGCGCGTTCGGCGGACTCCTGCTCGCTGTCGGCCAGCCGTGCCCGGGTGGCGCCGAGGGCGACCTCGGTGCGGTGCTGGGCGGAGACGTCGTGGTAGGCGCCGCGCACCGCGACGAGCCGGCCGTCGTCGTCGAGCACGGGTTCGGCGATGACCCGGGTGTAGTGGTAGGCGCCGCCGGGGCGGGCCAGCCGGAACACCGCGGAGGAGGCGCGCCGCCGGTGCCGGACGGTGTCGACCAGGCGGCGCACGGCGGGTTCGTCGTCCGGGTGGACGTGCCCGGCGAGCTGGACCAGCGGGACGGGCGGTGCTCCGGAGGGCAGGCCGAAGAGCTGCCGCAGGCCGTCGCTCCAGCGGATCCTGCGGTGGTCGGCGTCCTCCACGAACCCGGCGACCCGGGCGAGCCGCTGGGCCTGGTTCAGCAGCGCCGCCTGTTCGTCGTCGCCGGACGGCCCGGTCGCCGCGTCCCAGCCGACCAGCAGCCGCCCCCCGAGCGGGGCGACGGCGAGCCGTACGGTGGCGGGCACCGCGAACGGCCCGTCCCGGAGCACCAGCCGGAAGTTCTCGGCGGTCAGCGGGATGCCCGTCCGGTGCACTCTGAGCAGCCGTTCGAAGAGTCCACTCGCGCCGGCGACGGGGTAGGCCTCCAGGAACGAGGCGCCCTCCAGCGCGCCGCGGGGGCGGCCGAGCGGGTCGCGGAACTGCGCGTTGACCCGCCGGATGGCGAAGTCGACCAGCTGACCACCCCTGAGCTGGGGCTCCAGCAGCAGCGCGGGCGTGAGCAGGCCCTCCAGCAGGATGTCCTGGTCCTCGGGCGTCGGCGGTTGGCCGACCGGGCCGAGGAGGGTCGTGCAGAGCTCGGCGAGGGCCCGCAGCTGCCGGCGCTGGGCCGGGCCGAGGGACGGGCCCGGCTCGGGCCAGAGCACCTCCAGCGCGCCCCGGCGCCGGCCCGCGTCCAGCAGTGGCAGGACGGCCCGGGCCGATCCGGGTCCGACGGACGGACCGGCGGCGGCCGGACCATCGGGCCACAGCTCCGCCGCGCCGCCGACGACCTGCTGGGCCGGGGTGGCGACACCGGGCGGGACCCGGATCCAGGCCTCGGCCTCGGCCTCGGCGAGTCCGCTGTGCGCGGCGAGGCAGAGGCCGCCGCCCGGCAGGCGCTGCCAGACGGCCAGGGCGCGGGCGTCGAGCGAGACCGCGAGCTGCTCCAGGACGGCTCCGGCGGCCCGCTGCAGGTCGGGCTCGGCGGCGAGGGCGGGGACGACGGGCGGCGCGGCGGTCGCGAGCCCCACGGCGGGCCCACCTTGCGCTGCGCCGGACGGCGCCTCCGCCGCCTCGGACACCTGCCACCAGTCCGTCGCTCCCGCCGACGGGTCCTCCTCCGCTGCCGCTGCCGTCTCCCCTGCCGTTGCCGAGTCACCCGCTATTGCCGAGTCACCCGCCGCCGCCGGCTCCCCGGCCGCCCCGGCTGCGGCCGTCGGCAGCCCCACGACGTCCGCGGCCAGCGCCGCCACCGTGACCCCGGACTCGCGGGCCAGCCGGATCAGATGGGCGGCCGCCTCCGCCGGAAGGACCCCGAGGCGCTCGGACAGGATGCCGGTGGCCAGGTCGACGACGCTGCGGGTCCGGGCCTCGGCCCGCAGCCGGACCGCCGCGTCCTGCAGCCGGCGGACCGTCCCGGCGAGTGCCCGGGCCGTGCTGTCGTCGTCATGCTCGGGCCGGGCGGTCATGGCGCGTCCAGCCAGCGGTGCATCCGGTCGATCAACCGGGTGGTGTCGACGGGTTTGGTGACGTGGTCGTCGGCGCCGGCGTCGAGGCTCTTGCCCTTGTCGCCGGGCATGGCCTTCGCGCTGACGGCGATGACCGGCAGCCGGGCGAAGCGCTCGTCGGCGCGGATGGCGGCGATCGCGGCGTAGCCGTCGAGGCCGGGCATCATGACGTCCATCAGCACGAGGTCGGTCTCGGGGTGATCGCGCAGCAGGTCGAGTCCGGTCCTGCCGTCGGTGGCGTGCAGCACCGTCAGCCCGCTCTCCTCCAGGACGGCGGCCAGGGCGAAGACGTTGCGCACGTCGTCGTCGACGATCAGGACGGTCCGCCCGGCGAGCCGCTCGTCGGCGGCCGCGGCGGCGGCCGGGCCGGGGTCGGCCGGGTGGCGTCCGCCGAGCCGCTGGATCACGCGTTCGCGCAGGTCGTCCAGTCCGTGGGTGAGTTCCAGTCCGCCTACCGCGACCGGGGCGGTCGCGCCGTCGCCCTGGTAGCCGAGGACGGCCGTGCCGTCGCCGAGCGCGTCGAGCAGGACGGGCGCGAGTTCGCCGGAGTGGGCGAGGTCGAGCACCACGCAGCGGTGCGACCCGCTGGCGAGGGCGGCGCGCAGCCCCGGTTCGTCCTGGGCGCTGTCGATCCGCACCTGCGGGTCCGCGGCGCCCAGGGACTCCACGGCGGCGCGGGTGAGCAGGGTGAGCAGGCCGGGCGACTCGGGTTCGACCACCAGCACGCCGGGCTCGCCGCCCGGATCGGCGGCGCGCCGCTCGGACGAGGCGATCGGCAGGTAGAAGGTGAAGCGGCTGCCCTCCCCCGCGGTGGAGGTGACGGTGAGGACGCCGCCGAGCAGCCGGGCGAGTTCCCGGCTGATCGACAGCCCGAGGCCGGTGCCGCCGTACCGGCGGCTGGTGGTGCCGTCCGCCTGCTGGAAGGCGCCGAAGATGGTGTCCAGCTGGTCGGGTTCGATGCCGATGCCGGTGTCCTCGACGTGGAAGGCCACCGCCGCCCCCACCCGGCCGAGTTCGAGCGGCAGTTCCGGGCCCTCGACGCGTTGGATCCGCAGTTCCACCCGGCCGTCGTCGGTGAACTTGATCGCGTTGGAGAGGAGGTTGCGCAGCACCTGGCGCAGCCGTGCCTGGTCGGTGACGAGTTCGTCCGGGACGGACCGGTCGACGGCGACGGAGAAGGTCAGGCCCCTCTGGTCGGCGAGGGGCTCGAAGCTGGACTCGACGTACTCCAGCAGCTCGCGCACGGCGAAGGGTTCGGGGGTCAGCTCCATCTTTCCGGCCTCGACCTTGGAGAGGTCGAGGATGTCGTTGATGAGCTGGAGCAGGTCGGCGCCGGCGGAGTGGATGACGCCCGCGTACTCGACCTGCTTGGGGGTGAGGTTGCCGGTGGCGTTCTGGGCGAGCAGCTGGGCGAGGATCAGCAGGCTGTTCAGTGGGGTGCGCAGCTCGTGGCTCATGTTGGCCAGGAACTCGGACTTGTACATCGAGGTCAGGCTCAACTGCCGGGCGCGTTCCTCCAGTTCCTGTCGGGCCTGCTCGATCTCCAGGTTCTTCGCCTCGATGTCGCGGTTGCGCTCGGCGAGCAGGGCCGCCTGTTCCTCCAACTCGACATTGGAGCGCCTGAGTTCCTCCTGACCGTTCTGCAACTCCTCGGATCTGGCCTGCAGTTCGGCGGTGAGCCGCTGGGACTCGCCGAGCAGTTCGTCGGTGCGCGCGTTGGCCAGCAGGGTCCCGATGTTGACGCCGCAGGCCTCGGCGAACTGGGCCAGGAAGTCGCGGTGCACCTCGGTGAAGGAGTGCACGGAGGCGAACTCCAGGACGCCGAGGAGCCATTCCTCCAGCGCGATGGGCAGCAGGACGAGCGAGCGGGCGTCGCAGCCTCCGGCGCCGGAGGCGATGACGGCGTAGCCGGGCGGGAGCTCGTCGACCGCGATGATCCGCCGGCTGCGTGCCGCCTGGCCTACCAGGGATTCTCCCAACTTGACTCGCTGGTCGGAGAGTTCGTCCGCCGCCCGGCCATAGGCGCTGATCCGGACCAGCTCGGTGCCGC
The DNA here is from genome assembly GCF_055584725.1 of Kitasatospora sp. NPDC101108. Taxonomy (NCBI): domain Bacteria; kingdom Bacillati; phylum Actinomycetota; class Actinomycetes; order Kitasatosporales; family Streptomycetaceae; genus Kitasatospora; species Kitasatospora sp. NPDC101108. Next base: position 15,553 of record NZ_JBVJLM010000001.1, read on the forward strand.
CGTCGGTCTCCTCGGCCAGGAAGAAGGCCCCGTACTGGGCGTCGACCAGCGGTGTCAGCTCCTCGGTGATCATGTCGGCGACGGCCTGGATGCCCCGGCGGCCCTGGATGGCGGAGGAGAAGCGGGCCAGGTTGGTCTTGAGCCAGTCCTGTTCCTGGTTGGCCTGGATGGTCTCGCGCAGCGACTCGACCATGGCGTTGATGTTGTCCTTGAGGTCGGCGACCTCGCCGGAGGCGTCCACGCTGACCGAGCGGGTGAGGTCGCCGGCCGCGACGGCGCTGGTGACCTCGGCGATCGCCCGGACCTGCCGGGTGAGATTGCCGGCCAGCTCGTTGACGTTCTCGGTCAGCCGCTTCCAGGTGCCGGACACCCCCTCGACCTCGGCCTGGCCACCGAGCCTGCCCTCGGTGCCCACCTCGCGGGCCACCCTGGTCACCTCGGCGGCGAAGGAGCTCAGCTGCTCCACCATGGTGTTGACGGTCGTCTTCAGCTCCAGGATCTCCCCGCGCGCGTCGACGTCGATCTTGCGGGTGAGGTCGCCCTCCGCGACGGCCGTGGTCACCTGGGCGATGTTGCGCACCTGGCTGGTCAGGTTGTGCGCCATGAAGTTGACGCTGTCGGTGAGGTCCTTCCACGTCCCGGCGACGTTCGGCACCCGGGCCTGGCCGCCCAGGATGCCCTCGGTGCCCACCTCGCGGGCGACCCTGGTCACCTCGTCGGCGAACACCGAGAGGGTGTCCACCATGGTGTTGATGGCGGCCGCGAGCGCCGCGACCTCGCCCTTGGCCTCCACGGTGATCTTCTTGGAGAGGTCCCCGCGTGCCACGGCGGTCGCCACCTCGGACATCGAACGGACCTGGCCGGTGAGGTTGGAGGCCATCACGTTGACGTTGTCGGTGAGGTCCTTCCAGGTGCCCGAGACGCCCCGGACGGTCGCCTGTCCGCCCAGGTTCCCGGCCGTGCCGACCTCCCTGGCCACCCGGGTGACCTCGTCGGCGAAGGCGGACAGCTGGTCGACCATCGTGTTGAGGGTCTCCTTGAGGTCCAGGATCTCGCCGCGCGCGTCCACCCGGATCTTCTGGGTGAGGTCGCCCCCAGCCACCGCGGTGGCCACCCGGGCGATCCCCCGGACCTGGCCGGTCAGGTTGCCCGCCATCGCGTTGACCGATTCGGTGAGGTCCAGCCACGTCCCGGTCGCGTCCGGCACCTGGGCCTGCCCGCCGAGCCGGCCCTCCGTACCGACCTCGCGGGCGACCCTGGTCACCTCGGAGGTCACCCGGGACAGCTGCTCGGACATCCCGTTGAAGACCGTGGCGATCTCCCCCAGGTCCCCCGGCCGGTCCGGGTCCAGCCGGGTGCGGAAGTCGCCGTCACGGACGGCCGTGAGCCCGGCGAGCAGCTGCCGCAGCGACTGTTCGGCAAGCCCGTTCTCAGGGTGCTCGTCCATCCGTCCACCGTCCGGATCGCACGACCGGGCGCCTGCAGGGCACCCCGGCCCGGGGCGGCGGGCCACCGCCCTGCTCCCACTCTGCCACCAGAAGCCCGGGGGCGGCAGCCTCGGCCACCACGGCGGCCGCTCAGACGGGGGCGGCGGGCCCACGGACCGCCCGCAGCTCGGCGGCGGTCCGCACCGGGTCGTCCGTCTCCACGGCGAGCCCCGCGAACGGCGCCGGCGGGCGCAGGCCCACGCACAGCACGGCGTGCCGGTGGCCGCGCAGGGCGACGAAGTCCCGTCCGTCCTTGTGCCGCCACACGCCCAGGCAGAGCGCGCCGGGAACGGCCACTCCGCTCTCCCGGACGCCGCGCAGCGCCCGCCAACGGTCCGGCTGCACCTCGACCGCCGTGACGGCCTCCAGCGGCACCCGCACCTCCCTGCGGCGGGCCACGATCCGCTCCCACCACGCCAGGCGGACGACCAGGTCGTCACCGTCGATCAGCAGCCCGGCCATCTCCGACTCCCTTCGACCCCGTCGACTCCCTTCCCCGATCCTCCTCCGCCATCGGCGGCACGGTCAGCCGGGAACGGTGTCCCGCACCCGGAAGGCGTCGACAGCACCGGTGAGTTCGAGCATCCGCAGGACCAGCGGCCGGGGGCGGGCCAGTTCGATCCGGCTGCCGTGGCCGACCGCGCGGGCCTGGGCGCGCAGCAGGGCGTTGAGGCCGGTCGAGTCGCAGAACTCCAGGCCGGCGCAGTCGATCACGATGACGGTCGCGGGCTCGGCCAGGGCCGGCTGGAGCACCTCGTTCAGCTCGGCGACCGAGTCCAGGTCGAGTTCGCCGTACAGGGCGACCACCGTGCCCTGGGCCCACGGCGTGGCCTGCGCGGTGAACACTCCAGGTGCGCTGATGCGGTCGGACGTCAGGCCCGGGCCCTTCGGCTGGCGGCGCGCCATCCTGCTCCTCCTCCGTGCCTTCCCGCGACGACCCCCGCAGCGCGACTAACCGCTGCGGGGGCGGGGAAACGCCGAGTGGCCGGACAGTTCAGCCGCATTCGGCCGGTTCGTCGGCCCAGCCGGGGGCGCCGTGGTCCTCCAGTTGCTCCCGCAGCCGGCCCAGGGTGGCGCTCAGCAGACGGGAGACGTGCATCTGGGAGACGCCGATCCGCGCGGCGATCTCCGACTGGGTGCAGCCGTCCCAGAAGCGCAGTTTGAGCACCGTCTGCTCCCGCTCGGGGAGTTCGGCGAGCAGGGGGCGCACGGCGGTGCGGAAGTCGGCGAGTTCGATCCCGGGGTCGCAGCCGCCGAGCCGGTCCAGCATCGCGCTGCCGCTCTCGTCGGAGTCCTGCTCGCGCAGCGCGTCCAGTGAGCTGGGGCGGTAGACCCGGCCCGCGACCAGGCCCTCGGTGGCCTGCGCGACGCTCAGGTGGAGGTCCTCGGCGATCTCCTCCGGCTGGGGTGGACGGCCGAGCCGCTGCTCCAGCCGGTCCGAGCCACGGGCCACCGTCAGGTACAGCTCCTGCATGCTGCGCGGGACGCGCACCGGCCACGAGGTGTCCCGGAAGAACCGCTTGACCTCCCCCGTGATCGTGGGGACGGCGTAGGTGATGAACTCGACGCCGCGGTGCGGGTCGTAGCCGTCGACGGCCTTGATCAGGCCGATCGTGCCCGCCTGGAGGATGTCGTCCATGTCCTCGGCCCGGTGCCGGAAGCGGGCCGCGATGAACCGCACCAGTGGCATGTTCAGCTCGATGATCGTGCCGCGCACGTAGCTGTAGGCCGCGCTCTCCCGCGCCAGCCCCGACAGCCGCTCGAACAGCGCGTCGCTGATTTCCCGCGCCTCGGTCTTCCCCATCGCGCGTAGCTCGGCCTCGGTCGGGCGCGGGGGCGGATCGGACGGCGCCGGGGGCGCGTTCTCCAGAATGCCGGACATGGTGGTTCTCCCGGCAGGGCCGCGAACCCGCGGCCGCTGCACGGCGCTCCTACCCGGTATTCCGGGGTCGACGCGGCTCTCGTGCGATTCGCCCGTTCATGGGCTTCCGGTGATGAGGCAGGACGGTGTCAGGGGCGTGGCGGTGTCAGAGGCGGGGCGGTGTCAGAGGCCGCGGGCGCGGTGGTCCAGCGGGGACGGCACCTCCAGCCAGACCAGCTTGCCCGCGCCCTCGGGCGCCGACCCCCAGGCCCGGGCGAGCCGGTCCACCACCCGCAGGCCGTGCCCGCCCGGCCGGCCCGGATCCGCGTACCGGTGCAGCCGGGGCTCCACCGGACTGGCGTCCGCGACCTCCACCCGCAGGCGCACGCCGTCCCAGTCCAGACGCAGCTCCCGCGGGCCGCCCGGCGCATGGAGGCAGGCGTTGGTGACCAGCTCCGAGATCATCAGCAGGACGTCCTCCGTCACCGCCAGCCGTTCCTCGTCCAGGGTGGGCAACCAGCCCCAGGACCACAGCGCCGCCCGGCTGAACTCACGGCTGCGCCGCACCGCGCCCTCGCTGCCCGCGAACAGGAGCCGCCTGGTCCGCCCGGACTCCGGCGGTCCGTCGCTCCCCGGCGGGCTCACGACGGCCCACCTCACTCCGCGTCGGGAGCCGGGGCGTCCGTGGCGGCCTCCGTCGCCGGGGGGCCGGGTTCCGCGTCCGGTTCGAGCCGGACCCGCAGCAGGGTGTCGGTGCCGGTGACCTCGAACAGCCGGGCCACGATCGGCCGGGGCCGCGCGACTTCGAGGGTCCGCCCGGCCGCGTCCGCGTCGAGCCGGGCACGCAGCAGGATGTTCAGGCCGGTGGAGTCGCAGAACCGCAGCTCCGCGAGGTCGACCACGATCCGCCGGACGCCGTCGTGCAACGGCCGTGTCAGCGCGTCGCGCAGCACGTGCGCCGAGTCGTGGTCCAGCTCCCCGGCGACCGTGACGACCCGCACCGAGGCCCGGTCGTCCACCACGACGTGCAGACTCCCGCTCTGGTTCTCCCCCTCGCTGGGGACCTCGGTTGGCCCTGGCATCGTGCCCTCCCGGTCCGCTCGGAACGGCGGGGTGCCGTCCCGACCATCATGCCGCGCGACGCGCCGAACCGCTCGGACGGCCGTCGGGGCCGGAGGTCAGGACCACCGCCCCGCCGAGGTGTACGAGTTCCCGAGCCGGAGAGACGCTGGGAACAGGACTTCCACCCGGGAGGCGAGCGCCGTGAGCGACCAGGACCCGACCCGCGAGCACGACAAGCCCGTGCCCAAGGACCCGCCCGTCCCGGTCGGGACGCCCGGGTCGCGGACGGACCACGACGGACCGCGGCCGGAGCCCGAGGAGGGGCTGCCCCGTCCGGAGGCCGGGCAGGAGTCCGCGCCGATCGCACCGGCCCACGAGCCGGAGCCGCACGAGACCCCCGACTGAGCCGGCCGTGGCCAGCCCCGGAAGCCGTCCCGTGAGCACGCCCCGCCGAGACCCGCAGCCGTACCGGCCCGTCCGGCCGGTGCGGTTCGAGCTGCCCGTCCGGCTCGCGTTGCCCGTCCGGCTCGCGCTGCCCGTCCGGCCCGGTCCGCGCCGTGGAGCCGGCCGGTGGGCGTGAACGGCCCGGGACGGCCCGCCCGGCGCCCCCGGCCGCTCGGCAGCCGGCCGCCCCGGGTGGCGCTGCGCCGGGCCCGTCCGGCGGCGCCCCCGGAGCGCGTCCCGGCCGGGTTGCGCACCGCCGCGGGGTACGCCTGGCGGCTGGGTCTGCTCGCCGTGGCCGCGTACCTGGTGGTCAGTGTCCTCGGACAGCTCCAGATGCCGGTCATCGCGCTGTTCCTGGCCCTGGTGATCACCTCCGTGCTGCGCCCGCTGGTCGACCTGCTCGCCCGGGTGATGCCCCGCTCGCTCGCCGTGCTGCTGGCCTTCGTGTGCGCGATCGCGCTCGTCGGCGGGGTCCTGGCGCTGGTCGGGACGAACGTCGCCGACGAGTGGAACGGGCTCGGCAACGAGCTGCGCGGCGGCCTCGGCCGGATCGACCACTGGCTCACCCGCGCCCCCTTCCACCTCCGGCCCGGCACCGTCACGGACCTTCGGGCGAAGATCGGGACGTTCCTCTCGGCGCACCGCTCGGCCCTGCTGACCACCGCGCTCAGCGGGGCCGGCACGGTGGTCGAGATGGCCACCGGGCTGGCCCTGGCGGTGTTCTGCTCGGTGTTCTTCCTGCACTCCGGCGACCGGATGTGGACCTGGGCGCAGCGCCAGCTCCCGGCCCGGGCCCGACCGGTCTGGGGCCGGGCCGGGCGGGTCGCGTGGCACACCTTCGCCGGCTACACCCGCGGGGTGCTGATCGTGGCGGCGACCAACGCGATCCTGGTCGGCATCGCCCTGGCCGTCCTGCGGGTGCCGCTGGTGCTGCCGCTGATGGTGCTGGAGTTCGTCGCGGCGCTGGTGCCGCTGATCGGCTCCCCGATCGCCCTGGCGGTCGCCGCGTTGGTCGCGCTGGCCGCGCGCGGGCCGGTGGTGGCGCTGCTGGTGCTCGCGCTGATCGTGATCATCGGCCAGATCGAGGGGCACCTGCTGCACCCGCTGGTGCTGGGCTGGTCGGTGCGCATCCACCCGGTGGCGGTGGCCCTGTCGGTGATCGGCGGCGCCGTGCTGGCCGGGGTGCTGGGCGCGCTGGTCGCCGTGCCGGTGGTGTCGGTGGCCTGGGCGGTGATCAGCGAGCTGCGGGACCACGCCCCGCCGGAGGGACCGGGCGGACGGCCGGGGTCACGGCGCGATGCCCCGGCGGTGGGCGACCACCCGCACCGCACCCAGCGTGATCGACGACGCCCAGACCAGGGAGAAACCCGTGAGCACGGCGGCTGAGTGGGCGGTGACACTGATCAGCAGCAGGGCCGCGGAGAGCCCCCCGAGCACCGAGAACACGAAGACCGGCACCCGGGCGGCCTGACGCAGCAGCCAGCCCGCCAGCCAGCGGGGGCCGTGCCGCATGGTGCGCAGGGCACGGTCCAGGTGGCGGTCCACCTGCAGGTGGTTCTCGATCTCCGTGAGGATCCGCAGTTCGCGCCCGGAGAGCCCCGGCCCGTCCATCCGCGCCACCTCCCACCAGGCGGTTGCCCGGCCGGGCGGTGCCCGTAACCTCCGGGGCGGCCGGAAACCGGTGGGGCGGGAACCGGCGACCGGGGGTACCCGCGCCGCGTCGGAACCGCACCCGATCGGAGGACACGACGGCCGCCCACGGGCCCTGCCGGGTGCCCCGGTCGCCGCGCCGGTCAGCTGGGCCGGCGTCGAGGACCCGTCCATGGACACGGACGAACGCCCGGGGATCACGTACAGCAGGCCGACATGGGGGTTGGTCAGAACGTTCCGGAAGCCGTCGGTACGCCGGTTCCCGGGGCGCTCCGGGACGACGATCGTGGTGCCCTGGAGCAGTACTACGGACCGGGGTACGGCGCGCGGCTCTACGGCTAGGAACGCGAGCCGGAGGCCCGGGGGCGTCCCCGGGCCTCCGGCCACCGCGCCTGGTCAGCTCCGGCGGAAGAGCGCGTGCTCGACCTCGTCGGGGCCCTCGAAGCTGTCCCGATCGAGATCGGAGATCTGGCCCACGAGGTTCTCGTCGGCCCCGTTCGTACGGGCGCGCTCGACGAGTTCGTCGCGGTCGGCGGGGTAGTGGGCGCCCTTCAGGGCCCTCTGGACATCGATCGGGTTGATCCGGCTCATTCGGCCGTCTCCTTCGGTGGTGTGGTCATGGAGCCCGGGTTCGCGGGTGTGCGTGACCTGAGAGCTCCTCGTACTACGGCCCACCGTGCGCCCCTCCCGGCGCGTCCGCACCCGTACGCGACGACCGCTGAGCCGTACGTGTTCACGCCGGCCGCCGCGCTCACCCGGTGGCGTGGCCGCCGCGCCGCCGCCCGCCGGGGCGGCGGCGGGGCGGCGGGGAGACACTGGTCGGGGGAGCGGGAGGTGATCAGGATGTCCGGTTACCGCGCTCTGGTCGGCGAGCTGGCCGGCCTCGTCCGGCTGGCGGACACCGGCCTGCGCGGCGTCACCGCCGTGCTGACCGACCCGGCCGCCGACCACGACGCGATCGCGACCGCCGAGAAGGCCCTGGCCGAGCTGCGCGCCCGGATCGAGGAGGACGCCGCCACGGCGCTCGACGGCCGCCCCGGGGTCGTCGTCGGCATCCACGTCGGGTGCGAGGCGGAGGCACTCGGGCAACTGGCGCAGCGCCTGCTCGGGGCGGCCTGGGCACGGCAGGAGCGGGAGCCGTACGGCGACCGGCTGCTGGCCCCGCTGCGCGGGATCGCCGGGGCGGCGCTGGACCTGCTCTCACGGGCGGCCGACGCCCTGGAGTCCGGCGCGCCCGAGGGCGTCACCCATGTGCTCACCGAGCTGCCGGAGGTCGCCCGGCGCCAGCGCCTGCTGTACGAGCTGCTGCTGCACGACGGTGCCACCGACCCGGTGGACGCCGCCGACCTGGTGCTGCTCGCCTGCTGCTACCAGCAGTGCGCCGACCACGCCGCCGCGGTCGCCCGCCACGCCGCGCTGTTCGCACACGCCGGGGCCTGAGGGGGAGCCGGTCATGGCGCCGAGAGGCTGGCAGTTCTGGGTGGACCGCGGCGGCACCTTCACCGACGTGGTGGCGCTGGCCCCGGACGGACGGCTGCTGACCCACAAGCTGCTCTCGCACGACCCGGCCCGTCACCGCGACCCCGCCGTGGCCGGGATCCGCGCCCTGCTGCCGCCCGACGCCGACCTCGGGCGGGACGTCGACGCGGTCCGGATGGGGACGACGGTGGCCACCAACGCCCTGCTGGAGCGCACCGGCGAGCCGACCGCCCTGTGCGTCACCCGCGGCTTCGCGGACGCGCTGCGGATCGGCTACCAGAACCGGCCGCGGATCTTCGCCCGCGAGATCACCCTGCCCGAGCCGCTGTACGCCCGGGTGGTCGAGGTGGACGAGCGGATCACCGCCGACGGCGAGGTGCTGCGCCCGCCCGACCTCGACCGGCTCGCCGAGGAGCTGCGGAGCTGCCTGGCGGACGGCATCCGCTCCCTCGCCGTGGTCTGCCTGCACAGCTACCTCCACCCCGCGCACGAACGCGAGATCGGGCGCCTGGCCGAGCGGCTCGGCTTCGAGCAGGTGTCCCTGTCCAGCGAGGCCAGCCCGCTGATGAAGCTGGTGCCGCGCGGCGACACCGCGGTGGTCGACGCCTACCTCGACCCCGGGCTGCGCCGCTACGTCCACCGGGTGGCGGACGAACTCGCGGGCGTACGGCTGATGTTCATGCAGTCCAACGGCGGCCTGGCCGAGGCCGGTCACTTCCGCGGCAAGGACGCGATCCTGTCCGGCCCGGCGGGCGGCATCGTCGGCATGGTGCGGATGTCCCGACTGGCCGGCTACGACCGGGTGATCGGCTTCGACATGGGCGGCACCTCCACCGACGTCTCGCACTTCGCGGGCGAGTACGAACGGGTGGTCACCACCCAGGTCGCCGGGGTGCGGCTGCGGGCGCCGATGCTGGCCATCCACACCGTCGCGGCGGGCGGCGGCTCGGTGCTGCGCTTCGACGGCGAACGGCTGCGGGTCGGACCCGACTCGGCCGGCGCGGACCCCGGCCCGGCCTGCTACCGCGCCGGCGGGCCGCTGACCGTCACCGACGCCAACCTGCTGCTCGGCCGGATCCAGGCCGAGCACTTCCCGAAGGTCTTCGGCCCGGACGGCGACCAGCCGCTCGACCGGGAGCTGACGGTACGTCGGTTCGCCGAACTGGCCGAGGAGATCGGCGACCGCTCCGCCGAGGAGACGGCCGAGGGCTTCCTGCGGATCGCGGTCGGCAACATCGCCAACGCGATCAAGCGCATCTCCGTCCAGCAGGGCCACGACGTCACCCGCTACGCGCTGACCACCTTCGGCGGCGCGGGCGGCCAGGTCGCCTGCCCGGTGGCGGAGGCGCTGGGCATCCGCACCGTGCTGGTGCCGCCGATGGCCGGTGTGCTGTCCGCCCTCGGCATCGGCCTGGCCGACACCACCGTGCTGCGCGAGCACGCCGTCGAACGGCCGCTGGCGGACGGCGAGATGGCCGCCGTCCGGAAGCGGGCCGACGCGCTGGCGGCGGAGGCCACCGACCGGCTGCTCGACCAGGGCGTCCCGGAGCAGCGGATCCGGCTGACCCGCCGGGCCCGGCTGCGCTACCAGGGCACCGACACCACGATCCGTGTCCCGCTGGCCGAACCGGCGGAGATGCGCGCCGAGTTCGAGCGGCGGCACCGGGCCACCTACTCCTTCCTGATGGACCGGCCGCTGGTCGTCGAGGCCCTCGCCGTCGAGGGCACCGGCCTGACCGAACAACCTGTGCTCGGCGCCCTCTCGCCCGCCTCCGAGCCCCGCACCGTTGAGCCCCGCACCGTCGAGCCCCGCACCGTCGAACTCCGCAGCGGCGGCGGGCGACGCCGGGTCCCGCTGCTGGAGCGGGAGTCCATGCGCCCCGGCACCACCGTGACCGGCCCGGCGGTGATCGCCGAGGCCAACGCCACCACCGTGGTGGACGACGGCTGGCGGGCGACCGTGACCCCGGCCGGGCACCTGCTGGTCGAACACGTCGAGGCCCGTACGGAGGAGGCCGTCACCACCGCCGCCGACCCCGTCCTGCTGGAGGTGTTCAACAACCTCTTCACGGCGATCGCCCAACAGATGGGCGCCCGGCTGGAGTCCACCGCCCAGTCGGTCAACATCAAGGAGCGGCTGGACTTCTCCTGCGCCCTGTTCGACCCGGACGGCAACCTGGTCGCCAACGCCCCGCACATCCCGGTGCACCTCGGCTCGATGGGCACCACCGTCAAGGAGGTGATCCGCCGCCGCGGCCCCGAGCTGCGCCCGGGCGACACCTACGCGGTCAACGACCCGTACCACGGCGGCACCCACCTGCCCGACATCACCGTGGTCACCCCGGTCTTCGACACCGCCGGGAGGGACGTCCTGTTCTTCGTCGCCTCCCGCGGCCACCACGCCGAGATCGGCGGCATCACCCCCGGGTCGATGCCCGCCGCCAGCCGCGAGATCGACGAGGAGGGCGTGCTCTTCGACGACTGGCCGCTGGTGGTGGACGGCCGGCTGCGCGAGGCCGAGACGGTGCGGCTCCTCACCGGGGCCCGCCACCCCTCCCGCGATCCGGACACCAACCTCGCCGACCTGCGCGCCCAGATCGCCGCCAACCGCAAGGGCGTCGACGAGGTCAACGCGATGATCGAGCACTTCGGCCTCGACGTCGTCCAGGCCTACATGCGGCACGTCCAGGACAACGCCGAGCAGGCGGTCCGCCGAGCCGTCGACGGCCTGGGCGACGGCTCCTACCGCTACGAGACCGACTCCGGCGCCGTGATCGCCGTCGAGGTCCGGGTGGACCACCGGGACCGCAGCGCCACCGTCGACTTCACCGGCACCTCGCCCCAGCTCGCGAGCAACCTCAACGCCCCCTCCGCCGTGGTCACCGCCGCCGTCCTGTACGTCTTCCGCACCCTGGTCGACGACGACATCCCGCTCAACGACGGCTGTCTGCGCCCGCTGCGGATCGTCGTCCCGCCCGGCTCGATGCTCGCCCCGGCCCACCCCGCCGCCGTCGCCGCGGGCAACGTCGAGACCTCCCAGGCCATCACCGGCGCGCTCTACGCCGCGCTCGGTGTCCAGGCCGAGGGCTCCGGCACGATGAACAACCTCAGCTTCGGCAACGAGCACCACCAGTACTACGAGACCATCGCCTCCGGCTCGGGCGCCGGGCCCGGCTTCCACGGCGCTGACGTCGTCCAGACCCACATGACCAACTCCCGCCTCACCGACCCCGAGGTCCTGGAGTGGCGCCTGCCCGTCCTGGTCGAGGAGTTCGCCGTCCGCCCCGGCAGCGGCGGCGGAGGCCGGTGGCACGGCGGCGACGGCGCGCTGCGCCGGCTGCGCTTCCGCGAACCGGTGACGGTCAGTCTGCTCTCCGGCCACCGCCGCGTCCCCCCGTACGGCCTGGCCGGCGGCTCCCCCGGCGGCCTCGGCGAGAACCGGATCCTGCGCGCCGACGGCAGCGTCGAGGAGCTGCCCGGCTGCGGCAGCGCCGACCTCGCGGCGGGGGACGCCCTGGAGATCCGCACCCCCGGCGGAGGAGGCTACGGCAGCTGACAGCACCGACCCCTGACGTTGACCGACCCCAGACGTTATACGTTTAACGCCACCACCTGCACCGCCCCGAGGAGACCCCGTCATGGCCGACCACTCCCCCGCCCTCCTGCTCGCCGCCATCGAGATCGGCGCCTCCGCCCGCGCCCACGGCAACCACCCCTTCGGCGCGCTGCTCACCGACCCCTCCGGAACGGTCCTGCTCACGGCCGAGAACACCGTGCTGACGGACCACGACGTGACCGCCCACGCGGAGACCAACCTGGTCCGCCAGGCCTCGCGCACCCTGGCCCCGCACCAGCTCACCGAGGCGACCCTCTACTCCAGCACCGAGCCCTGCGCGATGTGCGCCGGGGCCATCTACTGGAGCGGCATCCGCCGGGTCGTCTACGCGCTCGCCGCCACCGAGCTGAACGCCATCGCGGGCGTGGACCCGGACGAGCCGGTGCTCGAACTGCCCTGCCGCACGGTCTTCGCGGCCGGCGGCAACACGGTGGAGGTGTTCGGCCCGTCTCTCTTCGAAGAGGCCTCCGCGGTCCACGTGGGCTACTGGGGGTAGAGCCCGCAGGCCGGCCTCGCAGAGCCCACGGGCGGCGGAGCCGGCCGTCCCCGCCGCCCGGGCCCCGCCGGTTGCTCCGATGGGGTGCTCCGTCGCTCGCCCGGAGGGAGGATCGCGACGGCCTGCGCGCCCGGACGGGGCGGTTCGCACTAGGTTGCCCGCTATGGACGGAAATCAGGGCACCGGCCCGTCTCCGGACGGCCTGTCGGACCGCGGCGAGCCGGTGGGGCCGAGCCCGGCCGGGCCGACCCGCGGCGAACGCGCCGTACGGGCAGTCGACGGGCGGCTCCCGCTGGCCGAGGCGGGCAGGGAACTGCTCCGCAAGGTGTTCCCCGACCACTGGTCGTTCCTGCTGGGCGAGCTGGCGCTGTACAGCTTCGTCGTCCTGCTGCTGACCGGGGTCTTCCTCACCTTCTTCTTCACCCCGAGCATGACCGAGCTCGACTACCACGGCGCCTACCTGCCGCTGCGCGGGGTGCGGATGTCCGAGGCCTACGCCTCGACGCTGCGGATCAGCTTCGAGGTGCGCGGCGGCCTGATGGTCCGCCAGATCCACCACTGGGCCGCCCTGCTCTTCACCGCCTCGATCTGCGCGCACCTGCTGCGGGTGTTCTTCACCGGTGCCTTCCGCCGCCCGCGCGAGCTGAACTGGGTGATCGGGGTGACCATGTTCACCCTCGCCCTGCTGGAGGGCTTCTCCGGCTACTCGCTGCCGGACGACACCCTGTCCGGCACCGGGCTGAGGATCGCCGAGGGCGTCCTGCTCTCCGTGCCGGTGGTCGGCACCTACCTCAGCTTCTTCGCCTTCGGCGGCGAGTTCCCGGGGTACGCGATCATCCCGCGGCTGTTCACCGTGCACATCCTCCTGGTGCCCGGGCTGCTGCTGGCGCTGATCGGCCTGCACCTGACCCTCGTGGTGGTGCTGAAGCACACCCAGTGGGCGGAACCGGGCCGCACCAACCGGAACGTGGTGGGGCACCCGTTCTTCCCGCAGTTCCTGACCCGTACCACCGGCCTGGCGTTCACCGTCGGCGGCATCCTGGCGCTGTCCGCGATGCTCGCGGAGATCAACCCGATCTGGCGCTACAGCGCCTACCGGCCCGACATCGCCGGGGCGGGCGCCCAGCCCGACTGGTACATCGGGTTCATCGAGGGCGCCCTGCGGCTGATGCCGGCCGTCGAGACCGTGGTGCTCGGGCACACGGTCTCCTGGAACGCCTTCCTGCCCGCCCTGGTGCTGCCCGGGCTGCTGTTCGCCGGGCTGTACGCCTACCCCTTCGTGGAGCGCTGGCTGACGCCGGACGGCGGCGAGCGCCACCTGTGCGACCGGCCCCGCAACAAGCCCGTCCGCACCGGGCTGGGGGCGGCCGGGGTCGCCTTCTACACGGTGCTGCTCGTCGCCGGCGGCAACGACGTGATCGCGTACTACTTCGGGGTCTCGGTCAACTCGCTGACCTGGGTGCTGCGGGCGGCGTTCTTCCTGGCACCGCCGCTCGCCTTCGCGCTGACCCGGCGGCTCTGCCTGGCCCTCCAGGCCCGCGACCGCCGCCGGCTGCTGGACGGCGACGAGACCGGCCGGATCGACCAGTCGATCGAGGGCGGCTTCGACGGACACCACCGGCCGGTGCCGGCCGCCGAGCGGTACACGATGCTGGTCCGGGACGCGCCGCGGCCGGACGAACCGCGGCCCGGCGCGCCCCGCACCGAGCGGGTCCGCGCGGCGCTCGGCACCTGGTACCACCGCGACCGGGTCGAGCTGCCCGCCACCGAGCAGGAGTCCCGCGCCGTCACGGCCGTCCTCACCGCTCCGGCGCACCCCCCGCAGCCGGCCGCCGAACGGCCCGCGCCGACGGGGGGACGCGGGCCGCTGGGCCGACTGTTCCGGCGGCTCAGGCCCCGTCGTCGCCGCGGTCGTGGTACTGGAAGATGAACCCGAACACGGCGAACCCGAGCAGCACCGTCCCGCAGACGATCAGCCACAGGGCGTACACCAGGCCCAGCGCGAAGAGCGCCACGCCCACCGCCGTCAGCACCGGGTAGCCGCTGCGCGGCGGGAAGAAGCCCTTCGGCCCGGAACTCTCCACGATCTCGCCGTCCTTGCGGTCCTCGGGCCGTCCGCCGCCCTTGCGCTGGTGCTGGACGAACCAGAACAGCGCGACCAGCGCCGACATCAGGAACGCCACCGTCAGGATCGCCTTGCCCGCGGGCTCGCGGGCCCAGAGCCCGTACACCAGCCCGGTCACCGCGAAGAAGACCGTCATCACGGTGAACAGCCATCCCTCGGCCTTCATCGCCCGTCCCCCTCTCCGGTCCGACCGGCGTGCGAGTGTCCGGAGCCGGCCGATTCCTCCGTCGGAACCTCCGGATGGTGCAGGTCGAAGGCCGGCGACTCGGAGCGGATCCGGGGCAGCACCAGGAAGTTGTGGTGCGGGGGCGGACAGGAGGTGGCCCATTCGAGTGAGCGGCCCCAGCCCCAGGGGTCGTCCTGCTCGACCCGGGTGCCGTGCCGGGTGGTGATCCAGACGTTGTAGAAGAACGGCAGGTTGGAGACGCCGAGCAGGAAGGCGCCGATCGAGGCGACCACGTTGAGCGTGGTGAAGCCGTCCGCGGCCAGGTACGTCGCGTAGCGGCGGGGCATGCCCTGGGCGCCCAGCCAGTGCATCACCAGGAAGGTGGTCTGGAACCCGACGAACAGGATCCAGAACTGCACCTTGCCGAGCCGCTCGTCGAGCATCTTCCCGGTGATCTTCGGCCACCAGAAGTAGAAGCCGCCGAAGGTCGCGAAGACCACCGTCCCGAACAGGACGTAGTGGAGGTGGGCCACCACGAAGTAGCTGTCGGTGACGTGGAAGTCGATCGGGGGCGCGGCCAGCAGCACCCCGCTCAGGCCGCCGAACAGGAAGGTCACCAGGAACCCGATCGACCACAGCATCGGCGTCTCGAAGGACAGCGAGCCGTTCCACATGGTCCCGACCCAGTTGAAGAACTTGACCCCGGTGGGCACCGCGATGAGGAAGGACATCATCGAGAAGAACGGCAGCAGCACCTGCCCGGTGGCGAACATGTGGTGGGCCCACACCGACATCGACAGGGAGGTGATGGCGACGGTCGCGCCGATCATCCCGTAGTACCCGAACAGCGGCTTGCGGCTGAAGACCGGGATGATCTCGGTGACGATGCCGAAGAACGGCACCGCGACGATGTACACCTCCGGATGGCCGAAGAACCAGAACAGGTGCTGCCACAGCAGTGCGCCTCCGTTGGCCGGGTCGAAGACGTGGGCGCCGAACTTGCGGTCCGCCACCAGCAGCAGCAGGGCGGCGGTGAGCACGGGGAAGGCCAGCAGCACCATGATCGAGGTGAACAGCACGTTCCAGGTGAAGATCGGCATCCGGAACAGCGTCATTCCCGGCGCCCGCAGGCAGGTGATGGTGGTGACGAAGTTGACCGCCCCGAGGATCGTCCCGAGGCCGGCCACCACCAGGCCGAGCGCCCACAGGTCCCCGCCCGTCCCCGGCGAGTGCACCGGCCCGTTCAGCGGCGCGTAGGCGAACCAGCCGAAGGCGGGCGCCCCGCTCGCGGTGAGGAAGCCGCTCAGCACGATCAGCCCGCCCAGCAGGAACGCCCAGTAGGTGAAGGCGTTCAGCCGGGGGAAGGCCACGTCGGGGGCGCCGATCTGCAACGGCATGATCGCGTTGGCGAAGCCCGCGAAGGTCGGGGTGGCGAACAGCAGCAGCATGATCGTGCCGTGCATGGTGAACATCTGGTTGTACTGCTCGTTCGACAGGAACCCGGTGTCCGGCCCCAGCAACTGCGTCCGCATCAGCAGTGCCATCAGGCCCCCCACCAGGAAGAACCCGAAGGCCGTCACCAGGTAGAGGTTGCCGATCACCTTGTGGTCGGTGGTGAACAGCCAGCCCAGCAGTCTGCTGCCCCGTCGAACCCTGGCCCGGGTGCGCGGCGGCGCGGCGGTGTCGGACGCACTCATGGAACCTCCGTGATGGAGCCGATGACGCCCCCCGGCGGGACCCTAGCGGCGGCGCGGCACGGCTCCCGGGCGCCACGCGGCACCCACCGGGCGCGGGTCGCCCCGCTCCGCCGTCGGAGTGCGGATCCGCCCGTTCCGGGCACACGCTGGTGTGGGGCGCCCGGTGCCTCCCGCCGCACCGCGCAGACCGAGAGGATTCCGTCATGGCCGCGAAGATCACCTACCGGCGGGTCTACGAGGACTCCTCACCGCAGGACGGGCAGCGGGTGCTGGTGGACCGCGTCTGGCCGCGCGGGATCAGGAAGGAGGACGCCCGCCTCGACGAGTGGCTGCGCGACGTCGCCCCGTCCACCGAGCTGCGCAAGTGGTACGGCCACGACCCGGAGCGCTTCACCGAGTTCCGCCGCCGCTACCTCACCGAGCTGCGCGACGGCGACCACCAGGAGGCCGCCGGGCACCTGCGCCAACTCGCCGCCCAGGACCGGCTCACCCTGCTGACCGCCACCAAGGACGTCGACCACAGCCAGGCCGCCGTGCTCGCCGAGTGGCTGGCGAAGGGGAAGCGGTGACCGGCCGGGTGCCCGGGACGGGCGGGACGACATGACGGCGATCGTCGTCCTGTTCGAACTGGAACAGGACGAAGCCCTGGGGCCGGACGGCGTGGAGCCGGTGGTGTGCGCGGTGCACGCGGCGGGCGGCGACCCGGAGGTGCCCGAGGACCCGCTCCCCCGCACCCTCTGCGGCCTGGACACCGACCCGATGGAGCACTCCCACTACCGGCCGACCCGCCCGGGCGAGCCCTGGTACCCGCCCGCCCTGGCCGACCGGCGCTGCCTCGCCTGCGAGGCGGCCCTGCGGGCGGCGGCGTGACCGGGTGCGGGGTCAGGTGCGGGATGCCACGTCAGCGGCGGCCGGGGCGTACGGCGACGAGCAGCACCAGGGCGGCGGCCTGGACGGCGACCACGGTGACGACCAGAGCCGGCACGGACAGCGCGTAGAGCGCGCCGGTGAGGGCGCCGCCGGCCAGGGTGGCGGCGCCGACGACGGCCGCGAACACCCCGTACGCGGTCGCCCGGCGCGGCGCGGGGACGAGGTCGGCGACCACGGCCCGCAGGGTCGACTCCTGCATGCCCAGGGCGGCGCCCCACACCAGCGCCCCGGCCACCGCCGCCGCCACGGCGTCGCTGAAGCCCAGCGCGGGCACGGCCGCGGCCAGCACCGGCAGCGCCACCAGGGTGCGCGGGCCGATCCGGTCGTACAGCCAGCCCGTCGCCAGGCTCCCCAGCGCGCCGGCCAGCATCACCCCGGCGTACAGCACCGGTACGGCGGAGGCGGGGAGCAGGTGGCGCCGCACCAGGTGGAAGGAGAGCACGCCGTAGGTCGTGAAGCCGGTCATCGTCGCGGCGGTGAACGCGGCGTACGCCCAGAAGGCGCGGGGCAGCCGCGCCCGCGCGGGCGTCGGTACGGCCGGAGCGGAGGCGGTCCGGGGGGCGGGGGGTGGCACGGTCTCGTAGCGGCTCGGGTCGGGCACCCGGGTGCGCAGCCACCACAGCAGCCCGAGCGTGGCCGCGCCCGGGACGGCGAGCACCCCGAGCGCGGGGCCGTAGCCGCCGGTGGCCGCGAGCACGCCCGCGACGGTGAGCGGGCCGAGGACGGCCCCGACCTGGTCCAGCGCCTCGTGCACGGCGAAGCCCCGGCCCCGGCCGGTGGCGGCGGTGGCGTGGGAGAGGAGGGTGTCCTTGGCCGGGGAGCGGATCGCCTTGCCGACCCGCTCGGCGATCACCAGCACGCAGGCCGCGCCGAGCGAGCCCACCACCCCGAGCAGCGGGACGGCGGCCACCGTGAGCAGGTAGCCGCCGATCGCCAGCGCCCAGAACCGCCCGGTGCGGTCGGCGAGCGGCCCGGACAGCAGGCGCGGGACCAGCGCCGCCGCCTCGCCCGCGCCGGTCACCACGCCGACCACCGTCGCGGTGGCGCCCAGCGAGGCCAGCAGCGGCCCGGTGATGGAGCGGGCGCCCTCGTAGACGAAGTCCGCGAGCAGGCTGACGATGCCGAACCACACGACGAAGCGCCACGGCCGCATGGCCGCGCCGCCGTCCGCGCGCTCGTCCGCCCGCCGGGCGGCAGGATCCGTGCTCACAACGAGTCCACGATCCCACCCGTGCCGCAGGGCTGCTCGACTCAGCCGAAACCGTGGCCGCGGGGCGCCGTCACGTCGAGGGTGTCCCGCAGCATCGCGAGCGCCGCGCCGAGCGGACTGGACCGGCCGCCACTGACCGTGATGTCACCGGCGTCGGGGCAGCCGTAGACGACCGCCTTCTCCGGTCCGGTGAGCGCGTGCAGCGGGTCGCCCGGCACGGTCTCCTCCAGGCGGACCTCGACCACGAGGGGGCGGTCCGTGCTCGCGCTCGCCACGGCCCGCAGCCGGTTGCCCCGGGCCGCCGCGGCCACCGCCGCCGGGCCCGTGCAGGCGTCCACGGCCTCGGTGCCGACGCGAACAGCGGACGGCTCCCAGCCCCACAGCAGGGCGGCGAGCAGCCGCACCTTGGTCGCCGCGTCGCCGCCCGAGAGGTCGGCCGTGGGGTCGGCCTCGGCGATGCCGCGGCGCTGGGCCTCGCCGACCGCCCGGTCGAGGGGGTCGCCGGCCGCCAGGCGGTCGAGCACGAAGGTGGCGGTGCCGTTGGGGCAGGCCCGGACGGAGCGGCAGCCGAGCCCGCGCACTCCGGTGCGGGCCAGGTCAGCGGCCGGCAGGGCCGCGCCGGTGGCCCCGGAGATCCTGATCAGGCTGCCGCCGGCCCGCGCGGCCTCGCCGAGTTCGCGCCAGTGGCTCAGCAGGTGGCTCTTGGTGGCGGTGACGACGTGGACGCCTCGACCCAGTGCCAGCACGGCCTCCTCGGCGGCCTGCTGCCGGGCCTGCGGGGAGGACGGGAGCGCCTGGACCAGCACCCGTGCGCCGGTCCGGTCGAGGGTCTGGGCCAGGTCGGCCAGGGGCTCCCATTCCGCGCGCGACGGGACGGCTCGACCGTCGGGGCCTGCGGGGAGCAGGACCTGCGCGGAGCCGACGCGTACGGCGGCGAGCCTCGGCCGTACGCCGTGGTCGCGCGCAAGCCCCTCCCCCTGGGTCAGCAGTCGCTCGGCGTAGGCGCGGCCCACGGGGCCGTAGCCCGACAGCACGACGGCCGGATCGCTTCCGGCATCCGGTGAAGGCATCCCGGCAGGATACCCGCGGGCCGTGGGCCCTTCGGAGCGGGGCCGCCGCACGCGTGTGGACGGGGCCGAACCGGGCACACGCCGGACCCGTAACGACCCGCTGCCCACGAGAGGACCGACTCCGATGATCCTCATCATCCTCGTCCTGCTGCTGGCGATCATCCTCGGCGGAGTGGGCTTCGCCGTCCACGCCCTGTGGTGGATCGCGCTCGCCGTACTGGTGCTCTGGCTCCTCGGTTTCGCGTTCGCCGGAGGCCGCCGCGGTGGCAGTGGCCGGTGGTACCGATGGTGACCGCACGCCCCCGGCCGCCGGATGACGCCGGCGACACCGTCGAAGGCGCGCTCCGCGAGGAGCGCCGCACCTACGAGCCGGAGGGCGAGCAGCCGATCGGGGGGTACCTCGCCGCGATGGCCGTCTACCTCGGCGGCACCGGCGTGCTCGCCGCCGTCGCCCGGCGCACCGGGCGGCCGCTGCCCGCGCCCGGCCCGTGGGACGTGCTGCTCACCGCCGGGGCGGTGCACCGGCTGTCCCGGCTGCTCACGAAGGACCCGGTCACCAGCCCGCTGCGGCTGCCGTTCGCCCGCTTCCGCGGCCAGGCCGGCCCGGCCGAACTCTCCGAGGACGTCCGGGGGACGGGCGTGCGCCGTGCCGTCGGCGAACTGCTCACCTGCCCGTTCTGCGCCGGCCTGTGGGTCGCCACCGGCCTGACCGGCGCCCAGGTGTTCGCGCCCGGGGCGACCAGGCTCGTCTGCTCCGGGCTGACCGCCCTCACCGCCGCCGACCTGCTGCACTTCGTCCGGGTCGGTCTCCAGCACGCCACCGAGTGACCCCGCCGAGCCCCTCGCCGCCGAGCCCCTTGCCGCCGAGCCCCTTGCCGCCGAGCCCCTTGCCGAGCTGCTGGTCAGCGCAACAGCGCGGCCAGCAGCTCGGCGAGGGTCGGTCCGGCGTCGGCCGGATGGCGCAGCTGTTTGCCGGTGATCACCCGGTAGTGGTTGACCCGGCCCTGGCGCTCGTGGGAGAGGTAGCCCGCCGTTTCGAGGTCGACGATGATCCGCTGCACAGCCCGTTCGGTGAGCAGGCAGCGGGTGGCGATGCCGCGCACCCGGATGCCCGGATCACGGGCGATCTGCACCAGTACCCGGGCGTGGTTGGTGAGGAAGGTCCACCCGGGGCCCCGGTTGACCCGGTCACCGTCACCCCGGGGGCCGACGATCCGGTCCAGTCGTTGCCGCACCTCGCACCTCCTCGGTCGGCGGGCGGGACCGGTGCCGGGCCCGCCCCCCCGCACTCAGGACTTGCCGCGGCCGGTGACCAGGTCACGGGCCCCGTCCACGATCCGCGGGTCACCGCTCGGCTGCCCGGGACCACCGGGGCGAAACCGGCCACGGACCGGGCGGTGCCGCGGACACCAGGTGGAACAGCCCGCCCTCCGGGTCGTCCACGGCGGCGACCCGCCCGTACGCCGAGTCGGCCGGCGGCGCGGCGATCCGTCCGCCCAGCCGTCCGCCCAGCCGTACGGCCTCCCGGGCCGAGCGGTCCACGTCTGCGGTCTCGAAGTACACGTGCCAGCGGGGGCGCCGCAGGGGCTCCGGCGCGCCCTCGAAGACACCGCCGCCGCGGACGGCCCGGGTCAGCCCTCCAGCGCGTCGGCGATGCGGTGCAGGACACCGCCGGCCGCCGGTTGGCGCGGGGCGGTCTCGCGCACGGCCTGCATCCGTTCGCCCAGCTCCCGCAGTTCCGTGCGGCCGAGCGCGGCCCGCACCTTCGGGAAGACGTCGCTCTCCTCCTGCTCGATGTGCCGCTCCACGGCGTCGATCAGGACGGCGGTCTTGGCGTCGTAGCCGGCGTCGTCCGGGGACATCCGGCTGAGCTCCTCGCAGAGCAGGTCGGCGACGTGGTGCTCCTGCTCGGCGCGGTCCATCTCCTCGGCGAGCCCGGGCAGCTCCTGGCGGATCCTGGGGTAGACCAGTTCGTCCTCCAGGTAGGTGTGGACGGTCAGCTCCTCGACGATCCGCTGGACCGTCCTGCGGCGCGCGCCGTCGTCGCCGCCGTCGGCGAGCCCCCGGTACTCGCGGAACAGGCGGCGAACCTCCTTGTGGTCCTCCCGCAGCAGGACGATGGCATCGTTCGACATCGCTGGTCTCCTCCTCGACAATCGCCCCCGCCGGTCGGCGTGTCCCCGGGCGGCCCGGGAGCAAACCCGGCCGCCGGCGGGGCCGTCACCAGCGCAGACGCCGCCGGGCCGGTGGCCGGCGGCGGTTTCGCCGCCGCCGGTCCGGGCAGCCGCCGGGTACGTCCCGGCTTCGGATCGACGACCGGGACGGCCAACGTCACCGAGGCCGGCGGGAGATGCGCAGTACGAGCGGCGAGGACGGCATGGGCCTGATCGACGATCTGGCTCTGCTGACCTCGCTCGCCACCGGCGACCTGGACGTCTACCTGCGGTACTCCGAGGGCCCCGCCGACGACGACGGGGCCCTCAGCCGCGACTACGAGGCGGACGTACCCCTGCCCGGGCTGTCGGTGACCCCGCTGCGCCCCGAGCCGTGGTGGCCGCGGCCCGCCGCCGACTGGGTCGCCCGCCGGGTGATGAAGTACGCGGATCTCGCGGAGAGTTGCCCGCAGCGCCGGCCCTGGGTGCTGACCGGCCGGGTGGTCGGCACCGGGCCGGACCACGAACCGCTGATCGCCGACCCGCTGCCGCTCGCCTGGCTGGGCCGGAACCTGCTGGACGAGGCGGTGCGCCGCTACCACGAGCACTTCGCCCCCGGGCGGGACTCCACCGGCTGAGCCGGCTGCTTCCCGGCGAGCGGCTGAACCGCGAGGTCACCGTCCACCTGCGCTCGGGCGTCGCGGCGGGATGACCGTCCCGGACGCCGCCGACCGCTCCCTGAGACCTGCGGGTCACGGCTGCACGGTTGGCCGGGCCCGGACCGGGCAGACGCTTTCGTTCAATCGCTCCCCCGTCGAACGGAGGTCTCCATGAACGCTGCCGAAGGGTTCCCGAGCGGGCTGTTCGCCCAGCACCGGGCCATCGAGGCGCTGCTGCGGCAGCTGGACCGCGTCCGGACCCGCGCCGGAATCACCGACGACGAGGACCTGCGGCTGCTGGCCGCCCTGCGCCGGCTCCTGCTGCCCCACCTCGCGGCCGAGGAGGAGCACCTCTACCCACTGGCGCGCCGCTGCCTGCCGGGCGGACGGGCCCTCGCGGACGCCGCCGGGCGCACCCACGCCTCGATCCGCCGGCTGCTCGACCGGGCGGACGACCACCGGTTGTCGGTCTCCGGGCGGCGCCGGGCCATCGCCGTGCTGCTCCTGGTGCTCCGCACCCACCTGCGCGGCGAGGAGGAGCAGCTCTTCCCCGCCCTCCGGGCCCGGGCCCGGCCGGACGACCTGCGGCGCTGCGAGCGCCGGCTGCGCGAACCCCGGGCGGGTCCGCCTGGTTCGCTGGCTTCGCCGGGTTCGCCCGGTTCGGTGGGCCCGGCGGGATCGGCGGTCTGGGGGCTGCCGCCGGGCGCCGGCGCGATCACCGCCCTGCGCGACCACCTCACCGGGCACGACAGCACCGGGCAGCATTCGCCCTGAGCCCTCCACCCCCGCCCTGGCCGCCCCGATCCCGGTCCGCCCGATCCCGGTCGCCCCGATCCCGGTCGGCCCGCCCGATCCGCCTGGCCAGGACCGTTTGCGGCCCCCGACGGCGGCAACCCGCAGGAGTATGGCCTACCTAGGAGAACCCGTACCGACCGTCCCGCAGCCCCGCCCGACCGCCGAGCGCCCGGACCGGACCGGCCCCTGGCTGTTCGTCCGCCCCGAGGCGGCGCCGGCCGGAGGAACGGCCGACGGACCGTCGGGCGCCGTGCTGTTCGGCCGCGACGGCACCCTCCTCCAGAACGTGGCCTGCAACGGAGACCCCGCCATGGTCCATCCGATGGCGGGCGTCCGGGCCGCGCTCTCGGCGCTGCGCGGGGCGGGCTTCGCGGTGGGCGTGCTGAGCAACCAGCCCGGGGTGGCCCGCGGGATCATCGGACGCGGCCAGGTGGAGGCGGTCCAGGCCCGGGCCGAAACGCTGCTGGGGCCGATCGACCTGTGGGCGGTGTGTCCGCACGGGTCGCACGACGGCTGTGCCTGCCACATGCCCGCACCCGGTCTGGTGAGCGCGGCCTGCCGGGCGCTCGGCCTGCCGCCCTCCCGCGTCACGGTGATCGGCTGCGACGAGACCGTGATCGCCGCCGCGCTCGCGGCCGGCGCCCACGCCATCCGGGTCCCCGACGCGACCCGGTCGGCGGTCGGCCCGTACCAGTCCTGCACGCCGACGTTCTGCCCGGCGGCCGACGGACCGGCCGAGGCGGCCTACCTCCTGCTGCGGCACTGACGGCCCGAACTCCGCCCCTCCGCAGGAAACTTCAGGACGGTCGCGGTGCTGGGCTCGGGCGTGGAGCTGTCCCGGGCGGCCGGTTTCGGCACGCCGGACGGGTTGGCCGGGGTCGCGGTCTGCGCGGACGGTCAGCGGCCCGGTGCGGCGTTCTGGGAGGAGTTCGCCGGGATGGTGGAGCGCCACCGCTTCCCGTCGCGCTGACAGGGCGCGGCAAAGGCCCGTACGGTGCCGCCTCGTGCGACACCGTACGGGCCTTCGCGGTGGCCCTTCGCGGTGGCCCTTCACCGTGGCCTCTCGCGGTGGCTTGCGCCGTGGCACGAGCCGGCCGGTCAGGCGGCGGCCCCGGTGCGGGCGCTCAGGGCGGAGTCGATGCCCCGCAGGAAGTCGTCGAGGTCGCCCGGGTTGCGGGAGGTGAGCAGCCGCCAGCCGTTGGCGTCGTCGGTGACCAGCGGTTCGTCGGCCCAGGTGGCACCGGCGTTGGCGAGGTCGGTGCGCAGGGACGGGTAGGAGGTGAGCCGCTTGCCGTAGGCGACGCCCGCCTCGGCCAGCATCCACGGGCCGTGGCAGATGGCGGCGACGGGCCGGCCGGAGGTGGTGAAGGCCAGCACCAGGGCCACCGCCTCCTGGCGCAGCCGCAGGGTGTCCGCGTTGATCGTGCCGCCGGGGATGAGCAGCAGGTCGTAGTCGGAGGGTTCGATCTCGTCGAGGGTGTGGGTCGGGCGCACGATCTCGCCCGGGTCCTTGTCGCCGACCAGGGTTCGGATGTCGTCCCGGTTCGGGGCCGCGATGTCGACGTGCACGCCGTTCTCGCGCAGGTGCCGCACGGGGACGAGGAGTTCGTCCTGTTCGACGCCGTAGTTCGTCACGATCGCCAGGACCTTGCTGGGGTGGGTCATCGCTCCTCCTTGCGAGGGTCGGCGGTGTCGGGCGCGGCGGGCCGCGCCCCCGGATGTCGGCGGCTACCCGGCTACCGCGCGGCCATGCCGGATTGGTGGGTTCCGATCCGGGTAGCCGCGCGGCACCGGCGGGAGGAAGGCACCCGCACCGAACCGGTGGAGGCAGTGGTGAGCATCAGACGACGTTCCTGGGCGGTGGCGATGCGCGGTCGCGTCGGCCACCGGCAGGGCGGGCCGGAGGAGCCCGACCGGTCCCCGCTCGACGGCGGCCGGCCGCCGCGTCCCCGCCCTTCGGACCCCGACGCTCCCGCGGCGGGCCTGGAGGAGGACGAGGAACAGCCCGACCATCCGGAGCCCCCGGCGGCGGACCCGGACACCCCGTGAGGCGCGGACGGCCGAAGTCGGGCGACCGGCGGCACGGGAGCCGCCCGCCGAACGGCCGTCGGCCCGACAGCCGTCACCGGCTGGTCCCGGGCGCGGCCTCGGAATCAGCCGGCGGCTCGTCGGGCCGTCGCGCCGACGGTCAGTGATCAGTCCAGCGGCTCCGCGCGGACCGGTCGGCCCAGTGGGAGCGCGGAGGTGATGGTCCGTATCGCGCCGTCGCCGTCGATCTCGGCGCGGACGGCTCCGGACTCGTCCACGTACACCTGGGTGCCCTCGCTCCCCATCGCCCCGGTGGCGGTGAGCACGAGTTCCTGGTCCGGGTCGGTGACGACCAGGCGGTAGTGCTTGGCGGTCCTCATGGTGCGTCGTCCTCCGTGGTCAGTCGCGGCGTGGTCGGGCTCACAGCTCGTCGTCGTCCTCCTCGGCGGCCGTGCCGCCGCCGTAGCGGGCCTGCCATTCGCGGGCGCGGGCGTTGTGCCACTCCACGCCCTGCGCCGCCTGCTGCTCGGACAGACCGCTCATCCGGGCGACCAGGCTGAGCGGGACGGGTTCCTCCTGCTCGGCGAGCGCCCGGCAGACCTTGCCGGCCCACTGCTCCTCGGGGACGAAGGGACGGTCGCGGTACTGCTCGACCAGTTCGGCGAGGTGCTCCACCGTGCAGGCGGTGAGCACCCGTCTGCCGTCCAGCTCCGGATCGGTCGGGTGCAGCGCGGAGGAGTCCGGGACCAGTGCGCTGAGCAGGTCCGCGGCGTCGACGACCCGGCCGCAGTGGTCGCACAGGTCGAACGCTTCCGTGTCGTCGGCGGACCGGTCGTCCGCCGGGGGTCCGAAGTCCTCCATGCCGCGCGCCTACCCCGCATCGGCCCGGCAAACCGGCCGGTACGGGCGGCGGCGACCGGGTAGGCGCGTCACCGGGTCCCGGGCGACCGGGCCGCACACGGCAGGGAGGAAGACCATGAACGGATCGTCACACGAACGGCCGCTGCACGACATGGGCGGCGCGATCGGCCCGGCGGACACCGCGGGGACGGAGTCCGGCGAGGAGCGGCGCGACGGCCCGGAGCGCCGTCCGTCGCCGATCGGCAAGGGCGGGACGCCGAACGTGGCCGGGAGCGCCGAACAGCAGCCGGAGATCGCCGAGGGCCCGGTGCCGGGCGTCCAGCCGGACGAGGACTACGCGGGACCGGTGCACCAGCCGCCGACCTCGGTCGATCCGCCGCCCTCGGCCGGTCCGCCCACCGGCACGAGCCGGACCGGTCCGGGGGAGGCCGGGGAGCCGGTGCCGGAGGCGGACGAACCGCTGCCGGAGCCCGAGCGGGGCCACCACGACCCGGGCGCGGAGCCGGAGGACGAGGGCATCCCCGACCTCCAGGACGGCTCCCCCGCCCGCGAGTGGTCACAGGACCCGCAGATCCCGGCCGTCCCCGGGGACACCCCGGTGGCCGCCGAGTCCCACGGCACCACCGGCGCCGAGCAGGCCGAGGGAGAGTCCCTGGACGCCCGGCTCGCCCAGGAGGAGCCGGAGACCGACGAGCGGACCGCGGTGGCGGACGTGCCGGAGGACGCCGCCGGCCGGCTGGACCTCCCGGACAGCCACACCGACCTGCGGGGCGAGGCCCCCGGCGACACGGCGGGCCTGTCGGCCGAGGAGGAAGCGGTACGGATCCGCTCCGACGGCGGAGCAGCGCAGCCGGAACCGGACACCCCTGCCGGGCGGACGGAGGACCGCACCGACCGGCCGGGCATCGAGACACCGGAGTCCGTCGAGGGCGCGACCGGCGGCGAGGACGCCGAGGGCGAGCGGCCGACCGAGAGCTGACGCCCCCCGGGCCCCGCCAGGGGCCCGACGGCTCGGCCACGGGTGCGGCCCCGCTCCCCGGACATCCCGGGGAGCGGGGCCGCATCGGCGCGTGGGGTCAGCCGCGTGGGGTCAGCCCGGGCTGATCCGACCGCGCCAGCCGCCCTCCGCCCGGCCGCGCTCCTCCATGAACTCCTTGAAGCGCTTCAGGTCCCCCTTCACCCGCCGGTCCACCACGCCCAGCACGTCGCCGGTCTTCTCGACCATGCCCTCGGGCCGGAAGTCGATGGCCATGCTGACCCGCGTGTGGAGATCGTCCAGCCGCTGGAAGGTCACCACGCCCTTCTGGTCCACGTCGCCGTCCACGGTCCGCCAGGCGATCCGCTCGTCGGGCAGCTGGTCGACGATCTCGGTGTCGAACTCCCGACTGACCCCTCCGATGCTGGTGCGCCAGTGGTTGTGGCGGTCGTCGAGCTGGGTCACCGCGTCGACGCCCTCCATGAAGCGGGGGAACTCCTCGAACAGCGTCCACTGGTTGTACGCGGCGTGCAGCGGGACGTCGACGTCCACGGACTCCTTCACCATGCTCATCTGGGGCCTCCTCGTGTCGCCCGGCCGGGTCCCTCCCGGCCGACCGCGCGTGTGCCCGCTCCGGAGCGGTGTAACCATCCCACCGGGCCCGGCCCGGTGGCCGACCCGGGTGTCCCGGGTTTGCATGGGGTGACCGAGCCCCGAGACCCGGAGGTCGCCGTGTACGAGATGTGGGCCGAACACGACCCGGCGGTGTCGCCGCCCGCCGTGGTGTGGCACGTGGTGGCGAAGGACGACGCGAGGTCGTCACTGTGCGGACGGTTCCTCGAACCGTCCCAGCGGGTGGTTCCGGCAGCCGACGGCACCGGCGCGGAGGTACCGGACCGGTACTGCGACCCCTGCCTGGTGACCGTCCGTGAGGCACTCGCGGCCGGCAAGCGCTGACCGCGGTGGTCGAGCGGCCGGGGGCACGTCAGGCCAGCACGAAGATCATCGCGACCAGCATGACGGAGACCGCCAGCGCCAGCAGCACGATCACGACGGCGGGCCAGGGCCCCCAGGCCCGCCGCACTTCCACGGGCTCCGGGTGGGAGATTCCGGAGATTCCCCCTTCGGCCGGTGGGGTGTCCCCGCCGGGCAGTGCCCCGTGTTCGTCCAGCGCCGGGGTGCGGTCGGGATCGGGATCAGGTGTGGTCATGATGTCGCCCCAGGTGGCAGCGGTTCCGACACCCGGCGGCTGCCCGGGGGCGCAGCGGGGAAACACCGCCGGCCCCGGTGATCCGGAATGCGCGCCGACCGCTACCGGCCGTCCGCCGCGATCCGGCGGACCCGTACTCGGCGACCAGTCGGGCGAGCGCCATGACATCCACCATGGGCATGAGAACCTCCGGACGTGTCCGGACAGTATGCAGCCCATCACGCGGAGGAACCACGCGCCCGGCCCGTGGGTGTCAGCCCGCCAGCACCGTGGCCGGGGCCAGCCTGCCGTCGACCAGGTCGCGGGCCGCGTCCGCCACGGCCGTGCCGCTGCGCCGGGCGTGGGAGCGCAGCACTTCGAAGGCGGCGTCCATGTCCAGCCCGCCGGACTCGGCGAGCACGCCCTTCGCCCGCTCGATCGCGGTGCGGTCCGCCAGCGCCGAGCCGATCTCCTCCGCGACGGTCTGCTCGCGCCCGTACCGGCGCTGGAGCAGCGCGATCACGGCGAGGTCCGCGAGCGGCTGGACGACGTCCGGGCCGTCCTGGCCGGGCTCGGTGCCCGCCCGGACGTCGAACACGTTGAGCGCGCCGACGACGTTCCCCTCCAGGCGCAGCGGCACGGCGCGGACGGAGCGGAAGCCGAGTTCGAGCGCCTGCGGGGCGAACCGGGGCCAGCGCCCGCGCGCCCGGTCGAGGTCGCGTTCGACGATCTGTTCGCCGGTGCGGTGGCAGTCCAGGCACGGGCCCTCGCCGATGGCGATCTGCAGGGACTCCAGCCGGCGGACCCGGTCGCTGGAGTAGGCGACGTCGCGCAGCTCGCCGCGGCCGTCCGAGACCACCAGACCGGCGCCGGCCGTCCCGCTGAGCGCCGTGCAGACCTCGGTGAGGCGGTGCAGGAACTCGACCGTGTCGTATCCCGGTCCGACCAGGGTCCCGGTGAGCCCGGCGAACGCCTCGTTCACGCGGGCTTCGCGCGTCATTGCAGCCTCCGTATCCCCTCGGGCCAAGGCTACGCCCCGTCCTTGCCCGCGGTCATCCGTCATCGGTCCTCCTCCGTGAACCGCAGCCGCCGTTCCACCACGTCGTGGGCGACCTCGTCGATCTCCCGGCCGTGGGCGAAGGCGTGGGCCCGCAGCAGGTCGAGTGCCTCTCCGGCGGGCACCCGCGCCTGCACCATGATCATCCCTACCGCCTGGTCGACCTCCACGCCGTTGAGCGGCGGATCGTCCAGCCACAGCTGGGCGGGCACTTCGCCGGAGGGCCCGAGGAAAGAGCCGACGAGGGCGAGGGTCACACTGGTCGCGGCGACCTGGATGTCCGCCGTCTCGTCGGGGCCGGGGACGCCCGGCCCCGAGCGGTAGAGGCTCAGGACGCCGATGCCGGAGGTCCCGAGGTGCAGCGGCGCGGCGTAGGCGCTGCGCAGCACGCGGTCGGCCGGGGCCGTCGAGGCGAGGTCGACGACCAGCACCGGCCAGCGAACCTCGTCGGGCGCCAGGAAGTCGGCCACCACCACCGGCCGACGGCTGCGGAAGGCGTCCACGCCGGGGCCCTCGCCCAGGCTGAACTGCCGCTCCTCCATCCGCCGGGCCCGTTCGTCGGTGGCCCACACGCCGCCCCGGTGGCCGGGGTCGGCCATCAGGGTGATGGCGGCGGACTCGACGGCCAGTGCCTCCACGCAGGCGGCGCAGAGCCGTTCGGGCAGCGACGGCCGGCCCTTGCCGTTGACCGCCTCGGCCATGATCCGCGCGATCCGCGTCAGATCGGCCATCTCCGCCTCGTTTTCCTTCCGTCGCGCGCCGCCCTTCGGGCGGTGCCGCGGTGGTCCGGTGGTCCGGTGGCCACGCCGCGCCGCGGCGTGATCACCGCAGTATAGGTGTCGCGGGCAGAACCGGCCGGGGAGGTGCGACTCGCCGATGCACCCCGGCCACGCTGCGCGCCTACCCGGGCCGGGCCACCGCACACCCGGTCCCGGCCCGGCCCCGGCCGGCGAGTCCCGCCCGGACGGGGCGGGTGCTCCGGATCGTCACCCGCACGGAGTGGGGGCCACTGCCCTTTTCCACCGGAGGTCCCGGGTGTCGGGGCGGGTTTGGCCGGGCCGGGTTCGGCTAGCCGCCCGATATGGACACCACAGCTCTGCACACCCACCGCTGGTCCCGCCTGCTGCGCCGCGCCCTGGACGCGCCCTCGCACTGGGAGGCGCTGGACACCCCGGCCCAGCCGATCGCCGACGCGTTCCAGTCCCTTCCGCTGGGCCCGTACCGTGATGCCCTGCACGGGGTCTGGCTGGGTCACCCGCTGCACCCGGCACTGGTCCAGCTGCCGATCGGCTGCTGGACGTCGGCGGGACTGCTCGACCTGGCGCCGGGCCGGCGCCGTTCGGCCGACGTCCTGGTGGCGGCGGGCCTGCTGGCCGCCGGGCCCGCCGCACTGGCGGGCTGGGTGGACTGGGCCCGGCTCGACGCGCCGCGCCGGCGCACCGGGCTGGTGCACGCGCTCGCCAACACCGGTGGTGTGCTGCTGTACACCGGCTCGCTGCTGGCCCGCTGCCGCGGGCACCGCGGGCGCGGCCGGCTGCTCGGCTGGGCGGGGATGACCGCCGTGGCGGCCGGCGGCGTACTCGGCGGACACCTGGCCTACCGGCAGGCCGCCGGGCCCGACCGGGCCGCCGCGGTGCCCCGGCTGGCCCCGGCGGACTGGGTCGCGCTGGGCCCGGTCGAGGACTTCCCCATCGGGCAGCCGGTCCGCCGCCGGGCCGGCGAGCTCTCCGTGGTCGTGGTCCGCGACGACGAGCGCTGCCACGTGCTCGCGGAGCGCTGCGCCCACCTCTCCGGCCCGCTGTCGGAGGGCAGCGTCGTCGACGGCTGCCTGCGCTGCCCCTGGCACGGCAGCGAGTTCCGGCTGCGGGACGGCGAGGTGGCCGGCGGCCCCGCCACCGCGCCGCAGCCGGTGCTGGAGACCCGGGTGCTCTCCGGCCACCTGGAGGTACGGCTCCCCGGAGCGGGCTGACCGGCCGTCACCGGCCGCGTTTCGCCCGGGGTGGCGCGGGCAGCCGCGCGGGGAGCAAGCCGGAGGGGGCGCGGCCGAACGCCAGTGGCCGGCGCTGGGCCACCGCGGTATCCACCGGGCGCTGCTCGCCCGGTCCTGACAGCCGCCCACCCACAGGAGCACGCGATGAGCGTCGACACGATCACCGACCGGCTGCTCGCCGAGCACGGCCGGACGTACGCCGAGGAGGCCGGCATCACGCTGCGGGACAAGCCCTCCCCGCTGTACCGCCTCCTCGTGATGACGGTGCTGTGCTCGATCCGGATCAGCGCCGCCACCGCCATCGACGCCGCCCGGGAGCTGTCCGCCGCCGGGTACCGCACGCCGCGCGCGATGGCCGACTCGGACTGGCAGGACCGGGTGGACGCGCTGGGCCGGGCCCACTACGTCCGGTACGACGAGAGCACCGCGACCGCGCTCGGCGAGGGGGCGCAGCTGGTGCTCGACCGCTGGCACGGCGACCTGCGCCGGCTCGGCGACGAGGCCGACGGCGATCCGGACGCCCTGCGGGAGCTGCTCCAGGAGGTGCCCAGGATCGGCCCGGTCGGCGCCGACATCTTCTGCCGGGAGGTCCAGACGGTGTGGCCGTGGTTGCGCCCGTTCTTCGACGAGCGGGCGTGCGCGGCCGCCGAGGACCTCGGTCTGCCGCACACGCCGCGCGGTCTGGGCGGTCTCGTCCCGCCGGAGGAGCACGCCCGGCTGGCCGCCGCCCTGATCCGGGTCAGCCTGTCGAAGGACGCGCTCGCGGAACTGCGGGCCGCGTGAGCGCGGGCCCGTCCGTCGCCGTCAGGGGGCGGCGAAGCGGTTGACGCCGCTCACCCGGCAGGTGATCTCGCCCTTCACCTCGGTCGCGCCCAGCGCCTTCGGCGTGGCGGACCGGCCCGCGGTGAGGTTGTTGGTGGCGGCGGGGGCTTCGCCGACGCGGGTACCGGACCTGTCGACGAACTCCACCTGGATGATGTAGTTCGACGTCCTGCTGCTGTGGTTGGTCACCTTGAGGTTGGCGGTCGGCCAGTGGATGGCCGGGTCGACCACACAGCCCGTGACCTCGACGTCCTTGGCGGCCTCGGCGTCCCCGGCGCTGGTGACGGGCGCGGCGGGCGCCGTCCCGGTCGTGACGGTGACGGTCGGGCCCGAGCCGTTCCCGCTCGTGGTGGTGTCGGGGTCGCAGGCGGCCGTGCCGAGCGCGGCGACGGTGGCGGCAGCGGCGGCCAGGACGAGGTGGTGCGACGCATGGTCCCCCCTGGGACGTGGTGCGGACTGTGCGAGGACCGTATCGGCGCGCGCACCCCCGGTGTGCCCGGTGCGGCGATTCCGTGACAACTCCGGGACCTCGCCGGGCAACTGGCCCGGCCGGCGGTGGTCGGGGACACCCGGGTTCCGGCCGGGTCAGAGTTCGATCAGCAGGCCGTCCTCGGCGACCGCCGCGCCCGCGGCCGCCAGGTCCGCTGTCAGGTCCGCCGCCCCGGGCCGGTCGGGCCGGGCAAGCGGATTGGTGTTGTTGAGGTGGGTGTAGAGGTAGCGGGGGCCCGGCTGGCCGGCGAGGTGCGGGAGCGAGTCCCGCACCGCGAGGTGGCCCATGCCGGACGAGCGGCGTGCACCGCCGGTCCGCTCGGCGAGCTCCTCGGCCGTGCCGAAGGTGCCGTCGAGCAGGACCACGTCCGCCCCGGCCACCGCGCGGTCGACGGCCGGGGTCCAGTCGGCCAGGCCCGGGGCGTACACGGCGGCGGCACCGTCCGCTCCGGTGAACCGGTAGCCGGTCACCCAGTCCGTGCGGTCGTTCCCGCCCCCGGCGGGCAGGTCGGCGGCGTACCGGGGGCGCTTGCCGCCGAGTGCGAAGGCCTCCGCGCGCAGCCCGCCCGCGAGTTCCACGGGCTCGCCGGGGGTGACGGTGTGCCAGTCGGCCTCGGTGTAGCAGGCGAGCAGCGGGCCGGCGGGGAAGATCTGGTGGAGCGCGCGGCGCACCGGCTCGGTGGCGTACACGGCCAGGCGGGCGGCCTCGCGCAGGGTCAACAGGCCCAGGGTGTGGTCGAGTTCGCCACTGGTCAGCAGGACGCCGCGCAGCGGGGTGTCCCGGGTGCCCGGGGTGGGGGCGAGTTCGGGGGCCGCGAGCAGCTGGGTCCGCAGGTCCGGGGAGGCGTTGACCAGGTACCAGGCGTGGCCGTCGCCGCTGACCGCCAGGCAGTCCTGGCTGCGGGCGGCGCCGGTGCGGCGGGCGGCGGTGCACTCGGCGCAGCCGCAGTTCCACTGCGGCAGGCCGCCGCCGGCGGCGGTTCCGAGGACTCTGATCTTCACGGCGGCGTTCCCTTCTCCGACGCTCGGGCTCGCCCTCAGCGGAAGCGCCGGGGCACCGGGGCCGCCGTCCCCGCCGGGACCGGGTCCGTGACCAGGTGGTGGTGCGGCGAGAGCCGGCACGCCGGGTCGGTCGCCGCCGGGTCGCCGGTGAACTGGTAGGCCTGGCAGCGGCAGCCGCCGTGGTCCAGCTCGCGAAGGGCGCAGCCGCGGCACGGCTCCGGCATCCAGTCGGTGCCCCGGAAGCGGTTGAACGCGGGCGAGTCGTGCCAGCTCGCCGCCAGTCCGTCGGTGACCGCGTGGGGCACCGCCAGATCGGGCAGTTGCGCGGCGGCGAGGCAGGGCAGGACGTCGCCGGTGGGGGTGACCGCCAACTGCTCGCGGCCCCAGCCGTTCATGCAGGGCTTGACGGTGCCGCCGTGCAGATCGGCGGGGACGTACCCGATCTCGGCGCGCCCGCGGTGGCGCTCCCGGGCGGCGGCGACGTCCCGTTCGGCCTGCCGGATCTGCTCCGCGTCGGGGACGAGGTGGGCGCGGTTGCGCCAGGCCCAGCCGTAGTACTGGACGTGGGCGAGTTCGACCCGGTCGGCGCCGAGTGCGACCGCCCGGTCGGCGAGGGCGCCGAGCCGGGCCAGGTTGCCGCGGTGCAGTACGGCGTTGACGGTCAGCGGCAGGCCGGCGGCCGTGAACTCCCGGGCCGCGGCGAGCTTCCGGTCGTGGGCGGCGATCCCGGCGACGGCGTCGGCGGCACGCGGCTCGGCGTCCTGGAGCGAGAGCTGCACGTGGTCGAGGCCCGCCTCGGCGAGTGCGCGGGCGCCGCCCGGGGCGAGCGGGACCCCGCTGGTGATCAGATTGGTGTAGAGGCCCGACTCCGCCGCGCGGCCGATCAGTTGCGTGAGGTCGCGGCGCAGCAGCGGTTCGCCGCCGGTCAGGTGGAGCTGGAGCACGCCGAGCCCGCGCGCCTGGTCGAGGATGTCCAGCCATTGCGCGGTGTCCAGTTCCGCGCGGTAGCGGGCGAGTTCGACCGGGTTGGCGCAGTAGGTGCACCGGAGCGGGCAGCGGTAGGTGAGTTCGGCGATCAGTCCGAGGGGGGCGGGTGCGCGGGCGGCGCCGCCGGAGGGTGCGGCGGCCGTCACGGGCCGGACGGGGGCACCCGTCCCGTCCAGGGTGAGCAGTCGCCGCCCGGCGAGGTCGGCGAGCAGGGCGTCGACCTGGGCGTCGTCCACCCCGTCGTACTCCTCGGCGAGCCCGGCGGTGACCGACCGCGTGTCGCGGCGCCCGTCGCAGTGCCGCAGGACGGCGGCGGCCGTGTCGTTGAGCAGCAGCACGCCCTCGGGATGGAGCAGCGCGGCACGGCCGCGCACCGGGTCGTGCACCAGCCGGACGCCCGGGCGGAGTCCGGGGACGGAACGGGCCGGGGCGGTGCTCACCGGCCGGCCATGCGGTCGGGCGGGAACGTCCCGGTGAGCGCCGCCGCCGCTCCCTCGGTCCGGGGCCGGTTCCGGAACCGCGGGTAGCCGGCGGCGGCGGAGTGCACCCCGCAGGCGACGTGCCGCTCGTCGAGGCCCTCGGCGCGGTCGGGGCTCCCCCGGCCGGGCCGGTCCTGGCAGGCCCCGTCCTGGCAGGCCCCGTCCTGGCAGGCCCCGTCCTGGCAGGCCCCGTCCTGGTGGGCCCCGTCCTGGTGGGTGAGCCGGCCGGCCCGGGCGCGAGAGACCTCCGAATGCGGGCAGTCGGCGATGATCGCGGCGTTCCCGCGGGCCAGGAAGAGCTGGTGGTACCGGCGGCTGGTGGCCCAGCGCCGCAGCTCCGGTGGCGTGCAGCCACCGGAGTGCCGGCGCAGGTGGAACGGGTGGGCGTCCCGGTGCCGTTCGCGCAGCCCGTACGGCCTGGCCGGGAACTGCTCGCGGCTCAGCGGTCGGGCCACTGCGGGGCCCGCCGTCCGGCGTACGCGGTGACCTCGGCGCCGGTGCGGTGGCACTCCACCTCGGGCGCGGACCAGGCGGGCCTGGCGCCCTTCGGCCAGTCCGGGGACGCGGCAGCGGCTCTCGGTGGCGGTGGCGGGGTTCGAGTGGCGTCCATGGCTGCCTCCTCGGATCGGGGATCCGGTTCCGGTTCCGCTCTCCGGTCCGGACACCGGGGAGGGCGCACGCGCCCTCTGCGGGGACGCTACGAGCCCGCGCGGCCGGGCGCCGGTCGAGAACCGCGCGGACGGGGTACCGGAGCGCCGCCGACGGCGGCCCGTGGCAGGCTCGGGCCCGGCCCGGGCCGCGTTCCGGAGGGCCGGCCGGCGGCTCGCCCGGTCGGGTGACGCCGGAGCCCCGCCCGAGCGCCCCCTGCTCGCTGTCCTGTCCGGGGATTCACCGCTGGGATTCACCGCTGCGCCGCGCGGCGCACCAGCTCGGGCGGCCCGAGCGGTACCACCGGTACTCGCTCCACATGGTGAAGGTGGAGCGGAGCCACGGGTTCACCCGGGCGGAGGCGCCGCAGGGCTGACAGCGGTCACGGCGCCGGGGGTGACAGCTGTCATCCGCGATCCGTGACGAAGCGTCCTGCCGCCCGGGGGCCGGGATCGGCGAAGCTGACGGTGCATCAATCGGACGCACCCGCAGGAGAGAGCACCATGGCGAAGCGGATCCTGGCCCTTGCCATCGG
The DNA here is from genome assembly GCF_055584725.1 of Kitasatospora sp. NPDC101108. NCBI lineage: Bacteria > Bacillati > Actinomycetota > Actinomycetes > Kitasatosporales > Streptomycetaceae > Kitasatospora > Kitasatospora sp. NPDC101108. Next base: position 51,516 of record NZ_JBVJLM010000001.1, read on the forward strand.
CGTGGCGGTCGTCGCGGGGCCGGCCGTGGCCCCGGTGGCGGAGGCCGCGACACCCGGCCCCTCGACGGTCACCGTCGACGGACGGGTCACCAACACCGTCCCGGCCGACGCGATCGGGGTCAACACCCCCTTCTGGAGCGCCCCGTTCACCCGCTCCGACACCCCGGGGCTGATCCGTGAGGCGGGCATCCGCACCCTGTCGTTCAACGCCGGCGGGCCGGGCGACCTCTACCACTTCGACCACGGGGGCCGGCTCAGCCCGGACCCGTACGGTCCGTACAACGGTCCTGGCGGCTACGGCTACCAGAACCTCGCCCCGGCGTTCTCCTTCGACCGCTTCGCCCGGACGGCGCGGGCCGCGGGCGCCGGCATGCTGGTGCACGTCAACTACGGGACCGGGCCGACCGACACCGCCGACCACCCGAGCACCGACGCCGACCCCAGGCCCGGGGACCCGCAGGAGGCCGCCGACTGGGTGCGCTACGCCAACCTGACCCGGGGGTACGACGTGCGGGACTGGGTGATCGGCGAGGAGACCTACCTCAACGGCTGGGACAAGCCCGCCGGGCCGACCCCGCCCGGGCCGGGCCACGACCTCGACGTCCGCGAGCCGGACGCCCATCCGGACCGCAGCCCGGCGGCGTACGCCCGCAACAGCATCGAGTACGCGAAGGCCATGAAGGCCGTCGACCCGGGCATCCGGGTCGGCATCGAGCTCTTCCCGTACGACCCCCAGCGGCTGGGCGAGCCCGGCCCTGACGCCCACGCCAAGGAGTGGGCGGAGGCGGTCCTCGGCACCCCGGGACTGGCCGCGGCGGTCGACTTCGTGGACGTGCACTGGTACCACGCGCGTTATGCGGGGGCCACCACCGAGGCCGCGCTGCTCGCCGACACCTCGGCCACCGCCCGCGCCATGGCCACCGTGCGCACGGCCCTCGACCGCGCCTCGGGACCGGACCACCGGATCGCGATCGTCGCAGGCGAGACCAATCTGAACAACCAGGGCGACCCGCGCCAGCGCGGCACCGCCGGCGCGCTCTACCTGCTGGACAGCAACCTGTCACTGCTGGAGAACGGCGTCTCCCAGGTCGACTGGTGGTCCCTCTACAACGGCCCGCAGCTGTTCGGGAAGGACGGCAAGGAGTGGGGGGACCTCGGGCTGCTGTCCTCCGGCGAGTGTCCGGCGGGCTGGTCCGGCGCCGAGCCGTGCGAGCCCCCGGTCGGGACGCCGTTCGCCCCGTTCCACACCATGAAGCTGCTGACCACCGCGCTCCGGGGCGGCGGGGACACCCTGGCCGCCGGCACGGACAACCCCGCGCTCGGCGTGCACGCCGTCCGACGGGCCGACGGGACGCTCGCCGTCGTCCTGGTCAACAAGGACCCGGAGCACGCCCAGTCGTTCCGGCTCTCCCTGCCCGGCGACTACCGGGTGCGGCACACCCTGTCCTGGCACGACGGCGACGGGGCACCGACGGTCCGGCACGGCTCGGCACCGGGCTCGCTCGCGCCGTACTCGGCCGCGGTCGTCCTGCTCGACCCGCGCGACTGACACCCGGCGATCGGACGACGGGACGACGACCCCACGACGACCCCACGACGACCCCACGACGACGAGGAACGAGGAGAAGAGCATGAAGGTGCTGGTGGCCGGGGCCGGGATCGGCGGCCTCTGCCTGGCGCAAGGACTGGTCCGGGCCGGGATCGACGTCCGGGTCTTCGAGCGCGAGCCCGGCGCGGACAGCCGCTATCAGGGCTTCCGGATCGGCCTGGACGGGCCGGGGCTCACCGCGCTGCGGGAGTGCCTGCCGCCCCGGCTGCACCGCCTGCTGGAGGCCGTGACCGGCCCGCTGGCGGGCGAACGGCGGGTGGTGGACCCGTGGCTGAACGAAATCCGGCAGCTCAGCGCGACGGTCGACGGCACAGCCGCCGACCGGCACGTACTGCGGCAGCTGCTGCTCGCCGGGCTGGGCGACCGGGTCGCGTTCGGCCGGGCCGTGATCGGCTACCGGGAGCGGGCGGACGGCCGGGCCGAGGCCCGCCTCGCGGACGGCGGCAGCGCGGTGGGCGACCTGCTGGTCGGGGCGGACGGCGTGGGATCAGCGGTCCGCCGGCAACTGCTGCCCGGGGCCGGGGTCACCGCCGTCCCCGGCAACGCCCTGCTCGGCCGCACCCCGCTCACCGACCGCCTCGCCGCGCTGGTGCCGGGCTCCGGCACCCTGGTGCACGGCCCCGACCTGAACCTGCTGATCGGCCGGATGGAGTTCCGGCGCCCACCGCGGCTCGCGGCCGCCGAGCTGGCGCCGGAGGTGGAACTGCCCGACACCGGCAGCTACTTGCGCTGGGTGGCGATGCTCCCCGAGCCGCTCGGCCCGGAGGCTGGGGCCTGGGCGCAGGTACGCGACCGGCTGCTCGGCCGGATCGACGGCTGGCACCCGGACCTGGTCGAGCTCGTCCGGAGTTCCGACACCGGTAACAGCTCGCCGCTGACCATCCGTTACGCCGAGCCCGTACCCCACTGGGGCACCGGCCCGGTCACCCTGCTCGGCGACGCCGTCCACGCCATGCCGCCGAGCGCCGGTCAGGGCGCCAACACGGCGCTGCGCGACGCCGCGCAGCTCTGCCGCTCGCTCACGGCCGTCCACCGCGGCGAGGCCGAACTGGCCGCCGCCGTCGAGGAGTACGAACTGCAGATGCTCGACCGGGGCTTCGCAGCTGTCGCCATGGGCCTGGACCGGCTCCAGGAGTTCACCCCGGCACACTGAAGCGCCCCCGGCCCTGTCGTCGAACTCCCGGAAGCGAACCCACCGACTACCCGGTGCCGCGGCCCGCAAACGACGGCGTCCGGCGGCCGGGCGGCCGGCACCTGCGGCGGGCCGGAGGCGGGCGGCGGCGAGGTTTCACCGCGCCCGGCGGGGTTAGCCGCTCCACCGGAGGAAACCCGAGGAGCCCAGACCGAGGAACCGAGGCTGCCATGACCACCGCGTTCGGCTACTTCCTGTCCTGCGAGGAGTTCACCCCCGCCCAGCTGGTCGAGCAGGCCCAGCTGGCCGAGCGGGCCGGCTTCACCCGGCTGGCGATCTCCGACCACTTCCACCCGTGGAACGACGCCCAGGGCAGCAGCCCGTTCGTCTGGGGCGTGATCGGCGCGCTCTCGCAGGTCACCCGGCTGCCGGTGACCACCCTGGTCACCTGCCCGACCGTACGGCTCCACCCCGCGGTGACGGCCCAGGCGGCGGCCACCGCGGACGTCCAGCTGGCCGGCGGCCTGCGGCTGGGCGTGGGCACCGGCGAGGCGCTCAACGAGCACGTCCTGGGCGACCGCTGGCCGCCGTTCGACGTGCGGACGGAGATGCTGGAGGAGGCCGTCTCGGTGATGCGCGAGCTGTTCACCGGCTGCCTCGTCTCGCACCGCGGCACCCACTACACCGTCGAGAACGCCCGGCTCTACACCCCGCCCAAGGACGGCCGGCTGCCCGTGTACGTCTCGGCCTTCGGCCCCAAGGCGGCCGAGTCCGCGGCGGAGTACGCCGACGGGCTGGTCACCATGTCCCCCGACAGCGAGCTGATCGGGCGCTACCGGGCGGCCGGCGGCACCGGACCGGTGATCGGCGGGGTGAAGGTGTGCTGGTCGACCGACCGCGAGCGGGCGGTCAAGACCGTCCACCGGCTCTGGCCGAGCGAACTGCTGCCCGGCGAACTCGCCCAGGTCCTGCCCACCCCCCGGCACTTCGAGCAGGCCACCGAGCTGGTGACGGAGGAGATGGTGGCCGAGGCGGTCACCTGCGGCGACGACCCCCAGCAGCACCTCGACCGGCTGCGCGGCTACGTCGACGCGGGCTTCGACGAGGTCTACATCGGCCAGATCGGCCCGGACCAGGAGGGCTTCTTCGACTTCTACCGCGAGCACGTCCTGCCCCGAACGGCCTAGGGGGAGGACTCACTTGACGGTCTTCCCGCCCTGCAGTCTGCGCGAGTACGCCCTGCTCGCCGACGGCGAACGCGGCGCCCTGGTCGGACCGTCCGGCGAGGTCGCCTGGCTCTGCGCGCCCCGCTGGGACTCCGAACCGGTCTTCGCGGGACTGATCGGGGGCACCGGCGAGTACGCGGTGACCCCGGTCGGCCGGTTCGTCCCCGGCGGCTACTACGAGGACCGCGGGCTGGTCCGGCGCGGCCGGTGGATCACCGAGCAGGGCGTGGTGGTGTGCCGCGAGGCGCTCGCCCTGCCCGCCGACCCGCACCGGCTGGTGCTGCTGCGCCGGATCGAGGCCGACTACGGCCCGGCCCGCCTGCGGCTGCGGTTGGCGGCCGGCACCGGGTTCGGCACGGCCCGCCCCCATGCCCCCCACCGGACGGCGGACGGCTGGACGATCCGCGCCGGGCGGCTGCGGCTGCGCTGGACCGGCGCCGGGGCCGCCCGCCCCGGCCCGGACGGAACCCTCACCGCGGAGGTCGCCCTCGCCGCGGGCGAGCGGCTGGACCTGGTGCTGGAGATCTCCGACCACGGCCTCGACGGGCCGCCGCCGGACCCCGAGCGGTGCTGGCGGGCCACCGAACGCGCCTGGCACGACGCCGTACCGGACCTCGGGCACACCTACGACCAGCGCGACGCCCGCTTCTCCTACGCCGTGCTGCGCGGCCTCACCTCCCCCGTCACCGGCGGCATGGTGGCCGCGGCCACCACCAGCCTGCCCGAACGCGCCGAGGCGGGCCGCAACTACGACTACCGCTACGTCTGGATCCGCGACCAGTGCCTGGCGGGCCAGGCCGTCGCCGCCTGCGGGCCCGACCGGCTCCTGGACGACGCCGTACGGTTCACCACCGCGCGGCTGGACGAGGACGGGCCGCACCTCTCCCCCGCCTACACCGTGACCGGCGGACAGGTCCCGGACCAGCGCACCGTGGACCTGCCCGGGTACCCGGGCGGCCACGACCAGATCGGCAACCAGATCACCCGTCAGTTCCAGCTGGACGCCTTCGGCGAGGCCCTGCTGCTGTTCGCAGCCGCCGCCCGGCACGGCGGGCTGGCCCCGGAGACCCGCCGGGCGGCCCGTACCGCGACCGCGGCGATCGCCTCGCGATGGCGTGAACCGGAAGCCGGCATCTGGGAGTTGGAGCCCCGCCTGTGGACCCACAGCAGGCTGATCTGCGCCGCCGGACTGCGCGCGATCAGCCGCCCCGGGGTCGCCGCAGCGGCGGGGCTGACGGACGGGCTCGCGGCCGAGTGGAGCGCGCTGGCCGACCGGCTGACCGCCCGAACCTCCCGCCGAGCGCTGCACCCCTCCGGCCGCTGGCAGCGCTCCCCCGACGACCCGGCGGCCGACATGGCCCTGCTGCTGCCACCGGTGCGCGGCTGGCCGCCCGCCGACGACCCGCGCACCGCCGCCACCCTGCGGGCCTGCCGCGAGCAGCTCACCGACGGGCACTACGCGTACCGCTTCCGGCACGACGAACGTCCGCTGGCCGAGGCCGAGGGCGCCTTCGTACTGTGCGGCTTCCTGATGGCCCTGGCCGAGCACCAGCAGGGCGACGCCGTCGAGGCCGCCCGCTGGTTCGAGGCCACCCGCGGGCTCTGCGGCTCGGCCGGCCTGTTCTCCGAGGAGTACGACCTCGCCCAGCGCCAGCAGCGCGGCAACCTGCCCCAGGCCTTCGTGCACGCCATGCTGCTGGAGGCCGCGGCCCGGCTGGCCGCGCCCCCCGTCAGCTGACCGGCGGGTGCAGCCGGAACACGGCGAAGGCACGGCCGATGACGGGCTGGGCGACGTTGCGCACCCGCACTCCGCACGCGGTCAGCCCGCGCTCGGTGCCCAGGTGCGCGTGGCCGTGCAGGGCCAGGTCGGCGCCGGCCCCGTCGATCGCCTCGGCGAGCAGGTAGCTGCCCAGGAAGGCGTGGATCTCCGACGGTTCCCCGGCCAGGGTGTCCGGGACGGGCGCGAAGTGGGTCAGGGCGATCCGCAGGTCGCAGCCCTCGGCGGTGAGCTCGTCGAGGGCGGTGCGCAGCCCGTCGGCGCACTCGCGGCTGTGCCGGACGAAGGCCTTCATCTCGGGCTCGCCGAACTCGCCGGCGCTGCGGCCCGCGAAGCCGCCGCCGAAGCCCTTGGTCCCGGCCACGCCGACCAGCGTGCCGTCCACCCGGACGACGGTCGAGCTGCGTTCCAGCACCTGGACGCCGTGGGAGGCGAGGATCCGGGTGACCTCCTCCGGCCGGCCGGCGTCGTAGTCGTGGTTGCCGAGGACCGCGATCACCGGCACGGGCAGTCCGCCGACCTCCTCCCCGACCACCGCGGCCTCCTCGGGTGTGCCGTGCCGGGTGAGGTCCCCGGCCAGCAGCAGCACGTCGGCCAGCTCGCCCAGGGAGGCGAAGGCGGGCCGCAGCACGCCCCGGCTGTCCGGCCCGAGGTGGATGTCCCCGACCGCGGCCACCCGGATCACGGCAGGTCCTCCGCCCCGGTCGGCGGCCGGTCGTCGGCCAGCACGATGTCGGTGTGCACCCGCAGGCCGTCCAGCACCTCGGCGACGATGCGCTGGACGGCGGCGCGGCGCCGCTCGTTCGGCACGGTGCCGCGGACCGTCACGTGGGTGCCGTGCAGTTCGATCCGCAGGCCGAGTTCGCCGACCTCGTCGTCGGCGAGGCGGTCGCGCAGGTGGCCGAGCCGGTACTCGGTGTCGTCGGATCCGGTGTGGTCGGCGCCGCTCATGCCGCGGCCTCCTCGGGTTCGATCACCTGGAGCCGTTCCAGGAGGTACAGGAAGGCGTCCGGCATCGGCGGTCCGCCGCGCTCCTCCCGGACCCGCCGCCAGTCGACCTTCTCCCGCAGCGGCCGCACCACCGAGAGCGCCGCCCCGAAGTCGCAGTGGTGCTCGGAGAAGGCGGCGAGCAGGCCGCTGACCAGGTCGGTGGCGGAGAGCACCGGCATGCGCACGGAGTCCACCGGCAGCACCTCGGCACGGTCCAGCAGCTCCGAGGTGACCGGCCGCTTGGCGAGCTCCAGGATCAGGTCCACGTCCTGGCCCAGGCAACGGGCCTTGATCAGCCAGTCCTCGGGCGGCAGGAAGACCTGGAGCCCGGCCTCGCGCAGGGTGTGGGTGACGGCCTCGACGTCATCGCGGCGGATGCAGAAGTCGGCGTCGTGCTGGAGCCGGACGTCGGCACCGTGGGCGTAGGCGGCGACCCCGCCCGCCAGCGCGAACGGGTGGTCCTTGGCCTTGAGCAGCGAGCCGATCCGCTTCGCCGCCTCCAGGATCGCCTGGGCCCGGTCGGGCGGCAGACGGCCCCCGGGCTCGTCCAGCGACCAGCCGCCCGGCTCGGCGCTGGCCGAGCGGGTCACCTCGGGGTGTTCGGCGCGTGCGTCCATCGCGGCCTCCTCGGCGGCGTCCGTTCGGGACGTCCCCACGGCTACCCCGTCCGCGGGACTTCACTCCGGCGGGCGGCGGGCAGGCGGTGGAGCGGGCGCCGCCGCGGGCCCGGGCCGCCACCCGGACCCGCGCGGTGCCCGCGTCCCTGTGCGGCTCAGGCCGGGGGGCCGGCCAGCAGGCTCCGGTCGAGGTCGGCGAGCAGTTCGGCCGTGTCCCGGTGGACCTCGGCGGCGCCGGCGCCGAGGAGTTCTCGGGTGTCGAAGCCGCCGCTCTCGACCGCGACACAGGGGACCTTGGCACGGCCTGCCGCCGTGACGTCCCAGACCGTGTCGCCGATGAAGACGGCGTGCTCGGGCTCGGCGCCCACGCGGTTCAGGGCGGCGCGCACCAGGTCGGGGGCCGGCTTGGTGGCCTCCACGTCGTCGGCGGAGGTGACCGCGGTGATCGCCTCGTCGGCGTCGAGCGCGCGGCGCAGCACCGCGAGTTCCCGCTCGGACGCGGAGCTGGCGAGGACGACCGGCCAGCCGCGGTCGGCGCAGGCGCGCAGCAGGTCGGCGGCTCGCGGCAGTGGCTGGATGTGGGGCCAGTACTGGGCGTAGAGGGCGGCGTGGGCGGCGGTGATGCCCTCGTCGTCGTCGTGGTCGCGGTCGGCGCCGAGCAGGTGGTCGAGGAGCTGGTCGGAGCCCATGCCGATGGCCCGGTGGACGCGGGCGACGGGCAGGGTGCGGTCGTGCTGCCGCAGGGCCTCCCACCAGGCGAGGGCGTGGAAGTAGGTGGTGTCGAGCAGGGTGCCGTCGACGTCGAAGAGCGCCGCCGCGGTGGTCGTCATGGTCGTCAGTCCTTTCCCTTTCCCTTTCACCGGTGCCGGTGCCGGAGCGCTGCCGTGGTCACCCCGTGCGGTACTCGGCGGCCCGGGCGGGGGCCAGCCGCAGCCCGTGCCCGGGGGCGCCGTCGGCGCCAGGGGTGACGGTGCCGCCGGCCGGGTCGAGGGTGCCGTCGAACAGCATCCGCTCGATCCGGACGTGGTCGTGGAACCACTCCAGGTGGCGGCAGTTGGGGACGGCCGCGGCGGCGTGGGCGTGCAGGTGGGGGGCGCAGTGGGCGGAGAGGTCGAGGCCGTGGGCCTGGGCGAGGGCGGCGGCGCGCAGCCACCCGGTGACGCCGCCGCAGCGGGTGACGTCGGCCTGGAGGCAGTCGACGGTGGGGATCATCCGGGCGAAGTAGGCGGGGTCGTAGCCGTACTCCCCGGCGGTGACATCGGGAAGGACGGCGTCGCGGACGACCCGCAGGCCGGTGAGGTCGTCGGAGGAGACGGGTTCCTCGTACCAGCTGACGCCCTGGTCGGCGAGGGCGGCGCCGACCCGGACGGCCTGTTTGCGCCGGTACCCGCCGTTGGCGTCGGTGTAGAGCTCGACCCCGTCGCCGACGGTGGCGCGGGCGGCGCGGACCCGTTCGAGGTCGCGCTGCTCGCGGGTGCCCCAGGACTCGCCGATCTTGATCTTGACCCGGGGGATGCCCTGTTCCTCGGCCCAGCCGCGCAGTTGGCGTTCCTGCTGCTCGGCCGAGTAGGTGGTGAAGCCGCCGCTGCCGTACACCGGGACGGGTCGGGCGGCGCCGCCGAGCAGTCGGGCCAGCGGCAGTCCCAGCAGGTGGCCGCGCAGGTCCCAGAGGGCGAGGTCGACGGCCGAGACGGCACCGGAGATCAGCCCGGGGCGGCCCGCGTTGCGCACCGCCCGGTTCATCGCCTCGTGGGCGCCGGTGGTGTCGTGCGGGTCGCGGCCGGTGACCAGCGGGGCGAGTTGCCCGCTGATGACGGTGGCGGTGGCGGGCGCGCCGTAGGTCCAGCCGAGGCCCCGGTGGGAGCCGCTGACGGCCTCGGCGAGGACCACGGTGGTCCGGTCCCAGGCGAGGGTGCCGTCCGCCTCGGGCGCGTCGGTGGGGACGGTGTAGACGCTGACGTCGATGCGTTCGAGCTCGCTCATGACGGTGTCCGCAGTCCGGAGCGTTCGCCCGCCGCCAGCAGGCCGGCGGCCCGGTCGACCAGGGCCATGATGGTCAGCGCCGGGTTGGCGCTGCCCTGGGTGGGCAGCACGCTGCCGTCGGTGATCAGCAGGTTGGGCACGGCGAAGGTGCGCAGCCGGTGGTCGACGACGCCGGCGAAGGGGTGGTCGGCCATCCGGCAGCCGCCGACCAGGTGGGCGTAGCGGTCGATGGTGATCACCTCGCTCGCTCCCGCGGCGCGCAGGATGGACTCCATCACCTCGCGGGCGGCCTGGATCAGCATCCGGTCGTTGTCGCACTGGGAGAAGGCGAAGTTGGCGACGGGCAGTCCGTACCGGTCGGTCTCCTCGGCGAGGGTGATCCGGTTGTCCGGCTGTGGCAGCAGTTCGGCCATGGCGCCCAGGGTGGCCCAGTGGACGTAGTCCGAGAGGTACCTGCGCAGGTCGGCGCCCCAGTGGCCCTGGGCAACCACGTGCTCGGCCCAGGTGATCGGCAGGGGGGAGATGTTCTGGATGGTGAAGCCGCGCTTGTAGGGCTTGTCGGGGTCGGTCTCGTAGTACTGCTCGGTGGAGACTTCGGGCGGCGGGGCCTTGTAGGCCCGGATCTCCTCCTCGAAGCGGCCGGAGGTCTGCGGGGCGCCCTGCACCATGACGTACCGCCCGACCAGGTCGTGGTCGTTGCACAGCCCCTCGGGGAAGCGCGGGCAGGCCGAGTTGAGCAGCAGCCGCGGGGTCTCGATGGCGTAGCCGGCGACGGCGACGGTACGGGCGAGCTGGAGGTGCTCGCGGCCGTTGTGGAAGTAGCGCACGCCGCGGGCGAGTCCGTCGGCGTCGAGTTCGACGGCGGCCGCCATGCAGTCGGCGCGGATCTCGGCGCCGTGGGCGAGGGCGTCGGGGACGTGGGTGATCAGCGGGGAGGCCTTGGCGTTGACCTTGCAGCCCTGGAGGCAGAAGCCCCGGTAGATGCAGTGCGGTCGGCGGCCGAAGCGGCCGTTGGTGATGGCGACCGGGCCGACCCGGGCCTGGATGCCGAGGGCGGCGGCGCCGCGCAGGAAGATCTCGCCGTTGCCGCCGACGGGGTGCGGCGCGTGCGGGTAGGGGTGGGGGTCGCCCCAGGGCCAGTACTGTCCGGCGACGGGGAGTTCGTACTCGACGCGGCGGTAGGAGTCGCGCAGGTCCTCGTAGTCGATCGGCCAGTCGGCGCCGACGCCGTCGAGGCTGTGGGTGCGGAAGTCGGAGGGGTGGAAGCGGGGGGTGTAGCCGGCGAAGTGGACCATCGAACCGCCCACGCCGCGGCCGGAGTTGTTGGAACCGAGCGGTACCGGGTCGCTGCCGGAGATGACCCGGGGCTCGGTCCAGTAGAGGTGGTGGGAGGAGGCCTCGTCGCTGACCCAGTCGTTGAGCGGGTCCCAGAACGGGCCGGCCTCCAGCACCACGACGCTCCAGCCGCGGCGGGCCATCCGCTGGGCGAGGGTGGCTCCGCCCGCGCCGCAGCCGACGATCAGCAGGTCCACCTCGTCGGTGTCCGCGTAGCGCCGCATGTCGCGCCGCAGGCCGTGGTCGAAGCCGTGGCCGTCGCGGGGCAGCAGCCAGGCGGAGGCGTTGGTTCGGCGGACCTCTCGCTCGGCCTCGGCGTTGGCCCGTACGGTCTCGGCGGCGGCGCGCAGCCGGGAGTGCCGGCCGGGGTCGGTGGCGGGCGGTACGGGGTGGGGCGGCTCGTCGTCGGGGGGCCGGGGCGGGCTGGAGTGGGCGTCCGCGACCTCCCAGGGTTCGCGCTGGTCCGGGCCGAGGCGCAGGTATCCGCGTGGGTGGGCGGGGCCGCCGAAGCCGATCTCGTTCCAGGCGGTGGGGTGGGAGTAGTACGCCGTGCAGGCGTACCTGGTCCACAGGCTCCAGACGTGTTCGGCGGGCATGCCGTGCCAGTGCTCGCCGGTGAGTTCCTGGACCCGTCCGATCAGCGCCCGCTGCTGGACCTCGCTCAGCGCGGCGAACGGGCCGTCGGCCTCCTCGTCCAGGGCGTGCAGGGAGCGGCGCCAGGCCTCGTCGTCCATCGGCATGTCGGCGTAGTGCCAGCCGTCGGTCTCCAGTTCGGCGAGCCGGGCGTCGATCATCGGCAGCAGCGGGGCGTCGGGGTGGTCGAGCAGTTGGTCGAGCAGGGCGCGGGCGGTGGATTCCTCGGCGGGGGTGAAGAACCGGAGCGGCGGTTGGGGGCCGGTGCGGGCGACCACCACGGCCGTCGTCCGGCGGTCCCAGTACCGGGCCTGGGAGAGGACGTCGAAGCCGGGGAAGCGGGGCTCAGGCATCGGGCGACTCCCGGCGCAGTACGGCGGCGACGAGGCCCATCCCGCCGACCAGGCTCATCAGCAGCGGCGCGAACAGCGGCGGGCCCATCTCGATGTTGTAGCGGGCCATCTCCCAGCCGCCGGGCTTCTCGGCGATGCCGCGCACGTGCAGCCAGGTGCCCTGGAGGCCGTTGGCGACGATGGAGGCGGAGGCGACCGGCAGCAGGGTCCGGGCGGCCCGGGGGCTGATCGCCCCCGCCACTCCGGCGGCGGCGCCGATCGGGCCGAGCAGGACCGGCCACCACATGACGCGGTTGCCGAAGCCGGCCCGGTCGTGCTCCAGGTAGATCTCGGCTGCGGTGATCACCGAGCCGATGCCGGTCGCCAGGGCCAGGGAGCGCTGGAAGCGCCCGGTGCGGACGTTGCGCACGGCGAGGCCGACGAGGTCAGTGACGGCCATGCCGGCCTCCGAAGGACGGCAGCAGCTCCTGGAGCTTCGCCTTGAACCCCTGGCGGACCATCGCCGTACGGTCGGCGTCCCCGCGCAGCACGGACGCCGCGGCGGCCTGGATCTGGTCCCAGGTAGCGTGCGGCGGGATGGGCGGGACGGCCGGGTCGGTGCGCAGTTCCAGGACGAACGGGCGGTCGGCGCCGAGGGCGCGTTGCCAGCCGCCGGGGACGTCGCCGGGAGCGACCGCGCTCTCCGCTCCCAGGCCGAGGCTGCGTGCGAAGCCCGCGTAGTCGAGGTCGGGCAGCTGCTGGGAGGGCAGGAAGCTCGGGGCGCCCTCCATGGCCCGCATCTCCCAGGTGACCTGGTTGAGGTCGCGGTTGTTGAGCACCGCCACCACCAGCCTCGGGTCCTCCCACTGCTGCCAGTACTTGGCGATGGTGATCAGTTCGGCGAGGCCGTTCATCTGCATCGCGCCGTCGCCGACGATGGCGATGGCGGGCCGGTCGGGGTGGGCGAACTTGGCGCCGATCGCGTACGGGACGCCCGGGCCCATGGTGGCCAGGGTGCCGGACAGCGAGCCGCGCATCCGGCCACGGAAGCGCAGGTGGCGGGCGTACCAGTTGGCGGCGGAGCCGGAGTCGGCGGTGACCATGGCGTCGTCGGGCAGCAGGTGGTCGAGGGCGTGGATCGCGTACTCGGGGTTGATCGGGTCGGCCTCGACCCCGGCGCGCCGCTCCATCACCTCCTGCCAGCGCTCGGTGTTGTCGCAGATGGTGCGCTGCCAGTCCCGGTCCTCCTTGCGGACCAGCAGCGGCAGCAGCCGGTCCAGCGTGCGGGCGGCGTCGCCGACCAGGTTGACCTCGTACGGGTAGCGCATGCCGACCATGAACGGGTCGAGGTCGATCTGCACGGCCCTGGCCTTCCCGAACTCGGGCAGGAACTGGCTGTACGGGAAGGACGAGCCGATGGTCAGCAGGGTGTCGCAGTCGCGCATCAGCTCGTACGAGGGGCGGGTGCCGAGCAGGCCGATCGACCCGGTGACGTAGGGCAGCGTGTCCGGCAGCACGTCCTTGCCGAGCAGCGCCTTGGCGACCCCGGCGCCGAGCAGTTCGGCGACCTGCTGGACCTGCCGGCGGGCGCTGCGGGCACCCTGGCCGACCAGTACGGCGACCTTGCTGCCGGCGTTGAGCACGTCGGCGGCCCGGCGCAGCTCGTCGTCCTCGGGGACGACCGTCCACTGCGGGGCGCCCAGGCTGGAGGGGACCATCTTGAAGGCGTGCTCCGGCGGGCTGTAGTCCAGCTCCTGGACGTCGGCGGGCACGATCACGGCGGTCACGGTGCGGCGGGCGGCGGCGGTGCGCATCGCCCGGTCGAGCACGTTGGGCAGCTGCTCGGGGACGGTGACCATCTGGCAGTACTCGGCGGCCACGTCCTTGTAGAGGCTGAGCAGGTCGACCTCCTGCTGGTAGGAGCCGCCCATGGCGCTGCGGTTGGTCTGCCCGACCAGGGCGACCACCGGGACGTGGTCCAGCTTGGCGTCGTACAGCCCGTTGAGCAGGTGGATCGCGCCCGGGCCCGAGGTGGCCACGCACACTCCGGTGCGGCCGGAGAACTTGGCGTAGCCGACGGCCTCGAAGGCGGCCATCTCCTCGTGCCGGGCCTGGACGAAGACGGGTTTGTTGTCGGCCCGGCCCCAGGCCGCGAGCAGCCCGTTGATGCCGTCGCCGGGATAGCCGAAGACGTACTCGACGTCCCAGGCGCGCAGTCGTTCCAGGATGTGGTCGGAAACCTTCGGGGACACGGTGCTCCTCCTTGACGTCCTTGACACGACGGCCCCCCGCAGCGCGACTAACCGCTGCGGGGGGTCGGAAACACCCGGCGCGGGTGGAACTCAGTCCGCCTCGGCCGGTTCGTCGGCCCAGCCCGGGGCGTCCTGGTCCTCCAGCTGCTCGCGCAACCGGGTCAGGGTGGCGCTCAGCAGGCGGGAGACGTGCATCTGGGAGACGCCGATCCGCGCGGCGATCTCCGACTGGGTCCTGCCCTCCCAGAAGCGCAGCTTGAGCACCGTCTGCTCACGCTCGGGCAGTTCGGCGAGCAGTGGACGCACGGCGGTGCGGAAGTCGGCGAGTTCGATCCCGGGGTCGCAGCCGCCGAGCCGGTCCAGCATCGCGCTGCCGCTCTCGTCGGAGTCCTGATCCCGCAGCGCGTCCAGGGAACTGGGGCGGTAGACCCGGCCCGCGACCAGGCCCTCGGTGGCCTGCTCGACGCTCAGGTGGAGGTCCTCGGCGATCTCCTCCGGCTGCGGGAGGCGCCCGAGCTGCTGCTCCAGCCGGTCCGAGCCGCGGGCCACCGTCAGGTACAGCTCCTGCATGCTGCGCGGGACGCGCACCGGCCACGAGGTGTCCCGGAAGAACCGCTTCATCTCGCCGGCGATGGTGGGGATGGCGTAGGTGACGAACTCGACGCCGCGGTGCGGGTCGTAGCCGTCGACGGCCTTGATCAGGCCGATCGTGCCCACCTGGAGGATGTCGTCCATGTCCTCGGCCCGGTGCCGGAAGCGGGCCGCGATGAACCGCACCAGCGGCATGTTCAGCTCGATGATCGTGCCGCGCACGTAGCTGTACGCCGCACTCTCCCGCGCCAGCCCCGACAGCCGCTCGAACAGCGCGTCGCTGATTTCCCGCGCCTCGGCCTTCCCCATCGCGCGGAGTTCGGTCTTGCTGGGTCTCGGCGGCAGGTCGGGCGGGGTGCCCGAGGACAGGACGGTGTCCTGCCCGCCACGGGGAGCTGTTTCCAGAGGGGTGGACACGAGTCCTCCTCGGCCTCGGGACGAAGGCCCGACGACGCCCACGGGCTGGCGCCCGTTCGTCAGGGGGCTCTTTCCCAGGACCCGACCGGTTTCGAGGGGCGAGGTCCCGATGGCACCCGGTCCGGGTGCCGGGCGGCGTTCGTCCGGCGAACCGCCGCACGGTTGTTCTACCCGACATACGACATGGAATTCACGTTTTCGTCCGGTTTCTTCTGATTCTTCCGGGTACACGAACTCAGACAACGACCCGGACCACGAGAGGAGGGGCGGCCATGCCCCGAGGATCCAGCCCCAAGCGGGAACGCCAGTACGAGCACATCAAGGACAGTGCGCTCGACCGGGGCGAGAGCGAGAAGCGGGCCAAGGAGATCGCCGCCCGGACGGTCAACAAGGAACGCGCCCGCCACGGCGAGTCCAAGACGGCGAGCCGCACCTCGACCCACGACATGTCGTCCGGCCGGCGCGGCGGACTGCGCTCGCACAAGGGTGCCGGCGGTCCGACCTACGACCAGCTCTACAACGAGGCCAAGCACCGCAACATCAAGGGCCGTTCGAAGATGAACAAGCGTGAACTGGCCCACGCGCTCGGTCAGTGAGGTGCGCGATGACCGTTCCCACGCCCCCTGACCCGGACACCCAGCCGATCCCCCACCCGAACCCCGCACCGCGGCCGGGCGAGGGACCCGACCCCATTCCTCCTCCCATCCCGCCGTTCCCGGACCCCACGCCCTACCCGGACCCCGACCCGGCGCCGCCGCCGCGACCGCACCCCGGGCAGCCGTAGCGCCTTCCGCCCGACGGCTTCGATTTCCGGTCGACGGCTTCAACCACCCCGGTTGAAGCCGTCGACCCGCGCGTGCCGGTCGAGCGGGGAGCCGACCTCCAGCCAGACCAGCTTGCCGCCGTCGTCGGGCCCCGCGCCCCAGGCGCGGGCCAGCCGGTCGACCACCCGCAGGCCGTGCCCGCCCGGCCGGCCCGGATCGCCGGCCTCGGCCAGCCGCGGCAGCACCGGGCTGGCGTCCGCGACCTCCACCCGCAGGCGCACCCCGTCCCAGTCCAGGCGCAACTCGCGCGGTCCGCCGGGGGCGTGCAGACACGCGTTGGTGACCAGCTCCGAGACCATCAGCAGGACGTCCTCCGCCAGGGCCCGCTGCTCGTCGTCGCACCGTTGCCGGTCGTCGTCGGGCAGCCAGTGCCAGGACCGCAGCGCCGCCCGGCTGAACTCACGGCTGCGCTGGACCGCGCCCTCACTGCCCGTGAAGGCGAGTCGCCTGGTCTCACCGGCGGCGGCCGGAGAGGCCACGTGCTCCTCGTCCATGCCCGGCGTTTGCCCCGCCCGGTCACGGCTACACGCGCCGACGTGAGGAGGCGGAGGCGATCAGCATGACGGCGACGAACACCGGCCCCGACAGCCACGGTTCCCGGCCCCGGACCGGCCGTCGGGAGTCACCCGAGGAACGGGCCGACCGGCGCTGGACCGACCTGCTCCAGGAGGTCCGGGTCGCCCAGACGGGCTCGCAGATCCTCTTCGGCTTCCTGCTGAGCGTGGTCTTCATGCCGCGTTTCTCCCAACTCGGCGGCTTCGACCGGGGACTGTACGTGGCCACCGTCGTGCTCGGGGCGCTCGCCACCGGCTCGCTGACCTCCCCCGTGGCCTACCACCGGATCTTCGCCGGGCGCCGCCTCAAGCCCCAACTGGTCGACGCCGCAGCCAGATTGGTCGCCGTCGGCCTGGTGCTGCTGGCCCTGACCATCGGCTCTGCGCTGCTCCTCCTGCTGCGGGTGGCGACCGACTCGGCGGTCTCCGGCTGGATCACCGCGGCGGTCATGCTGTGGTTCGCGTCCTGCTGGCTGGTGCTGCCCATCGGGCACCTGTACCGGCACAACGGCCGGAGCTCCGGACCACCGGACGGGCCGGACTGCGACGACCCCCACCCGTGACGCGGCGGCCGGCCGGGACGTTTCGGCACCGGACGGCGGGCAAGACGCCCGCCATGAGGATCCGTACGCATTCCAAGCCCCGAACCGTGGTCATCACCGGCGCCACCGCCGGAGTCGGCCGGGCCTGCGTCCGGGCGTTCGCCACCGACGGCAACCGGCTGGTGCTGGTCGCCCGTGGCGTCGCCGGGCTGCGCGCGGCCTCCGCCGAGGCCCAGGCCGCCGGGTCACCGGTGCGCACCGTCCTGGCGGACGTCTCCGACCCGGACGCCTGCGAGGCCGTGGCCGCCCGCGCCGAGGCCGAGTTCGGGCCGATCGACGTCTGGATCAACGACGCCTTCGTCTCGGTGTTCGCACCGTTCACGGAGATCAGCCCCGAGGAGTACCGCCGGGTCACCGAGGTCACCTACCTCGGCTACGTCAACGCCACCCGGGCCGCGCTGAACCGGATGCTGCCGCGCGACCACGGCACCGTCGTGCAGGTCGGCTCCGCGATCGCCTACCGCGGCATCCCGCTCCAGACCGCCTACAGCGGCGCCAAGCACGCCATCCAGGGCTGGCACGAGGCGCTGCGCTGCGAGCTCCTCGCCAGCGGGAGCGGGGTACGGACGACCATGGTGCAGATGCCCGCGGTCAACACCCCGCAGTTCGACTGGGTCCTCAACCGGCTGCGCGGCCGGGCCCGTCCCGTCGCGCCCGTGTACCAGCCCCAGGTGGCCGCCCGCGCCGTCCGCTACGCCGCCGACCACCCCGGGCGCCGCGAGTACTGGGTGGGCGGCAGCACCGCGGCCACCCTGATCGCCAACGCCATCGCCCCCGGCCTGCTGGACCGCTACCTCGCCCGCACCGGCATCGCGGCCCAGCAGGATCAGGGCTCGCGGACCCCGGACGACCACGCCAACCTCTGGGCCCCGGGCGACGCCTCCCAGGACCGCGGCGCCCACGGCCGCTTCGACGAGGAGTCCCACGAACGCAGCGCCCAGCTCTGGGCCTCCCAGCACCACGGCCTGCTCGCCGCCGGCGGCGCGGTCCTGGTCGGCGCCGCCGCCCGCGCGCTGGCGCGGGGGCACTGACCGGCGGCGCACCCCACCGACCGCCATGGATCCCGCGACGGCGCTGCGGCGGATCGCGTTCCTGCTGGAGTGGAACGACGCCTCGCCCTACCGGGTGCGCGCCTTCCACACCGCGGCCGACGCGGTCCGCGCGCTGCCGCCCGGGCCGGTGGACGCCGCCCGGGCCCAGCGCCTGCCGGGCGTCGGGCCGGTCACCGCCGAGGTGATCGCCGAGGCCGCCGCCGGTGCGACCCCGGCCTACCTCGCCCGGCTGGAGAGCGCCGCCGGACCGGCCGCCCGGGCCGCGTGGGAGCTCGCCGCGACCGCGCGGGGCGACTGCCACCTGCACTCCGACTGGTCCGACGGCGGCCACCCGATCGAGGAGATGGCCGAGGCCGCCCGCGCGCTCGGCCACGACTGGGCCGTCCTCACCGACCACTCGCCCCGGCTGACCATCGCCCACGGCCTCAGCCCCGAACGGCTGCGGCACCAGCTCGACGTGGTCGCGGACCTCAACGCCGAGGACGGCTCCTTCCGGCTGCTCACCGGGATCGAGTGCGACATCCTGGACGACGGCTCGCTCGACCAGGAACCCGAACTGCTCGACCGGCTCGACGTGGTGGTGGCCTCGGTCCACTCCAAACTGCGCTCGGAGCCGGAACCGATGACGGCCAGGATGCTCGCGGCCGTCCGCCACCCGCGCACCAACGTGCTCGGCCACTGCACCGGCCGGATCGTCACCGGCCGCGGCCGGCCGCAGTCCCGCTTCGACGCCGAGGCCGTCTTCGCCGCCTGCGCCGCCGCCGGAACGGCCGTGGAGATCAACTGCCGCCCCGAGCGCCGCGACCCGCCCGACGACCTGCTCCGCCTGGCGGTCGACGCGGGCTGTCTCTTCGCCGTCGACACCGACGCCCACGCCCCGGAGCAGCTCCACTGGCTCACCTCGGGCTACGCCCGCGCGGCCCGCTTCGGACTCACGCCCGAGCGGCTGGTGACCACCTGGCCGCGCGAGCGGCTGCTCGCCTGGGCGCACCCGGCCACCGGCTGATCGACCGGTCCGTACCGTCACCGCTGCCGGCTAGCCGCCGCCGAGCAGTTCGATCACGGCCCGCTCGACCTCCTCGCCCGTGCCCGGCAGCCCCTGCCCCTCGCCGGGGGCGAGGCCCCGCAGGGCCGCCGCCAGGGTGACGCCCTCCTCGTACAGCTCGAACAGGCGCGGGTTCAGGTAGGAGGCCCGGCAGACCGCGGGGGTGTCGCCCAGGTACTCGGCCACCTCCCGGACCACCCGGGCCGCCGCGCGTCGCCGGGCGGCCGCCGAGTGGCCGGCCACCGGCCAGGAGACGGCCAGGCCCACGGCGGCCAGCACGGTGGCGTGCCAGGTGCGGAAGTCCTTGGCGGACAGGTCGGTGCCGGTGTGCTCGCGCAGGTAGCCGTTGAGCCGGGCGGCGTCGACCTCCGTCCAGGCCCGGCCCTCGCGGTAGGCCAGCAGCCGGGGCCCCGGGTCCGGCCGGCGCAGCAGGGCCCCTACCGCGGCGGCCGCCGCCCGGTCGGTCAGGGTGAGGTCGCGCTCGCGGCCGGACTTGGCGCGGTAGGCGAAGTGCACCCGGCCGCGCCGCACGGTCACCTGCTCGCGCCGCAGGGTGGTGAGGCCGTACGAACCGTTGTCGCGTTCGTAGCCCGGCGAGCCGATGCGGAAGAAGCCCAGGTCGAGCAGCCGGGTGGCGCAGCCGAGGACGCGGTCGGGGCCGAGGCCGCGCCGGGTGAGGTCCTCCTCGACCCGGCGGCGCAGCGCGGGGAGGGCGGGGGCGACGGCGAGGACGTGGTCGTGCTTGGCGCGCTCCTGGCGGGCCCGGAACTCCGGGTGGTAGAGGTACTGCCGGCGCCCGGCCGCGTCGGTCCCGACGGCCTGGAGGTGCCCGCGGGGGTGCGGGCAGATCCACACGTCGGTCCAGGCCGGAGGGATCGCGAGGGCCTTGGCCCGGGCGATCGCCAGCGGGTCGCGCAGCGGGCTGCCGTCGGTGTCGCGGTAGCCGAAGCCCCTCCCCCGGCGCACCCGCCGCCACCCCGGTCCGTGCGGGTCGCTGCTGGTCAGGCCGGTCCGGCCGGTGGGGTTCGTCACGCTACGGCGGGTGCCCGGGCCGGGCCCGGCCACACCCCGGGGTTTGCGGGCGGGGTGGTCGGACACACGCGCCGGCGTCGGACTTCCGGGAGCGAGGAAGGGGTGCGGGCGATGGTTGAGCTGGCCGGACGAACGGCGCTGGTCACCGGCTCCTCCCGCGGGCTGGGACTGCTCATCGCGGGTGAGCTGGCGGAGCGGGGCTGCCGGGTGATGATCTGCGGCCGGGACGAGGTGGGCCTGGAGAGGGCGCTGCGGCAGCTGCGCGGCCTGCCGGGCGAAGTGGCCGCCACGGCCTGTGACCTCATGGACCCGGAGGCGCCCGGGCGGCTGCTCGCGGCCGTCCGGGAGCGCTTCGGCACCGGGGTTGACGTGCTGGTCAACAATGCCGGTCTGATCCAGGTCGGCCCGTTCTCGGCGGTGCAGGAGCAGGACTTCCGGCGGGCGCACGAGTTGATGACGATGGCACCGCTGCGGCTGGTCCAGGCCGTGCTGCCGGAGATGCGGGCCCGTGGCGCGGGCTCGATCGTCATGATCAGCTCGATCGGCGGCCGGATCCCGGCCCCGCACCTGTTGCCGTACGTGGCCGCCAAGTTCGCGCTCACCGGCCTCTCGGAGGGGCTGGCGGCGGAGCTGGCGCCGTACGGCATCCGGGTGACCACGGTGCTGCCGGGGCTGATGCGCACCGGCTCGCACACGGCCGCCGAGTTCGCCGGGCAGGCGGGCAGCGAGTACGCCTGGTTCGCGACCGCCGCCTCCATGCCACTGGTGTCGATGGACGCCCGGCGGGCGGCGCGGCGGATCGTCCGGGCCGTCGAGGGCGGGCGGCGCGAGCTGGTGCTGACGCCGCTCGCGAAGGGCGCCGTGCTCGCCCACGGCGTCGCTCCCGCCACCACCAACCGGCTGCTGGCCCTGACCGCGCGGCTGCTGCCCTCGGCCGGTGCGGCGCCGGAGCACGGCGTGCCGGGTGTGCGGGCCGCGTCCCGGCACCCGCAGGGCGGCCCGGTCCACCGGCTGACCGCCCTCGGGCGGCGGGCGAGCCGCGCCCACAACGAGCCGACGGCGTCCTGAGGCGGCCGCGGGGTGTGGAAGTGCGCTTCCGGGGCACACGCGGCCCGGGGGGTCACGACCCCCCACCGTCGGAACCACGAGAGGAGCACACCCCCATGGGTACCGAGGACAAGCTGCGCAACATGGCCGAGAAGGCCCACGGCAAGGCCAAGGAGGCCGCCGGCAAGGCGACGGGTGACCCGGTCGTCGAGGCCGAGGGCAAGGGCAAGCAGATGAAGAGCGACCTCAAGCAGGCCGGCGAGAAGGTCAAGGACGTCGGGAAGGACTGACCCGGCACCGGCGGCCGCCCCGCGCGGCCGCCGGCCCGTCCGGAAGGAGAACCATGAAGGCCGTGACCTGGCACGGGCGCCGAGACGTCCGCGTCGACTCCGTACCCGACCCGGTGATCCGGGAGCCCACCGACATCCTGGTGGAGGTCACCACCACCGGGCTCTGCGGATCCGATCTGCACCTGTACGAGGTGCTGGGCGCCTTCCTGGACGAGGGCGACATCCTGGGCCACGAGGCGATGGGCGTGGTCCGCGAAGTGGGCCCCGCGGTGCACGCCGTCGATCCGGGCGTCCGCGTGGTCGTGCCGTTCAACGTCTCCTGCGGCACCTGCCACACCTGCGTGCAGGGCCTGCAGTCCCAGTGCGAGACCACCCAGGTGCACGCCTACGGCACCGGCGCGGCCCTGTTCGGCTACACCAAGCTCTACGGCCAAGTGCCGGGCGGGCAGGCCGAGTTGCTGCGGGTTCCGTTCGGCAACACGCTGCCGGTGCCCGTCCCGCACGGGCCGCCGGACGACCGCTACGTGCTGCTGTCCGACGTGCTGCCCACCGCCTGGCAGGCCGTCGAATACGCGGAGATCCCGCCCGGCGGCAGCGTCGCGGTGCTCGGGCTGGGCCCGATCGGGGACATGTGCACCCGGATCGCCCGCCACCGCGGGGCCGGCACCGTGATCGGCGTCGACCTGGTGCCCGAGCGGCTGGAGCGCGCCCGGGAGAACGGGGTCGAGGTGTTCGACCTGGCCCGGCTCGGCTCCCGGATCGTCGACGCCGTCCGGGATCTCACCGACGGCCGCGGCCCCCACTCCGTGATCGACGCGGTCGGGATGGAGGCGCACGGCTCCCCCGCCGCGACCGCCGCCCAGCGGATGACCTCGCTGCTGCCGGACGCGGTGGCCGCCAGACTGATGACCCGGGTCGGCCTCGACCGGCTGCACGCCCTGCACCTGGCGGTGGACCTGGTCCGGCGCGGCGGCACGATCTCGCTGTCCGGCGTGTACGGCGGGATGACCGACCCGCTGCCGATGCTGACCATGTTCGACAAGCAACTCCGGCTGCGGATGGGGCAGGCGAACGTCCTGCGCTGGATGGACGACCTGCTGCCGCTGCTCGGCGACGGCGACCCGCTGGGGGTGGAGGGCTTCGCCACCCATCACGTGCCGCTGGCCGAGGCCCCGGATGCGTACGACATGTTCCAACGCAAGCAGGACGGCGTGGTCAAGGTGCTGTTCCAGCCCTGACCGGCCTGTCCGCGTCCGTACCGAGGAGGCGAACGCGATGAGCACCATGAGGAACCCGGTGCCGAAGGATCCGCCGGAGCCGGTCGAGACCCCGGAGTCCCGGATGACCGGCGAGGGCAGTCCTCCGCCGGAGCACGAGGAGGAGAAGGGGCCGCAGGACGGCCCGGAGTTCGAGGTGACGGAGCCGGCCCACGAGCCGGAGCGGCAGCAATAACAGCACGACCGAAGCAGTACGACCGAAGCAGTACGACCGGGCGGGCCGGGCCGATCATCGGAGCTTTCCGGCCCGCCGTCCGGCGAACGGGTGGTCCGGCGCGGCGATCACGCGCGCCGCGGCGTTGCGCGCGGGACGCGTGCGCCGACCGGGCGGTACACCTGGGGGCCGCCCGCCGCGGTGGCGGGTGCCCGGAGGAGCGACCTGGGGGTGGCGGAAATGCGAACGATGCTCGAACTCCTGCTCTGGTGGGGGGTTTTGCTGTTGCTGAACACCGTGTTCATCAGCTCGGTGTCCCCGCTGGAGATGGCGGTGGGCGGCGGCGTGGCGCTCCTCGGGGCGCTGGGCGCGGTGGCCGTGCGGCGCGCGTCCGGAGCGACTCCCGGCGGACCGGCCCGGCTGGCACGGGCGCTCTGGGCGTACCCGTGGACCCTGCTGGCCGACACCGGCCGGCTCGCGCTCGCCGTGTTCTCCCCCGCGCACCGCCGCGGCGGGTTCCGCACGGTCCGGCTCGCCCCCGGCACCGGGGCGGCCTGGGGCGCGGCGCTGCTGTCCTCGACGCCCGGCGCGTACGCGGTGGG
Organism: Kitasatospora sp. NPDC101108; assembly: GCF_055584725.1. NCBI lineage: Bacteria > Bacillati > Actinomycetota > Actinomycetes > Kitasatosporales > Streptomycetaceae > Kitasatospora > Kitasatospora sp. NPDC101108. The sequence continues at coordinate 74,889 of NZ_JBVJLM010000001.1, forward strand.
GAGCCGGGACGGCGGCGAGCTGACCGTCCACGCACTGGGCGACGAACTCTCCTCGCTGGAGCGGGCGTTGACCGGAGCCGGGGAGTGAACGCCTGGCTGCTCGCGGCGGCCGTGCTGGCCGCCTGCGGGGTCGGTCCGTGCCTGCTGCTCGGTCTGCGGGGCTCGCCCGAGCAGCGCCTGGCCGGGCTCAACCTCGCCGCGACCACCGCCTCCGTCGTCCTGCTGCTGCTCGCCCAGGGGTTCAGCCGCACCTCGTACACCGACCTGGCGCTGGACCTCGCCGTGCTGGCACCCGCCGGAACGCTGGTGTTCACCCGCCTCCTGACCGGGAGGCAGCGGTGACGCCCCGGCACACCATCGCGCTGGTCCTGCTGGTGGCCGGCACCGCCGCGCTGCTGCTCGCCGCGCTCGCCCTCCTCGTGCTGCCCGGCCCCTACCTGCGGCTGCACGCCCTCTCCCCCGCCGCCGCCCTCGGCGCGCCGCTGGTCGCGCTCGCCCTCGCCGTGGACACCGGCCCCGGACGGGCGGCCGTCAAGCTCCTGGTGATCGGCCTGCTGCTGGCCGTCGGCGGCACCGTCACCACCATGGCCGTCGCGCGCACCACCGTGCGCGCCGAACGGAAGGCTCAGCAGTGAACAACGCCCTGACCGTGATCGCCCTGCTGCTCACCGCCGTCACCGCGACCGCCGCCGCGCTCACCCGCGACCCGGTCCGGCAGGCCGCCGTCCTCGCGCTGCTCGGGCTCTGCCTCGCGCTGCTGTTCACCGTGCTCCAGGCGCCCGACGTCGCACTCTCCCAGCTCGGGGTCGGCAGCGCGGTCACCCCGCTGCTGATCCTGCTCACCGTCCGCCGGGTGCGCCGCCGGGAGCAGGCGGACGAGAACCCGGACCGGACCGAGTGAGCCGCACCGCCCGACTGCGGCTGTTCCTCACCGCCGCCGCCGTCCTCGCCGCCGCCCTGATCACCGCCGCCACCGAGCTGCCCGGCTTCGGCGGCAGCCACCACCCGTACGGAGAACGGGCGGTGGCGGCCGGACTGGCCCGGCAGACGGCCAACATCGTCTCCTCCGTCAACTTCGACCAGCGGGCCTTCGACACCCTCGGCGAGGAGTCCATCCTGTTCGGCTCGGTGCTCGGCGCCGCCATACTGCTGCGGCTCGCCCGGGACGAACACAAGCGCCGCGCCGCCGCCGAAACCGTGCTCCCCACCACCCGGTTGTTCGGCGCCACCCTGCTGCCGGTCACCGTGCTGGTCGGCGGATACCTCGTCGCCCACGGTCAGTTGAGCCCCGGTGGCGGCTTCCAGGGCGGCGTCGCGCTGGCCACCGCCCTGCACCTGGCCTACGTCGCCGCCGACTACGGGGTGCTCAAGCGGATCCGCCCACTGGCCGTCCTGGACGTGGCGGACGCGATCGCGGCCGGCAGCTACGCCGCGCTCGGCCTGATCGGCCTCGCCCAGGGCGCCGGCTACCTCGCCAACACCCTGCCGCTCGGCACCTTCAACCAGATGTCCTCCAGCGGGCTGGTGGCGGTGATCAACGCCGCCGTGGGGATCGAGGTCGCCTCCGCCGTGGTGGTCCTGCTGGCGCACTTCCTCGACCAGGCGGTCGAGATCGTCCACGGCGGGGAGGGCCGGTGAGCGAGCGAACCATGAAGAGGTGCGCGTTCCGCGAAGCGACCCCCGAGCGAAGCGAGATGGGCGCATGAGCTTCTTTCCGTACCTGGTCGCCGGATGGATCCTGCTCGCCGGGCTGTACGGCCTGGTGACCAGCCGCAACCTGGTGCAGGCGGTCGGCTGCCTGGCCGTCGCCCAGTCCTCCACCTACGTGCTGCTGCTCGCGGTCGGCTACCGCAGCGGGGCGACCGCTCCCGTCTACTCCGACCTGCCGACCGACGCCCCGGTGGTCGACCCGGTGGTCCAGGCGCTCACCCTGACCGACGTCGTGGTCGGGGCGACCGTCACCGCGCTGCTGCTGTCGCTGGTCATCCAACTGCGCAAGCGGCACGGCACGGTTGACCCGGAGGAACTCACCGGGCTGCGCGGGTGAGCGGCCGGTGAACACCGCTGATCTGCTGCCGCTGGCCGTCGCCGTCCCGCTGCTCGGCGCCGCCGTCCTGGCCGTGGCCGGCCGCTGGCTCCCCCGCCCCGGCCGCGACGCGCTGACCGCCGCCTGGGCCGCTACCGACGTGGTCTGCCTGGCCCTGCTGTGGTCCCGGACCGCGCCGGACGGCCGGGCGGTGTCCTGGCTGGGCGGCTGGAGCCCACGCGGCGGCCACAGCGTCGGCATCGTGCTGGTCGCCGACCGGCTCGGCACCGGCCTCGCTCTGCTCACCGCCGTCCTCGTCCTCGCCGTGGTGTGCTACGCCTGGCGGTACTTCGACGAGCCCTCCGGCGAGCACGGCGGGGTGTTCCCCGCGCTGTTGCTGCTCTTCGAGGCCGGGATGTGCGGCTTCGCGCTCACCGGGGACCTCTTCAACGCCTTCGTCTTCTTCGAGCTGATGGGCGCCGTCGCCTACGCGCTGACCGGCTACCGGATCGAGGACGAACGCCCGCTGCAGGGCGCGCTCGCCTTCGGACTGGTCAACTCGGCCGCCGCGTACCTCTCGCTGCTCGGCATCGGCCTGCTCTACGCCCGCACCGGCGAACTCGGCCTGGCTCAGATCGGCGCCGCGCTGGACCAACGCGCCGCGGCCGGACACGGCCGGGACGCCCTGGTGGTCGTCGCCTTCGTACTGGTGCTGGCCGGACCGCTGGTCAAGGCCGCGACCGCGCCCTTCCACTTCTGGCTGCCGGACGCCCACGCGGTGGCGCCCAGCCCGGTGTGCATGCTGCTGTCCGGGGTGATGGTCGAACTCGGCCTCTACGGGGTGGCCCGCATCCACCGGGTGGTCTTCGCCGGGGCGGGCGGCCTGCCGGACGCCGTGGTCCGCGACACCCTGCTCGCCGCGGGCGTGCTGACGGCGCTGGTAGGCGCGGTGATGTGCTGGCAGCAGCGGCACCTCAAGCGGATGCTCGCCTTCTCCACCGTCGGGCACATCGGCCTGTTCCTGATCGGCGCGGCGCTGCTCGACCCGGCCGGGCTGACCGGCTCGGCCGTGTACGTGGCCGGCCACGCGGGCGCCAAGGCGGCGCTGTTCGGCCTCACCGGTGTGCTGCTGGACCGCTACGGCTCGGTGGACGAGCACGGGCTGCACGGCCGGGCCCGCGAACTCCGTTTCACCGGGCTGCTGTTCGTCGTCGGCGCACTCGCCCTGGCCGGGCTGCCGCCGTTCGGCACCGGGCTCGGCAAGGCCGTCGCCGAGGAGGCCGCCGGGCGCTGGGGCGGCTGGCTGCCGGCGGTGTTCGTCCTGGTGTCCGCGCTCACCGGCGGCGCGGTGCTGCGCGCCGGGCTGCGGGTCTTCGGCGGCGTGGGCGCGCCGCCGGCCGAGCACCCGGAGGTGGCGGCGACCACCGGCGAGGGCGAGGAGCCCGAGATCCGCGAACCGGGCCGCCGGCCGCCGGTGCCGATGCTCCTCGTCCCGGCGGTGCTGCTGGCCGGCTGCCTGGCCGTCGGCGTGCTGCCGGGCGTGGGGCGCGCGCTCGCAGCGGGAGCGGCCGCCTTCACCGACCGCAGCGGCTACCTCGCCCAGACCCTGGGCGGCGCCCCGGCCCCCGCCAGCGAGGCGCCCGAGGCCTGGTGGACGGTGTCCGGAGTGCTGCTGGGCCTGCTCTCCACGCTGCTGGCCGTCGGCCTCGCCACCGCCGCCGTCCGGCGCGACCCCGGGCGCGGCACCAGCGGGCTGTTCCGGGTCACCGTCCTGCCGCTGCGCCGACTGCACTCCGGGCTGCTCGGGGACTACATCGCCTGGCTGGCCGTGGGGCTGGCCGCGCTGCTGGTCGCCCTCACGGCCCAGCTGTGAGGCGGCCCGGCCCAGCGGTGAGGAGGGCCCGCCGCAGCCCTGCGGACGACTCGGCCCAGCTGTGCGGGCGGCCCGGCGCCCGCCACGCCAGCCGGCCGCCCGGGCGTCACACTGGAGGAGCGACGGCGGCAGCGGGGCAGCACCCCCGCGACCCTCGCCGTCCGCCGCGCTCCCCGCCACCGACCGGATTCCTGGGGGCCTCCATGCGTCCTGCCGACCTGGGCGTGGTCCTGATCACCCGCAACCGGCGGGCCAACGTGCTCGACGCCCTGGACCACCTGGCCGCGCTGCCCGAGCGTCCGCCGATCGCCGTCGTCGACAACGGATCCGCCGACGGCACCGCCGACGCCGTCCTGGCCGGCCATCCCGCCGTTCGGGTGATCCCGCTGCGCCGCAACCTGGGCGCGGCCGCCCGTGCCGTCGGGGCCACCGCGCTGTCCACCCGGTACATCGCCTTCAGCGACGACGACTCCTGGTGGGCGCCCGGCGCCCTGGACTCCGCCGTCCGGCTGCTCGACCGGCACCCGCGGCTGGCGCTGCTCACCGGGGCCACGCTGGTCGGTCCGGCCGAGCGACCGGACCCGATCAACGAGGAACTGGCCGCCGGCCCGCTCGGCACCGACGCGGACCTGCCCGGGCCGTCCGTCCTCGGCTTCCTGGCCTGCGCCGCCGTCGTCCGCCGGGACGCGTTCCTCTCGGTCGGGGGTTTCGACCCGCTGCTGCACTTCGGCGGCGAGGAGCAACTGCTGGCCCTGGACCTCGCCGCCGAGGGCTGGGGCCTCGCCTACTGTCCCGAGGTCGTCGCCCACCACCACCCCGCCCCGGACTGCCGGCCCGGACGGTCGGCCCGACAGCTGCGCAACATGCTCCTCACCGACTGGCTGCGCCGCTCCCGACCGGTGGCGCTCGGCCACACCGCCGCGGTGCTGCGGGCCGCGCCGCACGGCCCGGTGGCGCGCCGGGCTCTGGTGTCCGCCCTGCCCCGGCTGCCGCTGGCCCTGCACCGGCGCGATCCGCTGCCCGAGCGGGTCGAGCGGGCCGTCCGGACCCTGGAGGGCCTGCCCGTGGCCGCGCCCGAACCGGCCGGGGGGCGGCACCCGGTCACCGTCGTCGTGATCACCCACGAGCGCCGCCGCGAACTCCTGCACACCCTCGACCGCCTGGCGGAGCTGCCGGAGCGCCCACCCGTGCTGGTCGTCGACAACGGCTCCACCGACGGGACGGCCCGGGCCGTCCGCGACCATCCGGGCGGCGCCCGTCTGCTGCCGGCCGGGCGCAACGCGGGCGCCTGCGGGCGGAACCTGGCGGCCCGCGAGGTGACGACGCGCTACCTCGCCTTCTGCGACGACGACACCTGGTGGGAGCCGGGTTCGCTGGACGCGGCGGTCCGGCTCCTCGACGCCCACCCGCCGGTGGCGGCGGTCACCGCCCGGATCCTGGTCCACGACCCCGACCGCCCCCAGGCGCCGCCGCGTGAGGACCCGATCGTCGAGGAGCTGCGGAACTCACCGGTGCCCGCGCCGAGTTGGCTCCCGGGGCCGGCCCTCGGCTCGTTCCTCGCCGGGGCGACGGTGCTGCGCACCGACCTGTTCCGCGCCGCCGGCGGCTTCTCGCCGCGGCTCTGGCTGGGCGGCGAGGAGGAGCTGCTGGCCGCCGACCTCGCGGCCGCCGGCCACTGGCTGGTGTACGCCGACGGCCTGACGGTCCACCACCGGCCGTCCCCGGCCCGCGACGCGACGCTGCGGCGGCGGCACGGGATCCGCAACACCCTCTGGTTCACCTGGTTGCGCCGGCCGCTGTGGCCCGCGGCGCGCCGCACCGCCTTCCTGGCCCGCAGCGTGCCCCGGGACGCGGTGTCCCTGCGGGCCTTCGCCGAAGCGGCGGCGGGCCTGCCGTGGGTGCTGCGCGAACGGCGCACCGTGCCGCCCCGGGTCGAACGGGCGCTGCGCAGCCTGGACGGGGCGCAGCGTGCCTCCCGGGCCCGCCGCTACGTCGGCTGAACCGGGGCCTCGCGCCCCGGACGGGGTACCGGTGGCGGCAGCTCCGCGAGGGCGGCCAGCACCTCGGCCGGGCGGATGCGCAGCAGCCGGGGGTCGGGCCGGGGGCCGTGGGCGTCGCCGGGCCGGGTCGCGTCGCCCTCGTGCCGCCAGAGGGCGAGGTGGCGGGGCACGGCCGGCGGCCCCCACAGGAGCGGCGAGACCGGGCCGAACAGCGTCACCGAGGGCGTGCCGAGCGCGGCCGCCAGGTGGGCGATCCCGGTGTCCCCGCAGACCACCGCGCGGGCCTCGGCCACCAGCGCCGCCAGCAGTGGGAAGGGCAGGTCCGCGCCGCCGCCGAGGACGTCCCCCGCCCGCAGTCCGGCGCCGCGCGCGACTTCCTCGGCGAGGGCGCGTTCACCCCGGCCGGCGGTGACCACCACCCGCCGGCCGTCCGCCCGCAGCGCCCGGGCCACGGCGGCGAACCGGTCGGGCGGCCACTGCCGGGCGGCCGCGTCGGCTCCGGGGTGGACGACCACGGCCCCGGGTGCGGGCGAGGCGACGGCGGGCCGGGCGATGAGCAGGTCGTCGGCGTCCGCTCCGATGCCGTGGTGGCGCAGCAGGCGGCACCAGCGTTCGCGCTCGTGCTCGTCGTCGCGCCAGCGCGGGGCGCGGGCGTCGGCGTAGGCGATGAGGCGGGCGGGCCGCAGTCGTGCCAGGGCGTCACGGCTGGCCGGTCCGTTGCCGTGCAGGTCCACCGCGAGCTCGGGCGGCGGGCCGTCCCAGGGCAGGCGGTGGGGCACCTCGCGCCCGGGCGCGTCGGTGGCCAGCAGCCGGTCCGCCGTGCCGGTGGCGGCGAGGGCGGGTGCCAGCCGGGCCGGGGCGGCCAGGACCAGTTCGTGGCCGGGGTGGTGGCGGCGCAGGGCACGCAGGGCGGGGACACCGGTGAGCAGGTCGCCCAGGCCGAGCGCCCGCAGGACCAGGAGGGCGGGCCGCTCGGTCACGGGCGGGCCCGGACGGCGGCCCGCTCGGCGATCGCCGTGGTGGAACGGCCGTCCAGGTAGGGCAGGACGAGCACCTGGCCGCCCCATTCGGCCAGCACCGGGGCCTCGGGCAGGGCTTCGGGCCGGTAGTCGCCGCCCTTGACCCAGACGTCGGGGCGCAGGGTGCGCAGGACCCGTTCGGGGGTGTCCTCCTCGAACACCTGGATGGCGTCGACGCAGCCGAGACCGGTGAGGACCCGGACGCGGTCGTCCTCCGGGTTGAGCGGGCGGCCCGGGCCCTTGAGCCGGCGCACCGAGTCGTCGGAGTTCAGGCAGACGATCAGGCAGTCGCCCAGGCGGGCGGCGGACTCCAGGAGGGAGACGTGGCCGGCGTGCAGCAGGTCGAAGCAGCCTCCGGCCGCCACGACCGTGCCGCCCCGGGCGCGGGTGGCCTCGGCGATCCGCAGGGCGTCCGGCGGCGCGGTGGCCGGGCCGGGAGCCCGGTCCCACAGGGCCGGGTTGCCGGCGCCGCCGCGGGCCACGAAGTCCGCCGCCGCGGTGACCGCGGCGTGGACCGCCTCCTCGGCGATGGCGCCGGCCGCCAGGGCCGCGGTGGCGGCCGCCGCGAAGCAGTCGCCGGCTCCGCAGGGGTCGCCGGTGGCTTCGTAGGGGGCCGGGAGCAGGATCGGGCTCTCGGTGCCCCGGCAGAGGAGCGCGCCCCGCGGCCCGAGGGTGACGGCCACCGAGGCGACGCGCCAGCGGTCGGCCAGCAGGGCGCCCCGGGCGGTGTGGTCGGGGAGCCCGTCGCCGGTCGGGGCGCCGGGGTCGAGGGCGGCGGCCCAGGATCTGGCCTCGGCGGCGTTGGGGGTGACCAGCCGTGCCCCGGGGACCGGCGGCCCGCCGCGCGGGTGCGGGTCCCAGACGAGCGGGGCGTGCCCGGCGCAGGCCGTCAGCGGGGCGCGCAGCCGGTCGGCGACTCCCCGGCCGTAGTCGGCCACCAGGACGGCCGCGGCGCGGGCGAGCACCTGGGTGGCCCGGCGGTCGGGGGGCCCGACGGTTCCGCCGCCGCGGTCGACGCGCAGCAGGGGCCGGCCGTCGACCCGCACCCGGGTCTTGACCGGGAGGTCGCCGGCCAGTGGCAGTTCCACGAGTCGTACGCGTCCGGTGAGGTGGCGGCGCAGGGTGCGGGCCGCCGTTCCGTCGCCCAGGGCGGTGACCAGGACGACCTCGCGGCCGGACCGTGCCAGCAGGCCCGCGGCGAGGGCGGCGCCGCCGGGGCGGCTGTGCTCGGCCGTCACGTCGACCACGGGCACCGGGGCGTCCGGGGCCAGGCGGTCGGCGCGGCCGTCGACGTCGATGTCGAGCAGGCTGTCGCCGACCACGACCAGGGGGCCGTTCACGAGGTCCTCCCGGGCAGTCCAGGCAGGTCGGGGCCGGGCGCGGTGACCGGGTGGTCCGTGTCCTGGCGGCGGTCGAGCGCCGCGTCGAAGGCCTCGCAGACCATGTGCAGGGCGGCCAGGTGGACCTCCTGCACGGTGGCGCTCTCCGGCGCCTCCACCGCCAGCGCCTCGTCCGCGCGCTCCGCCAGCGGGTTGGGTGCGGGGCCCGTCATCGCCCACACGCCCAGGCCCAGGGAGCGGGCGGTGTCGGCGGCCGCCAGCAGGTTGGGGCTGCGGCCCGAGGTGGACAGCAGGACCAGGACGTCACCGGCGCTGCCGTGCGCCTCGACCTGGCGGGCGAAGACCTCCTCGAAGCCGTAGTCGTTGCCGATGGCGGTGAGGCTGGAGGTCTCGGCGTGCAGGGAGATCGCCGAGTACGCGGCGCGCTCGCCCCGGTAGCGGCCGACCAGTTCCGCCGTCAGGTGCTGGGCCTGGGCGGCGCTGCCGCCGTTGCCGGCGGCGAGCAGGCGGGAGCCGGCGGGCAGCAGGCCGGCCAGTGCCTCGCCCCAGCCGGTGAGCAGGGGCAGGTGGTGGGTGCGGAGGGCGCCGATGGCGGTCTCCAGGGCCCGGCAGTGCCGCGCGGCCTGCTCCAGGTCGTCGGCGGCGTCGAAGAAACCTGCGGTCATCGGGGGTCTCCTGTCGTGACCCGCGGGGCCCGGGGTGCGCCGGCCGTCCGGGCGGGCGGGTCGGTGCGGTCCAGCAGTTCCTCGTACACCTTCGCCGTGGCGGTGGCGACGGTGCGCCAGGTGTAGAAGGCGAGGACGCGGCGGCGCCCGGCCTCGCCGTAGGCCTGACGGGTCTTCGGGTCGGCCAGCAGGGCGTGCGCGGCGGCTGCCAGTGCCTCGGCGGAGGCGGGCGGCACGAGGGTGCCCGTACGCCCGTCCGCGATGGTGTCGAGGTGGCCGCCGACGGCCGTGGCGACCACCGGCACGCCGCAGGCCATCGCCTCCAGCGGGACGATGCCGAACGGCTCGTAGTGGGCGGGGCAGATCACCAGGTCGCTGCTGCGCAGCAGGGCGGGCATCTCGTCGGCGGGAACCGCGCCCAGCAGGACGAGCCGGTCGGCCACGCCGAGCCGGGCCGCGAGCGCGCGCAGGCGTCGCGCGTACGGGTCGGCGTCCAGCTGGTCGACGGGCGGTCCGCCGGCCACCAGGAGCTCGGTGCCGGGCAGCCGCACCAGCGCCTCGACGGCGGTCTCGGCACCCTTGCGGGGGACCATCCGGCCCACCGTGAGCAGCCGCCGGCGCCTGCCGCGCGGCGCGCTCGGTCCGGTCGGGGTGAAGCGGGCCGGGTCGACGCCGCAGGGCACGACCCTGATCCGGTCGGCGGGGGCCCCGATCCCCAGGAGTTCGGCGACCTCGTCGCTGCAGGTGGCGACCAGCCGGTGGGCCGAGCAGGCGATGGCGGTCTCGATGGTCCGGCGGCCGGGCGGGCTGGTGTCGGCCGCTCCCTGGTGGCGCCGCTTGACCACGCCCAGCGCGTGGTAGGTGTGCACGACCGGGATGGCCAGGTCCCGGGCGCCGCGCAGCGCGGCCAGTCCGGACATCCAGAAGTGCGCGTGCACGATGTCGGGCCGGCGGGCCCGCCAGTACCGCGCCAGCTCGTCCCCGAAGGCCGGCATGTACGGCAGCAGCTGGTCCTTGAGGAGCTGGCGCGCCGGACCGGCCGGGACGTGGTGGACCAGGACGCCCGGGCGCAGCGGTACGTGTTCGGCGAGGTCGGCCCGGTCCCGCCGGGTGTGGACGACGACGCGGTGGCCGAGGTCGGCGAGGGCTCCGGCGAGCGCCGCGACGTGGACGTTCTGCCCGCCGGCGTCGACCCCGCCGAGGACGGCGAGGGGGCTGGCGTGTTCGGAGACCAGGTCGATGCTCAGGGGCGTGTTCAACGGGTCACCTCCTCGATCAGGCGGTCCCAGTCGGCGAGGAACCTCTTCAGGCCGTACCGCTCCAGGGCGGCCTGGCGGGCGCGCAGCCCGTCCTGGGCGGCGGCCGCCGGGTCGGCCAGGTAGTGGCGCACCGCGTCGGCGAGTTCCCCGGCGTCGGTGGAGAGCACGCCCGTTCCGGGGGGCACGGCGCGGACGGCCTCGGTGGTGGCCAGGGCCACCACCGGCATGCCGAGGTGCATCGCCTCCAGCAGCGACAGGCCGAGGGAGGTCCACCGCACGGGGTGCAGGTAGAGCCGGCGGCGGGGCAGTTCGGTGTGCAGGGCGGCCTGGGGCAGTTCGGCGGTCCGGCAGCGCTCCGGTGGCAGGCCGAGGTGGGCGGCGAGCCCGGTGGTGGCCATGCCGAAGACGTGCAGCGGGCCCTGCCGCGCGAACAGCGGCAGCAGGTCGGTCCCGGTGGTGCGGCCGCGGCGGACCGGCTCGTTGACCACGACGGCCGAGGCGGCCAGCTCTCCCGTGTAGCGGTACCCGGGGTCGACGACGCCGTGCTCGATGACCGTGGTCCGGGTGCGCCCGCAGTCCCAGAAGAGGTCGTTGAAGGCGGTGACGTGGACGAGGGTCAGGTCGTCCCGGTCGGCCATCGGGTGGCGGGTGTCCGGGACGTCGCCGTGCGGGCTGTTGTGCTCCAGGTAGACGGCCGGCAGGTCGCGGCCGGGCCGTCGGCCGAGCCACCGTTCGGCGAGCTCCGCCTCGTGGGGCCGCTGGAGCACCACCAGGTCGATGTCGGTCTCGCGCAGGCGCTCCGGCGGCAGTTCCACCACGGTGTGCGGCCAGTCGAAGGTGCGGGCGCGTCCGAGGCCGTCCGGTCCGCGGTCCTCCGTGACCGGTACCAGGTAGGTGTGCGGTCCCTGGACGAACGCGGTCGTCCAGGAGCCGTGCACGTGCCACAGCAGGATGTTCATCGGGTCACCTCCGGGGCGGCCGCTCGGTCGGGATCGGCGGGTTCCCGCAGGAGGTCGACGGCCGTGACGATCTCCTCCGCGGTGAGCGAGTCCAGGCAGGGGTGGCCCGGGACCGGGCAGGTCCGGGCCCTGGTCCCCGCGCAGGGGGCGTCCTGACGCCCCAGCAGCACGTGCGGCACGCCGTACGGCCGCCAGCGGTGGGCCGGCACGACGGGCGCGAACAGGCAGGCGACGGGGGTGCCGACGGCGGCGGCGAGGTGGGCCGGACCGGTGTTCCCCGCGACGACGGCGTCGGCGCCGGCCAGGACGCCCGCGAGTTCGGCGAGGCCGGTGCGCCCGCCGAGGTCGAGGGCGTCGGCGCCGGCCACCTCGGCCGTCAGCTCCTTCTCGGCCCGCCCGCCGGTCACCACCACCCGGTGGCCCGCGGCGGTCAGGGCCCGTACCGCGGCCGCGGCCAGGCGCGCCCCGGGCGCCCTCGCGGGCACGGCGGCCCCCGGGTGCAGGACGACGTAGCGGCCGGGGCCGGTGAGGTGCCGCTGGTCGGGCGGCGGCAGGACGGCCAGCCGGCCGTCGTCGCCGGGCGGCAGGGGGAAGCCCGCGGCCCCGGCCAGGTCGAGGGCGGCCTCCGCTTCGTGGCGGCCCTCCCCGCGCCGGTGGCGCAGGTCCAGGAGCGAGCCCGGGTAGTCCACGCTGTCCGCGGCGATGTGGGGCACGCCCGCCATCCGCAGCAGGAGCGCGGTCGGCAGGGCGCTCTGGTGGAAGGAGGTCAGGACGAGGGCCCGCTCGATCCGCCTGGAGGCGAGCGAGGACACCAGTTCCAGGACGCCCCGGGCCGTCGCGGGGGGCGGGTCGAAGCCGGTCCAGGGCGAGTCCCAGACCACGACCTCGTCCACGCCCGGGAGCAGCCGGGCGGCGGGGGCGCCCTGCGGTCCGCAGAGCATCACCACCCGCCGGGAGCGGTGGGCGGCGGCCCGGACGGCCGGGCCGGCGAGCAGGACGTCGCCGGCGCTGTCGAGCCTGACCACGAGGGTGGTCATGTGCCCTCCCGGTCGGTTCCGGGCCGGCCGTCGAGGACCAGCCGGACGGCGGCGGCGAGGTCGGCAGCGACGGTCTCGGCGTCCGCGACCTCCTCCGGCCGGGTGGCGGGGGTCGGGACGAGGATCGCCCGCGCGCCCGCCGCGCGGGCCGCTGCGACATCGGCGCCGATGTCCCCGATGACGACCGTCCGGGCCGGCGGCACGCCGAGGCCGCGGCAGGCGGCCAGGACCAGGCCGGGCGCGGGCTTGCGGCACCCGCAGCCCTCGGACGGTCCGTGCGGGCAGACCGCCCAGATCCCGAACGGGCCGATCAGGTCCTCGATCCGGCTCTGCACGGCCGCCACCTGCCGCCGGGTCAGCAGCCCGCGGGCGACGCCGGACTGGTTGCTGACGACGCCCAGCCCCAGGCCCGCGGCCCGGAGCTCGGCCACCGCCCGCGCGGCGCCGGGCACCGGCCGCACCTGGGCCGGGTCGCCGTTGTAGGGCACGTCCTCCACCAGGGTCCCGTCCCGGTCGAAGAGCACGGCGGCGGCCGCGGAGGGCCCGGCCGGCCGGGGGCGCGCGGGGAAGATCCAGGGCCCCTCGGGCCGCGCCCCGCGGTGCGGGGGCCGCGCGTCGGCCGGGGCCCGGCCGGTGGCGGAGCTCATGAGGACTCCTCCCGTTCCACCGGCCGGACCGCCCGCGCCACCTGCGGTTCGGCGGTGGGCACGACGGGAGCCGGCGCGTACCAGGGTTCGGCCGCACGGTGGCGCAGCAGGCCCAGGAGCCGGTGCCGGCAGGCGGCCGGCGGTATGAGCACGCTGGTCAGCAGCATCGTGACGACCTCCTCCCTGGTGCGCGGGCCGGGCAGGACGCGGACGGCGGCGAACTGCGCCGTACCGGCCAGCCACAGCGCGGCGAGGGCCGCGGCGGCGCGCGGTCGACCGGCCGCGGCGGCTCCGAGGGCGGTGACCGCCGCGGCGGTCACCGCCACGTGGGCGGGGAAGCGGCCGCGGGGCGCCTGGGCCCGCTCCCACCAGCGCGGTCCGTGCAGCCGGTTCATCAGGACGTCGTCCGCGTTGCCGGCCTGCTGGCGCAGCGAGACCCAGCGGTCCGCCGGGCGCACCGGGTGGGTGGTGCGGCGGTCGCCCTGCTCCAGCCGCCAGCCGGCGTCCAGCACCCGCAGGGCCAGGTCCGCGTCCTCGCGGAAGGCCCGGCGGAAGCGTTCGTCGAAGCCGCCGACCTGTTCCAGCGCGGCCCTCCGGTAGGCCATGTCGGCGGTGATCCACCGGGAGCGGGCCAGGCCCGCCGTGCCCCGCTCCCAGTCGGTGGGCCGTCGCCCGACGGGCAGGGGCACCTCGATGCGCCCCTGGACGCCGCCGGTCGTGGGGTGCGCGGCGGCCAGGTCGGCCACGAGGTCCCGCGGCCAGGTCGGGCCGGGCACGGTGTCGTCGTCCAGGAAGGCGACCCAGGGCTGGGTGACGGCGCGCCACCCGGTGTTGCGGGCCGCCGCCGGGCCGTTGCCGCCGCCGGGCAGGACCGTCAGCCGGTCCCGCAGCGCCGGTGGCACCTCGACGGCCAGCGGCCCGCAGTCGGTCAGCGGGCGGTCGTCGACCAGCACGACCTGTTCCGGCGGCGGCCCCTGGCCGTCCGCCAGCGCCCGGAGGCAGGCGGTCAGGCTGGGTCTGCCGAGCGTCGGGACGACCACCGCGTAGGCGGTCGGGCCGCCGCTCACCGCGCTCCCTCCCCGGGCCGGGCCGGGTCGGCGAACATCCGGCCGCGCCGGACCACGAACGGGCCCAGCGCCAGCAGGTCGACCGGGGAGGAGCCGAAGCACTCCAGGGCGTCGCGCACGTCGTCGACCATCGGCCGGCCGGCCGTGTTGAGGCTGGTGTTCACCACCACCGGCAGTCCGGTGAGCAGTTCGAACTCCTCCAGCATCCGGGCGGTGAGCGGGTCGGCTGCCCGGTCGACGGTCTGGATCCGCGCGGTGCCGTCCACGTGGACGACCGCGGGGATCCGCTCGCGCCATTCGGCGGTGACCCGGTGCACGAAGAGCATGTACGGGCTGGGCAGCGGCCCCTCGAAGATCTTGGCGGCCCGGTCGGCGAGCACCATCGGGGCGACGGGCCGGAACTGCTCGCGCCCCTTCACGTCGTTCAGCCGCTCCAGGTTGGCCGCCCGGCCGGGGTGGGCCAGCAGCGAGCGGTGGCCCAGCGCCCGGGGGCCGAACTCGGACCGGCCCTGGAACCACGCCACGATCCCGTCCTCGGCCAGTGCCGCGGCCACCTCGGCCGCCACGTCGACCGGCCGCTCGTACGGGACGCGGGCACGGCGCAGCCACGCCTCCACCTCCGCGTCCGACCAGCCCCGGCCGAGGTCGACGCCGGGCATCGGCAGCGGCTGGTCACCGCCCGCGGCGGCCAGGTGGAGGGCCGCGCCCAGCGCGGTGCCCGCGTCCCCGGCGGCGGGCTGCACCCAGACCCGGTCGAAGGGGCCCTCGGCCGCGATCCTGGAGTTGGCCACGCAGTTCAGCGCCACGCCGCCGGCCAGCGTCAGCAGGCGGTCCCCGGTGCGGCCGTGCAGCCAGCGGGCGAGGTCGAGCATGACCTCCTCCAGCACGTGCTGCGTGGAGGCGGCGAGGTCGGCGTGCAGCTGGGTCCACTCCTGGCCGGGGGCGAGCGCGGGGGCGAACTCGGACCACGGCACACCGCTCGCGCGGAAGCCGCCGTCGCCCGTCGGGTGGACGTGGCGGCGCACCGCGTCGGCCATCCTCGGGGTCCCGTAGGAGGCCATCGCCATGACCTTGTACTCGTCCGAGGAGCGCAGGAAGCCCAGGTGCTGGGTGAGTTCCTCGTACACCAGCCCCATCGAGTGGGGCAGCTGCTGTCCGGCCAGCGGTTCCAGGCGGCTGCCGACCCGCCGGGCCGCGAGGTGGGAGGTGGCCTCTCCCCGGCCGTCCAGGACCAGGACGGAACAGGGGTCGGTGGCGCCGTCGGCGGCGTACGCGGCGGAGGCCGCGTGGGCGACGTGGTGCGGGACGAAGCGGACGGCGGCCGGATCCAGGCCGGGCAGCACCTCGGCGAGGAAGCCGGGCGCCTCGTGGGCGTACCGCAGCCGCAGGTGGTCCCAGGGGTCGTCCAGGCCCATGGCGTCGGCCGGGCGGGCCAGCGCGGGGTCGAAGGAGTAGCCGACGAGGTCGAGGTCGGCGGGTGTCAGCCCGGCGTGCTCCAGGCACCAGCGGGCGGCCTGGACGGGCAGTTCCCAGGCGGAGAAGGGCAGCGGGCGCTTGCCGTGTTTGCGACGGCTGAACCGTTCCTCCTCGGCGGCGGCTACCGTCCGGCCGTCGATGACCAGGGCGGCTGCCGGGTCGTGGAACAGGGCGTTGATTCCGAGCACGCGCATGGCGCGTGACCTCCTCGATTCGGCCGGCGACGGGACACCGTTCACCGGGAGCGTCGGTGTCAGGCCTCCGGGTGGGCGCGGAACCACTCGATCGTGGTGGCGAGTCCCTCGCGGGCCTGCGTCATCGGCTCCCAGCGGAGCTTGTCGCGGGCCATCGTGATGTCGGGGCGCCGCACCGCGGGGTCGTCGGTCGGCCGGGCCACGAACTGCACGGTGGAAGGCGAGTCCGTGAGCTCGATGATCAGGTGCGCCAGTTCCAGCATCGTGAACTCGACGTCGTTGCCGATGTTCACCGGGCCGGCCAGGTCGGAGCGTGCCATCGCCAGGATGCCGTCGACCGTGTCGGTGACGTAGGTGAGCGACCTGGTCTGGGTGCCGTCGCCGGTGACGGTCAGCGGCTCCCCCGCCAGCGCCTGGCGGATGAAGGTGGGCACGGCCCGTCCGTCGTGGGAGCGCATCCGCGGGCCGTAGGTGTTGAACAGCCGGACGATCGCGGTGTCCACACCGACGGCGCCGGCCTCGGCGGTGGTGAGCGCCTCGGCGAACCGTTTCGCCTCGTCGTAGACGCTGCGCGGGCCGACCGGGTTGACGTTGCCCCAGTAGCTCTCCACCTGGGGGTGCTGGAGCGGGTCGCCGTACACCTCCGAGGTGGAGGTGAGCAGGAACCTGGCGCCGTTCCGGCGGGCGAGCTCCAGGGCGTTGCGGGTACCCAGGCTGCCCGCGTCCAGGGTGTGCAGCGGCAGGCGCAGGTAGTCGGCGGGCGAGGCGGGCGAGGCCAGGTGGAAGACGTAGTCGACGCGCCCTTCGACGTCCAGGCCCTCGCCGACGTCGGCCTCCCGCAGCTCGAAGCCGGGCCGGTCCGCCAGGTGGGCGACGTTGGCCGTGGACCCGGTGCAGAAGTCGTCGACGCAGGTGACCCGGTACCCGTGGGCGACCAGGGCGGTGCACAGGTGGGAGCCGACGAAGCCGGCCCCGCCGGTGACCACGGCGTGAAGGCGTTGTCCAGGACGGGAAGTCATCCGTTCCTCCTCGGTGCTCGGCCGGTGCGTCGGCGCTGACGCCCAGCCTCTCCACCACCGGTGGGTCCCGCGACAGGTGGGGCGCGCCCCGGGGCCGCTGCCACCGGGGCGCAGGCCGTCGATTCCGCTGGTGCGACCGGCCCCGGCGCGGCCGGGTACCAGGAACCGACTGGTTCACCCGTTCGAAGGTCATCGGCCGTTCGAGGACCGTCCGCCCGGTTCCCCTGCGGCCGCCACCGCCGAGTCGGTGTGAGCAACCCCACCGCCACGAGGAAACCGCAGGTCAGCGGGGATGCGGCCGGGGCCGTCGCGGACGATGTGAGCCAGCTGACGTTTGCGATCGCGCCCCGGCCGCCGAGCATGGAGCTACCGCCGGGCGCCTGGTCGCCCCGGCGGCACCGGCTCACGCACCGGCGACGCCCACCCCGGATCGAGCCCGACCCTTCCCGCGTACCACTCGATCCGGTTGTGAAAGTGCTGCCCAGAATCACCGCACCGTCGCGCGCCCGGCGCGTTCTCGTCCCCTCCCCTCGTAAGGGCTCCGTCCTGCCCGCGGCGCGTTCGGCGGAGACCGGACCGGAAGGCTCCCGCGCGCCCTGGCGTTCGCTGCGCCATCGGAGCATGCGCTGGTGGTCGCTGGCCAACCTGGTCTCCAACGCCGGCGCCTGGATGCAGTTGACCGTCCAGAACCTCCTGGTCCTCCAGTTGACCGGATCGGCCGCGGTCACCGGTCTGTCGCTCGCCCTCCAGGTGGCGCCCGGTCTGCTGCTGGGCCTGGCCGGCGGGGCCGCGGTCGACCGGTGGCCCCGCAAGACCACCGCCGCCGTCAGCCAGGCGGCACTGGCCGTGATCGCCCTCGGCACGGCGGCGCTGGTGGCGCTGGGCGCGCTCAGCGTTCCCGTCCTCCTGGTGCTGGCGGTGCTCACCGGGCTGATCGCCACCATCGAGTCCCCGGCCTGCGCGCTGCTCGGCAACGACCTCGTCCCCCGTGAGGACGTGCCCTCGGCGATCGCGGTCGGCTCGGTGGTGCACAGCGTCGGACGGCTGGCCGGCACCGCCCTCGCCGGGGTCGTGGTCGGCCTGTTCGGGATGGCGAGCGCCTACCTGGCCAACGGCCTGTCCTTCGTCGTGGTGGCGCTGGTCATCCCGTTCCTGCGGCCGGCGGCGGGTGCAGCGCCGGCCGACGGACCCGGGCCGGACGCCGACCACCAGGGCGTCCGGGCCGGCGTCGCGTTCTTCGTCGGCCGGCGCCGCCTGGTCGCGGTGGCCTGCCTCACCGGCCTCGGCTCGATGCTCGGCCGCAACTACGGTCTCACCCTCGCCGCCCTGGTCAGCGGGGCACTGCACGGCGGGGCCCGGGAGTACGGCCTGATCGCCACCGTGCTGGCCGTCGGCGGCACGGTCGGCGCGGTGATCGCCGGACGGCTGCGCAACCCCTCGGTGCGGCTGGTGGCGGTGCTGACGGCGGCCGGCGGGCTCCTCCAGTGCCTGGCGGCGCTCTCGCCCACCCTTCTCCTGCTCGCCCTGCTGGTCGTGCCCATGGCCGTCCTGGAGTCGCTCAGCGACACGGCCGTGTCCACGATCCTCCAGACCGACCCGCCCGCCCACCTGCGCGGACGGGTCCTGGGGGCCTGGCGCAGCGTGAGCACGCTCTGGGGCCTGGCCGGTCCGCCGCTGCTGGGTGCCTCGATCCAGCTCCTCGGCGCGCGGGGCGCCCTGCTGGCCGGGGGGCTGCTGGTCAGCGGCGCGGTGGGCGGCGGCTCCGTGCTGAGCCGCCGGACCACCGCCGGGCCGGCCGCCCGGCCGGCCGTCGACGGGGTCGGCGGCGGGGTCGGCGACCCGGAGCGGCTCGTCGCGGCCGCGTGACCGGCGGCCGTCGGTCCGGGGTCGTCGGTCCGGGGGCGTCATTCCAGGGCCGTGATCCGGTTGCCGGGCGTTCCGAGCCCCTCGATCGAGCACCCCACGACGTCGCCGGGCGTCGGTAGCTCGGCGGGTCGGCGGGTCGGCGGGTCGGCGGGTCGGCGGGTCGGCGGCGAAGTTCGTCCCGCCCGGCGGTCAGGCCGCCTGCCCGGTCGGGCGGACCAGTCGGCCGCGGACCACCCGCACCACCGCCGCGAGGGCGAAGCCGTAGACGGACACCAGTCCGTGGCCGTTGTCCTGGGCGAGCCACATCGCGAGGCCGAGCGCCGGGACACCGGCCGCCAGGGCGATCTCCTTGGGCAGGCGGGTGCGGGTGAGGAGGGCGAGGGCCAGGCTGGCGCCGAGGAAGTAGGTGGCGCCGGAGCTGCCGGCGAAGTTGCGCGGGTCGGTGCTCGGGCCGTCGCCGAAGCCGAGCAGGGTGTCGATCCGGCCGGGCAGCACGATGCCGGCCAGGAAGAGGACCAGGGTCAGCGTGCCGCCCCAGTACCACTGGGCGAGCGCGGCGACGGCGGCGAGGGTGACGAGGTTCCACAGCCCGCCGAAGAGGCCGCCGTTCTGCATGAACACCGAGGTGAACTCGCGCCACCAGCCTGACCTCGCCGGGTCCGCGTCCAGCGCGTCCATGGCGCCGGACCAGGCGAGCTGGAGCACGACCCCGCCGACGGCGACCACGGTCAGGGCGATCGCCGCCCACGGCAGCGGCCGCCCGCGCAGGGTGTCGCGGCCGACCACACCGAGCCCGCAGTTGACCATCATGACCATCAGCGCGGCCGTGGTCACGTTGAAGACGATCGCCTCCATCCGCCTGGCCCCTCCCCCCGGTTACGGCGCTTTCCAACACCGTTCGAAAACCTGACGCCGCACAAGCTAGCACAACTTTCGAACACTGTTGGAAAAGGCTGTTACGGTGGCCCGCATGAAGCTCACCAAGGAGCGCATCGTCGACGCGGGCATGGCCGTCTTCGCCGAGGTCGGCTACCAGAACCTCTCCATGCGGCAGGTCGCCGAGCGGCTCCACGCCCACGCCGGCAGCCTCTACTACCACGTGCGCGGCAAGGAGGAGCTGCTCGCCCTGATGGCCGACCGGGTCTGCCGCCGGGCGTACGACGCGGGCACCGCCGCCCTGGCCGCCCTGCCGTCCACCGCGGCCTGGCCGGACCGCGTCGAGGCCCAGGCCACCGCCCTCCGGCTGAGCATCAAGGAGCACCCCGGCGGCGCCCAGCTCCTCGCCGAGAGCCCCGGCAGGCTCAGCACCGGCGCGCTCTCCCTGATGGAACGCCTGCTGGGCACCCTCCTCGACGGCGGCCTGCCTCCCGAGCACTGCGGCATCGCCGCCGACACCCTGCTCAGCCACGTCACCGGCTTCGTCCTCCAGGAGCAGAACCAGCCGTCCTCCCCACCGGCCGTCACCGCCGAACTCCACGCCGACCTGTGCGAGCGGTTCCCGCTGGTCATGGGCGAGTTGATCCCCCGCATCGGCCAGGACGAGAAGTTCACGCGCAGTGTCCGCCTGCTCTGTACGGGCTTCGCGGCGCTGCGACCGCCGGTGGCGCCCTGACGGCGAACCGTCCTCGGGGCGTCACCGGCGGTGTGCCTCCCGGACCGGGAGGGGCTCAGCTCACCAGGTGACCGGTACGGCCGCGGCCATGATGGCCATCCGGTTGGGGTGCCAGGGCACTTCGGCCGCCGGCACGGCCAGCCGCAGGCCGGGGAACCGCTGGAGCAGCACCCGGAAGGCGACGTCGGACTGCCGGCGCACCAGGTGGGCGCCCGGGCAGTGGTGACGGCCGTGACCGAAGCGCAGGTGGGAGTTGGGCGAGCGGCCCGGCTCGAACCGCTCGGCGTCGGTGAACGCCTCGGGGTCGTAGTTGGCGGCGTCCAGCGAGAGCAGCACCAGGTCGCCGGCCTTGACCTGCGCCCCGCCCAGGGAGGTGTCCCGGGTGACGAAGCGCGGGATGGCGTTGCCGAGGACGACACTGCACCGCAGCAGCTCCTCGACGTACCGGGGTGTCTCCTCGGGGTGCTCCCGCAACGCGGCCATCGCCTCGGGGTGCTGGAGCAGGTTGAACGCGGCGACGCCCAGGAAGCTCGCGAAGTCCTCGTAGCCGCTGACGAACAGCACGGCGACGATGTTGGACAACTGCCGTTCGTCCAGGCCCCGGTGGACGTCGTTCAGATCGGCGAGCCGGTCCGCGAGGCCGCGCGGTCGCCCGGGGGTGCGCCCGGCCATGAAGGCCGCCATGTGGGCGCGGATCTCCTCCCAGTTGACGGCGAGCTCCGCGTCGGAGTACGTCGCCATGGTGAGGTCCTTGTCGGCTCGCTCGGCGAGCCACTCGCGGTCCTCGAAGGGCAGGCCGAGCAGCCGGCACAGGCACTGCGCGGCGACCCACTCGGCGAAGTGCCGCTGGAGGTCGCCCGGTGCGCCCTCGGCCGCCATCCGCTCCAGGCCCTGCCGGGTCACCTCGGCGACCCAGTCGGCGGGCAGTTCGGGCTGGTTGCGGCCGAGCGCGGCGAGCACCTCGTCGCGCAGCCCGGCCTGCTGGAGGTGGTTCATGGCGTCCAGCAGTTCGGGCGCCAGGATCGGGGCGTCCTGGGTCGGGCTGTCGGCCTCGCCGAGCACCGAGCGGGCGAAGGCGCGGTCGCGCAGGACGTCGCGGGCCAGCTCGTAGCCGGTGACCAGCCACGCCTCGCCGCCGGAGTTGGTCCTGACCCGGGCGACCGGGCAGCGGCCGCGCAGCTCGTCCAGTTCCGGGGCGAGGCGGTCGCCGTCGGTGCTGAACGGGTAGCGGGGCAGCGGGTGCTCGCCCGTGGTGTCGTCGGTGGCGGCGGGAGCCTGGGGTGCGCTCACGTGGCGCGGTCCTTTCTGGGCGGATTCGGAGTGGGGCGGGGACGCCGTCGTCACCAGCGCACCGGCAGCCGGGCGGGGGCGCGCAGTGGGGTGGTCTCGTCCCAGGGCAGCGACTCGGCGGGCTCGGCGAGTTCGATGCCGGGCAGTTCCTCCAGCAGCACCTGGATCACGACGGCCAGTTGCATCCGGGTCA
This sequence comes from Kitasatospora sp. NPDC101108, assembly GCF_055584725.1. NCBI lineage: Bacteria > Bacillati > Actinomycetota > Actinomycetes > Kitasatosporales > Streptomycetaceae > Kitasatospora > Kitasatospora sp. NPDC101108. The sequence goes on from NZ_JBVJLM010000001.1 coordinate 96,431, forward strand.
GGTGCGCGCCGGTGCAGGCGTGCGGGCCGTGGCCGAAGGCGATGTGCGGGTTGGGCGTGCGGGTGAGGTCGAGGCGGTCGGGGTCGGTGAACGCCTCGGGGTCGCGGTTGGCGGAGGCGGGCACCGGGACGACGGCGTCGCCGGCCCGGATCCGCTGCCCGTGGAGGGTGAGGTCCTCTTCGGCGACCAGGATGTTGATCGCGTTCATCAGCGGGACGTGGCGCAGCAGTTCGTCCACAGCGGTGGGGATTCCGGCGGGGTGCTCGCGCAGCCGGTGGAGCTGGTCGGGGTGGGTGAGGAGGGTGAGCAGGGCGTTGCCGGTGTGCTGCATGTTGGTCTTGTAGCCGGCCATCAGCATGGTGACGATGAAGCTGACGACGTCGTCCCTGGTCAGCTCGGCGCCGGGCCGGCGGCTCTCCGCCAGGAGCAGGCGGATGTAGTCCTCGTCGCCGTCCGCCTCCGCTTCCTTGCGGGTGATCAGTTCCGAGGCGTAGTCCTGGAGGGCGTACAGGGCGGCGAGGATCTCGTCCGTGCTCAGCCCGGCGGCGCTGAGCAGGGTGAGGGTGTGCGGGAGGTAGCGGTCGCGGTCCTGGTGCGGGAGGCCGATGGTCTCGCACAGCACGCGCAGCGGCAGCGGTTCGACGTACGCGGCGACCAGGTCGGCCGTGCGGTCCGGCGCGGCGGCCGTCATCGCGTCGATCAGCTCCTGCGCGATGGCGCGGATGCGGGGCCGCATGAACTCCAGGCGTCCGCGGCCGAACAGCGGCAGGACGACCCGGCGGACGCGCTCGTGGTGTTCGCCGGTCATCTCCAGGAAGGTCGGCAGGCAGGGTGGCGGCGCGTCGTCGCCCTCGACGGGTGGCCAGGCGGACAGCAGGGGCCGGACGAGCCTCGGGTCGGCGAAGGCGGCGCGGGCGTCCTCGTAGCGGCTGAGCAGCCAGGCGGTCTCGCCGTTGGGCAACCGTGCCTCGGCGACGGGCTGTTCGACGCGCAGCCGGGCGTAGGCGCAGGGCGGTCCGGCGGTGCCCGGCTCCACCTCGGGCACCGGGATCGGGGCCGGGACGGGGGCGGGGGCCGGGACGGCGGTGTCGGTCATCGAGTGCCCTCCTGGGTGACCGTGGCGGTGACGGTGGCGGTGGCGGCTGCGGGACGCGGCAGGTAGCCGGAGCTGAAGAAGTACTCCAGGTAGCGGTCCAGCAGGGCGGCGTCGACCGGCGGGCAGTGGAGCCCGCTCTCCGCCAGGGCCGCTTCGGCGTTCTCCCGCCCGAGCACCGGGAAGGTGCCCTCGAAGTACAGCTCCTTGACGGACATGTCCGCGGTGCGGCTGCGGTCCACGCACAGCGACACGAAGGGCGCGGTGGCGCTGGTGGGGTTGGCCGCGACGTGCCGGACCAGCTCGGCGACCCACTGCCGGTAGGGCAGGGTGCGAACCGCGTACCCGGCCGCGCGCATCCGCTCGACGACGTCCGAGAGCATCGCCGGGCGGGGGTTGGTGAGGTGGTAGGTCCGGCCGTCGGCGGCCTGGCGGGTGGCGATGTGCACCACCGCCTCGGCGAGGTGGTCGACCGGGACGAAGTCCATCGGCAGGGCGATGTCGGGGGCGAGGCCGGTCTCGGCGATCGTCTTGAACAGGGAGCAGATCGCGGTCTCGGTGTTGCTCACACCGCTCACCTGGTCACCCGTCACCTCGTACGGCCGGTGGACGGCCACCGGCAGCCCCTGCGCCGCCGCCCGGCGCAGCAGCCCCTCCCCCACCCACTTGCTCTCGGCGTAGCCCATGGTGAGCCCGTCGGCGTGGGCCAGCGGGGCGTCCTCGGCGACCTCGCGCACCCCGGCGGCGCCGGAGCCCGCGACGACGGCGACGGTCGACAGGAAGTGGACCGGGACGCGGCGGGGCGCGGCGAGCCGGACGATCTCCCGGGTGCCGTCCACGTTGGGGGCGCGTAACTGCTCGTACGGGTAGAGGAAGTTGACCTGGGCACCGTTGTGGACGATCAGGTCGAGGCGGTCGGCGAGTTCGGCGCGGTGCTCGTCCGGCAGTCCGAGGGCGGGCTCGGCGAGGTCGCCGGGGAAGCAGGTCACGCGTCGCCAGTCGGCCTCGTCCAGGCGCAGGCCGTAGCGGGCGAGGGCGGTGCGCACGCGCTGTTCGGCGTGGGCGGGGCTCGTGGCGCGGACCGGGCAGTGGACGCGGGCGGCGGTGCGGCGCAGCAGGGCGGCGAGGAGGAAGGCGCCGACGAAGCCGGAGGCGCCGGTGAGCAGGACGTCCTTCGGATCCTGGGGGCACGGCGCCGGGCCCTGGACGGGCGGCAGGCGGAAGCCGAGCTCGGTTTCGCGGGCGAAGTCGACGGCGGTTCCGTCGGCGGCCGGCGGGGAGCCTTCCCGGGCGGCGCGGACGGCCTCGGTGAAGCTCCGGAGGGTGGGCGCGGTGAGCAGGGCCCGGATGAGGCCGGAGCTGAGGGCGGCGTCGAGCCCGAGGGCGGAGAGGGTGCGGGTGACGGTCTCCGAGGCGAGCAGGGAGTCTCCGCCGAGGTGGAAGAAGTCGTCCTCGGGGCCGGGCCCGGTGCGCAGCACCTGCTGCCAGATCCCGGCGAGCAGGGCGGCCAGTCCTTCGGCCGGCTGCTCGGACGGCGTCCGGTCGACCGGCGCTGCGGTGACGGCCCGCAGCCGTTTGCGGTCGACCTTCCCGCCGCTGGTCACCGGGAAGCGGTCGAGGGCGACGAGCGAGGGGACGGCCTGCGGGGGCAGCCACTGGGCGCAGTAGCCGCGCAGCTCCGGCAGCGGCAGCCGGCCGCCGGGGGCGGCGGGGGTGACGTAGGCGGTGAGCGCGCCGTCCTCCGCCTCGACGACGGCCTCGGCGACGGACGGGTGGGCGCGCAGTCGCGACTCCACCTCGTCGAGCTCGATCCGCGCGCCGCGCAGCTTCACCTGGCGGTCCGCGCGGCCGCGGTGCTCCAGCAGGCCGTCGGCGTCGCGGACGGCCCGGTCGCCGGTGCGGTAGAGGCGGCCGCCGGGTTCGACCTGCGGCAGGTGCACGAAGCGCTCCGCGGTCAGCTGTTCGTCGCCCGGGTAGCCGAGGGCCAGTCCGTCCCCGCCGACGTACAGCTCGCCCTCCTCGCCGGGCGCCGCGGGTGTGCCGTCGGCGCGCAGGACGTGGCAGGTGGTGGCGCCGAACGGGCGGCCGATCGGGACGTGGGTGGCGTCCTCGGGCAGCGGGCGCACCCGGTGGGCGGTGGAGACGACCGAATTCTCCGTCGGGCCGTAGAAGTTGACGACCGTGGTGGTGGGGCAGGCGGCGAGGACGGCGTTGGCCAGCCGCGGGTCCATCGCCTCGCCGCCGGCCGAGACGAACCGCAGTCCGGCCATCGCCCGGGGGCTGGTCCGGGCGAGGAGGTGGAAGACGCTGGTGGTCAGGTAGGCGACGGTGACGCCCTGGGTGCGGAGGAGGTGCTCCAGGGCGGTGGGCGAGAGGAGTTCCTCGCGGTCGGCGATGACGAGGCAGGCGCCGGTGAGCAGGGCGCCCCAGATCTCGATCGTCGAGGCGTCCGAGGACAGGCCGTAGCCGTGCAGGATCCGGTCGCCGGGCCCGGGCGGGGGCAGTTCGCGGTCGGACAGGACGAGCCGGACGACGCCCCGGTGCGGTACCGCCACGGGCTTGGGGCGGCCGGTGGTGCCGGAGGTGAAGGCGACGTAGGCGCAGTCGGTGGCCTCGGCCAGGACGCCGGCGGCCCGGACGGGCCCGGGGGGCGCGTCGTCGACGACCGGGATGCTCACCCGCAGCCCGCGGACCCGGCGTTCGGCGCCGGGCAGGGTGACGGCGGCGCGCAGTCCGGCGTCCTCGGCCATGGCACGCAGTCGGGCCGGGGGCAGGTCGTCGTCGAGCGGCACGTACGCGCAGCCGGCCTTGAGGATGCCCAGCAGCGCGATCAGCGCCTCCGGGGAGCGGCTGCCGCACACGCCCACCGGTTCGCCGGGGGTGATGCCGGCGGCGACCAGTCGGGCGGCCAGGGCGGTCGAGCCGGCGTCGAGGCGGCCGTAGCTGAGGGTGCGGTCGCGGTGGCGAGCCGCCGGTGCGTGCGGGTGTGCGGCCGCCTGGCGGGCGAAGAGCTCAGGGAGGGTGAGGTGTCGCGGGTAGTCGGGGGCGACGGCGCCTTCGGCGGGGCGGGCGGCCGGGATGCGGATCAGACGTGACGAGACATCGGTATCGGTCATGGGTCCTTCTCAGGAGGGTCGGCCGCCACGGCGGCTGCGGCGGTGCCGGTCCGCGCCGTGCCGGGGCTGCCGACGGCGGGCCCGGTCAGCCCGCGCTGTCGGCGGGCGGATCGGCGGGTGCGGTGAAGTCGGCCGCGAAGGCCGCGAAGTCGGCGGTGCGCCAGCGCTGGGGGCGCAGCCGGAACAGGATGTCGTCCTTGAGCTGGTCGGCGGTGGCGTCGAGGTAGCCGCGGGCCTCGTCCGGCTCCAGGTAGCGGTGGGCCAGCGCGTCCCGGACGGCCGGCGGCACCGGGTCCTCGACGGCGACGACGGGCCCCTCGACGCTCACGTACCGGTAGGGCCGCCGTTCGTCCTGCACGCAGAGGCTGAACCGGCCCGCGGCGCGCAGCAGTCGGCCCTTGACCGTCTCGCGGCCGGTCTGGACGAGGACCTCGCCGCCGGGCTCGTACCCGTACCAGACCGGGACGCTCAGCGGCGCGCGGTCGCCTTCTCTGGGATCCGCGACGCTCAGGACCCCGACCCGCCGGTCGGCGAGGAAGCTCTCCCGGTCGTGCTGTGACATGGCAGGCAGCATCAGGCAATCCCCTTCAGGCGTAAGGAAGTTGAGACGCGCGGCGATGCGCGGTCCACCTCGGTCATGGCGGACGGCGCGGCGCGTCCACTTGCGGGATGGGACGACAGGATGGGACGACAGCCACCCGATCGGGTGGCGTCGGCACCGGGGGCGACGCGAGGCGGCCGACGCGCCTCGCCGGCCGGGATCACCTCCGCAGGAACAGCATGACGCTCTTGGCACGTACAGTGACGGAGAGATCACTTCACTGTCGTGAACATGTCATTCACTGGCCTGAATCCGACCGTCCGCGAACGACCTCGCCGCGTCGGTTGCCGGAGTCCACCGGGCGCCCCGTCAGGCGGCGCCCGCCATCGCCGCGGTCGGGTCCTGGCAAGCGTCCGGCGCCGGCGGTGCGCAGCACTGGACGATCGGCTGAGCCGTACCGAAACCCTAGGCCGGGAGGCCGACGGCGCGGTCCCGGTTGCGGCGCTGCTGGATGACGACGGCCGTGACCAGCAGGAGGCCCTGGGCCACGTTCTGCCAGAAGGTGTTGATCCCCTGCCCGGTCATGCCGTTCTGGAGTGCGCCGAGCAGGGCCACGGCCAGCAGGGTCCCGCCGACGCCGCCCTTGCCGCCCTTGAGGGCGCAGCCGCCGAGGGCGGCGGCGGTGATGGACTGGAGTTCGAGGCCTTCGCTGCCCGAGACCGGCTGGCCGGACCCGGTGCGGGCGGTGAGGAGGATCCCGGCGAGGGCGGCGACGAGACCGGAGAGGGCGTAGGCGGAGACGAGGTACTTGTTGAGGCTGATGCCGGCCAGGCGGGCGGCGGTGTCGTTGCCGCCGATGGCGTAGATGTTGCGGCCGATGTCGGTGTACTTGAGCAGGACGTGCACCGCCACGGCGACCAGGACGAGGATCCAGATCATGGTCGGCAGGCCGGCGATCCGCCCCCGGCTGAGGAAGATGAACAGGGCGTCGTTGCGCACGTAGCCCTGGGCGCGGCCGTTCGAGATGAGCTGGGCGACGCCCTTGTAGGCGGCGAGCCCCGCGAGGGTGGCGATGGTGGGGTTGACCCTGCCGTAGATGATGACGACGCCGTTGAGCAGGCCGACCAGGACGCCGACGAGCAGGGCGGCGCCGATGCCCAGCGGTGCGCTGGAGCCGGTGGAGGTGAAGGCCATCGCGCTGACCACGGAGGCCAGTCCGGCCTGGGAGCCGACGGAGATGTCGAGTCCGCCGCAGATGATGACGACGGTCTGGACGACGGCGAGCAGGCCCGCGATGGTGACGGCCTCGCCGATGCCCTGGAGGTTGTCCGGGCTGAGGAAGTTGCTGTCGAGCGAGCCGAACACGGCGACCACGACGGCGAGGGCGCCGATCAGGCTGAGGTTCTGCGCGCCGATCCCGAGGAGGGCACGCCGACCGGGCCGGTTCCCGGCGCGCGGAGTGCTCGGGGCTGAGGTGGTGGTCATCGCGCGGCTCCGCTCGCGGGGTCGGTGTCCGTGTCCGTGTCCGTGTCCGTGCTGGTGTCGCTGTCCGCGGCGCCCTGGAGGTCGTCGGCCATCGCGAGGGCGAGGACGGCCTCCTCGGTGGCCTCGGCCCGGCTCAGTTCTCCCGTGACGTGCCCGTTCTGCATCACCACGATCCGGTCGGCCAGCCCGAGCACCTCGGGCAGTTCGGAGGAGATCACCAGCACCGCGACGCCCTCGCGGGCGAGGTCCGCGATGATCCGGTAGATCTCGGCCTTGGCGCCGATGTCGACGCCCCGGGTGGGCTCGTCGAGGATCAGCAGGTCGGGGCGGTGGGCCAGCCAGCGGGCCAGGACGACCTTCTGCTGGTTGCCGCCGGACAGGGTCCGCACCTCGGCCTCGATGGACGGCGCGTGCACCCGCAGCCGTTCGGCGAACTCCTGGGCGAGGGCCTTCTCCTGGCGGTTCCTGACGAACCGCCAGCGGCGCAGTCGGCGGTAGCTGACCAGGGTGGTGTTGTCGCGGATCGTCCGGTGCAGGAAGAGTGCCTGGGCCTTGCGCTCCTCCGGGGCGAGGCCGATCCCGGCGGCGATGGCGTCACGCGGGCTGCGCAGGCGCAGCCGAGTGCCGTTGAGCGAGATGCGCCCGGAGCGGACGGGGGCGTCGCCCGCGAGGGCCAGGGCGAGTTCGGAGCGTCCGGCGCCGATGAGGCCGGCCAGTGCGACGACCTCTCCGGCGCGGACCCGGAGGTCGATGCCGTGCACGTCGTCGGTGGTCAGGCCCTGGACGTCGAGCACCACCCGGTCGGTGGCGACCTCCTGCCGCACGAACAGGCTCGACAGGTCGCGGCCGACCATCAGCCGTACCACCTCGGCCTCGGTGGTGTCGGCGGCCGCCACCACACCGGCCACCGCGCCGTCGCGCAGGACGGCGATGCGGTCGGCGAGGTGGAAAATCTCCTTCATCCGGTGCGAGACGTAGATGACGGCGATGCCCTCGTCACGCAGTCGCCGGATCAGCGCGAACAGGGCTTCGCTCTCGTGCTCGGAGAGGGAGGAGGTGGGTTCGTCGAAGGCGATCGCGCGCGGCGGGCTGTCGCCGGTGAGCGCGCGCATGATCTCGACCAACTGTCTTTGCGCGGGAGTGAGTTGTGATCCGAGCAGGTCCGGGTCGAGGATCTGCTCGAAGCCGAGCCGGCTCAGGTCGGCGGTGATCCGGCGGCGCAGCTCGGCCCGGTCGAACCGCCGTGCGGCGCGGCGGGGCAGCTCGCCGACGTAGACGTTCTCGGCGACCGGGACGTGCGGGACGACCTCCGGTTCCTGGGGGATGATCCGGATCCCGGCGCGCCGGGCGTCGATGGGCGAGGAGAGGGCGAGCGGCGCTCCGTCCAGCAGCACGCGTCCCTCGGTGGAGAGGTGGTCTCCGGTCAGGATGCGCAGCAACGTGGACTTTCCGGCGCCGTTCTCGCCCATCAGGGCGGTGACCTGTCCGGCCGGGAAGTGCAGGGTGACGCCGGTCAGGGCCCGGACGGCGCCGAAGCGCTTGCCCACGCCGTCGGCGGTCAGTCCGGGCCCCGGGGGTCCGGCGGTCAGTCCGGGCCCCGGGGGTTCGACGGTCGGTCCGGGCGCCGGGGGTCCGGCGGTCGGACCGGGCCCCGGGGGTTCGGGTGCGGTCATCAGGGGTCTCCGGTCCGCCGGGATCAGCTGCAACCGACGCCGGAGGACTGCCAGTTGGAGGCATCGACCATCTTGGTCGGGGCGAAGGCCTCGGCCGGGAAGTCCTTGCCGTTCCTGAGCCGGTCGACCATGGTCTGCACGGCGAGCGCGCCGACGTCCTTGCCGTTGATGAACAGCGCGGCCTTCATGCCGGAGGGCTTGCCGCTCCCCCAGTCCTTGCAGGCGAGGTACGCGCCGAGGCCGACGCCGATGATGTCGTTGGCGCCGATGCCCGCGTTCTCCAGCGCGGTGACGCCGCCCTGGACGTTCTCGTCGTTGCAGCCCCAGACCACCCAGTGCTTGACCCCCGGATTGGCGGTGACGGTGGCGGCGACCTTGTCCTGGGCGCCGGTCGGGGTGTTGTCGGTGGCGACGTCGAGGTTGCCCACGGTGGCTCCGACGCCGGCCGCGAAGGCCGCCTTCGCCGCCTTGACCCGGTCGCCGCACACCGTGACGTCCTGCTTCCAGGCGGAGACGGTCCGGGTGTCGGCCGCGTTCCAGCCGGCCTTCCTGAACTCCTCCGCCGCCCGCTTGCCGACCTCGCCGCCCATCTGCTCCCCGCTGAAGCCGATTCGCGGCACCAGGCCGGACTTGGCACAGGAAGCCGGGTCCGGGCCCGTGGTGCAGATCTGGTCGTCCGAGGTGAGCAGCGCGATCTTCGCGTCCTTCGCGGACTGCGCCACCTGCGGCCCGACGGCCGGGTCGGGGACGACGACGATCAGGCCGTTGCTCTTCTGGGCGATCGCCGACTGCACCTCGCTCACGGTCCGGTTGGCGTCGTTGCCGAGGTCGACCACCTTGAGGTCGACGCCGAGCTCGGCGGCCTTCGCCCTGGCTCCGGCGGCCTCGTCGACGAAGTACTGCTGGTCGCCCTGTTTCTGAAGGTAGGTCAGGGAGATCTTCCCCTTCACCTTCTTCACGTCGCCGGCCGAGCCGGACGACTCCTGTCCGGTCGAACAGGCGCTCAGGCCGAGGACGGTGACGAGGCCGAGGGCGGCGGCCGGGGCCAGGCGGTTGCGGAAGGTGCGCATGCGGACTCCTGTAGGGCTGGACGGCTCGACCGACAGCAACACAAGGGATCAGATATCACCACAACCAAACATCAATGGATCACAGGAAACGACATGCACATGCAGCCGTCAAGACCTCGGGAACCCCGGATCCCGCTCGCCACCCTTCCGGAGCGGTGGAGCCGGGAACGAGTCGCCCCCGGCTGCCACGAGTCCCCGAACCGCCGAACCGCCGGGCCGCGAAGGCCGCGACGGCCGCGACGCCTACGGGCCCGTGGGCGGCGCCGGGTCGGCGCCGGGTCGGCGCCGGATCGGGGCCGACCAGCGGGAAAACCAGGGCCCCGGCACTCGTTCCGCGAGTGGCCCAGGCGGCCTACGCTGGTCACAGGGCCAGCCGAGCGCCGGTCCGGGCAGCCCGCGGTCGGCGCGGACGGGGCCGGGCAGGCGGGGCCCGGGCGAGGAGGCCGTCATGAGCACCACGGCCAACCGCGGCGAGATCGAGGCCGAAATCAAGGAAACCCTGGGCCTCGTGCCGCACTTCTTCCAGAGCATCCCGACCGAGCTCCTCGGGCCGGAGTGGGAGATCTTCAAGAGGATCGAGCTGGGCGAGACCGTCATTCCCAACAAGTACAAGGAACTGATCGGCGTCGGGCTGCACGCCGAGACCAAGTGCCGCTACTGCAGCCTGTTCCACACCGAGGCCGCGAAGCTCTTCGGCGCGACGGACGAGGAGATCCAGGAGGCCGTCCACTACGCGAAGGCCAGTCTGGGCTGGAGCGCGTACATCAACGGGATGCAGGAGGACTACGACCAGTTCGCCGCCGAGCTCGCCCAGATCGCGGACTACATCCGCGCCAAGGCCGCCTGATGGAGCTCGAACGGATCCGGCCGCTGGTGCTGCGCGGCACCTTCCACGCCTACGAGCTCGCCGCGCTGGTCGCGGCGGCCCGGTTCGTGGTGGAGTCCGCCCCCGCCGACGTCCCCCAGGAGGCGCTCGACCAGCTCACCCACCTGCTGGCCGACTACGACCGCCAGCTGCGCGAGCTGGCCGCGCCGTAGCACCGACGCCGCCTCCCTCCGCCCCGCGCCTCCGGTGGATCCGTCCGCCGCGGGGCGCGGGACGCCCACCACGGCGGCCAGGCCGACGCCCGAGTCGAGTGGGGTGTCAAGGTTCCTCCGCGGTCGGGGTTCAGCGCTCCACGGAGCGGACCAGCAGGAGCGCGATGTCGTCCGTGCGGTGTTCCGTGTGGCCGGCGCGGCCGAGGAGGGCGTCGGCCAGTCCGGCGAGGGGTTGGGCGCCGTACCGGGCGAGGGTGGCCGTGAGGTCGGCCAGCGCCTGGTCGAGGTCGGCGCCGGGGGTGTCGATGAGGCCGTCGGTGTACAGCGCCAGGGTGGTGCCGACCGGCAGCGGGAGGCACAGCTGCGGGTACTCGGCGGCCGGGTCGACGTTCAGGACCAGGCCGATGGGCGGCTCCACGACCTCCGCCCGGCCGTGCGGGCGGTACAGCAGGGGTACCGGATGGCCGGCGGTGGCCAGGCTGGCCTCGCGGGCGGCGAGGTCGACGAGGAGATAGGTGCAGCTGGCCAGGAGCGTCGTGTCCAGGTCGACCAGCAGGCGGTTGGTGCGGGCCAGCACGGTGCTCGGATCGGCGTCGGCGGCGGCGAAGGCCCGCACGGCGGTGCGCACCTGCCCCATCAGCGCGGCGGCGTTGACGTTGTGGCCCTGGACGTCGCCGATGACGATGGCCACGCTCTCGGGCCCCACCCGCATGAGGTCGTAGAAGTCGCCACCGACGTCCATGCCCTCGGTGCAGGGCAGGTAGCGGGCGCTGACCTCCAGGCCGGGGACCACGGGCAGCACATGGGGCAGCAGGCTCTCCTGGAGGCCCTGGGCGAGGCCGAGTTTGGTGTCGTACAGCCGGGCACGGTCCAGGGCCTGGGCGATCAGTCCGCCCAGCGAGGTGAGGACGGCACGCTCCTCCACGTCGAAGTGGTGCGGCTCGGCGAAGGCGAGCACGCAGGTGCCGATCAGCCTCCGCGAGGTCACCAGCGGCAGGTACGCCCAGGCGGCCATCCCGTCCTGGGTCTCGCGGCGGTTCGGGTAGAGCAGTTCCAGCTCCGCCCGGTTCTCGAAGAAGGCCGGCACGGCGTTGGTCGACGCCTGGACGCCGGGCGTCGACTCCGTCAGCGGGGTGCCGTCGAAGCGGTCGATCTGGCCGGGCGGGTAGCCGCGGTGGCCGACGATGCGCAGCCGGCCGCCCTCGGCCATCAGGACCGCGAAGGCCTGGCCTCCAAAGGCGGGCACGATCTGTTCGGACACCATGCGCACCACGTCCTGGACGCCGATGGCCTCGGTCAGCGCGCTCGCGAGGTGGAGGACGTGGTAGAGCGCTCCGGGCCGGGTGCGCACGGCCCGCTCGGCGGAGAACCCGGCGTGCCGGTGCTGCTGGGTGGGATCCGCGGCGCCTTCGACGACGGTGCCGGGATCGGCGGCGGCGATCCGCGCGGTGAGTCCGGTGGCGTCCGGGAAGAGCTGGAACGACAGCCAGCGGTCCGGCGGCCGCAGCGCCACGAAGGAGGTGGACTCCCCGCTGATCACCGCACCCCGGTAGTGGTACTCGTACACCGGGTCCCGCAGCCAGGGCAGCACCGCCCACGGGCGCGCGCCGATCAGCCGTTCGGCCGGTTCGCCGAGCAGTTCCACGGCGGCGGGCGTGACCGCGGCCAGCCGGCCGTCCAGATCGATGTCGCAGAGGCCCTCCGGCAGCCGCGCTATCGCCGACGCGAGGAGGTCGGCGACCCGCGCCTCCGCCAGCACGGGCCGTGGGCCGGCCCGGATCGGACTGCCCGCCCCGCTCGCCTCCGCCGCCACCGCGGCCAGGCGGGCCGCCAGCTCACCGAGCCCGTCGCGTTCGGCGGCCGACAGCTCGGGGGGATGCGAGGCGGGCCAGAGGATGAAGAGCACGCCGTACGTGACCCCGCGTGCGATCAGCGGAACGGCCCCGAGGCAGAACACGTACGGCATGGCGACCGCGACCCTCGGGTACCGGCGCGCCATGTCGTCCCCGCCGCCCACCCAGACGATGCGGCCGGTGCGCGCGGCCTCGGCGACCGGGATCGGCGCGGCCAGTCCGATGTGCCGCCAGGGCCGGGTGAACTGCCGGGCGGCCCCCAGCGTCACGGCCAGTTCGAGCACCTGCCCGTCCTCCGACAGGAGGTAGAGCCCACCCATGTGCGCGTCGAGCCGGTCCGGCAGCGACCGCATGATCCGTGCCAGCGCCTCGATGCCGCGCCCGGCCACTGCCCCGGCCGTCCCCAGGCCGGGGCCCGACGGCGACTTCCACGGCATGGTCATCACAGAACCTCGTTCGGGCCGGTAAGCGCAGCTGGAGCCTCCCTCCATATTCGCCCGGACGGCCCCGCGCGTCCCGTCGTCCCGTTGTTCGAGTCCAGCAGGCACCCCGGGCACGCCGTCGAAGGGCGTGCCCGGGGCGCGTGCCCGGGCCGCGTGAGTGGCATACGTGAACGGCGTACCGGCGGTTCGGTGGGGGCCCGGGTGGGGTGGGCGGGTTACCGGCCGGTACGCCGTGCCCACCATCCTCGGGGCCCGGGGCCCGGATGTACTCGGGACGACGCCCAAAGTTCCCGGGCCGAAAACTGTGACCGGTCACAAAGGAGCGCCGTCCGGCTGGCACCCGTCACGGCCCGCGGTGCCGCTCACCCCGCGCGCGGTCGCGTGGTGAGCGGCCCGCCTATCCTGGTGCGCGCCGAGCCGACGACCGGAACGGCCGCCACCACCGGAGGACGTCGTTGTGACCGCTGACAGCACGGACGAGCTCGCGATCGGGCACGCCATGGCGCAGCGGATGCTGGCCGAACTGCCGCGCCTCAAGGCCGACATCACCGCACGCCTGATGGCGGAGCAGCCGGTCTACCGGCGACTGCCCGCCGAGCAGCTCCGACACGACGTCAGGCGGGTCACCGAGCAGAGCATCCGCGGGGTCGCCCGTTCGCTCCAGACCGGCCAGCCGCTGGAGCCCCGGTGGCGGGCCTTCCAGCGCGCCTCGGCCGCCCGCCGGGCCGAGGAGGGCGTCCCGATCGAGTCCGTGGTCGACGCCTACTACCTGGGCGCGCAGGTCTGCGTCGACTTCCTCAGCGCCCACCTGCCGCCGGAGCAGGTGGGCATGGCCTACCGCGCGCTGCTGACCGGCCTGCGCGTCACCGTCGCCGAGGTCACCGCCGGTTACCTGGAGGAACGCCAGGCCCAGGTCGGCGAGAGCGGGGCCGCCCAGCACACGATGCTCTCGGCGCTGTTGACCGGCACCGACATCCACACCGCCGCCCGCCACACCGGCACGGTCCTGCCGCCCGCCTACCTGGTCCTCGCCCTGGCCGTCGGCGCCCACCGCGACGAGCTGCGCGAGGACGTGGACACCGCCGTGGCGACCCGCCGCAAGATCCGGCGCATCCGCGCCGAGCTGGACCGGCTCGTCGGCCGTCCGGTCCTCGCCCAGATGACCGTCGGCGAGGGCCTCGCGCTGGTGCCCCGCCCCGACGCGACCACCGTCCCCCGTGCCTGGCTCACCGCCGCGACGGACGACCTCAGCCGTGCCGCGGCCGTCCCGCTGACCGCCGGCGCCGCGCTCTGCGCACCCGAGCAGGTGCCCGACGCCGTCCGCCTCGCCACCGAAGTGCGGGACACCGCGATCGTCTTCCAACGGCCCCCGGGCGCGTACCTGCTCGACGACCTGCTGATCGAGTACCAGCTCACCCGCCCCGGAGCGGCCCGCGACCACCTCGCCGACCTGCTGGCACCCATCGCGGACAACCCCGACCTGCTGCCGACCCTGCGGATCTACCTCCGGAACAACCTCAACCGCCGCGAGGTCGCGGCCCGGCAGCACGTCCACCCCAACACCGTCGACTACCGCATCCGCCGCATCGCCGCCCTCACCGGCATGAACCCGGCCGACCACGGCGACCGCGTCAAACTCACCGCCGCGCTCGCCGCCCTCGACACCCGCCGCGTCGAGGTGGACCGGCCCCCGGGGTGACCGCACGCGTCGGCACTGCACTCCGCCCCTGATCGAAACCCTCGACAACCTGGACCTGTTGTCCCGGCCGCACCTCGACCTGACCACCGTCGAGATGGGCCGCACAGCCCTGGGGGCACCGCCACGAGCGTTCCGCGCCGGAACATCCGCCACAGCGCGGAGATCGACTCGTTTCTTCCGGAGCTGCCACAAGGTGCCGGTGTCGTCCAGCAGTTGCACGGGCGCTTCGAGGCGGTCCGGATTCATGGGGAAGGCCTGCATGAGGAGAGTATTCGACAGCGCAACAGGCGGGGTCATCCCGGTTTCACGGATTCCGGGCCAGGGCCGGGTTCAGCGAGCCACCGCTTCCCGCAGCATCCCCTTCCCAACGTGCCGCCCGCATCGGGGACTTCCCGCGCTGCCCCCGCCCGTCGCCGTGCCTCCGGGAGAAGGTCCCCAGGCCGGCCCAGGTCGGCCCGGGTCAGTCGGGTCTGTCCGAGCAGCGGTCGATCGCCTCTCGTGGTGCGGCTGTCGCGGGTTCCGCCGCCGCTGCGGCCCTGACCGGGGGCTGCCACCGGTGTGTCGGTACCAGGGCCTACGCTTCCGGGAACTACGACTTCGGGAGTTGAGCAAATGTCCTACCAGGAAGAAGAGTACGGCTTCATGCCCGCGCTGAGCACGGCGCTGGCCGATCCGTACGAGGGCGTGCGGACCGTGGACGGCTGGCGGATCGAGCGACTCGGTCTGATCCGGGGGGCTGCGGGCCACGGCACGATCTACGACCCGCTGGGACCGGAGGGCGGAGGCTTCCCGATGCGGCCCGGCGGCACGCCGGTTTACCTGATCGCCCGGGAGAACGCGCCCGGGACCCCGGTGGCGCTCCTGGTTCACCCTGACGAGCGCGTCCCGGTGCGAACGCAGGAATGGGGCGACCGCGTGGCGACCCCGTCCGGCCTGGCCGTGGTGCACGCGACGCCGGGCAGGTCCTGGATCGAGCCGGGCATCGGGATACTCAAGCGCGCCTGGGCCACCCTGCACGCGCGCGCGGCCGCGGGCAGCAGCTGGAGGCTGGAGAACCTGCGCGAGACGCTCCAGCATGCATCGGTGGATCCGGCCGACTGGCCGGTGGAGCCTGTTGACGGCGACTTCGCGAACGACTGGCTGATGATCCCGAACGAGGACGGCACCGGCACCGTGCTGGGCATCCTGGCCGATCCGGACGGCTCCAACACGACCGAGTGCCTGGACACCGAGGGCAACACGGTGGGAGTCCTGCTCATCCTCGATTAGGGAGCGATTGCGGTCGAGGAACCGTGCCGGATCCCGAACTCATCGTCAACGCGCCCTGTGTCCGGCACGGTCAGTCCACGAGGTCGGCATGGTCCGCGAGGTCCGCGAGGTCCGCGAGCTCGGCGGCCTGCCGGCGCAGGGCGCGTGCCAGGGCCTGCGCGGGTGCCATGGAAAGGCCCGGCAGACGCACCAGGTTGATGTGGCGGACCTCCTCTGCGACGCCTTCGACGGACACGAAGCGGACGCCGGGAGGAACGACGGGCAGCAGCGCCGGCGTCGCGGTGGTGATTCCGGCCCCGCCCGCGACCAGGTGGAACTTGGTCAGCCAGTCGCGGGCGGTGTGGCGGACCGTGGGCCGCCCCGGCAGCCCGGGCCAGACACCGAGCAGCGGTTCGTCAGCCGTACCGGGACCGGCGATCCACGGCGCGCCCGCGAGCTCCTCGACACCGACGCTGCCCCGCTCGGCGTACCGCCCGTCCGCCGGCACCGCCACGGCCAGGTGCACTTCCAGCAGCGGCTCGACGCACAGCGGCGGATCGTCGGTGTCGGGCGAGCGGTGCGGCGGCCGGGAGGAGAGCACGGCGAGGTCCAGGGTGCCGGCCCGCAGCGCTCGCACCAGCGAGGGCGTGGTCCCCTCACGCGTCGTCACCTGGATGTGCGGGTGTTCCTGGCGCAGCGTCGCCAGGGCCCGGGGCACGATCACCGCTCCGGCGGCCGGGAAGAAGCCGAGCCGTACGCTGCCCCGCTCGGCCTCCTCCGCTCCGCGCAGCTCCCGGTCGGCGGCCTCCAGGGCGTCCAGCGCGACGACGGCGTTCCGCAGCAGGACGCGGCCCGGGCCGGTCAGCCGGACCCCGCCGGGGTAACGGTCGAAGAGCCGGGCGCCGGTCGCCTGTTCCAGACCGGCGATCTGCCGGGAGACGGCCGACTGCGTGTATCCGAGCGCTTCCGCCGCGGCGGTGAAGGTGCCCCGCTCCGCCACCTCGCGCAGCACTCGCAGCCCGACCAGTGTCATCTCCATGAGCGGTCAGCATATCCAGCATGCCGGACATTCGTTGGCGGAATGCCCCTTCGGCTTTCTAGCGTGAAGGCACGCAACCGAAAGGAAGGCCACAGAACATGCCTCTGATCAACGTCTACCTGCGCCAGGGCACCACCGCCGAGTACCGCCGGAACGTCTCCCTGGGTATCCACCGGGCCATGGTCGACGTGCTGAAGGTCCCCCAGGACGACCAGTTCCACGTCATCCACGAGGTCGAGCCCGAGAACTTCCAGATGCAGCCGGTCGTGTTCGGCCTGCGCCGCAGTGAGCGCGCCATGTTCATCCAGATCTCCATCAACCATCGCCCCGCCGAGCAGAAGGCCGAGCTGTTCCGGGCGATCGTCGACAGCCTCCGGCTGTTCGCCGACGTCCCGGAGGAGGACGTCCTGATGACGATCAACGAGACGGCCCGGGAGAACTGGTGGGCCGCCGGCCGCGTCGTCAACCCCGCCACCGGCTACGACGAGCGCATGGTCGACACGGGCGGCGAGACCACGGGCTGAGAAACGCGTGAAAAGCGTGCCGTGCCGGGATTGCCGCCTCCGCCACCCCCTCGGCGACCCGCGTACGGCACCTTCGTCGAGCGGCATGTCAAAGCGCAGTTGTTGCTCTGATGAATTCCCGCCGGCCACCTCCCCACCGTCGACAAGGCCCTGGAGCGGCTGGCCGACCTGCGGGCGCACGGGCCGTCCCCCGCGGGGTCACCCTCAACTCCCGCGACACCGCCACCGAGGCCGCCGAGGCTCACGCCACCTCGTGCCCCCGTGCCGGGTCACCCGGCCCCCGCCGCCCGCGCTTCGGCTCGTCCCTCGGAGGTGAGCGCGGCGGTCTCCCCCTTTGCGTGAGGTTCGTGCTGGACTGTCCCGATATCCTCCACACACGGCGACGGGATGAATCCGATGCCCCTTGAAGGCGAGTACGAGCCGAGTCCGGCGCAGTGGATCCGCGAACAGGTCGAGCTGTACGAGAGTTCGGGCGGCACCCGGGGTACCACGCTCCGGGACACGGGCCTGCCGGTCGTCATCGTCACGATGCGCGGCGCGAAGAGCGGCAAGATCCGCAAGATTCCGGTGATGCGCGTGGAGCACGAGGGGCGGTACGCGGCGGTGGCCTCCAAGGGCGGCTTCCCACGCCACCCGGTCTGGTACCACAACCTCAAGGCCGACCCCCGGGTGGACCTCCAGGACGGCCCGCAGCGCCAATCCATGACGGCCCGCGAGGTCACCGGCGAGGAGCGCGCCCAATGGTGGCGGCGCG
The DNA here is from genome assembly GCF_055584725.1 of Kitasatospora sp. NPDC101108. NCBI lineage: Bacteria > Bacillati > Actinomycetota > Actinomycetes > Kitasatosporales > Streptomycetaceae > Kitasatospora > Kitasatospora sp. NPDC101108. The sequence goes on from NZ_JBVJLM010000001.1 coordinate 114,007, forward strand.
CGGTCGCCGCGTATCCCCCGTACGCCGAGTACCAGGAGAAAACCGACCGGGTGATCCCGGTCTTCGTGCTCGAACCCGAGCGTCGTTAGCCGGATCCACGCCGTGGCCCGCAACCACCAGCGGCACCGGGCCGGTTGCTCGGCATCCAGCGCGGCTTCGTACTGGCTCGGGCATCGGCGGGGCTGACGGACGGCACGATCCGCGGGCATGTCGGGCATCTGGAACACGTGCGGACCTGGTTCGGCCGGCCGCTGTGGGACATGGAGCCAGCCGACGCGGACGCCTACTTCGGGCGGGTGCTACGGGGTTCGCCCAGCAGCACCCGCCTGGCTCGTTCCCAAGACCTGAGCACCTACTTCCTGTTCCTGGAGCTGCGGCACAAAGTCGAGATCCACCGGATGACCGGCCGGGTCGTCGAGTGCCCGATCGACGAGGTGAACCGCCCTCGCGGCTCCAAGGATGCCCAGCTGCGGATCCCGCCGACCGCCCCGGGGTCCGTCCGGCCCTGCTGGAGTGGTCGGACCGCTACGACCACCTGCGCGAAGTGACCCGCGACGACGTCCTCACCTGCCTCAAGGCTCTGCACGGGCGCCATCGCCACAGCCAACTCGTTGCCCTGCGTTCGTTGTTCAGCTGGGCCAAGCGGAACGGGCTCGTCTTCCGCAACCCCACCAGCCGGATTGAGGTCGGGCAGTACGAGTACGCCTTGCTGCAGCCACTCGTCCCCGAACAGGTCGACCGGGCCGTCGCGGCGGCCACGACCCCGGCGACACGACTCATCCTCGCCATCGCCGCGGTCCATGCCGCCCGAGTTGCCCAGACCAGACGCTCACGCACGCGCAGGTCATCGAGTACGTCACCGCCCTGCAGGCTGGCACCGCACCACCGCACCTGGTGGACATCGCCACCAGGGTCCTCGTACCTGCCCTCGATCCCGTGCTCAGCGTCCACACCATCCACCGTCCGGAGGCGGCGCCGGTTGTGGAGTCAGCTGAGGGTGGGCCCGTGTCTTGAGGTGAACTCACGCGTCCTTTCGCGAGAATCGGGGTGGCCAGCCCGTGGGTTCGCCGTGAGAAACCTTCAGTTTCCGCGAACTCGCGGCACTCCACGGCCTCGGCGAACATCGGTACAGCGGCTATCGGTGAGAACGATCACGGCCGTCTGGCAAAGTGATCCACTTCGCCGCTGAGGTTCGGTGAAACGCCTCCGACCCTGGTCCGGGGCTGGCTACGGTCCGGCTCGTGCCAGGTACTTCACCTGCGTGGCGATTGCCACCTGTTCGATCGGGGCGGTCAGATGTCCAGGGCGCTCAAGTCGAGCCGCCAGTCGTTGGACTGCAGCCAGGTGCCCTTGGGGTATTCGAAAGAGACCTTGCCGACGAGCTCAAACCCGGCCTTGCGGCACACCGCGTTCGACGCCGCGTGGTCCACGTGGGGGAACGCATGCAGGTAGCGCCGTACGCCACGCGCCGCCGCCCGGTCCGCTGCCAACCGCAGGGCGGCAGCGGCGTATCCGTGACCACCGAACTCCGGAAAGATCCCGTATCCGGTCTCGTACACGTCCTTGCCGTCCCACTCCCGCTCCCAGTATCCAACCGAACCGATCGCCTCGTCACCGAGCCGGACGATCAGCATCTCGCCGCTGTCAAGATGCAGGTAGCGCTGATGACGATCGACGATCGCCTGTTCGGTCTCGGGCCCGCCGAGATGTTCGGTCATCTCAGGGGTGTTCTGGCGGTGCAGGATTTCCAGACCGGCGTCGGACCATGAATCGAGGCGAAGGGTGTTCATGGCGCGCACGATACGCTCCGCCACCGACATGATCGGCCGCATGGTCACCCCAGCTCACCGAGGCCTGCCCGCGGCCAGCTCTCCGAGGCGAACGTTGCCGGATGCGGCACTGGGCGTTCAGTCCCGGGAGGTTGTGGACGGGTGAGCCAGGTCTCGGCTGAGGGATCTTGAAGAAATGTGACCCAGATACGCCAGAAACCCGCCAGAACTTGATCTTGGCCTGCCGAGTGCCCGACGCTGTCGTGGATCTTGGCGATGACGGTCGGCCATGCCATCGACATCTCAGTATCCAAGATCCCCGACTCGTGCGCGATCAGCTCTGCGCTTCCTCGCGGCGTCCAAGAGCGGCCGCATCGGGTACGACGAGCAGCTTGCCGGTGGTACGCCGAGCCTCCAGATCGCTGTGGGCCTGGGCGGCCTCGGACAATGCGTAGCGGCCCGTTACGGTGACCTCAAGCGCCTTGGAGCGCATCCACTCGAACACATCGGCGGCCCGTCGGAGCAGTTCGGACCGATCGGCGATGAAGTCCCCGAGGCTGGGCCGGATCAGGGTCAGCGAACCGCCGTGGGCGAGCCGAATCGGATCAAACGGCGGCACGGCACCACTTGCCGCGCCGAAGAGCACGAGATGGCCGCGGGTTCGCAGGCTGGCGAGGCTCGCATCGAAGGTGTGCGCGCCGACGCCGTCGAAGACAACCGGCAGTCCCTGACCGCCGTTGAGTCGCCTCACCTCGGCTGCGAGATCGTCGACTGCGGAGGAAAGGATCACCTCAGCGGCCCCGGCGCGCTTCGCCAGCTCGGCCTTCGCCGTGGTCGACGTCGTGCCGATCACCCTGCCGCCGAGATGGGTGATGAGCTGGGTCAAAAGCAGCCCCATGCCACCAGCAGCCGCATGCACGAGCACCGTGTCGCCCCCCTGAACCGGGTAGGCGTCCTTGACGAGATAGTGCGCGGTCATGCCTTGGAGGAGCACGGCGGCGGCTGTCTCGAAGCCGATATCGTCGGGCAACGGCACCAGCCGGGAGGAATCCACGACGGCCCGCTCGGCATACGTGCCGGGTATCTCCACCCAACCGACCCGGTCCCCGACTGCGACGTCAGCGACGCCGGGTCCAACCTCGACGACCGTGCCGGCGCCCTCAGCGCCCGGGGTGAAGGGCAGCGGGAGGCTGTACCGGCCTTCGCGGTGGTAGACGTCGAGGAAGTTGACCCCGGATGCGGCGACTTCCACGAGCGCCTCGCCCGGACCCGGCCTCGGCTGGTCCACCTCGGCCTCCTGCAGCACCTCGGGACCGCCCACTTCGTACACCTGAATTGCTCGCATGACCCCTCCGATAACGGCTCGTCCCCCACCAACCCCGTTGATGGCGATCCAATTCCCCGACAAGCGGCCCGGGACATACCAGCCCGCCGCCCCCCGCCGAGAGCTGAGAGGCCTGCTGCGACGTGCTCGGTCACGGCAGCGATTCGCGCTGACGCGGCGCCACAGTGAGCCCGCACACGGCAATCCCTCGCCCGGAGGCCCTCGTTCCACGGAAGGCCCAGTCCCCGGCCGCCGCCCTGACCGCTACAAGCGGCTCGCGGGATCTGTCACGTCGGCCGACCTCCGAGACTGTGCGTCCAGGAGATGACGGGAGTGGGAAGTCGGCCTGTCCGACTTCCCACTCCGCTTGTTTCAGTAGGCCCAGGCGAGGAGGAAGGCGAAGAGCAGCAGGGTGCCGAAGGCCGCCGCCTGGGCTTCGCTATGGCGGGGTTCAGGGGGCATCGGTGAGGTCGAGTTCGGCCCAGACGGTCTTGGCGTTGGGGTGGCGGGGGATGGTGCCCCAGCGGTCGCAGAGGGCGTCGATGAGCGTGAGGCCGCGCCCGGACTGGGCGTTGGGGACGTGGACGGTGGGGAGAAGGGGGAGCCTGTCGCCCCTGGGGTCACTGACCTCGATGCGGAGGGTGGTGCCCCGGCGCACGGTGGTGGTGAGGGTGAGGTGCAGCTCGAACCCGCGCCCCGGAACGCGTCCGTGCGAGATCGCGTTCGCGGCGAGCTCCGCGACGACGAGGAGCGCGGAGTGGAAGGACTCGGTGTGCGTGGAGTCCAGTCGCCAGGTGGTGAGTTGACGCCTGGCGATGCGTCGGCAGGCGGCCGCACCCTTGGGGGTGGCGGGGAGCGTGATGGTGTGGGCGCGGGGTCTGTCGAGGGGGATTTCGGTCGTCATGGGGAAAAGCGTGACGGGACGGACGTACGCTGACCATGGATCCAGCGGGCACGGAGAGTGCCTGTACGGATGCAGAGGGTCGGATTGTCAGTTGGCCCGGATCAATCGAAAGGGCGGGTGATTGCCGTGGCTGGCGTCGAGCGCACGGTGTTCGATGACGGGGAGACGGCAGAGAACTCCGACGGGGTCGCGGAGTTCTACAGCGCGGTCGGGAAGCTGATCAAGTTCTTCCGTGAGCGAGCGGGGATCACGCAGAGGCAGCTGGCGAAGATGTCCGGCTACAGCGAGGACCTGGTCGGCGCCATCGAGCGTGGCGTTCGGACCCCGAGGGTCGAGTACCTGACCATTGTCGATGAACTCCTGGACGCCGGTGGCGCATTGAAGCTCGTCGCGGACGACGTGATGAAGGCGAAGATCCGGGTCAGCGAGCGGCATCCGGCCTTCTCCAAGGCCTTCACGGTCGAGGAGAACCGGGCCATCGAGATTCACGAGTACAGCACGATGGTGATCCCGGGACTGCTCCAGACCGAGACGTACATCCGTGCTTTGTACGAGATGCGTCGGCCACTGCTCTCGCCCGAGCAGATCGACGAGTGGGTGACAGCACGTCTGGCCCGAAAGGAGATCCTGGCTCGCTGGCCCATGCCAGTCGTGACCTGGGTACTCGACGAGAGTGTGCTTCGTCGCCCCTTGGGTGGATGGGACGTCCACAAGGAGCAGCTCCAGCACCTTCTTGAAGTAGGACAGATGCGAGGGCCCGAGCTACAGATCATGCCGCTTGACCGGATGAGCCACGCGGGAATGGGTGGCTCATTCACGATCCTCACCCCGCCCGGGGGCAGGCCACAAATCGGCTACGCAGCAGCGCAGCACGTGAATCGATTGATCACGGATCCGGTAGAAGTCCGTAATATGGCCGCAAGGTACAGCAGTATCCGGGCCCAGGCCCTGGGGCTGAAGGAGTCCCTGGCCCTGATCGAAGCGATTCTGGGAGAGCGGTAGGCATGGCCGAGCTAGCGTGGTTCAAGAGCAGCTACAGCACCAATGAAGAGGCCCAGTGCGTCGAGGTCGCCGAGACGCCCGGTGTCGTCCACGTCCGGGACTCCAAGGACAAGAGCGGCCCCCAGCTGGCCTTCGAGCCGGCCGCATGGAAGGCGTTCGTCACGTTCGCCGCCACCACCGAGGCCTGATCCGACGACCGCCCCTCAACGGCCCACCGCCTTCCGGGCGGTGGGCCGTCGGCTCACACCGCGCTGAACGGGACGGGCCAGCGGCGCATGTGGGTGGGCAGGGTCAACAGGAGCCCGCCGAGGCCGTACATCAGGCTTTCCGCCGTCAGCAGACGGACCGCCTCCCGCTGCGTCGCGGTGAGGCGGTCCACCGGGAGCGGCGTGCGTCCGGCCATGAAGGCCGCGATCAACTCAGGGTGGTCGAGGGTCAGGTGGACGTCGTGCTCCGCGCGCGCATCCTTGACCGTGAGGAAGCCCGGCCCCCGTCTGAAGTAGCAGAGCCCGTACCGGAACGCCTCCCTCCAGGGGGTGGCCGGAAGCCCGTTGATCCCGCTCGGCGGCCAGAGGTGGTGCAGCGGTGCGGTGTCGAGATCGCCGCTGACGACTGCCCTCCAACGAACCGGCACGCCCTCCTCCAGGGCGACCCGCAGGAAACCGAGGAACTCCAGTGCGGCGAGCGGGTCCCCGCCCAACTCGACCTCGTCGTGCACGACGATGACGTCACGCTCCACCGTGGCGCCGTACCCCGGCTCGTGCCTGCGGAACAGACCTTCCGACCGATCGCCGACCACCACGTTCACTCGACTCCTCCCCCGGGCGTGACCGGGAGGTCCCGCACCGCCAGTGCCACGACCTGCTCCCCGTCGCAGTAGACGAGTCCGGTCTCCCGCAGCCCCGCCAGCACCGCGGCCACCTCCCCCTCCGACGCCTGCCACCCCTGTTCGGCGAGCGCCCGCAGCACGGACCGGGCGCTACGGCCCCGCTCGGTCAGCCGGTACACGGCCGCGTCCAGACCGCGCAGCGAATGGTCGCGGGCCGGCCAGCCGTGCCTGCGGTCGGCGATCCGCAGCTCGCCGTCCCCGTCGGCGACCACCACCAGGGAGGACGCGGCATGCGCCGCCCGCCAGGCCTCGACCGCACGGTGGAGCCGGGACTCGACCTCGCCCCGGATCCCCTGCGGCGGTGTGTCGAACAGGTAGACCAGATCCGCCAGTTCCTCTTCCGGCAGGTCGTAGATGTGGTCGTAGACCCGGGACGGAGCCCGCTCGGGGAACCCCAGCTCCGGCCGTTCGAAGTTCGGGCTGAACCGTTCCAGTGCTATGCGGATGGTGCCGCCCGGCGGCTGGAGGTGCACCAGTGCCGGCATCTGCTCGATCACGACGCCGTAGTCCGCGTCGCGCTCCCCCGGGAAGCCGTAGAGGTAGTTCCAACTCACCGTCAGACCCCGGTCCTGGCAGTCCCGCAGCAGGCGCACGTTCCGGGCGCCACCCACGCCCTTGTCCATGAGGTCGAGCACCCGGCCGTTGAGGCTCTCGATGCCGGGCTGGATGTGCACCACCCCGGCCGCCGCGAGCAGATCGAGCTGGTCGGGGCGGAGGTTGGACTTCACCTCGTAGTGGACGCGCAGGTCCCAGCCGCTGGCGGCCATCCGGGGCAGCAGTTCACCGAAGTAGCCCATGTCCATGATGTTGTCCACCATCACCAGATCCAGGATGCGGTGGCGCTCGACCAGGCCGGACACTTCCTCCCACACGGCGTCGGCGTCCTTGCTGCGGAAGGCGATGGCCGAGCCGTTGAGCCCGCAGAAGGTGCACTGGTGCTTCTCCCCCCACCAGCAGCCCGCGCTCCCTCGACCGCGAGCTTGGGCTCCACGAAGGTGCGCGTCGGCGAGGCTTCCAGGGCGCGCTGCCAGCCCGTGTAGTCGGGGGCGGGGATCAGGCCCGGCGGCACCTGCGCGGCGCTCTCCGGGTTGGCCACCGGCCGATCGCCGTCCCACCAGCACAGCCCCGGCACGTCCAGCGGTGCCGTCCCCGCCGCGAGGTGGTCCAGCAGTGCGGGGAAGGCGAGTTCGCCCTCGCCCCGGACGGCGAAGTCGACGAAGCGGTGGTTGCGGAGCAGCGCCGCGCCCATCGGTCCGTCGCAGTTCGCCCCGCCCATGACGGTCCGTACTCCGGGCCGCCGCTGCTTGAGCAGCCGGGCGACGGCGAGGCTCGGCACGTTCTGCATGAAGGTGGTGGTGAATCCCACGACGTCCGGGTCCCGGCCCAGGATCTCGTCGACGACCCGCTCCACGAAGGGGCGCGCGTACGGGCGCATCCGGCGCGCCACGTCGATGTCGACGCCACTGTCCTTCGCGTAGCGGTCGAGCTCGAACTCGCGCCAGCGGTCGTCGTCGTGGAGCACACCGGCGAACACCCAGTCCCCCAGCCCGTGGTGCAGGCCGGTCTCCGCGACGTGGGTGTAGTCGTGCGGGGTGAGCTCCCCGCCGCTCTCGGCGAGCAGGAACGCGGCCCAGTCCATCGCCGCGTGCACCTCGGTGACCTCGGCCTCCGGCCGGGTCTCGGCCACGCGCCGGCGCAGGATGCCGATCGCCAACGAGGGCAACTCCAGCAGCTGCCACGGCATCGACACCAGACTCAGCCTCAAAGCTCCGCTCCCGCGTCGGGCCGGGACCCCGGAGTGGGTGGGGCCCCGACCGTCGATAGGTCTGTCTCGGCGTGGGCTCAGCTGTCCCGCTCGGCGGACGAGTCAACCCGGGACGGCGGGGCGTCGATCCGGTACGCCGGTGGCGCGTCGATCCGGTACGCCGGCGGGGCGTCGATCCGGTAGGCCGGCGGGGCGTCGATCCGCGGGGTCGAGCTCGAAGTCCCGTTGCTCATGACGGTCTTGGTGATCTGCATCGTGGTCACCTCCTCTCCGTACGGCTCATGGCGCGCTGCGGCCCGGGCCTTCACATCCTTCCGGGCCCGCACGCCAGGTCACTGTAATCGGCACCTGACCATCGGTGAATAGGTACGACAATGCGCCTGCTACGACCTCACGCCCGGTGCCCGTACACCACGGCTCTGTACGCCCTGACGGCGTTACGGCGTTACGGCGGACCGGTGGATCCGCTCCCTCCGGCGTGACCCGGTCCCGCCCGCGCGTGCGGGGGCCGTTGTACAGCCGGTCGGCACGGGCACGGGCTCGGCCCGGACGGCCTCGGGGTGTCGTCGCTGCCGGTGCCCTCCCACATCGCGGAATTCCATCGGCCTTCCCTCCGGTGGGACCGGTTTCAGGGCTTGAGGAGGGTCTTGATCGCGCGACGCTCGTCCATCGCCCGGTACCCCTCGGCGACCCGCTCCAGGGGCAGGGTGAGATCGAAGACCCTGCCAGGATCGATCCGCCTCGTGAGCACGTGGTCGATCAGATCGGGCAGGTAGCGGCGGACGGGAGCCGGGCCGCCGCGCAGGCCGACGTGGGAGAAGAACAGCTCCTGCCCGTCGACGGCGACCCCGTGCGGGACGCCCACGAAGCCGACGTTGCCGCCGGGCCGCGCGGAGCGCAGGGCCTGCTGCACGGCCTCGGCGGTGCCCACGCACTCCAGCACGCTGTCGGCGCCGATGCCGCCGGTCAGCTCCTTGATCCTGGCCACACCCTCCTCGCCACGCTCGGTGACGAGGTCCGTCGCGCCGAACTCCCGGGCCAGCCGCTGGCGGGACCCGTGGCGGCTCATCGCGATGATCCGCTCCGCGCCCATCGCCCTGGCGGCGATCACCGCGCACAGGCCGACCGCGCCGTCGCCGACCACCACGGCGGTCGAGCCGGGCTTGACCTCGGCGGCGTCGGCGGCCCACCAGCCGGTGCCCATCACGTCGGAGACGGCCAGCAGGCCCGGCCAGAACTCCTCGCCGGGCACGCCCTCGGTGGCGACCAGGGTGCCCTGGGCGTTGGGGATGCGGATGTACTCGGCCTGGCAGGTGCTCATGAACTCCCGGTGCAGGCAGTTCGACGTGAAGCCGTTGCGGCAGTTCGGGCAGGTGCTGTCCGAGGTGGCGAAGGAGCCGACGACGAACTGGCCGGGGCGCAGCCCGGTGACCTCGCTGCCGACCTCCTCCACGAAGCCGACGTACTCGTGCCCCATCGGGCTCGGTCCGCCGACGGTCTCCAGGCCGCGGTACGGCCACAGGTCGGAGCCGCACACACAGGTGACCGCGGTGCGGATGATCGCGTCGGTGGGGTGGAGGATCTTCGGGTCTTCCAGGGTCTCCAGGCGGATGTCGCCGGGGCCGTGGATCATCGTTCCGCGCATGAGTGGGGGCTTCCTTCGCATCACGGGGCCGGGGTGCGTCCCGCCGGCCCTCCGCCTTCCAGGGAAGCCGCTCCCGGGCCGCGCAGCGAGTCACCCGTGAGGGTGTACCGGCAGCACATCCTGACCGGGCCCAGCACTGCGCCCGGGCGTGGACGCCGCACCCCGGCCTCCATCCTGGGGTGCGACCCGCGAGGCCGTCCGGGGCGCACGGGTGAGCGCGGGAAAACGTCCGGGCGCACGGGTGATCGCGGGGAGGCGGCCGGGCGCCGGCCGGGACTGTCTGGTTCGATAGGGGCCGCCGTCACCCCCAGCCGCAAGGAGCAAGGCCCTGAGTACGTCGTTCGCCGAGGCGCTGTCCGTCGGATTGCTGGTGCTGGTGCTGGTCTGCGCGGTGGTGCGGCCGTGGGGCTGGCCGGAGGCGGTGGTCGCCGTCCCGGCGGCGGGGCTGGTGGTCGCCACCGGCGCGATCCCGCCCGCCCACGCGCTGGCCGAGGCCACGCGGCTGGGGCCGGTGATCGGGTTCCTGGCGGCCGTCCTGGTGCTGGCGCAGCTGTGCGACGACGAGGGGCTGTTCCGGGCGTGCGGGGCGTGGATGGCCCGGGCGTCGGCGGGGAGTCCGCGGCGGCTGCTCGTGCAGGTGTTCGTGGTGGCGTCGGTGGTCACGGCGGTGCTGAGTCTGGACGCCACAGTGGTGCTGTTGACGCCGGTGGTGTTCGCGACGGCGGCCAGGCTGGGGGCCCGGCCGAAGCCGCATCTGTACGCCTGCACGCACCTGTCGAACACGGCCTCGCTGCTGCTGCCGGTCTCCAATCTGACGAATCTGCTGGCCTTCGCCGCCAGCGGGCTGAGCTTCATCCGGTTCGGCGCGCTGATGGTGCTGCCGTGGCTGGTGGCCATCGGCGTGGAGTACCTGGTGCTGCGCCGGTTCTTCGCCACCGACCTGGAGGTGGGCGTGCCGGCTCCGGCCGGGGCGGAGGCGCCGCAGATGCCGCTGTTCGCGCTGTTCACGGTGGCGGGCACGCTGGCCGGGTTCGTGCTGGCCTCGGCGGTCGGGGTCGATCCGGCGTGGGCGGCGCTGGCGGGGGCCCTGGCGCTCGCCGTGCGGGCGCTGGTGCGGCGCCGCACCACCCCGGCGGCGATCGTGCGCTCGGCCGCCGTGCCGTTCCTGGCCTTCGTCCTGGCACTCGGCGTGGTGGTGCGGGCGGTGGTCGACAACGGGCTGGCCTCCGCGCTCGGGCACCTCCTGCCGCACGGCACCTCGCTGCCCGCGCTGCTCGGGATCGCGGCGCTGGCGGCCGTCCTGGCGAACGTGATCAACAACCTGCCGGCCACGCTGGTCCTGCTGCCGCTGGCCCTCCCCTCCGGCGCGGGTGCCGTGCTGGCGGTGCTGCTCGGGGTGAACATCGGCCCCAACCTGACCTACGCCGGGTCGCTGGCCACCCTGCTGTGGCGGCGCATCGTGCGCGAACACGACGGCGAGGTGGGCCTCGGTGAGTTCACCCGGCTCGGGCTGCTCGTCGTGCCCGCTGCGCTGGTGCTGGCCGTGGTGGCACTGTGGGGGTCCCTGCAAGTCATCGGAGCGTGAGGAAGGTGGCAACCGTGACGGTCGTCGTCTGGATCACCGAGGGCACCTGGCCCGCCTGCGTCGACGCCGCCCGCGCCCACGCACCGCAGGACGCGGAGGTCGTACTGCTCCACGTCAGTGGTCCGGACGTCCCCGGCCTCGCGCACGGCGCGTTCGCCGGGCTGCTCGGGCGCGGCCACCGCGAGCGCGACCCCGGGGACCGGGTGGAACGCCTCGCCGACGACTCCGCACGCCGCCTCCTCGACGCCGCCGCCGACCGGCTCGCACGGCCCTGCACCCGGCTGGAGCGCACCGGCCGTACCGAACGCGAGGTGGTCGCGGCGGCGGAGGGCGCCGAGCTGCTGGTCCTGGCCCGCGACGGCGACCGCAGCCGCCTCGGGCCGCACAGCATCGGCCCGGCCACCCGCTTCGTCGTCGACCACGCTCCCTGCCCCGTCCTGCTGGTCTGGCCGGAGCCGCCGCCGGGGGCCGACACCCTGCCGCCCCCGCCAGGCCCGCAGCACTGAGGGGCCCGCACCGGGCCCGCAACGCCGAGAGGCCCGCACCGAGCTTGCGCGGTGCGGGCCCCTCCCTGCCGGGCGGGTGCCGTGGCAGAAGAACTACGCCGAAGAACTACAGCGGGCGGATGTTCTCGGCCTGCGGGCCCTTCTGGCCCTGCGTGACGTCGAACTCGACCTTCTGGCCCTCAAGCAGCTCACGGAAGCCGTTGGCGTTGATGTTCGAGTAGTGGGCGAAGACGTCCGGGCCGCCACCCTCCTGCTCGATGAAGCCGAAGCCCTTCTCCGAGTTGAACCACTTCACAGTGCCATTAGCCATTTGAATCTCCCTCAAGGGACTGTCCGAAGCACGCACCGTGCGGGCTTCGAGTCACCGTATGGAGCGCCCACCGGCAAAGGACCGGGGAACAAAAAATGCGCCTGCGATACATCAGCAGGCGCACACAAAGTTCATGGGAACCACTACTGCAACTGAGTCGACTGTAGCAGGCCACAGCCCGTCGCGCTGGGAACCGCCGGAAAGTCCCGTCTCGCGCTTCCCGGCGCGTCCGGTCCGGAATGAAGGAATTCTCAGCTGTTCGAAGTTTGAACGACGAGCGGCGGCTGTCTCACCCCTCCCTGGTCCGGCCGGCCCCCGCGGGCACTATTCTCAGGTCCATGTCGAACCCTGATGCGCTGCTCGTCGACATCGCCGCGATGGTGGAGTCCGAGCGCAGCAACCAGATGCCCCTGACCGTGGTCGTCCCGGGAGCGGTCATCACCGGCCGTTTGGCGCCGGAACGCCTGTGGCACGAACGGGTGGCCGAAGTCCTCGCCGCTTCGGACCACCTGAAGCCCTTCGCCACACTCTTCGAGATGTCCGCCGCCGCCGACACGGCTCCGCCCGTATCCCGGCCCACCCACCTGCACCTGCACGTCGCCCGCATCCTCCAGGGCAGCTTCGGCCTGCCCCACACCGGGGGGATGTACCGCATCGCCATCTCCGACGTCAGCAGCTGGACAGTGGGGGACCTCAGCTACTCCGACCAGTGACAACCCGTACGGGCCGGGCTCCGCGCTGCGGGGCCCGGCCCGTACGTACGACCGGGGGCCGAGCAGCACCGGCTCCGCCTCGTCCGCGGCGCGCAGCCGCAGACTCTCCGGGCGCACCTCGACGGCCCGTAGGCCCACGCTCGGCGGGATCTGCCCCAGCGACCAGCGGGCCGCCGACCGCCAGGGCGTCCACCACCAGCCCCTGCCACCGGATGCGTGGTACATCAGCACCCGGAAGAGCAGCACCAGGGCGTAGCCGACCCGTTTCCGGACCATCATCGGGACGTAGCGGTGGATGCGGTGCACGCTGACGTCCCCGCCGCCGCCCGGCCCTGCTGCTGCCGTCGACTCCCCCGACCCAAACGTTTGGCTGGCCCAATCATTCGGGTCGGATGACACAGGCACCCTCCGGCGAGCGTGCCAGGGGCTTGGGGAACCTTGCAGGGCCGGAGAAGTGACGGTCCGACGGGCCCACTGCTGGGGGCCCGGGCCGGCCGGCCGCCGGAGGCGGTGCACCGGCCGTCCACATGCGAAGCCGTGGGGAGCACATCATCACGTTTCACCAGAACTGATTCACGCACCGTTCACGGGAAGGCGGAACTCGCCCCCGCGCCGGGTCGTCAGAGTGCGTGAGAGTTCAAAACCGAGCCAAAGCCAGGGAAAGGAACGGTCAATGCTGATGGCCAGGAGAGTGGTCGGCGCCGTCGCCGTGGCACTCCTGACCGTGATGGGCCTGCTGCTGCTCTCCCCGTCCGGATCCACCTACACCCGGGACCCCAACCGCCCCCGGGCGGCCACGGCGGCGAAGCTCGCCGAGGAGGCCGTGACGCCGAAGTGCGCGCCAGGTCCCGTCTGGCCCCGGCCCCGGAACATCCGTACCCCTGAGCACCGGCCCGAGCCGCGACCGGCCCTCGACCACGAGGCTCCGGCCGTGGAGAACCCGTCGCCGGGAGCGGTACCCGAACCGTCCCACGCCGCGGGCAAGCAGGACAGACCCGCGGTCCTGCAGGTGTTCCGCTGCTGATCGGCGCCGACCGCGCCCGCACGCTCACCGGTGGCGAGGCCCCCACACGGGGCTCTGCCACCGCACCACGTACCGGCAGTTCACGACGGCCCACGGCAGTGATTCCCAGCTGCCGGCGCCGCCGCGCTCAGCGCTGCCCTCGTACCGGGTGAGCGGGAACGGTCCCGAAGTCCCCCTGCACTCACGAGACTTCCGAAGGGCCCGAGACACCGACATGCAAGGATTCATCGACCACGCCCGCAGCTTCCGCCAGCACGCCGCGCAGGACGCCGACGCCTTCGGGCGACTGGCCGCCGGCCAGCAACCCCAGGCGCTGTTCATCAGCTGCTCGGACTCCCGCGTCATCCCCGCCGCGCTCACCGGCGCCCGGCCGGGCGACCTCTTCGAGCTGCGGACCGCGGGCAACATCGTCCCGCCCTACCAGCCGTCCCTCCCCTCCGCCGAGGCCGCGACCATCGAGTACGCGGTCGAGGTCCTGGGCGTCGCCGACATCGTGGTGTGCGGCCACTCCCACTGCGGCGCCGTGGGCGCCGTCGTCCGCGGCGACGACCTCACCGGCGTCCCCGCCGTACGCGACTGGCTCGCCGACGGCACCGCGCTGACGCCCGACCGCGAACCCGGCCACGACCTGGCCGGCCCCGTCCAACGCCACGTCCTCGACCAGTTGGAGAGGCTGCGCACCCACCCGAGCGTCGCCCGCCGGATCGGCGAGGGCCAGCTCGGCCTGCACGGCTGGTTCTACGAGGTGCACACCGGCGCGGTGTTCACGTACCGCCCCGGCACCGACAGCTTCCTGCCGCTGTGACGCCGCGGCCCACCACCTCCGGACTCCCACCGATGAAGGCTCCCATGCGCTTTCCCACTCCCAGGTTTCCCGCGCTCAAGTACGACCTGACCGCCTCACTCGTCGTCTTCCTGGTCGCCCTCCCGCTGTGCGTCGGCGTCGCCGTCGCCTCGGGCGTACCCGCCGAACTCGGCCTGATCACCGGCATCGTCGGTGGCCTGGTCACCGGCCTGCTCCCCGGCAGCAGCCTCCAAGTCAGCGGCCCCGCAGCCGGGTTGACCGTCCTGGTCGCCGAGACCGTGCAACGGTTCGGGCTGCCCGCACTCGGCCTCGTGGTCGGCGCCACCGGCCTGCTCCAACTGCTCCTCGGCGCACTGCGCTGGGGCCGCTGGTTCCGCGCGATCTCCGTCGCCGTCGTCGAGGGCATGCTCGCCGGCATCGGTCTGGTCATCATCGCCGGCCAGCTCTACGCGATGGCCGACCGGCCCGCGCCCTCCAGCGGGATCGACAAGCTCCTCGGCCTGCCCGGCCTCCTCATAAAGCTGGTCTCCTCCCCCGGCGCCGGTGCCTCCTTCGCGATCGGCGCCGGCACCATCGCGGTGATCGTGCTGTGGCAGCGGCTCCCCGCCAAGGCGCGGGTCGTCCCGGGCGCGCTGGTGGCCGTCGTGCTCGCCACGGCCGCGACCTGGCTGCTGGCCCTTCCGATGAAGAAGGTCGAGGTCAAGGGCCTGCTGGACGCCATCCAGCCGCCCGGCGCCGGGGCGTTCGAGCAGTTCACCCCCGCCCTGATCGTCACCGTCGTGGCCTTCACCCTCGTCGCCTCCGCCGAGAGCCTGTTCAGCGCGGCCGCCGTCGACCGCCTCCACAACGGGCCCCGTACCGACTACGACAAGGAGCTCATGGCCCAGGGCGCGGGCAACGCCCTCTGCGGAGCCCTCGGCGCCCTGCCGATGACCGCCGTCATCGTCCGCAGCGCCGCCAACGTCCAGGCCGGCGCCCGGACCAAGGCCTCCCGCGTGCTGCACGGCGTGTGGCTGCTGCTGTTCGCCGCCCTGCTCCCGGCGGCGCTCGGCGTCATCCCCGTCGCGGCCCTCGCCGGCGTCCTGGTCCACGCCGGGTTCAAGCTCCTGCCCTTCCAACAGTTCGGCCCGCTGTGGCGCGAGCACCGCGCGGAGGCGCTCGTGCTGCTCGCCACCGCCGTGGCCATCGTCACGGTCAACATGTTCGAGGGCGTGCTGATCGGCCTGGGCCTGTCGATCGTCAAGACGGCCTGGGAGACCTCCCGACTGCACGTGGACACCGAGGAACAGCTCGACGGGCACATCCGGGTCCGGCTCACGGGCAACGCCACCTTCCTGCGACTGCCCAAGCTCCTGGACACCCTGGAGGCGCTGCCGGCCGACCGTGTCGTGGAGCTGGACCTCAGCGGCCTGCGCCACCTCGACCACGCCTGCCAGGCCGCGCTGACCACCTGGACGGAACGGCACAACGCCAACGCACCCGAGGAGGTGAGGCTGGTCCCCGCGCTGGCCGCACAGGCCTGATCCGAGGCCATGAGCGCGCCGCCGCAACGGCTTTCCGGCGCGGCGGCGCGTCACGGACCCGGGCCCTCCGCGCGGCGGCGCGTCACCGACCCGCGCCTCGTGCACGGCCGCGCGTCACGGATCCGTCAATCCGGGCGGACGGGTCGGATGAACCCCGGATCATGGAGCCAGCGAGACCCGACCCCCGCCTGGAGGCACCGTGTCCGACCTTCCCTCGTCCGCCGCCCTGCTCGACGGGCTGGCGCTGCCCGAACTGACCCGCTCCGCCGCCCTGCTGCAGCCCGAACTGGTGCACCTGAGGCGGGAGTTGCACCAGCAACCGGAGATCGGGCTCGACCTGCCCAGGACCCAGGCCCGGATGCTCACGGCCCTCGACGGGCTGCCGCTGGAACTCACCCTGGGCAAGGGGCTGAGCTCGATCACGGCCGTGCTGCGCGGCGGCCGCCCCGGACCGAAGGTGCTGCTGCGCGCAGACATGGACGCCCTGCCGGTGCAGGAGAACGTCCGGCTGCCGTACGCCTCGAAGATCCCCGGCGCGATGCACGCCTGCGGCCACGACCTGCACATGGCCGCGCTGGTCGGCGCCACCCGGCTGCTGGTCGAGCGGCGCGCCGAGCTGGCGGGCGACGTGGTCCTGATGTTCCAGCCCGGCGAGGAGGGGGCGGGCGGTGCCCAGCTGATGGTGGACGAGGGCGTGCTGGACGCGGCCGGTGAACGGGTGGTGGCCGCGTACGCCCTGCACGTGGCGGCCGCCCTGCTGCCCAACGGACTGGTCACCGCCCGCCCGGGGCCGATGCTGGCGGCCTCCGACACCCTGCACGTCACCCTGCGCGGGCGCGGCGGGCACGGGTCCAGCCCGCACTCGGCGCTGGACCCGGTGCCGGCCATGTGCGAGGCGGTGCTGGCCCTCCAGTCGATGGTGACCCGGCGGATCGACGCCTTCGACCCGGTGGTGCTCACCGTCGGCAGGCTCAGCGCCGGCACGGCCGCCAATGTGATCCCCGAGGAGGCCCGGTTCGAGGCGACCGTCCGCTCCTTCTCCCCGCGCTCGCGGGAGCTGGTGGGCAGCGAGGCGCTGCGGGTGGTGCGCGGGATCGCGGCGGCCCACGGGCTGGAGGTGGTGGCCGAGGTGGAGCGCGGGTACCCGGTGACGGTCAACGACCCCGTGGAGGCGGACTTCGCGACCGGCCTGGCGGCCCGGCTGGTCGGGCCGGAGCGGTTCGTGCCGATGCCCCAGCCGATCGCCGGCTCCGAGGACTTCGGCGTGCTGGCCGCCCTCGTCCCGTCGGCGTTCCTGATGCTGGGCGCCGCCCCGACCGACGGCCGCGATCCCTTCACCGCGGCCTACAACCACTCCCCCGAGGCCGAGTTCGAGGACAACGTCCTCGCCGACGGCGCCGCCCTGCTGGCCGGCCTGGCCCTGGGGCGGCTGGCCCGGGGGTAGGGCCCGTCCGGCGGATCCTGCCGGGTGCGGCATGCCCGGCGGCCGTCCGGCCGGCCGGAGGTGGGGAGATCCCGTGAGCTGACGGTGTGGCAGCTGTGCAGGCTTTCCCGGATGTGGGCGAGCGGCGCGGTGATGACCCGTTTCGTCGCGTTCCGTTCAAGCGCCGCTTACCCCATCATGGGACGGTGCCATCACGCCTACGCGCGTAGCACTCCCCTGCGCCCCCACGACACAAGGAGTCTGACCCATGCTCAGACGCACCACCGCCACCCGCCCGCTCGCCCTGGGCGCCGTCGCCCTGGCCGTGCTCACCGCCGCCGGCGCCGTCCCCCACCGGGCCGTGGCCGCGACCACGACCACCGCCGCCCCCGCCGCCCCCGCCGCCACGACCGCCCAGCACCGCGTGCTGTTCGACGCCACCAAGGCGGAGACCGCGGGCAACGCCGACTGGATCATCTCCACCAGCCAGCCGGACCCGCTCGCCCAGAACGCCAACCCGCAGTCCGAGACGGACTGGACCGGCGCCATCTCCAGCTGGGGTGTCGCCCTCCAGAAGACCGGCCAGTACAGCCTCAAGACCCTGCCGAGCGGCTCCAGCATCACCTACGGCACCGGCGGAGCGCTGGACCTCGCCAACTTCGACGAGTTCGTCCTGCCCGAGCCCAACATCCGGCTCAGCGACGCCGAGAAGACCGCCGTCATGAAGTTCGTCCAGAACGGCGGCGGGCTGTTCCTGATCTCGGACCACACCCAGAGCGACCGCAACAACGACGGCTGGGACTCCCCCGCCATCATCAACGACCTGATGACCACCAACTCGGTCAACAGCAACGACCCGTTCGGGCTCTCGGTCGACCTGCTCAACATCCAGACCGACAACCCGACCGCCATCAACGACGCCAACGACCCCGTCCTGCACGGCCCGTTCGGCACCGTCACCGGCAGCATCCTCCGCAACGGCACCACCTTCACCCTCAAGCCCGCCGACAACCCCAGCGTCAAGGGCATCGTCTACCGCACCGGCTACTCCGGCACCACCGGCGCCTTCTTCGCCACCAGCAGCTTCGGCAAGGGCCGGGTCGCCATCTGGGGTGACAGCTCGACCATCGACGACGGCACCGGCGAATCCGGCAAGACCCTCTACAACGGCTGGAACGACCCGGCCGGCACCGACGCCGCCCTCGCCCTCAACGCCACCGCCTGGCTCGCCTCGGGCAGCGGCAGCGGCACCACCGGCAGCGTCACCCTCACCAACCCGGGCGCCCGCACCGCCACCGCCGGCACCGCCACCAGCCTCCAGCTCTCCGCCACCGACACGGCCGGCGGAACCCTGGGCTACGCCGCCTCCGGCCTGCCCGCCGGCCTGAGCGTCAACGCCACGACCGGCCTGATCAGCGGCACCCCGACCACCGCCGGGACCTACTCGGTGACGGCCACCGCGACCGACTCCACCGGCCCGTCCTCCTCCGTCACCTTCACCTGGACCGTCCAGTCCAGCGGCACCGGCGGCGGTTGCACGGCGAGCCAGCTGCTCACCAACCCCGGCTTCGAGGCCGGCACGACGGCCGGCTGGACGGAGACCAACTCCGGCGGCAGCAGCACCATCAACAGCAGCTCCGGCGAGCCGCCGCACTCCGGCACGTACGACGTCTGGCTGGACGGCTACGGCAGCGCCAACACCGACACCCTCGCCCAGACGGTGACCCTGCCGACCGGCTGCAGCACCTACACCTTCAGCTTCTGGCTGCACGTCGACACCGCCGAGCCCACCACCAGCGCGTACGACAAGCTGACGGTGACGGCGAACGGCACCACCCTGGCGACCTACTCCAACACGAACGCGGCCGCCGGCTACCAGCAGCACAGCTTCAACCTGTCCGGCTACGCGGGCCAGACCGTGACCCTGAAGTTCAGCGGTGTGGAGGACTACACCAAGCAGACCTCCTTCGTCCTCGACGACACGGCCGTCAACGTCGGCTGATCCGGCACCGATTGCCCTCCCCGGAATTCCCGGAATTCCCGGAATTCATCGGACGGGGAGGGCAACCCCGGTGGGCGACGCCGAACGCCCGGTGGCGGCCTCCCGGCTGTCCTCACGGCCGCGGTACGCCTGCGGCCACGACGTCCGCCCGACGCTTCCGCCGGGCCCCAACCACTGGACCCCACGGGCCACTTGAGGGGAGACTGCGCCCATGGAGTTCCTCTGCTACCACCGCGACCGGCCCGACTCCGTGACGCTGCGCCACCAGCTGCTCGAAGAGCACTGGTCCTACATGGACCGGTACGCGGAAGAGCTGATCGCCCGCGGCCCGACCTTCGACGACGACGACACCCCCACCGGAAGCGTCCACATCGTCGACCTGCCGGATCCCGCCGCCGCCCGCGCGTTCGCCTTCGACGAGCCCAACTACCAGGCCGGCGTCTACCGCGACGTACTGCTGCGGCGCTGGCGCAACCTGCTCGGGCGCACCATGTGGGAATTCCCCGGCGGCGAGACCGACCGGAACCACTACCTGGTGCTCGGCCTCGGGGGTGGGCAGCCCGCCGACCTCACCCCGCCGCCCGACCGGGACGAACTGATCGCCTACGGCCCCCTCCTGTCCGACGACGGCGCCACCTGGCTGGGCACGGCCGTACTCCTCCGGGCACCGGACGAGAAGGCGGCCCGCGCCGTACTGACCCCGGAGCGGTACGCCGACATCGAGGTGCACAGGTGGACCTTCGGCGGGCGTCCCTCGTAACCCGGGCCGGGGTCGGCGTGCGCACGACCTCGCGGCGCGCGGAGGTCACGCCGGTCGGTCGGCCCACGCGCCGGCGGGACGGGAACGGTACAGCCGCGCGTAGTACCGTCCCGCGCTCTCCAGGCCGTGGGGCTCCTGACCGCTTCGCAGCACCGCCGCAACGGCCTGGTGCTGTTCCTCCGGGGTCACGAACAGCCGTTGGGGGTGGAGGTCGGCCGGGTCGGACCGGGTGACCAGTCCGTAGGAGTTCAGGCAGTCGATGACCGGCTGGTAGTCGACCGTGCGCAGGATGAAGGCACTGATCCACACGGGGTGGCGGGCCTGGCCCAGCAGGGCGGAGACGGTGCGGTCGGTGACGTAACTCCCGGCACCCGTGGAGAGGATCAGGCCGGTGTGCGCCATCGCACGACGCACCGATGCGTCCGGTTCCTCCTGCTCCAGGTTGACCGAACAGGCGTCGTCCAGGAGACCCACGGCCAGGGCGTAGGAGAGCGCGTTCCCCGCGATGTCGAGGCCGACGACCGGTACGGCGTGGCGGTGGCGTCGGGCGGCGTAGAACTGCTTGTCCCGCTCGACCAGTTCCTCCGTCGTCAGACGGTCCAACGCGGGGTCGGTGTAGTGGGCGTAGAGATCCGCGAGCGTCAGGTCGTGGTTCAGCAGGGCGGCGTTGATGCCGTAGGAGCAGCACAGGTCGAGGACGGCGACCCGGTCCGTGCGGTCGGCCGCCCGAAGGCGCTCGTCGAGGGTCCGGCGGAACTCCGCCTGCGCGTGGTGCGGGATCTGGTAGTCGAGAGGAGCCAGCCGGGCGAAGTAGGCCCGGGGATCGGGCTGGTCGTAGATGTCGTCGAAACGGGCCTTGCCCTGGCCCCGCCCGTAACCGAAGGCGGTCTGATCGTCCATCCGGTCTCCCTGCTCGATGCGGTCGCTGCGCTCGCGACTCGTCGTGACTGGATCACCGGCTTCAACGAGGCCGGCGGCCGGCTACGACCCGGACCGGCGGAAGATCACCCGAACGTGCCGGGCGGCCTTACGCGGATGGCGTACGGCCGCCCGGTCCGGGACCGGGCCGTCGGGGCTTCCGGCGCTCCGGCCGGCCGGTGGTCCCGGTCGTCAGCGGACCGGCAGCACCCGGGTGTGCTCCTCGCGGACGGCCTGGAGGGCGTTCGGCCGGAGGCCGAGGAGCTTCAGGACGGTCGGGGCGATCTGCTTGGTCTCGACCCTCCCGTCGTGGCGGACGCCGTTCGGGGTGGCGGCGCCGGAGACGACCAGCGGGACGTCCAGGTCGTCGGCGTGGTCGCCGCCGTGCTCCGCGATCTTGCTGCCACCGGTGTAGACGACGCCGTACTGGGCGACACCGAAGACGTCCGGGACCCGGGGGTCGCCCGGCTCGACGTGGAAGTAGTCGGCGGCCGCCTTGCCGGCGTACGCCTGCTGGATGCCGCTCCTGGTGAAGGGGCGGGCCTTGCCGTCGATGTCGACGCCGTTGCCGGACTGCGCCAGCAGGTGGTCCTTGGCGAACTCGGTGGCGGCCGCGGAGCGGTCGTTCAGCCAGAGCAGCACGCCGTCGTCGTCGACGGCGTGGGCGACCAGGTCGCCGGCACCGGGGTGGGCGGCCTTCCAGGCGGCGTTGAGGCCGTCCAGCAGGGGGCCGTCGTCGATCCGGTTGAGGGCGGTCGGGTCGATCGGCGACTGGCCGTGCTTGGCCGACAGGATGACCGTGGTGGAGCCGTCCAGGTGCTGCTTGCGCAGCTCGTCGGTGAGCGCGCCGATCTGCTGGTCGACGAACTCCAGGTTCTTCTCGACCAGCGGGCCGGGCACGCCCTTGCCGACGTAGCCGCCCTGGAGACCCCCGGAGCTCTTGAGCTTCTGCGCGGTGGAGACGGACTGGAAGTTCAGGCCGAAGACCGCCGGGGTGCCGACCTGCTGCGAGCGGCTGTGGTCGTAGCCGTCGATCTCGTTGAGGACGGCCTGCACCTTGTACGCGTCGTACTGCTCGGTGGCCCGGTTGTCCTTGGTCCAGTCGCCGCCATAGCCGGGCGCCTTGCTGTTGATCTCCGGGGTGAAGAGGTCCTGGATGCCCTCGCCGGAGGGGCCGTTGAGGATGTCGTAGGCGGCGTGCTTGTCCGACCACGCGGTGCGCAGCCCGGCCTGGCGGGCCACCTCGAAGACGGTGTTCACCTGGAGGTAGGAGTGCGGCTGGACGGGCCGGCAGGTCCGCGGGTCGACCGGCAGCTTGGCGGGGTCGATCAGGGTCTGCGGCCGGCCGGTCATCCGCAGGATGGAGCCGGGCAGTCCGGCCAGGCCCTGGCCGGCGTCGATCGAGTCCTGGTTCCGGTCGAGGTCCTCGGTGAGGTCGACCTCGGCGCCGGGCCTGGCGCCCTTGCAGTCGGTGGTGCCGGCCGGGAGCAGCGCGGCGTCGTAGGTGTCGTCGTAGTAGACGCCGGTGGTGCCGGGGCCGCCGCCGGTCAGCTGCGCGACCATGCCGGGGAAGGAGTCGGAGGGGTTGGTGGTGCTGGCGTGGGTGTACTCGACACCGCCACGGACCAGCCGGGCCAGGGCCGACTGCGGGTGCGCGGCCGTGAACCGGGCCAGGTCCGACTGGTGCAGGCCGTCGACCGAGACCAGCAGCACGTGCTGGGCACGGGCACCACGGCCCTCCTCGGCAGCGGCGGCCTGGGCGACGGTGGATCCGGCCAGCACACCGGCGGCGCCGAGGGTGGCGGCCAGCCGGAGGTAACGACGGGTCACGAAGGGCTCCTGTGGGAGGGGGAGGGGAGGTGGCGGCGGTGGTGCGGCCCCCAGGCTGGGAGCCCTCGGTGTACCGTCGGCGGCCGGCACATGAACAGCACCGGACCGCCGTGCGGAGAGATGTTCGGTTTTACCCAGTTCTCACCAACTCGCGGCTCTTTCATGGGAGTTGTGCAGAGACATGACAGGTGCCGTCCGACCTGCGGGCCCCTCCTTGCGGGTGACCCCGACCCGGCGGCCCGCGCCGCGCCGACGAAGCCCTGGCCCCGCCGGCCCGCGCCGCGCCGACGAAGACCTGGACCCGGGCACCGGAAGCGGTCCGCCGGATCCTGCCGGCCGATCCGAGGCGCAGGTCCGCGCCGCGGCCGGCTCGACCTACTTCTGGCGGGACCGGGCGCAGGTCCTTTCGTTGGCCGAGGCGGCCCTGTAGCGCCCGGATCAGGTGCATGGGTCCGTGGACGTGGGGAAACAAGCACTGTGTGGGCGAAACACCAGGGCGCACGCCCGTGGCGGCCGACGGGCGGCTGGGCGTGCCGGCCGAGCACCCCGGACTGAGCGATCCGCACTACCTGCGACGGCGCCGGGCCCTCGCCGCCGCGGCGCGCGGACACCGGGTCGGCGATCCGGCGCCGTGGGTCGAGTACAGCGACAGCGAGGAACGGACGTGGCGGACCGTCCACCGGGCGCTGTGGGCGGCCCAGAGCGAGCATGCCTGCCGCGCCGTCCTCGACGCCAGGGAGCAGGCACCGATCCCCGCCGACCGCATCCCGCAGCATGCCGAGGTCGGACCGGAACTGCGGCGCAGGACGGGCTTCGAGTTCACCCTCGCGGGAGGCGTCGTCGCCAACAAGCGGTTCCTCGGCGCGATGGCCGCCGGCTACTTCCACGCCGTGCAGTTCGTCCGGCACCCCGCCGTACCGCTGTTCACCCCCGAGCCCGATGTCATCCACGACGTCCTCGGCCACGGGATCCACCTGTCCTGCCCGGCGTTCGCCGACATCTACCGAGCGATCGGCCGTACCGCCGAGCGCATCGACGACGCGGACGTCCTGCAGATGATCAGCGACGTCTACTGGTTCACGCTGGAGTACGGCGTCCTCGACGAAGGCGGCAGGCCGAAGGCCTTCGGGGCGGCCCTGCTGTCCTCCTACGGGGAGATCCGGCGCCTGCGGCTGGCCCAGGTACGTGCCCTGGACGTCGGGGCCGTGCTTGCCACCCCGTACGAGATCTCCGGCTACCAGCCGGTCCTGTTCAGTGCCCGCTGCCTCCACGAGGTCGCCGACACCTTGAACGTCTTCCTGGAGAAGCTCGACGAAGGGAGCGCGCCGCGCTTCGGCCGCGGCCCGGCCGCCGCCCGGCGAACCGGCTGACGGAGCGGGCGGGTCAGGCGACTCGGAGGCTCATTCCGACGGGAGGATGCGGCGCAGCCAGCGGGTGCGGGCGGCGAGGGCGTCCTGGGAGACGGCCGCGTGGGGGGCGAGGGTGTCGAAGCCGTGGCAGGCGCCGGGCCATACGTGCAGTTCGGCGTCGCCGCCTGCTCGCCAGATGGCGTCGGCGTAGGCGACGGCCTCGTCGCGGAAGGTTTCGGCGGAGCCCACCTCGACGTAGGTGGCGGGGAGCCGCGAGTGGTCGGTGGCGCGGGCCGGGGCGGCGTAGGGCGAGAGGTCGGCGGCGCCGTAGCGGTCGCCGAGGATGGCCTGCCAGGCGGTGGCGTTGGAGGCGCGGTCCCAGGTGTCGTGGCCGACCATCTGGTGGCTGGAGAAGGTGTCGCCGCGGTCGTCGAGCATCGGGCTCAGCAGCAGCTGGCCGATCGGGGCCGGGCCGCCGCGGTCGCGGGTCAGCAGGGCGAGGGCGGCGGCGAGTCCGCCGCCGGCGCTCTTGCCGCCGATCACCAGGCGCCGCGCGTCCACGCCCAGCGCGTCGGCGTTCTCGACGACCCAGGTGAGCCCGGCCCAGCAGTCGTCGACGGCCCCCGGGAAGCGGGTGCGCGGCGCGAGCCGGTACTCGACGGACACCACGGCCAGGCCCAGCGGCAGCGCCCATGAGCGCAGCAGCCGGGGCAGGACGGACCAGGCGTTGCCCGTCACCATTCCGCCACCGTGCAGGTAGAACAGCACCGGCAGCGTGCCGCCGACTCCGGCGGGCCGCCCGGAGAGGAGCGTGACCTCTCCCGCGCCGTCGGCCCGGGGTGCGCGCAGCTCCGCCACCTCGAAGCGGCCGCCGTCGCGCAGCTGGTCGAGCGTCGGACGGGGCCGGGTGGCGGCGTCGCGCTCCTGCCAGGCCGCCAGGTCCTCCGGGGTGAGCACCCCGCGCGCCCGCTCACCGGCGGCCGCCACCGCGGCTCCCACCTGCGGATCCAACGGCGGCACCCGTCGGGCCGGCACCTCGTCCATCACAGCACCCCCTGACCGAGGGGCGCCCGGCGGCGCCCCGACCGGTCCAGCTTGCCAGCCGGGCTCGGACGGCTTCTTCGCGCCCCGGCCCCGCCGCCGAAAACCGGTGGACCGCCGGACCGGCCCGGCGGTTGACTGGGCGGGTCGACGTGTCGCCGGGCGGGGAGGGGGAGCTGTGGAGGACCCGCAATTCACCGTGGAATTGGCCGGTGCCTCGCCCCGCGGTGCGGCCGCGCTCAAGGCGGTCCGCACTGTGACCGGTCTGAGCCTGTGGCGCAGTGGCCAGGTGCTGGACACCGGGGCGGCCACCCTCGTGAAGGACGTCCCGTTCGAGATCGCCTCCCGTGCGGCACAGGTCCTGCGCCAGGCGGGGGTACCGGTCGCCGTCCGCTGCGACTGGTGTCGGCGTACCCTGCCCCAGGACGGCTCCCCGGTCGATCCGGGGCCGTGTGCTTCGCGGTACTGGGAGACCGCCCATTGCCAGGCCAACTCGATGACCAGCTGCGACTGCGACTTCTGCGCCACGTACGCCCCGTCGGAGAGCCTGCCGGGTGAGCACGAGGGCGAGGAGGACGGTGGAGGCCGGCCTCGCGGGCAGTTGCTCGCCCGGGAGGCCGACCGAGGTGGTGAGCGGCGGACCGGTCACCGGAACGCCCGCCGTGGGGCGGATCAGCTGGACGCCGGGGCGCCGAACCAGCGGGTGAGGGACGGTCGCAGGGCCTCCTCCGGGGTACCGATCCAGCAGACGTAGCCGTCCGGTCGCACCAGCATCGGCTCGACCGCCGCAGCATCCCGCCCGAGGCAGCCGACCCGGTCGACCCGGTCCGTCCAGGGGGCGAGGGTCCCGGCCAGGGTGCCCAGGGGGTCGACCAGCACCCCGCGTCCGGAGCGCAGCAGTTCGTGCAGCCGGGCCGGGCCGAGGTCGACGTCCGGGGCGGGGCCGCCGAGGAGCGGGTGGGGAGCGGCGTCCGGCATCGGGTAGCGGGTGGCCATTCCGGCCATCATGTCGCCGAGGCGGCGCCGCACCTCCGGCAGCTCGGCCAGTTCGGTGAAGATCTCCCGGGTGGCCGTCACCTCCGGGTCGCCGGTGCCCTCCCAGTCCATCAGCAGGCTCTGCGCCTGGACGTTGCGCAGCACCAGGGCGCCGGCCAGGTGGCGTTCGGTGTGGTAGCTGTCGAGCAGGCCCTCCGGTGCCCAGCCGCGCACGGCCGCGCCGAGCTTCCAGCCCAGGTTGAAGGCGTCCTGCATGCCGGTGTTCATGCCCTGGGCGCCGAGCGGGAGGTGCACGTGGGCGGCGTCGCCGGCCAGGAAGACCCGACCGTGCCGGTACCGCGCGACCTGCCGGGCCGCGTTGGTGATCCGCCGGGCGTGGCGGAGTTCGAGCAGCCGCACCCGTTCGCCGAACACGGCCAGCAGCCCGGTGCGGATCTCCTCCTCGGTGATCGGGACGTCCCTGGGCACCGAGCGGCCCGGCCCGCCCAGGGCGAGGCGGCGCAGCGGCCTGCCCCGGTCGTCGGTGCCGAGCGGGAACACCGCCGCCCAGGTGCCGTCCTCGGCGCGGTGGTGCGTCCCCAGCTCCTCGGTGCCGCTGAGCCTGACGTCGGCGGCGATCGTGGTCGCCGTGCCCGCCCGGCCGGGGAACTCGGCCTTCAGCAGGGAGCGCGCCGTGCTGTGGCCGCCGTCTGCGGCGATCAGGTAACGGGCGCGTACGGTACGGCCGTTGGCGAAGCCCGCGGTGACGCCTTCCTCGTCCTGGGCGAGCTGGACCAGTTCGTGGTCGCGCCGGACGCGCAGGCCCTGCGCGGCGAGGTGTTCCTCGAAGAAGCCCTCCAGGTCGACCTGCGGGACGGAGCGCCACGGCAGCCGGGGACGGGCGGCGCTGTCGGTGGGCAGCGGGATGCCGGCGAAGTGGCTGGTGCCGGCCGGGTGGTCCCCCGTGGCCAGCAGCGGTTCCAGCAGGCCGCGCTGGTCGAGCGCCTCGACCGTGCGGGACTGCATGCCGCCGGCCCGGGACAGGGCGCTGCGCTGCGGCAGCCGGTCGGCCAGTACGGTCGATGCGCCCGCCAGCAGCAGTTCGTTGGCCGCCGTCAGTCCGGTCGGGCCGGCGCCGACGACGAGTACGTCGGTGTCCATGGTTCTCTCCCTGGTCTCCGTCGAACAGTGGTTCTCGTGACGGGATCAACGCTCGTCCCACCCGGGGCGGTTGGACGAGTGACCGGGGCGATGACGGCGGGATCCGACACCGGCTACGCTCGGCGCGGTGGAATCCGACTACGACGATCTGGACCGCCGCCTGGTCCACGCCCTGCAGGTCGACGGCCGGGCCCCGTTCAGCACGATCGCGGCCGTTCTCGGGGTGTCGGACCGCACCGTCGCCCGCCGGTACGCCAGGCTGCGCTCGACCGGTGCGGTGCGGGTGCTCGGCGGGATCGACCCGACGGCGCTGGGCGCGGTGCTGTGGCTGCTGCGGGTGCGCTGCGCCCCCTCCGCGGCGGTCGCGGTCGCCGAGGCGCTGGCCCGGCGCCCGGAGACCTCCTGGGTGAGCCTGTCCTCCGGCGGCACCGAGATCACCTGCACGGTCCGCACCGAGAGCGAGGCCGACAGCGAGGCGTTGCTCCTGGCCCGGCTCCCCCGTACCCCGCGGGTGGAGGGGGTGAGCGCCCACTCCGTGCTGCACACCTTCTTCGGCGGCCCGGACAGCCTCATCGGCAAGCTGGGCCCGCTGGACGCGCGGGCCGTCGAGGCGCTGCGCCCGGAGCCGTCACCCCGCCGCCCGCTGCCGGACCGGCCAGGGCCCGTACGGCTCGACGACGGCGACCGCAGGCTGCTCGCCGCCCTCGCCGCCGACGGCCGCGCCGGTTTCGAGCAGCTGGCCGAGCTGACCGGATGGTCGCCCAGCACGGTCCGGCGCCGGATGACGGAGCTGCGCGAACGCGGGGTGCTCTACCTGGACATCGACTGCGACAAGCGCCTGCTGGGCGTCGGCACCCGGACGCTGCTGTGGCTCTCCGTCGCTCCCCCACACCTGGAAGCGGCCGGCCGGGCGCTGGCGAGCCACCCCGAGGTCGCCTTCGCCGCCGCCACCACCGGCCCGACCAATCTGTACGCCACCGTGGTCTGCGCGGACCAGCGGGCGCTGTACCGCTACCTGACCAGCAGGGTCGGCGCGCTCCCGGGCGTCCTCCAGGTGGAGACGGCGCCGGTGATCCGGACCGTCAAGCAGGCCGCGCCCCGGGCGTAGCGGTCGTCGACGCCCGGCCGCACGCCCGCCGTACCGCACCCCCGCCGTGCCCCGCCGTGCCGTGCCGTGCCGTGCCGTGCCGTGCCGTGCCGTGCCGAGACGCTTTCACACCCCTGATCAGCGATTGTCCGGAAATCGCCGCATGTCCGTAATGAACGGTTGTGTTCCTTATCGGCCGGGTCTACTGTCGTTGGTGGTGAACGAATCCGTCCCCCTGCCCCTCGTTCACCCCCGAGCCATTGGGGAACCTGCCATGGCCACCTCGCGTGCCCTGGCCACGGCTCCGCCCGCGACCGCACGTCGGGGCCAGCACCCAGGGATAGCCCTCACCGTCATCGCGGCCACCCAGCTGATGGTGGTTCTCGACATCACGATCGTGAACATCGCCCTGCCGCACATCCAGCAGGCGCTGAAGTTCTCCACCACCGACCTGTCCTGGGTGATCAACGCCTACACCCTCACCTTCGGCGGACTGCTGCTGCTCGGCGGGCGCACCGGCGACATCCTCGGGCGCCGGCGGGTGTTCATCGTCGGCGTGCTGGTGTTCGGCCTGGCCTCCCTGCTCGGCGGGGTCGCCCAGTCCTCGGCCTGGCTGCTGGCGGCCCGGGCGCTCCAGGGGGCGGGCGGGGCGATCGCCTCACCGACCGCGCTGGCGCTGATCGCCACCAACTTCAAGGAGGGCCCGGAGCGCAACCGCGCGTTCGGGGTGTACTCCGCCGTGGCCGGTGCGGGAGGGGCGGTGGGCCTGCTGCTCGGCGGCATGCTGACCTCCTGGCTGTCCTGGCGGTGGGTGCTGTTCGTCAACGTGCCGATCGCCGTCGCGATCGCCCTGCTGGCGCCGCTGTACATCAACGAGTCCGAGCGGCATCCCGGGCGCTTCGACCTGACCGGCGCGTTCACCGCCACGGCGGGCATGGTGTCGCTGGTGTACGGCTTCATCCGGGCCTCCGACCACGGCTGGACGGACGCCGTCACGCTGACCGCGTTCTGCCTGGCGGTCGTGCTGCTGGCGGCCTTCGTGGTCAACGAACGGCGGGTGCCCCAGCCGATCACCCCGCTGCACCTGTTCCGCGAACGCAACCGCTCCGGCGCGTACGGGCTGATGCTGTGCGTGGCGGCGACGATGTTCAGCATCTTCTTCTTCATCACCCTGTTCGTGCAGGAGATCCTCGACTACAGCCCGCTGCGGGCCGGCTTCGCTTTTCTGCCGATCAGCGCCGCGATCGTCGCGGCCGCCCAGTTCGCCGCGCGCAACCAGCTGCGCTGGGGTCCCAAGCCCTTCCTGGTCACCGGCTCGGTCCTGGTGCTGTGCGGGGTGTTCTGGGCGACCAGGATCGACATCGACAGCACCTTCGCGGGCGGCATCCTCGGCCCGACGCTGCTGTTCGGCTTCGGGATGGGCTCGATCTTCGTCCCGGTGATGCTCACCGCCGTGTCGCAGGTGGCCCCGCACGAGACCGGGGCGGCCACCGGGATGCTCAACACCACCCAGCAGGTGGGCGGTTCGCTCGGCCTGTCGATCCTGGTCACGGTGTACGGCACGGCGAGCCGCAACGAGGCCCGGCAGCAGGTCGGGAGGTTCCTCCTCCATGCCACCCCGCAGGAGGCCGCCCGGTTCCGGGCGAGCGGGAAGCTGCCGGCGCCGTACTCCTCGGAGGTACTGGTGCACGGCATCGCGACCGCCTTCCGGATGGGCCTGGTGTTCGCCGCGCTCGCGGTGCTGATCGCGGTGTTCGTCATCAAGGTGCCACGGCTGCCGCAGGCTCCGGACACCGGCCCTTCGAAGGGGGCGCCGGGGGTCGGCCCTTCGGGGGGCGGTACTTGACAGACCGTCGGGGCTTCCAGGAGAGTCCTTCTCGCAAATGGTTTTCATCTTCGCTAACCGTTCCCCGGCCGCGCCCTGTGCGCGCCCCGCGAAAGAGGACCCCCATGTCGCTCGACGTCTCCCCCGCCCTGCTCGACCAGGCCCGCAACGGCCGCGTGGACGAGGCCGACTTCCTCGACACCGTGCGCGGCTCGCTCCCGTACGCCTACCAGGTCGTCGCCGGACTCAGCACCGAACTCGCCGCCACCGGCGCCGAGTTCACCACCGACAACACCACGCCCAGTGACGAGGAGCGCGCCCAGCTGCTGCGCGCGCTGGCCAGCAACGCCATCCGGGGCAGCCTGGAGGACCACTTCGGCGTGAAGCTCGCCTTCGTCAACTGCCACCGCGTCGGCGCCTTCCGGCCCGGTTCCGAGGACAGCGAGGCGTACCGCGAGTTCACCTCGCTGCACAACCAGATCCGCAACCAGAGCCCGGAGCTGCGCAGCTGCTGACCCGCACGCGCACGGCCGCGCCGGGTGCCCGCCCCGGACGGGTGGGCGCCCGGCGCGGGTTCCCCGGTGTTGCACCGCGTTGCGGCCCGTTGCGATCCGCTGTCCGGATCGCCCGCCGATCTTGTCGGCCCGCGGACGGCCTGCGTACGGTCGACGGGCACCAGCCGTCCGGCCCTCCCCGGGCCGCAAGATCCCACGCGGAGCCGCCACCATGCCGCCCTCCCCCCGCCCGCTGCGGAAACTCGGCTTCCTCACCATCGGGCTCTTCGACGAGGCCGACCCGCGCCGGGGCCACGACTCCACCCTCGACCTGATCGCCCTCGGCGAGCGGCTCGGCTTCGACAGCGCCTGGCTGCGCCACCGCCACCTCCAGTACGGGATCTCCTCGCCCGTCGCCGTCCTCGCCGCCGCCACCCAGCGCACCAGCCGGATCGAGCTCGGCACCGCCGTCACCCCGCTCGGCTGGGAGAACCCGCTGCGGCTCGCCGAGGACCTCGCCACCGTCGACGTGCTCTCCGGCGGCCGGCTCAACCCCGGCTTCAGCGTCGGCCTGCCCACCCACTACGAGCACGTGCGCGGCGCCCTCTACCCGGACACCGGCGACCACGAGGACTTCGGCCACCGCCGCGCCGAACGGCTGCTCGCCCTGGTCCGCGGCGAGGACGCCTCCGACTTCGCCGGCACCGAGGGCATCGAGGTGTACTCGCGCCGCGTCCAGCCGCACTCACCCGGCCTGGCCGACCGGCTCTGGTACGGCGCGGGCAGCCTGCGCTCGGCCCGCTGGGCCGGCGAGCACGGACTCAACCTGCTGACCAGCAGCGTGGTCAAGCCCGAACCGGACGATGCCGCACGGGACTTCGCCGAGATCCAGGCCGAGCTGATCCGCGCCTTCCGGGCCCTGCACCCCGAGGGCGAGCGCGCCCGGGTCTCCCAGGGCCTGGTGGTCATCCCCACCGACAGCGCCACCCCCGAGCAGCGCGCCAGGTACGAGGCGTACGCCCTCGCCCGCACCCCGCGCACCCTCGCGCCGCAGGGCCCGGCCCGGCTGCTCTTCGCCCCCGACCTGGTCGGCACCTCCCAGGAGCTCGCCGAACGGCTGCACGCCCACGCCGGTTACCGGGAGGTCGACGAGGTCGCCTTCGCCCTGCCGTTCACCTTCGGGCACGAGGACTACGTCCAGATCCTCACCGACCTCGCCACCCGGCTCGGGCCGGCCCTCGGCTGGTCTCCCGCGGTCTGACGAAGCCGGGCCGCCGACCCGCCGGCGCGGTGCCCGCCGATCGCACCGGCCGTTTGCGCTGCCCGAATGACGCGCTCCTGCTTCCGGGTCCTCTTGGCCGTCCGGTGCCCGCGCCCGCGCGCCGGGACCGGGCGGCCTCCGCGCTCCCGACCCGGCCGCCACGCGGCCCCGCTGGCCTGCGCCGTTCCGTACCCCACTGTGGCGGTCACGTTCCGTAGCCACCGAGGTGCGACGGCCCCCGCTCCCTGATAGCCGTTGTGACGGCAGAACCGAGTGGGCGCGATTCCGGTCGCCCACTCGCCATCCACCGGGGGGAGTCACAAGGAGGCCGGTATGAAACCGGAACACAACGGACACGGACAGGTCGACGGCAAACCGACCAACCTGGAGGACGTCGAGTCACTCCTGGTCGGCGGCCTGGAGGGGAAGCAGAAGCACCTGGAGGCCACCGAGGCGGGCCCGGCCCGGATCGAACCGGCCAAGCTCCAGCCCGCGATCGAACTGCACGTGTGCATGGGCTTGAACGCGTGCCGTGGCCACGGGTTCGGCGGGACCGGGGAGATGGCGGGCATGGGCGACTGCGCCACCGTCTTCCACGTCTGCCACGGCGCCAACGAGTGCCGCGGGCAGGGTGGTTGCGGCTACAGCGGGTCCGACGCGGAGCAGGCCAAGCCGGGCGCCCAGGACTGCCGGTGGAACGGCAGCTGCGCCAGCCCGATCAACGTCAGCCGGGTGCACGCGGCCGGCCCGTACCGCGGCACCAGCGTGTGGAAGCGGGCCCGCAAGATCTTCGAGCACCGGATGTTCGAGGCCGGCATCCCGTTCGGCCCCTCGCCGGGCGAGGGCTACCCCGACGACCTCGTGCCCAGCTACGAGAAGCCGCACGGCAAGAGCGCCGCCGGCTCGTGACCGGCCGCGCCACACCGGTGGACGTTCCCGGCCGCTCCGGTCTCGGACTCGGCCTGGGCCTGCGCTTCCCGCACCTCAAGGAGGTGCTGGAGACCTGGCCCTCCGAGGTGGGCTGGTTCGAGATCATCTCCGAGAACTTCATGGACTCCGGCGGCTACCCGCGCCATGCCCTCGACCGGATCGCCGAGCGCTACCCGATCGTCATGCACGGCGTCTCGCTGTCGATCGGCAGCACCGACCCGGTGGACCGCGACTACCTCGACCGGCTGGGCCGCCTGGCCCGGGCCACCGGGGCGCGCTGGGTGTCCGACCACATCTGCTGGACGGGCACGGCGGGGGTCAACACCCACGACCTGCTGCCGGTGCCGTTCACCGAGGAGTCGCTCGCCCACCTGGTGCGTCGCGTGCGCCTGGTCCAGGACGTCCTGGAGCGGCCTCTGGTCCTGGAGAACCCGAGCACGTACGCGGCGTTCGCGGGTGCGAGCATGCCGGAGTGGGAGTTCGTCGCCCGCCTGGCCGACGAGTCCGGCTGCGGCCTCCTGCTGGACGTCAACAACGTCTACGTCTCGGCCGTCAACCACGGGTTCGACCCGCAGCAGTACGTCCGGGCGCTCCCCGCCGAGCGGGTGGTGCAGATCCACCTCGCCGGGCACACCCACCTCGGGACGCACATCATCGACACCCACGACCAGCCGGTGGCCGAACCCGTCTGGGAGCTCTACGAGTTGGCGCTCTCGCTGACCGGACCCGTGCCCACCCTGCTGGAGTGGGACGACCGCATCCCACCCCTGCCCGAACTGCTCGCCGAGCTCCACAAGGCCCGCCGCCACCTGCCGGAACCGGTCGCGGTGGGCCGTGGCTAGCCCGACCGATGCGACCGCCGCCGCCCAACGCTGGTTCCAGGAGGCCGTCCTGGCCCCGTACGGGCCCCGGAAGGACCGGTCCGCCGACACCGTGCTGGCGGCCGCCGCCCAGCTCTCCCCCGGCCAGTGCCTGGAGGTCTACCGGCGCGGCTACCGGCTGCGCCTGCTGGAGGCGATGCGTGGGCTCCACCCCGCCCTGCGGGCGCTGTTGGGCGACGAGCTGTTCGACGACTGCGCCCTGGAGTACCTGGACTCCCGTCCGTCCCGCTCCTACACCCTGTTCCAACTCGACGCGCACTTCGCCGAGTTCCTGGCCGAGCACCGGCCCGACCGGGACCGGCCGGCCGCCGGGCGCGAGGCGTGGATCGACGTGGTCATCGATCTGGCGCGCTACGAGCGGGCGTTCGCCGAGGTGTACGACGGCCCCGGCACCGAGGGTCTGCCGGAAACCCCAGCCGTCCCGCCGCCGCACGGCCGCGTACGGCCGGCCCCGTCGCTGCGGCTGCTCGTCCTGAGCGCACCGGTGCACACCTACGCGGCGGCCGTCCGCCGGGGCCTGCCCGCCGAGGATCCGCTGCCGAGGCGGGTTCCGCTGGTGCTCTCCCGGCGCGACTACGTCGTCACGGCCACCGAACTGACCGACCCCGCCCACCGGTTCCTCACCGCCCTGGTCGAGGGCGGCACCGTCCGCACGGCCGCCGCCGGAACGGGCCTGGACGAGGCCGCCGCCGCACACCTGCTCCACCGCTGGACGGCGGACGGCTGGATCCTGGCCGATCCGCTCCCCCCAACCCCCACCGTCAGGAGACACCCATCGTGACCGCCACCACCTCCGCCCTCGACGAGGCCCTCGTCCCCACCTTCCTCACCGACGAGACCACCAGGGTCAACGCCGGGGAACCCATCACCACCCGGGAGGAGTTGATCAAACACCTCAGGCAGGCCGCCCGCCTGGAGATGATCACCATCCCGATGTACCTCTACCCGTCCTTCTCCATCGCCTCGCGCGGCTACTCCCAGTGGGACCCGGGGATGGGCGCGTTCCGGCTGATCCGCAGCATCGTGGTGGAGGAGATGCTGCACCTCTGTCTGGTCCGCAACCTGCTGGTGGCGCTCGGGGAGGGCGACAAGGTCACGTTCTACGACCAGGACTTCATGCCGGGCTTCCCGATGTACATGCCGCACCGCTGGCCGCCGCTCAAGCTCCACATGGGGCCGTGCTCGCGGGAGCTGGTCCGGGACGTCTTCATGGAGTTCGAGAAGCCCGCGGCGAAGAACCGCCCCCAACCCGTGCCGCCCGGCTGGTACCCGAGCATCGGCGCGTTCTACGAGGCCGTCGGCGAGGGGCTCAAGTACCTCGACGGCAAGGTCCCGGACCTATGGAAGTCCAACAAGCCCGACCTCCAGTACGTGGCGGCCTACTGGAACAAGGACGGCGGCGGCGAACCCGTCCTGATCAAGGACCTGAAGACCGCCCAGGGGGCTCTGAAGATCATCGTCGACCAGGGCGAGGGGACCAAGGACAACAAGCTCTCCGTCCCCATCGACCCGCTCAAGCCCGTCCCCGGCCTGGACGAGATGCCCCACTACATCAAGTTCAAGCGGATCGCGGACGGCGTCGAACCGATCGGCCCGGTCTGGCCGCTGCCCACCGACCCCGAGGCGAAGCTCTACGCCGCCGACCAGGCCGTCACCAGCCTCAACGCCCTCTTCAACGCGGTGTACTGCTACGTCCTGCACATGATCGACATGATCTACCGGACCTCACGGAAGGACGTCCGGGCGGGCAAGCAGAGCCCGCGCTACCACTACGAGCGGACCTTCATGGCCACCATGCAGGGCATCCTCGTCTCGATCTCCGAGGTGATGGCCGCCACCCAGGTCAACCTGACGCAGGACGTGCCGCTCCACGCCGGCCCCACCTTCGAGTTCCACAAACTGCCCGGCGCCGGGAAGAACAAGCAGCACCTGATGAAGCTGTGCGACGCCGCGATGGTCCACTTCCCCCAGCTCGGCGGCGACAACAGCGTGCGCTGGCTGATCAGCAAGCTCCCCGACGCGGTCTGACCCGAGGGTCGCCCTCCTCGCATCCTCCGGCCGGCCCGGTTCCCCATCCCTGGGGAGCCGGGCCGGTCGCGTTCCCCCTGCCACGGGCGGCCCCCGCCCCGCCCCCCGGCCGGGGCCGGGCCCCGCGGCCCCCACCCCGGGCGGGGCCAATAACCACGTTCAGTGTTTGGAGCGAGGGTACCGGGGGCCGGGC
>NZ_JBVJLM010000001.1:149938-263882 GCF_055584725.1 Kitasatospora sp. NPDC101108
TCCCCCGGCCCGCCCGGGTCCCCCCCCCTGGGGTGCCGGGCCGGGCGGGTTACCCCCTCCACGGGGGGCCCGGTCCTACGCGGAGGGCGTTGCCGGGGCCGCTGCTGCACCCACCCTTGCGATGACATATAACCTGTGACATTGTTCTGACGCTGATTCCGGTGACAGGTCACACGTCAACTCCCCCCTCGTCTCGTGGCCGACGCCGCGTCACCTCCCCCACCTCAGGACAAGGACACCGCAGTGCGTCTGCGCCAATCCCTTCCGCTCCTGGTGGCCGCCGCCCTCGCCGGGCCCGCCACCCTGCTACCGACCCCTGCCCTCGCCGCCTCCGCGACGACCGCGACGACCACGGCGGCCGCGAATCCCACCGCCCAGGCTCCGGCCCGGGCCGGGACGGCCGCGCCGAAGCCGTTCGGCGCCGAGGTCGCCGCCGCCGACACCTCCGAGGCCCTGGGGCGCACGGCCGCGCCGCTGCCGCCGGAGCTGCTCGGCCAGGCGCTGCAGCCGACCGGGACGGCCGTCCAGACCGCCCCCGATCCCCACGCCACCGCCCCTGCTGCCAAGCGCGCGCCGGCCGCGCAGGCCCCGGCCGCGCCCAGCTGCACGGCCGCCGACTTCGGCAGCCGCAGCGGCGCCGCCCTGGTCTCCTTCGTCCGGAGCGCGACCACGGACTGCGTCAAGACACTGTTCAACGTCACCGGCACCGACGCGGGCAAGGTCTTCAAGCAGTCGCAGATGCTCGCCGTCGCCAACGCCTTCAAGGCCCAGGCGGCGAACTACACCGGCGACAACTCCGCCGGCCTCCTGCAGCTCGTGCTCTTCCTGCGGGCCGGCTACTACGTCCAGTCCAACAACGCGGGCGCCGTCGGCCCGTACGACGGCACGCTCACCTCCGCCGTCCAGGCCGGCCTCGACGCCTTCTTCGCGACCGCGCACCGCAAGGACGTCAGCGACGCCAACGGCGCCGTGCTCAGCGAGGTGCTGATCCTCACCGACAGCGCCGACATCCAGGCCCACTACCTGAAGGTCTACCAGCAGGTCCTGAACGACTACGGCAACGGGTACAACGCGTTCCCGAAGATGGTCAACGCCGTCAACTCCGTGCTGTGGGCGCCACTGTGGCGGGCGAACTGGAACCCCGACTACGTCAGCGCGGTCACCGCCGACCCGGGCGTGGTCACCACGCTGGCGAACTTCGCGCAGAACCACAAGGACCTGCTCACCACGGCCGACGCCTTCCTCGACGTCAACGCCGGCAACGACCTCGCCCGCACCGCCGGCGACGGCGGCAGCATCGAGGCCGTCGCCAAGCCGCTGGTCAAGAAGGTGCTGGACACCACCCCGATCTCCGGCGCCGTCGGCAAGCTGTACGTCTACACCGCGTACAACGCCAACCGGTACGACAACGCGCAGTGCTCCTACTACGGCACCTGCGACCTGCCCGGCAAACTCACCGCCGCCGTCCTGCCGAACACCCTGGTCTGCGACAACCGCACCATACGCACCGAGGGCCTCTCGCCCCAGGAACTGTCGACCGTCTGCGAGAGCCTGCGCGGCGAGGACACCTTCTTCCACAACCTCGTCAAGGACAACGGGCCCGTCCCGGACCAGTACGGCAGGACCATCACCCTCGCCGTCTTCTCCAACCGCGACGACTACCTCACCTACTCCTGGGCGATCTACAACAACTCCACCGACAACGGCGGCCAGACCGTCATGGACGTCACCGACCCCAACAACCAGCCCGTGTCGGTGATGTACCAGAAGTCGTGGAACGACGGCTTCCCCGCCAACGTGTGGAACCTCAACCACGAGTACACCCACTACCTCGACAACATCTACGACATGAAGGGCAACTTCTCCACCGAGATCTCCGTCCCGGACATCTGGTGGATCGAGGGCGTCGCCGAGTACGAGTCCTACGCCTACCGCGGTACCACGGACACCCAGGCGATGGACGAGGCCGCCGCGCACCGGTACAAGCTCAGCACGATCTTCCAGAACACCTACGACAACTCCGACACGGTGCGCACCTACCCGTGGGGCTACCTCGCCGTGCGCTACATGTTCGAGAAGCACCCCGCCGACGTCCAGAACATGCTCGGCCACTTCCGCACCGGCGACTACCAGGGCGGCTACGCGGTCTACAACGGCCTCGGCACCTCGTACGACGCCGACTTCGACAGCTGGCTGACCGCCTGCGCCGCGGGCGCCTGCTACGCCGACGGCCCGACCGCGCTCTTCGGCCAGTCCGTCGACGGTGCCACCGTCACCCTGACCGACAAGTCCGTCGAGACCCGCTCCAAGGCCACGCTGGCCTCCTGGCACTGGACCTTCGGCGACGGCAGCAGCTCCGACGAGCGCAACCCGGCCCACACCTACGCCGCCCCCGGCACCTACACCGTCGCCCTGACCGTCACCGACAGCGCCGG
Source organism: Kitasatospora sp. NPDC101108 (assembly GCF_055584725.1). Lineage (NCBI taxonomy): Bacteria > Bacillati > Actinomycetota > Actinomycetes > Kitasatosporales > Streptomycetaceae > Kitasatospora > Kitasatospora sp. NPDC101108. The sequence continues at coordinate 152,374 of NZ_JBVJLM010000001.1, forward strand.
CAAGTCCGCCAGCACCCCGTCCTCGGTCACCGTCACCACCGGCGGCAGCGCCACCCTGCCGACCTGCACCGACCCGCGGACCGACGCGCTCGGCCGCAACTGCTCCCGGCCCGACCGGGCCCGCACCGCCGGCAACCTGGACTACTTCTACCTCTACCTGCCGGCCGGCACCACGACCCTGAAGGTGTCCACCTCGGGCGGCACCGGCAACGCGGCCCTCTACTACAACCCCGACACCTGGGCCTCCCCGGCGGCCCACACCGCCGCCTCCACCAACCCGGGCACCGCCCAGACCCTCACCGTCACCAACACCACGGCGGGCTACCGGTACGTCAGCCTGTACGCCACCACGGACTTCAGCGGGGTGACCGTCAGCGCCCAGTACTGATCCGCCGACCGAACGGCCGCGCGGCGCGTCCCCGGCGGGGGCGCGCCGCGCGGCCGTTCCGGCCGACTCGGGAGGCAGGGGTCGGCGTCACCGGTGAGATCCGGCCGTTCTCTGGTCAGATGAATAAGCGCTTGCTTAGAATCGGCACCTGCCCGTACGGACACCGAGTACGCCCTCAGGAGATGCCATGACCGACGTCAACCGCCAGATCCGCCTCGCCCGTCGACCGGTCGGCGAGGTCCGGCCGGAGGACTGGGCGTACGGGGAGGAGCCCGTCGCCGTCCCCGGCGACGGGGAGTTCCTGGGGCGGACCAAGTACATCTCGCTGGACCCGGCGATGCGCGGCTGGCTGGACGACCGTCCGTCGTACCTCCCGCCGGTGGGACTGGGCGAGGTGATGCGGGCCGGTTCGGTGGTCGAGGTGGTGGCGTCGAACCACCCGAAGTTCCAGGTCGGCGACCACGTGGCGGGAGCCTTCGGGGTCCAGGACTACGCGGTGTCCGACGGCAAGGGCGCGGTCAGGGTCGACCCCGCGCTCGCGCCGCTGTCCACCTACGTCGGGGCCCTCGGAATGCCCGGGATGACGGCCTACTTCGGCCTGCTGGAGGTCGGCGCGCTCAAGGAGGGCGAGACCGTGGTGGTCTCCGGCGCCGCCGGGGCGGTCGGCACCATGGTCGGGCAGATCGCCAAGGTCAAGGGCTGCCGGGTGGTCGGCATCGCCGGCGGACCGGAGAAGTGCGCCCTGCTCACCGAGGAACTCGGCTTCGACGCGGCGATCGACTACCGGTCCGAGGACGTCCGCAAGGCGCTCCGCACCCACGCCCCGGACGGCATCGACGTCTACTTCGACAACGTCGGCGGCCCGATCCTGGACGCCGCCCTGACCAGGCTGGCGATGCACGCCCGGATCGTCGTCTGCGGCGCGATCAGCCAGTACAACAACGAGGACGGCGTGCAGGGCCCGTCCAACTACCTGTCGCTGCTGGTGCGGCGGGCCCGCATGGAGGGCTTCGTGGTCTTCGACTACGCCCGCCGCTACGCCCAGGCGACGGCCGAGATCGCCGGCTGGATCGGCGAGGGCCGGATCAAGGTCAAGGAGCACCTGGTCGAGGGCACCGTGGCCGACTTCCCGGAGACCTTCGGGATGCTGTTCCGCGGCGAGAACACCGGCAAGCTGGTGCTGCGCCTGGTGTGACCCGAACCGCTCCGTGCTGACCGTGCCGGGGTGACCACCGGGAATCCCCGGTGGTCACCCGACGCTCAGTCCGGCGCTCGGTCCGACGCTCAGCCGCCCGAACCGCCCAGCAGCGCGACGCGCCGCGACCGGAGCCAGGACTGCTCAGCGGCCATCTCGGCCATGTCCCCGCGGGCGAGGAAGCCCGCCCACGGTTCCTGGCCCAGCCCGCCGAGCCGTTCGATCCGCTCGGCCTCGCGGGACTGGAGTGCCTCCAGGGCGTCGAGCACGGCCGCAGGCTCGGCCCCGTAGGCGGCGCACAGCGCGTGCAGGCGGCTCCGCAGGACGTGGTCGCCGGTGACCGCCGCTCGCCGCTGCTTCTCGACGGAACGCAACGGGACGGTGTACCAGGCGAGTTGTGCGAGATCGTCGAGGGCGTGGCCGGGCGCGGCGAAGTCCCAGTCGATGAAGCCGACCAGTTCCTCGCCGTCCCAGATGGAGTTCCACGGGCCGAGGTCGCCGTGCCGGATGACCATGCCGGGCCGCCATTCCTCCTCCCGGCCCCGCCATCGGGCGTCGGCCGGCGGCCGGAAGTCCCGGACGGCGTCGTGGTAGTCCCGCAGCCAGCGTCCGAGCTCGGCGACTCCGGCGGTCGACCGCAGCTTCGTCGGCCAGGGGCCGAAGGCGGGCTCGCCGTGCAGCAGCGACAGCACCTCGTCGGTGCCGTCGACGCCGAGCAGCCGCGGGGCCCGGGTGAAACCCACCGCCTCCAGGTGGGCCAGCAGGGCGTGCACCGCGGGCGTCCACTCCCCCACCGGCCGGCGGATCGTTTCACCGATCCGCCGGACCGTCGTCACGCTGCCGTGGTCCGTCGCGCCGTCCTCGATCATGGCGGCAGCGTATCGGCCCCCGCGAACCCGGTTGACGCGCCGTCCGGACGGGTGATCGGCTTCCGCCATGAACGACAGCACGCCCGACTGTTCCCCGTCCGCCCCCTGCGGAACGACGCCGGGTCAACTGGTGTGGGACGAGGCTGCGATCTCGTTCACGCCAGCTGACCCGGCTGCCCGCACAGCATCCCGCTCCACCCATGATCCCGTCAAGTACCCTTCGGCAGAACGTCGTTAGCCCCGATCAGCGGGGCCCGGGACGAGCGGCGCCATGACGTGCTGGGTCGGGTTAGGGCCGTTGTCGCCGCCGTTGTCGTCGTCGGAGTTCACCGAGGCGGTCACGGAACTGGTCGCCCAGGACACCGCGCCGAGGAGCAGGAACAGCACGACCAGGCCGCGCCCGGCGCCGCTCAGGACCAGCGGACGGGTGGCCGACACCCGCTCGGGCTCACTGCCCGGCTCCTCGCCGAACAGGCGCTTGGGGTAGGCCGAGGTGAGCATCACCAGGTAGGCCAGGTAGCGCATCCGGTAGCGCACGATGGCCGTGGTCGCCTCGTACAGCGCCTGCGGCATCCGGCCGAGGATCAGCACCACCAGCCAGATGATGAACGACACCAGCCACCACCCCGCGTACACCAGGCCCTGCACGATCGACGCCGGGATGACCAGGATGATCCGGAACAGGACGGCGAGCCGGTTCAGCTCGCCCGGGCGCAGTTCGACCTGCACCGGGTACTCCGGGGCGCGGAAGCGGAACGGCGGGTAGCGGTCGACGGTGAGCATCAGGTACGCGGTGACCCGGGTGTCGTACGGGAGGTAGGCGGTGAGGTAGTCCGCGACGAAGGCGGGCAGCCGACCGAGCACCAGCGCGCCGAACCAGCCGATCACGGTGACGAAGAACGCCACCACCGAGAGCACCCACACCACCACGAACTGCGGGATCAGCAGCAGGAGGCGCAGCAGCACCGTCCACCGGCTCTGCGGGCCGGGCGCCGGCATGTCCAGCACTGGGAGCCACTCACTGCTGACGGGGGCGGGGGGAGCCTGCCACATCCGGGCCTCCACGGTCTCGGGACGAGGGGACCCGGCGATCGGGCACGGCCGGGTGCCCTCCGAAGATCGCAGCACCCCGCCCGCCCCGCGCGCCGCGCTGCGCCGGACGGGTCACGCGGACGGCCCGGGATCGGCCGGTCGGCCGATCCCGGGCCGGGTGGGCCCGCCGGACGCCCGGTCAGCTGGGCGCGCCGGTCCAGGTGACGTTCTTGCGCTCCAGCCCGTTGCCGTAGTTGAACTCCACGGAGAAGGTGTCGGCCGCGCCGCCCGGCAGGGCGTACGCGGACACGCCGGTGGCCTCCTGACCGGGCGCCAGCGAGCCGCGGAGGATCTTCATCCGGTCGCTCCCGTCGATCAGCGAGGTGACCAGGCCGCCCTTGGCGTCGTGGACGAAGGGAAGCCCCGACCCGTAGAGCGAGACCTCCTTGGAGCCGGTGTTCACCACGGTGATCTTCACCTGGATGACCGTGGCGTCCTTCGGCGTCTCGAACACCGTCCGGCTCGGGACGTACGGCTCCGGCGCCGCCATCGTGACCTTCAGCCCGTCCCCGTAGGTGTAGGACTGGCCGAACGACAGGCGCCGGGCCCGCTCGTCCGCCGCCGCCGCCTGCCGCTCGGCCTCGGCCTTCTTCCGCGCGGCCTCCAGCCGCTCCTTCGCCTTCGCCACCCGCTCGTCGGCGGCCCGCTGCTCCTCCTCGGCCCGGGCACGGGCGGCGTCCGCCTCGGCCCTGCGCTCCTCGTTCACGGTGTGCACCCGCGCCACGACGAACACCCCGGCGCCGATCGAGACGACCAGGCCCGTGATCCCCAGGATGACGCCCGCGAGCGCCATCCCCCGGTTGGTCGCCACACCCCTGCGGGCGTAGCCCAGGCCGATGAAGCCGAAGATCAGGGCCAGCAGGGCCGGCAGCCAGGACATCCAGAACAGGATGACGGCAAGGCTCAGGACGGTGCCGACGATTCCGAGCACCATCGCCGCGATGCCCAGGCCGTTGCGGGGCTGCGGCGGCGCCACGGGGTACACGGGCCAGTACGGCGCGCCCGGCTGCCCGCCGGGGGGCGCGGCGAACCCGCCGGGCGCGGCGAAGTCTTGGGCCTCACCCTCAGCGGGAGCGGGAGCAGCGGCAGGCGCGGGACCCTCGGCCGGGGCTGGGCCCGTGGCCTCGGCCTCGGCCGGGGCCGGGGCCGGGACCGGGACCGTGGCCTTGCCCTGGCCCGGCGCCTCACCCGCGCCGCCCGGGTTCGGCGGCGCCCACGGGTCGGTGCCGGCCGGCTCCTCCTCCGCGGACTTCGGGTCGTCGGGCGGGACGGGAACGGTCATACGAGATCCTTCGCGAACGTCTGGGCGGTGAGCGGCAGTTCAGCGGCCGAGGTCCGTCGGCCCCCCGGCGGCAGCGGCCCGACCTGCGCGGAACGGGCGCCGGTCCGGGCCGGACCCGCGCGTCGACACCCCGGCACAGGACCGCCACAGGATCGGCGACTGATCAACATACAGGTGCCCGGTGACGTCCCCGGCACCGGCCCTGGCCAGGAACCACCGCCGTGCTTCGTCCGCGACTGAACCACCCCCGACCCCCGCGCGACCACGCGCTCGGCGCGGCGGTCGCCACCGCCCCACGGAACGGGAACTCGCTTGCGCTCCGGTCGGTGATCAGGGCAACCTGCCTGCGAACCGTCAGTCGGGAGGCACCAGCGCATGAGTACGGCAGCATCGGCGTCCGCGGCGGTGCCCGCTGACGGGACGTCCGTGCGGATCGGCGCCCTCGTCCCGCTGACCAGGCCCGGCTGGGTCGAGGCGGGCCGGCACGTGCTCGCCGGACTCGAAACGGCGGTCCGCGACGTCAACGACGCCGGCGGCATCGCCGGCAGGCCGCTCGAACTGCTGGTCCGGGACACCGCGGCCGATCCGCAGCGGGCCGCGGCGGCCGTCGACGAACTCGACCGGCTGGGCGTGGCCGCGGTGGCCGGGGAGTACCACAGCGTCGTCGCCCGCGCCGTGGCCGCCAAGGCGGACGCCCTCGGCCTGCCCTTCCTCTGCTCGTCCGCGGTGCTCGACGCGCTCACCGACGAGCCGACCGAACGGGTCGCCCGTCTGTGTCCCGCGCAGTCCCACGGCTGGCGGATCTACGCGGATTTCCTGCTCGGCGCGGGCTACCGCCGCATCGCCGTGGCGACCCAGCAGAGCGTCTACTGGGCCGCCGGGGCCCGCATCCTGCGGGAACACCTCACTCCGCACGGCGGCACCGTCGTCGAACTCGACACCGGCGCGCTCTCCCCCGCCGGCCTCTGCGAGGAGCTCGTCCGGCACGACGCGACGGCCCTGCTGCTCCTGGTCGGCCACCCCGAGCCCGCCGTACCGATCGTCAGGGCCGTCCGCCAGGACGGGCGCCTCACCGGCCTCCTGATCGGAGCTCCGGCGGGGCAGCCCGAATTCGCCGAGTGGGAGGCCCTGTTGGGCCGCGACGGCGCGGGCGTCCCGTTCCTGCGCTACCTGCCCGAGCGGTTCGGCCCGCTCGGCGCGCGGGTCGACGCGGCCCTGCGTGAGCGCCTGGGCGAAGCCCCGTCCTTCGTCGCCTTCGAGGGCTACGACACCGTCACCGTCCTCGCCGAGGTGCTGCGCACCGCCGGTACGGACCGTGAGCGCATCGCCGGGGCCTGGCCGCAGGTCGGCGTCGAGGGCACCCGCGGGCCGATCCGTTTCTCCCGCTCCCCCGGCATCAGCGTGTGGCAGTGGGCCTGGCCGCCGGTCCAGGTCGTCGACCGCGATCCGGCGGCGCCCGAGCGCTTCCGGGTCCTGCACACCGATGTCCCGCACACCGATGTCCCGGACACCGCCGTTCCGCACACCGGCTGAGCCCCGTTCACGCCCAGCCGCGCACCGACACCGCCCCGTGCAGCACGTGGCCCGCCACCCGCTGCTCCTCGACCCAGCGGGTGAAGGTGTCGACCTGCGCCCCGAGGCCCTCGTCGACCGGCCCGACCGGCCAGTCCTGCGGCGGTACGATGACCACCACCGCCTCACCCCGCCCTTCGGCCGCCGCCAGCCAGCGGGCCGACACCTCGACCCGTGAGCCCGGCTCCCAGCCCTGGCGTCCGCCGACCAGCAGCAGCCGCTCCACCCGGCCGTCGCCGACCTCGATCACGCCGGTCGTGGCCGGCGGCTCACCGGCGGCGACCGTGAAACCGCTGTCGACGGCCGCCTCGACCAGGTCGGCGTGCAGGTTCGCCCCGACCTCCATGATCAGCTCGGCGATCGGCGGGCCGTGCACGGCCTCGCGCACGGCCATCGCCCATACCACCGGCCCCCGGGCCGCGCCGTCGCCCGTCACAGGGAACTGAGCCGGCGCGCGAGTTCCTCAAGGTAGTCGTCGCCGTAGGCGGCGGCGACGTCATCGAGGTCGATCATCGGCGGCAGGTCGGCCGTCTGCTGGCGTTCGGAGAGGTAGGCGGCGGTCTCCGCGACGATCCGCCGCTCGTCGGCGCGGCGAAGGCTCAGCTGTGCCAGGGTCGCCTCGGTGGCCTGGAAGCGGGAGAGGACCGCCTCACCGGCGGTGGGGAAGCTCACGAGGTACTCGTGGTCACCCAGTGCTTCGATCCCGATGTCACCGGTCATGGTTCCGTCCTTCGTTCCGTCCCTCCTCCTACGAGTCTCGCACCGGAGGCCCTCCCCCGGGGCGCGGCCGATCCGCCCGGCGCCGGACGACCACCCGCTCGACGACCGTGCCGGCCGCGAGCAGCGCGAACAGCAGAGCCGCCAGTGCGCAGAAGCCCGTCGTCGTCCCGTCGGCGGGAAGGAGACCCGCCAGCACTCCCAGTACCACGGCCGTCACCGCGAACACCCAGGCGAACGACCCCGCCGCGAAGCGCTGCACCGGCGACTCGCTCCGGTCCTCGTTCTGCGAGCTGGTCATGCCTCCTCCTCCGGGTCGTCCTTCCGCCGCGCGGCGGCCCTCCGGCCGCTCTCTCGGCCGCGCGTCTAACCGGCTCGCCGGACCCCGAAACGCCTTCGAGTCCCCCGCCCGGTTGTCCTCACAGGTCCGAGACGGTCGAATCCGAGTCGAGCTCGCCGACGCGCCGGGTGATGGTGCGGTCCGTGCCCATGTGTCCTACAGCCAGCCGCGCTCGTCGGCCGCTCGCAGGGCCTCGGTGCGGTTGCGGGTGCCGGTCTTGGCGATGGCGGAGGAGAAGTAGTTGCGGACGGTTCCCTCGGAGAGGTAGAGCTTCGCGGCGATCTCGGCGACTCCGGCGCCGGAGCGGGAGGCGTCGAGGACGTCGCGTTCACGCGCGGTGAGCGGGGAGGCCCCGGCGGCGAGGGTGGCGGCGGCGAGTTCCGGGTCGACGACCCGTTCGCCCGCCGCGACCCGGCGGATGGCGTCGGCGAGCACCGAAGACCCCCGGCACGGCGATGATCGCAGCAATCGCGACCAGCATCGCGCCGGAGACGATCCGCAGCCGCCGGAAGGCCCCGCGGGAGCCGCGGGCCGCGCGGACGGTGAGCAGCAGGGCGACGGCGGCGCCGGCCAGGACGATGGTGCCGCGGACCCACACGGCCGGGGTGACCAGGTCGGTGCGGTCGCGGAGAGCGAAGGCGGCGACCAGGGTGAGGGCGCTGAGGCCGAGGTAGGCGAGCACGAGTCGCCGTACGGTGCGGAAGGCCCGACGGGTGTCGGGGTGGTTCGGTTCGGTGGAGGTCATGCCCTCATCGTGGCCGCGGTGCGTGGCCGGGCGGCAGTGTGCTGCCACACCCCCGCGCCATGACAATTGTCAGCCCGTCGGCGCGGGCAGCAGCCGCACCATGTGCAGCTTGGCGACCGCCTGCCCGTCCACCAGGACGGCCCGGGGTTCGCGGCCCCACACCTCGAAGCCGCAGGAGGTGTAGAGCCGCAGGGCCGGTTCGTTGCCCTCGGAGACGGTCAGCAGCACCTGCTGCAGCTGCCCGTCCTCGGCGGCGACGGCGAGCACCCGGTCGACCAGGGCGCGGCCGATCCCCCGGCCGCCGGCCGCGCGGGCCACCGCCATGCCGTAGAGGGTGGCCTTGTGCCGTTCCTGGCCGCGCTGCTTCACCCGCAGTCCGGCGGTGCCGACCAGGGCGCCGTCCGGGTCGAAGGCGCCGAGCAGGGCGCCCGGGCCGTGTTCGGCCCCGGCCAACCGCTGGATCGTGTCGGCCATCGGCTTGGCGCGCTCCTCGGCGTAGCCGGAGGTGAAGGCGCTCGGCGTCTCGCGCAGGGCGGTGAGCCGGAAGGCCCGGTACGGTTCGGCGTCCGCGACGCCGAGGCGGCGGACGAGGCCTGCGGGCTCAGCCGAGGCGGACACGGGTGCACCTGGTCAGGTAGGGCATGGCGATCTCCTCCCGGCCGGCCAGGCCGGGGTGGGTGGCGAGCAGGTGCTCGGCATCGGCCAGCAGGCGGGCGCGGTCGGCCTCGGGCAGGGCGATGACGTAGCTGCGGGAGGCCACCATGTCGATGATTCCGGCCGGGGTGGTGGGGTGTTCCCAGCGGATCTCCAGCCGCTCGGGCGCGCCGAACGGGGCGGGCAGGACGGGTGCCGTGTCGATCTGCTGACGGTCCGAGCGGTGCATCAGCGCGCCGAGTGCGGCGGCCCAGGGCTCGGTCTCGTCCCGGACGTTCCACACCAGGGCGAGGGTCCCGCCGGGGGCGAGCACCCGGGCGATCTCCGGTACGGCCGCCGTCTGGTCGAACCAGTGCCAGGCCTGGGCGACCACCACCGCGTCCACACTCGCGTCGGGCAGCGGGATGTGCTCGGCCGAGCCGGCCCGCACCGCCGCCCTGGGCACGGCGGCGGCGAGCCGGTCGCGCATGCCCTGGTCGGGCTCCACCGCGACCACGTCCAGTCCGGCGTCGACCAGCAGTCTGGTCAACTGGCCGGTCCCGGCGCCCAGATCGAGCACCCGGCGGGCCTCGCGGGGCACCGCCGAGCCGAGCAGCGCCTGCGGGTAGCCGGGCCGCCCGTGCTGGTAGGAGGCGGCCGCGAGGCCGAAGGACCGGGCCCGCAGCCGGCCGGACCAGCGCCGGGTCGCGCCCTGCCTGGTCATCCCGCAGGCCCGGCCGATCTCCTCCCAGGTCGCCTCCCGGCCGCGCCGCAGTTCCTCCACCAGGTCGGTGCGCCGTTCCTCCAGGGCCTCGATCACCCCCGAGAGCCGCTGCAGGCCGTCCAGCCCACCGCCACCGGCCACGTCCGCCGCCACCCGCCGACCGAGATCGTTCATGTCCATGACTCCGCACTGTAGGGACCGGACACCCGAACCGTCAATGAATATTGCCCATAGAAGCAACACCTGTTGCGCCGCGCCGTCAGCATCACCCACACGAGTGACGAGGCCTGGCCCTAGCACGAACTCGCCTCCGTGCGTGGCGACTTGGGCTGGAAACCCTTCACATGGGCGAATCCTGGCCTGGTTCCCGGCGCTGGGGCGTCCGGGCGAGAAGCCTTGGTGGCCGGGCGGTACCGACCTGGACTCCGACTGGTGTGCGAGATGTCTGGCATGTCCGGCAAGTTGTCACAAGTCGGTTGACGGACAGTAGTTTTGACTTTCGGTCAGGATGTCCTGAACTTGGCTATGCTGCAGCACCACGCCTCCGGAGCCGGTCGTCGCCCGTCCCCGTTCTGTTCCGATCGTTTGAGGATGCCGAATGCTTCGAGCTGGATCGTCACCCGCCAGACGGCGCCCCGCGCCCCTGCTCGGCTGGCTGCTGCCCACGGCCGTGATGGCGGTCGCGGTCGGGGTCGCCGCGGTGGTGGTGTCGGCCGGAGCCCGGGCCCAACTGCTGTGGTGCGGCGCGACGGCCACTGTGCTGGTCGCCGTGGTGGCCGCCGAATCCGCCCGCCGCGGCCGGGCCCTCGCCGAGCTGCGCGACGAACACACCCGGCGGGTCGACGAGTTGCAGCGCAAGCTGGCCGCGCAGGAGGAAGAGATCGAGCGGATGGCCACCGGCGAGCTGCGCCGGCTGGTCGGCGGCGCCCGGTACGGCTCGTCCATCGACGTGCTGCTCCAGCCCTTCCAGCGCCCGAACCCGCTGCTGTCACGGAAGTTCCGCCACTCGCTGGAACTGGTGGTGCGCGGCATCGCCCAGGCCGTCGACGACGAGGTCAGCCGGCGCGACTCCGCCGAGCGCGCCTTCGTCAACCTGGCCCGCCGGGTCCAGGCGATCATCCACCGCCAGGCCAAGGACCTGCGGGAGATGGAGGACCGGCACGGCAACGACCCGGCGGTCTTCGACGACCTGCTGCGCCTGGACCACGGCAACGCCCTGGTCGGCCGTCTCGCCGACTCCATCGCCGTCCTCTCCGGTGCCCGGCCCGGCCGCCAGTGGACCCGTCCGATCGCCCTCTACAGCGTGCTGCGCGGCGGGATGTCCCGGATCCTGGAGTACCAGCGGGTCGACCTGCACCCGGTGGCGCAGATCTCGGTCACCGGTCCGGCCGTCGAACCCCTGATCCACGCGGTGGCCGAGCTGCTCGACAACGCCACCCGCTACTCCCCGCCGCACACCCACGTCCACCTGAGCGCCTCCGAGGTGCAGAGCGGGATAGCGATCGAGGTCGAGGACGGCGGCCTCGGACTCACCGACGAGGCCCGCGCCCGGGCCGAGCGCTCGATGCGCGAGGCCATGGTCTCCAAGGACTTCGACGACCTCACCGAGTCCCCCCGGCTGGGCTTCGCCATCCTCGGCCGGCTCTGCCAGGCGTACGGCTTCCAGGTCTCGCTGCGCCGCTCCGCGTACGGCGGTGTGCGCGCGGTCCTGGTGGTGCCGCAGGAGCTGCTGACCACCGCTCCCCCGACCGGGCGGGCACACGGCATCGGCGCCTTCTCCGGCCCCCGTCCGCTCCCGGCCAACCAGCCCCGGCACGCCGCCCCCGCCCGGCCCTGGGGCTCCCGGACCGCCTCCACCGACGCCGGGCCGTCCGGCGGCCTCGGCCGGACCGCCGGGCTGGGGAAGTCCGCCGGCGTCGGGCCGTCCTTCGGCTCGACCACCCCCTGGGGCCCCTCCGGCCGGGGGGCCGGGGACGACGAGGTGATCGTCACCGAGCGCACCGCCAACGGCCTGCCGCAGCGCCGCCGCAGCCGTCCGACCGGGCGGGCCGTCTTCTCCGCGCCCGCCCGCGGCACCGCCCAGCCCAGCGGCCCGACCGCGGGGCCCGCGGCGGGACCGGCCGCCCCGGCGCCCCAGCCCAAGAAGCAGGCCGGCCTGTGGCTGGAGGCGTTCATGGAGGGTTACAAGGGCACCGGCTCCGGCAACGGCACCGGCGAGGCCACGGGCAGCGAGCCCACGCGCAACGCCACCCCGCCCAACGGCACCCCGCCCAACGGCACCGCGCCCAACGGCACCCCGCGCAACGACGCCACGCGCCACACGGCCCCGGGCAGCACCGCCACCACCGGAACCAGCAGCACCGCACCGAACAGCGCCGGACAGACCAGTGAAGAGACGGCAGGGAAAGGCGAGCAGTGATTCCGCACCGCAGCAACATGGACTGGATCCTCAACGACCTCGCACACAGCGTCCCGTACGTGCGCCACGTCATCGTGCTCTCCGCCGACGGCCTGCGGATCGCCCAGTACGGCGCCGACCCGGACACCGCCGACCGGCTGGCCGCCGCCTGCGCCGGCCTGCAGAGCCTGGCCGCCGCCGTCGGGCACGAGTTCCCGCACGGCAACGGCGCGATGAAGCTGGTCGTGATCGAGGTGGACGGCGGCTACTTCTACCTGATGTCGGCCGGTGACCGCGCCTACCTCGCGGTGCTCGCCGACGAGGGTGTCGACGCCGGCCTGGTCAGCCACCAGATGCGCGACCTGGTGGACCGGATCGGCGAGCACCTGTCCACCCCGCCGCGCAACCCGGAGGTGGTCGCGTGAAGCCCCCGGCCACCGGCCCCGGCGCCCGGGCGGGCACATGAACGAGCACAGTGAGGCGGTGACATGACCGCCGACCAGGGCGGCTGGGACGGCCCCGAGCCCGACCGCCTGTACGTGATCACCCGCGGTCGCAGCGGCCCCTCCGGGCCGGGAGTCTTCGACCTGGTCACCCTGATCGTCTCCCTCGCGGAACCGACCCCCGCCATGCAGCCCGAGCACGCGGCGATCCTGCGGCTGTGCCGCTCGCCGCTCTCGGTGGCGGAGGTCTCCGCCTACCTCGAACTGCCCACGAGCGTGGTCACCGTCCTGCTGGCGGACCTGCTCGACGACGGGCGGATCGAGGCCCGCGCCGCCGTACCCACGGCGGAACTCCCCGACCGTGCCCTGTTGGAGGCGGTGATCCATGGACTTCAGCGGCTCTGACACGGTCGTCGGACCGGCGAGCGCGGACCTGCTACCCGACACCGTCACCATGGCGGTCAAGGTGGTGATCGTCGGCGGCTTCGGCGTCGGCAAGACCACCCTGGTCGGCGCCGTCAGCGAGATCCGCCCGCTGACCACCGAGGAGACCATGACCCAGGCCGGGGTCGGCGTCGACGACCCCACCGGCGTCGAGCGCAAGACGTCGACCACGGTGGCCATGGACTTCGGCCGGATCAGCATCAGCGACAAGCTGGTGCTGTACGTCTTCGGCACTCCCGGCCAGGAGCGGTTCTGGTTCCTCTGGAACGGCCTGTTCGAGGGCGCGCTCGGCGCCGTCGTGCTGGTGGACACCCGCCGGCTGGAGGTCAGCTTCGAGGTGATCGGACGGCTGGAGGACCGCGGCGTGCCCTTCGTAGTCGCCGTCAACGGCTTCCCCGAGGCACCCAGTTACCCCCTCGACGAGCTGCGCCAGGCGCTCGACCTGCCGGCCGAGGTGCCGATCGTCGCCTGCGACGCGCGCAGCCGCGAGTCCAGCCGGGACACCCTGATGACGCTCATGCGGTACCTGTACGAACTGGCCGCGCCCCCCGCCGGCTGAGACCTTCGCCTTTCGTCCGAACGACCGGAGACCCAGTGACCACCCCGTTCCCCGACGCCGCCGCCACCCCCGTCCCGCCGCCCGGCTGCCCCGCCCACGAGCGCGCCGTCGAGCCGGTCGGCCCCGGCGGCCTGCGCCGGCTGTACGGCCCGGAGGCCGAGGCCGACCCGGCGGGCCTGTACGAGAAGCTGCGCGCCGAGTACGGCGAAGTCGCCCCGGTGCTGCTGCACGGCGACCACCGGGCCTGGCTGATCCTCGGCCACGCCGCCAACATCACCGCGATGCGCACCCCCTCGCTGTTCTCCCGCGACTCGCGGCTGTGGAACGCCTTCCGCAACAACGAGATCCCGGCCGACTCCCCGCTGCTGCCGGTGGTCGCCTGGCAGCCGATCTGCGTGTTCGCCGACGGAGAGGAGCACCGCCGGCTGCGCACCGCGCTGCTGGACGGCCTGAACGGCTTCGACCGGCGCGGCATCCGCCGCCACGTGCGCCGCTTCACCACCGACCTGGTCCAGGTGGTCGGCCCGACCGGCCGGGCCGAGCTGATCACCCAGTTCGCCGAGCACCTGCCGATGCTGGTGATGACCAAGCTGCTCGGCATGCCGGACGAGTACGGGCCCCAACTCGTCGAAGCCGCGCGGGATCTGATGAAGGGCACCGAGACGGCGATCGCCAGCAACGAGTACGTGGTGGCGAGCCTGCGCCGCACCATCGCGATCAAGCACGACAGCCCCGGCGACGACCTGACCAGCCGGCTGCTCGCCCACCCGGCCGGGCTGACCGACGACGAGGTGATGGAACACCTGCGGGTGGTGCTGCTCGCCGCCAACGAGACCACCGTCAACCTGATCGCCGACTCGCTGAAGATGGTGCTCACCGACCCGCGATTCCGCGCCCACCTCTCCGGCGGCCAAATGACCCTGGGCGAGGCGCTGGACCAGGTGCTCTGGGACTCCCCGCCGATGTCGCTGGTCGCCGGGCGCTGGGCCACCGCCGACACCGAGCTCGGCGGCCAGCAGATCCAGGCCGGCGACCTGCTGCTGCTCGGCCTGGCCGCGGGCAACGTGGACCCGGTGGTCCGGCCCGACCTCGCCACCCCGCTGTACGGCAACCGCTCGCACCTCTCCTTCGGCGCCGGACCGCACGAGTGCCCCGGGCAGGACATCGGCCGGCACGTCGCCGAGGCCGGGATCGACATCCTGCTCACCCTGCTCCCGGACCTCCGACTCGCCGTCCCCGAGGAGGAGTTGACCTGGACGTCGGCCTGGATCTCCCGCCACCTCACCGCGCTGCCGGTGGAGTTCACCGCCCATGAGGTCGAGCCCGACCCGGAGTCCGTCGCGGAGGCCGAACGGGCGGCGGAGGCCCGGGCCGCCGAGGAGCGCGAGCTCGCCGCCCGGGCCCTGGAGGCCACCCAGCGAGCGGCCGCCGCCTCCGCCGCCTCCGCCGCGACCGTCCCGGCGCAGCGCCGCAGCTGGTGGGACGCGCTGACCGGCCTGTTCCGCCGCTGACCCCGCGCCCCGGCGGTCGGGGGACCGGCCGGTTCCCCGACCGCCGTCCCTGCCGCCGCCGGTGTGACGCGGGGGCGTGCGCCGTGTGGGGGTGACCGGGACCGGGGACGCTGCTGCGATGCAGAGGGAAATCACCGTTCGGGTCGACGGCACCGCGCGTCGACTGACCGTCGACACGCGCACGACCCTGCTCGACGCCCTGCGGGAACGGCTCGGGATCACGAGCCCCAAGAAGGGTTGCGACCACGGGCAGTGCGGCGCGTGCACCGTACTGTCCGGCGGGCGGCGCGTGCTGGCCTGCCTCACGCTCGCCGTCACCCAGGACGGCGCCGAGGTGGTCACCGCCGAGGGTCTCGCCCCTGACGCGGAAGCCGCCGGACAGCCGGTCGGGGGCGGCCTCCACCCGGTGCAGCAGGCCTTCGTCGACTGCGACGCGCTCCAGTGCGGCTACTGCACCCCCGGGCAGGTGGTCTCGGCGGTCGGGGCGCTCGACGAGTTGGCGATGGGCTGGCCCAGCGCCGTCACCGAGGGACCGGGGGCGCCGCGGCCGGACCGCGCCGAGGTGGCCGAGCGGATGAGCGGCAACCTGTGCCGCTGCGCCGCCTACGTCAACATCGTGACCGCGGTGCTCCAGGCGGCCGGTGCCTCCCCCAGCGGGCGGACGGCCGGCCAGGAGGTGGCCGGGTGAAGCCCTTCGACTACCTCGGCCCCGCGGACGCCGCGGAGGCCGTGCGCAGCGTCGCCGGGAACCCGGACGCGGTGTTCCTCGGCGGCGGCACCAACCTGGTGGACCACCTCAAGCTCGGCGTCGTCGAACCCGGCCTGGTCGTCGGCCTCGCCGGTCTGCTGCCCGCCGGGATCGAGGAGCTCGGCGACGGCGCCCTCCGGATCGGCGCGGCGGTCAGCAACAGCGGGCTCGCCGCCGACCCGCGGGTGCGCGAGCGCTTCCCGGTGCTGTCCCAGGCACTGCTGTCGGGCGCGTCGGGGCAGCTGCGCAACATGGCCACCGTCGGGGGCAACCCGCTGCAACGGACCCGCTGCGTCTACTTCCAGGACGTCACCACCCCGTGCAACAAGCGGGAGCCGGGCTCGGGCTGCTCCGCCGTCGGGGGCTGGACCCGCCACCACGCGGTCCTCGGCGCGTCCGAGCACTGCATCGCGGTCCACCCGTCCGACATGGCCGTGGCGATGGCCGCGCTCGACGCACAGGTGCGGATCCTGGGCCCGGCCGGGGAGCGCACGATCCCCTTCGTCGACCTGCACCGGCTGCCCGGCGACGCTCCCGAGCGCGACACGGTGCTCGACCACGGCGAGCTGATCACCGCGATCGACCTGCCGGCGCAGCCGATCGCCCGCCGATCGGCCTACCGCAAGGTGCGCGACCGGGCCTCGTACGCGTTCGCCCTGGTCAGCGTGGCCGCGGCGGTCGAGATCGAGGACGGCGTGATCACGGACGTGCGCATCGCCTTCGGCGGCGTCGCGCACGCGCCCTGGCGCGCCCACCGGGCCGAGGAGGCGCTGCGCGGCGCCCCCGCGTCGGACCGGAGCTACCGGAGCGCGGCGGACGCGGAACTCGCCGACGCCCGACCGGCCGAGGGGCTGGACGGCGGCAACGCCTTCAAGATCCCGCTGCTGCGCCGCACCCTGACCGCGACCCTGCGCGACCTGGCAGGAGAGGACCCCCGATGACCTTCCCGAGCGAACCCGAAGCCGTCGGCCGCGACCTGCCCCGCCGGGACGGGCCCGTCAAGGTCCTGGGCACCGCCACCTACGCCTACGAGACGCCGTTGGAGAACCCGGCCTACCTGTACGCGGTCCAGGCCACGGTCGCCCGGGGACGCGTCACGGCGCTGGACACCGCCGCCGCCGAGGCACTCGACGGGGTGGTCGCGGTGCTCACCCCCGGTACGGCGGAGCGGCTGGCCTCCACCGAGGACGGGGAGCTGGCCGTCCTCCAGGGCGAAGAGGTCGCCTTCCGGGGCCAGGTCGTCGCGCTGGTCGTCGCCGACAGCTCCGAGGTGGCGAGGCACGCGGCCGCCCTGGTGCGGGTCGAGTACGCGCAGGAACCGCACGACACCGAGCTGCGGGCCGACCGCGAGGACCTGTACGCGCCCGAGAAGGTGAACCCGGACCTCCCCACCGACACCTCGGAGGGCGACGTCGACGCCGCGATGGCGGCCGCGGCGGTGAGCGTCGAGGAGACGTACACGACCGCGATGTACCACAACAACCCGATGGAGCCGCACGCCACGGCGGCGCTCTGGGATCCTGCGGGCGAGGGCTTCCTCACCCTGTGGGACTCCACCCAGGGCGTGCACCCGACCCGGTCCGCCCTGGCCTCGGTGTTCGGCCTCGACGAGGCGCAGGTGCGGGTCGTGTGCCCGTACGTCGGCGGCGGGTTCGGGTCCAAGGGCCAGCCGCACGTCAACGTGGTCCTGGCCGCCATGGCCGCACGCGCGCTCCCCGGTCGGCCCGTCCGGCTGGCCCTGACCCGGCAGCAGATGTTCTCGTTGACCGGCTACCGCACCCCGACCATCCAGCGCTGCCGGCTCGGTGCGGACCGGGACGGAACGATCACCGCCCTGGCCGTGGACGTCGTCGAACTCACCTCGCGCATCAAGGAGTTCGCCGAGCAGAGCGGTGTCCCGGCGCGCATGATGTACGCCTCGCCGAACCGGTCGACCACCCACCGCCTCGCCGCCCTGGACGTCCCGGTGCCGTCCTGGATGCGCGCCCCCGGCGAGTGCCCGGGCATGTTCGGCCCCGAGGTGGCGATGGACGAGCTGGCCGAGCGCCTGGGCCTGGACCCGGTCGAACTGCGGATCCACAACGAGCCCGCCGTCGAACCCGGCTCGGGCAAGCCCTTCTCCAGCCGCAACCTGGTCGACTGCCTGCGGGAGGGCGCCGTGCGGTTCGGCTGGTCGGAGCGCGATCCACGGCCGGGGGTACGCCGCCGCGGCGACTGGCTCGTCGGCACGGGCGTGGCCGCCTCCACCTACCCGGTCAGCCGGATGCCGAAGTCGACGGCGACGATCCGGCGGGAGGGGGAGCGCTACGTCGTCGAGATCGGCGCGGCCGACCTCGGCACCGGCACCTGGACCACCCTGGCGCAGATCGCCGCGGACGCGCTCGGTGTGACGGTGCCCCTGGTGGACGTGCGCATCGGCGACACCGACTACCCGATGGCGTCGGTGGCCGGGGGCTCCTCGGGCATGACGACGTGGGGTTCCGCCGTCGTCGAGGCGGCGGGTGCCTTCCGTACGAAGTACGGCGACGAGCCGCCGGACGGGGCCGAGGCCTCCGGCAGCGTGGGGCCGGCCGACGAGCGCCACGCGATGCACGCCTTCGGGGCGCAGTTCGCCGAGGCGCACGTCCACCTGGACACCGGCGAGGTGCGGGTGCCGCGCCTGCTCGGCGTGTTCGCCGCCGGCCGGATCATCAACCCGCGCACGGCCCGCTCGCAGTTCATCGGCGGGATGACGATGGGGCTGTCCATGGCGCTGCACGAGCAGAGCGTGCTGGACCCGCGCACCGGTCACGTCGTCAACCACGACCTCGCCGAGTACCACATCGCGGCCAACGCGGACGTCGGCGAGATCGAGGCCTACTGGCTCGCCGAGCACGACCCCCACGTCAACGCCATGGGGTCCAAGGGCATCGGGGAGATCGGGATCGTCGGCACGGCCGCCGCGGTGTCGAACGCGGTGTGGCACGCCTGCGGCGTGCGGGTGCGGGACCTGCCGATCACCCTGGACAAGGTCCTGCACGCGCTGGAGGACCGGCCCGGTGGCTGACCGGGCCGCCGGCAGCCGACTGGTCCGGATGCCACCGTGCGCGTGCAACATCGGGCTTTCGGGGCGAGGTTGAGGAGATGGACACCGTCACCGTGCTCGAACCCGACACTCCGACCAATGTCCGGCTCCTCGGCACCGACCAGGAGCCGGCCGACCCGGAGAACCCGGTGCGCCTCGCGCACGCCGCCCCCGCGGACGCCTCCGGCGTCTGCGGCCCGCTCACCCTGTGCGGCCGGGACACCTCCGACATGACGCTCGCACCCAACCGGACCACCATCGACGGCCGGCCCTGGCCGTACTGGAACGCCTGCGGGACGTGCCGCGGCGCCGAGCGGCCCGCGCCGCCCGACGCCGCGGAGGACACCGACTAGGACCCGCCCTCAGGGACCGGCCACCAGTCCGTCCAGGGCGTCGGGGTCGACGTTGAGGGTCACCCCGCCGTACGTCTCGTCGGCGCTGCCCCGGTGCTGGTGGATGCGGTGGCCGGCCCAGAGGTCGTCGGGCAGGCCGGGCTGCCCGGTGGTCGTGGGGCGCCCGTCCCACCGGGCGTACCAGATGGCGTCGGGCATCGGGGCCCGGCCGGCCCGGGCGGCGGCGACGAGGTCCGCGATGCCGGAGTCGGTGCTGGAGTAGAAGCCGGAGCGGTAGCCGGCCGCCTGCAGGCCCTTGGTCCAGCCGACGGTGAAGTCGACCACCGCCCGGCTGCAGACCGCGTCGCCCACCGGGTAGGCCTCCATGTCGAGGTACACCGGGCTGCCCGGCCCCAGGCCCAGCGCCCCCAGCGCGGCCGCCGCCTCGCCCGCCTCCTGCCCGCCCTGCTCCTCGGCCCGGTCCGGGTCGATCCGCAGCGGCTTGTCCGGGCGCTGGGCGCAGGGCGCCTGGAGGCCGACGTGGGTGGGCACCAGCTTCCATCCCATCGCCCGGACGGTGGCGACCCAGTCCGGCGTCAGCCGGGTCTGCCGGCAGGCGCGCTGACTGCCACTGCTGTAGATGTTCACCGCGCCGTAGGGCGAGGCGGTGCGCCAGACGTACAGGGCCTCGGCCGGCGGGGCCGAGCAGGCGTCGAACCCGGCGCCGGTGTAGCGGTACTCGGGCGGCGGTTCCGTGCCGTCGAACGGCACGGCGGCGAAGGGCCCGGGCGGGAGGACCGGGGACGCCTGCGCGGGGGCGGCGACGGGGAACAGGACGAGCGGGGCCGCGAGGAGCGCGGCCAGGGGAAGAAGACGCATTCCCCCGTCCTAGCCCTCCGCACCGGGAGTTCACGGCCCACCGGCACGGCGCGCCGGGCCGGTTCACCCGGAATCACGACACCGGCGAGCGGCCGGACAGGCCCTGGGCCGCGGCCCGGCGGCGCTCGGCCCGGGCGCAGCGCAGCAGTTCCTCACCGTAGGGCAGGGCGACCAGCGCCGCGGTGGCGGCGGCGAAGCCGGCCAGGTAGCGGGCGGGCAGGGGGTGGGGCTTGGGGTTGAGGCGCCAGGCCCGGCAGGTGCCGCCGCCGCGGGCCAGCGAGCGGACCTGGTCCCAGTGCAGGCAGGCGGTGAAGGCGACGGCGGTGAGCGGCAGCACCTCCAGGAAGCTGTGGATGTGCTGTTCCAGCGGGGTGACGTCCCGTCGGCCGGTGGCGATCGTGACGTCCCAGAGCGCGGTGGCTCCGTGGGCGAGGGCGGCGGCGCCCATGGTGGCGAGGACCAGGGGGTTGACCTCGGCGACCAGGCCGAGCACGACGGGCGTGCCCGCCTCGGCCATCATCAGCGCGTGCACGAGGGACTCCCGCAGGCCGCTGGTGTCCTCGATGCGCGAGCGGCGGTGCATGACCCAGTCGCCGACGGCCGGTGCGAACCACAGGGGCAGCACTCCGTAGAGGAGGAAACGCCGGCTGGCGTTCTCCACGTCGTCGGACGGACCGGTCGTCAGTTCCGTCGCGGCGCGCCACTGTCGCCACGGGCGGGCGGGTGTCCTGGGCATGGGTTCGCTCTCTCGTCCGGCGGGGTTCGGCGTGCTCAGGCGGTGTACGCGAAGTCAAGGCCGTCGAGCGGTTCGTCGCGCAGGAAGCGGAGCACGAGGTGGGCGTACTCGGCGTCACGTTCCAGGTGGGCCATGTGGTCCGCCTCCTTGAGCAGGACCAGCGTGGAGCCGGCGATGGTCCGGGCCACGTCCCGGTTCTGCCGCGGGGAGGTGGTCTGGTCGTGCTCCCCGGTGAACACCAGGGCGGGGACGCCGGTGACCCCGCCCTGCGGGAGGAGGGCGGGCTCCAGGACCCGGCGGTGGCACGCGGCGTGGCGCCGGGCCTGCCGCCACGTGGTGCGCAGGGCCTGTTTGCGCAGCAGCCGCTGCACCGCCGCCGACTGCTGGACGCGCCGGTGCTCCTCGGTGTTGACGAGGTAGCTCACCAGGCGGTCGGCGTACGGGCCGAGTGCCGGGCACGCGTCGTCCAGGGACTCGCCCGGTCCGGGGAGGCTGCCCTCGATGTGGCTGACCGCCTCGCGCAGGAACGCCCGCATGGTGCCGGTCACCTGGTGGGTGGCTCCGGCCAGCAGCAGCCGGCTCACCCGGTCGGGGCGGCGCTGGGCCATCCGGTAGGCGATCGGCGCTCCGTAGGAGGCGCCGAGGACGTTGACCCGGGCCAGGCCGAGGTCGTCCAGCAGGTGCAGGGCGGCGGCGGCCAGGGTGTCGAACCCCTCCTCCTCGGGCAGGTCGTCCGCGAGGCCCGAGCCGGGCAGGTCGACCAGGATCACCGGGGTGTGCGGGGCGATGCGCCGCTCCAGGCGGGGCCAGGCGTACATGTCCTGGAGGGCGCCGCCGAGCAGCAGGAGGGGTTCGGCCACCGGGTGCGGTCCGCGCCAGTGCCCGGCGCCCGGGTCCGTGTGCACGATCCGGCAGACGTAGTTCATGTCCTGCCAGCGCAGCTGGTGGAGCTCCTCGGCCGGGGTGGTGTCCTCGGCGGGGCCGGGCGGGGACGGACGGGTCATCAACGGCTCTCCGCGAACCGGCTGATGAGCTTGGCCATGTCGTCCACGCAGGCCGCTGCGGACAGCTGGTCCTCGCTGATCTCCACGCCGAAACGGTCCTCCAGGTGGATGGAGAGCACCACCAGGGCCATGGAGTCGACGCCCGCGCTGGCGAGGGGGGCGTCGGGCGTGACGGGCGCGGACGGCAGGCCGCACCGGTCCGTGAGGATCTCCTTGACTTGCTCGAACGTCATGCGCGGTTCCCTCCGGTGGAAGACGGCCTGCCCGGAAGGCGGCGGCCGCGGGCAGGCAGGACGGGCGGGGTTCGGGACGGGCGGGATCAGGCCAGGCGGGATCAGGCCAGGCGGGCGCAGAGGCCGGCCGGCCACACCAGCGTGGTGGCCGCCCAGGCCAGACCGCTGCCGAAGGCGACCAGCAGCACCCTGTGCCCGGGCTTCAGCTCCCCCTGGTCGGCGGCGTGGGCCAGCAGCAGCGGCACAGAGGCGGCCGCGGTGTTGCCGACCTGCTCGATGTTGGTCGGGACGCGGGCCGCGGGGATCTCCAGCATGTCGGCGACCGTGGCGGTGATGCGGTGGTTCGCCTGGTGGGCGATCAGCCGGTCGACGTCGCGGACCGCCCAGCCGGCCTCGGTGGCCGCGTCCCGTGCGGCCGCCGTCATCCTGCGCACCGCGTGCCGGAAGACCTCGTTGCCGCTCATGTGCACGAAGTGCTCCCCGGGTGCCGTCCGGTTCCGCCGGTGGCGTCCGCGCGCGCCCCCGACGGGTACGGCGATGGCGTCGGAGAGGGAGCCGTCGCTGCCCCACACCACCGGTCCCAGGGCGCCCTCGGTGTGCGAGGGGCCCGCTTCGAGGACGACGGCGCCGGCCCCGTCGCCGAAGATCGGGGCGGTGGCCCGGTCGAGCGGGTTGACCATGGAGGTCATCGTCTCGGCGCCGATCACCAGCACCCGGCGCGCCGTGCCCGAGGCGATCAGGCCGGCGGCGACGGTGCAGGCGTACACGAAACCGGAGCAACCCGCCATGACGTCGAAGGCGGCCACCGCGGACAGGCCCAGCCGGTGGGCGACCCAGGGCGCCGTGGCGGGACACGGACGGTCCGGGGTGTTCGTGGCCAGGACCAGCGCGTCCACAGTGCCGACGGCGGCGGAGGCCATCGCCCGCGACCCGGCCTCCACGGCCATGTCCCCGGTGGCGATGTCCGGTTCCGCGATCCGGCGCTCGGCGATGCCGATGCGCTCGCGGATCCACTCGTCCGAGCTGTCGATGCGGGTGCACACCTCGCTGTTGGGAACGCGGCGCGGCGGCAGCCAGGCCCCCAGCCCGGTCAGTACGGCAGCGGCGCCGCGGCCGCGGTCCGGGGCACAGGGGGTGTCGGTCACGGGAGCTCCCTCGGTCGGACACGCACACGTCGGAAAGGCGGCGTCCGCGCCGCTGCCGCACCGGCCGGACCCGCCGGTCAATTCATAGAGGAGCGCTCCTGACGCCGCTCCGGGAGCCACACCGGGAAGCGGCCGTTGCCCCCCGAACGGCGGAGCGGGCCCGGTGCGTCGGGTGCACCGGGCCCGGCCCTGTGCTATGGCGTGCCCGGATCCTGCGGGAGAGCGCCCGGGTCACCCGCGGGCGCCGGGGAGCCACCGGTGGCGCCGGCTTCGCCGGGGACCGTGGCGGTGCCCTCACCGCTGCCCGTGCCGGTGCCCGGGGCGGTGGTGCCGGTGTCCGTGGTGCCGGAGCCGGCGCCGGACAGGCGGCTGGCGAGCAACCGCTTGCCCAGCTCGGCGCCCTTGCGGCTGTCGGCCTGCGCCTTGCGGAACAGCTCCGCGACCTCGTCGTCGCCGTCCCGTTCGGCGTCCTTCAGGTAGGCCTCCATCCGCAGCGCGTTGCTCAGGCAGGCCTCGACGTACCAGAGCAGGTTGTAGTCCTTGTCCTTGGTGCCGGTGACGTGACCGGTCTCCTCGTTGGTCATCGCGACGCTCCTTCCGCGTCCCCGCGGGCGCCGGCCCCGACGGCCGGCGCCCCGGGCGCGTGGGTGCGCCTACCCGGGGGTGCGGCGGCAATCCCCGGCAGGGGCCGCGTCAGTCGTGGCCGTCGGTGCGGGGGCGGTGGAGGGTGAAGGTGTCGACCGGGGTGAGGTCGGCGTGCGGGCCGTCGAAGGTGTAGTAGGTGACGCGCATGGTGGTGGTGCCGCCGCGGCGGTTGCCGGGGTCGACCTCGAAGGCGGCGAAGCCGTGGGTGTGGGTGCGGTCCTGGTAGGCGGCCCAGGGGGCGTCCTCGGTGAGCCAGATCGACTCCCGGTAGGGGGCGCCGGGGGCGGGCTTGTCCTCCAGGCCGATGACCACCCGGCCCTGGGGGCGTTCGAACAGGTCGTCCTGGGTGGTGGCGGCGTTGCCGCCCGCGCCGATGACCATGTGGACGGTGCCGCGGCCGGTGTCGGCGACCTCGGGGTCCGTGCCGGTGGGCACCGGGGTGCGGGTGTCGTTGGGCAGGGTGCCGCGGACGGGGTGGGAGCGCTCGTAGTAGTGCTCGTGGCCGCTGACCACGAGGTCGACCCCGTACGCGTCGAACAGCGGGCCCCAGGCCTCCCGGACGCCGAGGTCGCTGCCGGAGCCGTGCTTGGAACTGGAGATCATCGGGTGGTGCATGCAGACCACGATCCAGTCGATCGCCCGGCTGCTCCGAGCCGTGCTCAACTCCCGTTGCAGCCAGCGCTGTTGGGCTCCGCCGGAGTAGCCGCGCAGATAGCTGTCGCCGGAGTTCTGGATGGCGACGTCGTCGTTGGCGAGGCTGATGAAGCGCACCGATCCGACCGTGAAGGCGTACCACATGCCCCGGGTCTCCCGGTCGCGGTCGGCGGTGGAGTCGGGGAGGGTGAAGTAGGTCTGGTAGCCGTCGGCGCCGATCGGGCCGTTGCCGCCCTCGTTCTCGTGGTTCCCGGCGCAGGGCATCCAGGGGCGCAGCCGGGCCGAGCGGCTGTTGTTGATGAACCAGTCGGCCCAGGTGGCGGTGCGGCTCCCGCCGTGCCGGCCGCTGTAGGAGGCGTAGCAGAGGTCACCGTTGACCAGGTTGAACAGCGGGCCGACGCGTTCGACGGCGGCGACGATGTCGGCGGCGTACGGGGAGCCGATCTGGTTGCTCGTGTACACCGGGTACTTGCCGAGCGGGGAGGGCACGCCGTCGGGGAAGGACAGGTGGCGGCGGAGGTTGGGGGTGGCCTGGTCGCCGAAGCTGGTGAAGGTGAAGGGGGTGCGGCCGCGCGGGGCGGTGGTGAAGCTGCCGGTCTCGGGGCTGGTGCCGTCGTGTCCGGCGGTGTAGAGGTAGGTGGTGCCCGGGCGCAGGCCGGTGAGCTTCGCGTGGTGGACGTACACCTCGTCCTTGCCGAGGGCGTCGCGGTAGGTGCGGGTCTCGGCCTGGACCACCTTGCCGAGGCCGCCGTCGGGTGAGCCGAGCCGGACCTGCGGGCGGCGGACGGACTGCGGGGTGATCCAGGAGACGGTGATCCCGGTGGCGGGGTCGGTACCGAACTGCAGGTGCAGGCCGCTGACGCTGGGGGTGCCGATCCGGTGCGGGCGGGCCTGGAGCAGCGGGCTCGCGGGGCCGTCGGGGCTTCCGGCCGACGGTGCGTCGGCCGGTGCGCCGTCCTGTCCGTCGGTCGGCCCGTCGGTCGGCCGGTCGGAGGCCGAGGCCGGTTGGGCGGCGGCGCCGCCGACGGCCAGGGCGGCTCCGGCCGCCGAGGTGCCCTTGAGGATGGACCTGCGTGCGATGGTCATGGCGCTCCGTCTGCCGAGTGGGCCCGTTCGCATGGAGAGGGGGCGGGACCCGCAGCACTGTAACGGCATGAGCATGCAAAGACGATGGCTTTTCTGACGGCTGATCACCTTCGGGCACGCCGCGGCCCCGGCGGCCGGGGCACCGCCGGGGCCGGGCCGCCGGGGATCAGGGGCACTGCTTCCAGGCGAGGTGGTAGACGGTGTTGATGCTGCCGTCGGTCGAGTCCATGGTCATGAAGCTGGTGGTACCGGCCGGGTCCGAGGTGCCGGCGGAGACGCGCAGTTCGGTGTTGATGTTGAAGTTGCGCTCCTCGCCGCAGGGGGCCCAGACCAGGGCGGCGACGTCGACGCTGTCGGTCGCCTGCCAGTTGTCGTCCGTCGGGCCGTTGAAGCGGTGGCTGCGGTAGGTCGTACCGGAGTCCCCCTGGAAGTAGTAGTTGGCCCGCTCGACGCCGCTCGCCCCGTTCTCCAGGTGGGCGAAGCCGCGGTAGTCGGCGGAGGCGATGGCGTAGGTGAAGCCCTGGGGGACGTGCACCCGCAGGTCGAGCTGGCAGTTCTTCCGGTAGTCGGTCGGCTTGGAACCCACTCCCACCTGGGCGAGGTAGCTGCTGTACGTCACGGTGAAGGCGGTGTTGTCCGGCGACACGGCCACCGCGGCCGAACCCGCCGGGCAGCCGGAGCCGTTGACGGTGGCGACGTCGATGACGATCCGGTCCGGCGGGGTGGGCAGCGAGTCGCCGCCGGAGGCCGGTGAGCCGATCACCGCGGCGGAGACGGCGGCCGCGGCGGCCAGGGTGCGGAGCAGCATGGGGTTTTCCCCTTCGGTCGTCCACGGAGGCAGGGGTGGCGCCGCGCGACGCGCGACACGGTCCGGGCGCTTCACGCGCGACACGGTCCGGGCGCTTCACGCGCGACCCCTCGTCGAAATTGACGTGCATATGTCAGCACATCCGCGGACCGTGTACAAGGGGTCACACATGGTCACTGTCTCCGCGCCCCAGAGCCCCCCGGGTGACCTGCGGGCGTGGGGCCGACGGCCCGCGGAACGCACGCCCGCATAGTCGGAGGGTTGGTCACACCTTCCGATCGTGAGACGAGCCGACCATGTCCCTCCCCCGCCGCCGGACCGCCGTCACGGCCCTCGCCCTGCTGCTCGCCCTCCCGGGCTGCGACGCCCCGCACCCGTCCGGGCAGGCCGCGGCCCCGGGCAGCACCGCACCGACGCCCACCCCGACCGGGCCACGGGAGTTCACCATCCTCGCCACCGGCGACGTGCTGCCGCACACCGAGATCATCCAGCAGGCCAAGGAGGACGCCGGCGGCTCCGGCTACGACTTCGGCCCCATGCTGGCCGGGATCAAACCCCTGATCGGCGCGGCCGACCTGGCGATCTGCCACATGGAGACCGTCTACGGCGCCGACGGCGGTCCGTACACCGGGTACCCGGCGTTCAAGTCCCCGCCGCAGGTCGCCAAGGCGCTCAAGGACGCCGGGTACGCCTCCTGCGACACCGCCTCCAACCACACCCTGGACGACGGCCCGGCCGGCATCCGCCGCACCCTGGACGCGATGGACGCCGTCGGCCTCGCCCACACCGGCTCCGCCCGCACCGCCGAGGAGGCCGGGCGGCCCGCGCTGCTGCGGGCGGGCGGTGCCACGGTGGCCCAACTCGCCTACACCTACGGCACCAACGGCATCGCGCTGCCCAAGGACGAGCCCTGGGCCGTCAACCTGATCGACCGGGACCGGATCCTCGCCGACGCCCGGGCCGCCCGGGCGGACGGCGCGGACCTGGTGGTGGTCAGCATCCACTGGGGCACCGAGTGGCAGGACACCCCGAACGAGCAACAGCTCACCCTGGCCAAGGAGTTGTCCGCGGCCGGGCAGGGCCCGGGCCGGCCCGACATCGACCTGGTCCTGGGCACCCACGCCCACATCCCGCAGGCCTACGAGAAGATCGGCGACACCTGGACGGTGTACGGCCTCGGCGACCAGCTCGCCGGGCACATGTTCACCTACGACGGCGCGGAGGACCCGCGCGGCAACTGGAGCTCGATCGCCCGCTTCACCGTCAGCCCGCCGGCCGGCCCGGGCCGGCGGTGGACCGTGAGCCGGGCCGAGTTCGTCCCGCAGATCACCGACCTCGGCCCGCCCTACCGGGTGCTCGACCTGCGCGAGGCCGTCCGCCGCGAACCCGGCCGCGCCGACTGGGCCCGCGCGCTGGAGCACATCCGCACCGTGGTGCTCAGCCGCGGCGCCGCTTCGGCGGGCCTCACCATGGCGCCGCGGCAGCCGTGACCACCCGGCCAGCCCGGTCGGGGCGCTACAGCTTGCGGCCCACGCCGCCGTACACCGAGACCTCGCCGGCCGCCGGGCCCGAGGGCTCGCCCAGCTCCGGGTGCCAGCGGTCGATCAGGACCACACCCGGGTCGTCCAGCTCCAGCCCGGTGAAGAAGCGTTCCACCTCGGCGTGCGAGCGCGCGTGCACCTCGATGCCGGCCTCCGCGTAGCGGCGCGCGCCGGCCGAGACCTGGTCCGGCGCGTTGTCGGCGGTGCCCGCGGTCAGGGCCAGGAAGCTGCCGGAGGGCAGCGCGTCCAGCAGCTTGCGGACGGGCGGGTGCGCGGCCTCGTCGGAGAGGAAGTGCACGATGTTGATCAGCGTCAGCGCGATCGGCCGGGTCAGGTCCAGGGTGGCGGCCACCGCCGGCTCGGCCAGGAACTTCGCCGGATCGCGCAGGTCGCCCTCGACGTAGGCGGTGCGTCCCTCGGGCGTGCTGGTGAGCAGCGCACGCGAATGGGCCAGCACGATCGGGTCGTTGTCCACGTACACCACCCGGCAGGCCGGGTCGACCGCCTGGACGATCTCGTGCAGGTTGGGCGCGGTGGGGATGCCGGTGCCGACGTCCAGGAACTGGCGGATGCCGTGCTGCTCGGCCAGCCGGCGGACCATCCGGTGCATCACGGCGCGGGCGGCCGCGGCCCCGGCCCGGGCGGCGGGCAGCTCGGCGAGCACCCGGTCGCCGACCTCGCGGTCCGCCGGGAAGTTGGTCTTCCCGCCGAGCAGGTAGTCGTAGACCCGCGCGGAGTGCGCCCGGTCGGTCCGCAGGTCCACCTGCGGCGGCTGCTCGAAGTCGGCCTCGATCAGCCAGCTCTCCGACTCGTTGCTGTCCACTGCTGCCTCGCCCTCCCCGTCCGGCGTCCGGTCCGGACCACACTCAACCACAGGACGTGAGCGTCCGTCAGGCGGTTCCCGGTGTCGGCTGAACGTCCGCTTCCGCCTCCCGGAGGGCGGCGGTGAACGAGGGCACCCGCATGGCCGTCAGCAGGCCCAGGGCCGGTCCGGCGGTGCAGACCGTGACGTAGACCGGGATCACCCCGAAGCCGTTGTGGTGGCCCAGCCACTCGGCGAGCAGCGGAAAGGTGCCGCCGAACGCGGCGATGGTGGCCGCGTTGACCACGCCGAGGCCGACCGCCCGCACCTCGGTGGGGAACAGCAGGCCGGTGAAGACGTTCAGCGTGCCGAGCACCGTCGCCACCATCATCCCCAGCGCCACGGCCACCAGTTGGAACGGCAGCCAGCCGCCGCGCAGCCCGGCCAGCAGGACCCAGACCAGCGGGATCGGCAGCCCGAAGCCGATCCGGGCGACCGGCAGCAGGCCGAAGCGGTCCGCGGCGGCGCCGGTGAGCAGCATGGTGGCCAGCACGATCGCCAGCACCACCGTCATGAACGAGGCGGCCCGCTCCTTGTCGATCACGTGGTAGGCGGCGGCGTACTGCGGCAGGTACGTCAGGGCGAAGTAGTAACCGACCGTGCCGCCCAGGGTGTTGAGGAAGACGGTGAGCACCGCCCAGCGGTGGTCGCGGACGGTGCGCAGGAAGGACGGGCGGCCGCCCGGCCGTACCCGGGCCCGGGTACGGTGGAACTCGGCGCTCTCCGGCGCGGCCCGGCGCACCCACACCGCGCCCAGCCCCAGCAGCGCGGCGACCAGGAAGCCCCAGCGCCAGCCGCCGTTCTCCAGGCCGGACTTGCCGATGGTGTGGATCAGCAGGGTGAGCACCCCGAAGGAGAGCAGCGAACCGACGATGATCCCGCCGTAGGAGACCGAGCTGAACGCGAAGCGGTGCCGGGGCGGGGCCGTCTCGGTCACGTACGCGGCGACGCTCGGCGCCTCCCCGCCGAAGGCGAGGCCCTGCACCACCCGTACCACGACGGCCAGTACGGCCGCCCAGACGCCGATGGTCCGCTGGCCCGGCAGCACGGCCAGGCCCAGGCCGGCCACGGCGATCACGGCCATGCCGAGACTGAGCGCGAAGCGCCGGCCCCGGGCGTCGCTGAGCCGTCCTATCAGGTACGAGCCGACCGGCCGGGCCACGAAGCCGACCGCGAAGGTGGCGTACGCGGCGAGCACACCGCTGACTCCGCCCTTGCCGTGGCCGAACAGGTCGGCGGCGAAGTAGGGCGCGAGCACGGCGTAGATGTTCCAGTCGAAGGACTCGACCACCGACCCCACCGTCGCCGCCGCCAACTCCCGCCGCCGGCCCCCGTCCTGCACCCCGTCGCGGACCGGGGCGGTCTCGATGTGATCTGTCATGGCCTCAGCATGGCACCGTTCGACCTGCGGCGGAATCGGAGGCGGTGGCCCCGCGACGGCCGGGCTGCGGTCGGCCGTCGCGGGGCCTCGGCGGGCGCGGCACCCCCGTCGCCGCGCCCTGCGGTCCGGCCCGGCGGCGGGCACCCGGGCGGGGCGCCGCGCGTCGGACCGGCGGATCGGTCGCCCACCTCGACGCGGGTGCCGCTGTGCGCGAATGCCGTGGGGGGAACGACGGCCCGGGCCTGAGCCGCGGTCGGACGCGAAGCGAGCCTGCGGGCGTTCGGTCGTCCCTCCCCGGACCGGTCCGTCGGACGTTCATCCTCGCCCCGGCACTGCCGCTCCGACCACGACGTTGACCTGACGTTGACCTGACACTTGGGCGTCGTGGGACTACGCTCGTTTGCGATCCGGGTCGGACGGGCGGGGCGACGCCGCGGATCACCGGGACCCGGGGGGATCTGTGGGGGCTGCGATTTTTGCCGCGCTGTTGCGGGAACGACGCCTTTCGGCGGGATGGAGCCAGGACGAACTCGCCGAGCGGTCCGGGGTGTCGGCCCGGTCGATCAGCGCCCTGGAGGCGGGCGGGCGACGCCCGCGGATGTCCTCGGTGGTCCGGCTCGCCGGGGCCCTCGGCCTCGACCCGGAGACCCGCGCCCAGTGGCTGACGGCGGCGCGGGGCCCGGACGCCGGGCAGACCGCGGAGCCGCACCGAACGGACGGAGCGGACGGGGTCGCCGGGACGCCCCCGCCGGCCGGGACGGACGCACCGGCCGCGGCACCCGGGGGCGGCCCCACCGGCCCTACCGGTCCCGCCGGGCCCACCGGCCCCAGTGGTCCCAGCGGTCCGCAGCAGCTTCCGATGGCCATCCGCCACTTCACCGGCCGGAGCAGGGAGCTCCGGCTGCTCGACGGGCTGCTCGACGACCTGACCCCCGGCTGCGGCACGGTCGTGATCTCGGCGATCGCCGGCACCGCGGGCGTCGGCAAGACCACCCTGGCCGTGCACTTCGCCCACCGGGTGGCCGACCGCTTCCCCGACGGCCAGCTCTTCGCCAACCTGCGCGGCTTCGACCCGGCCCGGGCCCCGGTCGACCCCGCCGACGTGGCGCGCGGCTTCCTGGACGCGCTGGGCGTCCCGGCCCTGCGCGTCCCCGCCGACCCGGACGGGCAGCTCGCGCTGCTGCGCAGCAGGCTGGCGGGCACCCGCACGCTGATCGTCCTCGACAACGTCCGCGAGGCGGAACAGGTCCGCCCGCTGCTCCCCGGCTCCCACACCTGCCTGGTCGTGGTCACCAGCCGGAACCGGCTGCCCGGCCTGGTCGCCCTGGACGGCGCCGTACCGCTGGCGCTCGACGTGCTCTCCCCCGCCGAGGCGCGCGAACTGCTCGCCCGTCGGCTGGGCACGGCGACGGTTACGGAGCAGCAGGAGGCCGCCGACGAGCTGATCGAGCTGTGCGCCCGGCTGCCGCTCGCACTGAACATCGCCGCCGCACGGGCGGCCGACCACCCCGGCACCCCGCTGGACGTGTGGGCGCGCGAGCTGCGGGACTCCCGGGCGCGGCTGGACCTCCTGTCAGCGGGTGACAGCCACGCCGACGTCCGGGCGGTGCTCTCCTGGTCCTATCGCGCGCTGACCCCCCAGGCCGCCCGGCTGTTCCGGCTGCTCGGCCTGCACCCCGGCCCGACCATCAGCACGGCGGCGGCCGCGAGCCTCGCGGGCCGGCCGCTGTCCGGGACCCGCGCCCTGCTGGAGGAGCTGCACCGGGCCCATCTGATCACCGCACCAGAGCGTGACCGGTACACCTTCCACGACCTGTTGCGCGTCTACGCCGCCGAGCAGGCGGCGGCCCTCGAACCGCCGGAGGGGCAGGCCGCGGGGACCCTGCGGATGCTCGACCACTACCTCCACACCGCGCACCGCGCCGCCGTCCTCGCCTACGCCGACGACGTCTCCTGGCAGACGCTGGATCTCACGGAACCCGCCACCGGGGTCGGCCCCGAGGAGCTCACCGACCGGCGGGAGGCGCTCGACTGGTACCGGGAGGAGCAGCCGGTGCTGGAGCGGATCGTCGACCTGGCGCACCGGACCGGGGCGGACGTCCACGCCTGGCAGCTGGTCGGCGCCCAGGTGCCCTACCTGCTCAAGTCGGGGCTGTGGCAGCAGTGGCAGCGGGCGAGCGAGACGGCGCTGGCCGCCGCCGAACGCACCGGCGACCTCGGCCATCGCGCGCACGCGCACCGCTGGCTCGGCCAGCTGCACCGCTCCCAGGGCCGCCAGCCCGAGGCCCAGCGCCAACTACGCCTGGCACTCGGCCTGTTCGAGGCGCTCGGCGACCGGCCCCGGGAGGGGCGGACCCGGCTCGACCTGGCCATCGCCCACGGCGAGGAGCGGTGCGACGCCGAGGCGGTGGCCGAGTCCCGCCGGGCCCTGGCGCTGTTCGAGGCGATCGGCGACCCGTCCGGGCAGGCCCTCGCGCTCAACAGCATCGGCTGGTACCTGGCCCAGCAGGGCGAGCTGCGGGAGGCGCTGCCGCACTGCCGGCGCGCCCTGGAGCTGGCCCGCGAGACGGGCAACCTGCCCGGCCAGTCGTCCATCTGGGACAGCATCGGCTTCATCCACCACCGCCTCGGCGAGTACCACGAGGCGCTGCCCGCCTACCACGAGTCCCTGCGTCTGCGGGTGGCCGTCGGCGACTACTTCCTCCAGGCCGACATCCACACCCACCTCGGGGACACCCATCTGGCGCTCGGCGACGTCGAGTCCGCCCGGGCGGCCTGGAACCGCGGCCTCGCCATCCTGGAGGACCTCCAGCACCGGGACGCCGACGCCGTCCGGGCCCGGCTGGACAGCTGCCCTCCCGCACCCCGACCGCCCGGCTCGGCGTAGGGCCTGTCCGGCGGCGCGCCCGGGACGCCCCCGGGATGGGAGGCCTCGGTCGAAGACCGTCAGCCAGCGGCTGGCGGTGTACGGGTCCAGGTGGCCGTAGGCGCCCCGCAGGAGTGCTGGGCCGTGCGGGCGCGCCAGGCGGCCGCGACGGCGAGCGCGGCGTCGTTGGCGGCGCCTTCGCCGATGCTGAGCCGGACGCCTTCGCCGGGGAAGACCTTGACGGTGATCCCGGCCTCGGTGCAGGCGGCGGCGAAGGCCGCCGTGTGCTCACCGAGCCGGAGCCAGACGAAGTTGGCGTGGGACTCCACCAGCGGCCAGCCCTGGCCGCGCAGCGCGACCTGGACCCGGGTGCGTTCGGCGACCAGCGCGCGGACCCGCTCGTGCAGTTCGGGCCCGGCCGCGAGGGACTCGACGGCGGCGTCCTGGGCGATCCGGCTGACGCCGAACGGCAGCGCGACCGCGCGGGCCGCCGCGGCGACGGTGTCGTGGGCCACGGCGTAGCCGACCCGGAGGCCGGCCAGCCCGTAGGCCTTGGAGAAGGTGCGCAGGACGACCAGGTTGGGGCGGGTGCGGTAGAGGTCGATGCCGTCCGGGGTGTCCTCGGGGGCGAACTCGCGGTAGGCCTCGTCCAGGACGACCAGGGTGGTGGCGGGTACCGCGTCCAGGAACTTCACCAGCTCGGCGGGCGGGACGGCGGTGCCGGTCGGGTTGTTGGGGTTGCAGACCAGGACGACCTTGGTGCGCGGGGTGAGGGCGGCGGCCATCGCGCTCAGGTCGTGGACCTCGCCCTCGGCCAGTGGGACGGGCACGGCGATCGCCCCGGCGAGGTCGGCCGCCTCCGGGTAGGCCTCGAACGAGCGCCAGGCGAACAGGACTTCGTCGCCCGGGCCGGCCGCCGCGCGGACCAGCTGGAACAGCACGCCGACCGAGCCGGGGCCGACCACCACATGGGCCGGCGGGACGTTCAGGTGGCCGGCGAGGGCGGCCACCAGGCGGGTGGCGGCCGGGTCCGGGTAGCGGTTGAGGGTGTGCAGGGCGGCGGTGGCCCGTTCCAGCACGCCGGGCAGCGGCGGGTAGGGGTTCTCGTTGCCCGCCAGCAGGTGGTGGGCGGTCAGCGGCGGGGCGGCGGTGGGCGCGTCGGTCATGTCGGTGGACTCCCGTGGGCGGCTCAGCCGCCGGTGAGGCCGGTCGCCAGGGTGGCGGCGGCGAGGACGAAAAAGACTCCGGCCACGACGTACCGCTCGGCGCGGAGGAAGCCGCGGCTCTTCCGGGCGCGCTGGCGCATGAGTGAACTCAGCAGCGCCCAGCCGGCGTTGGTGGCCATGCCGACCACCACGAAGACCAGTCCGAAGACCAGGGTCTGGGACCAGACCGCTCCCCTGCCGCTGTGGATGAAGGAGGGCAGGAAGGCGAGGAAGAACAGGGTGCTCTTCGGGTTGAGGGCGTTGACGACGAGGCCGTCGGTGAAGATCCGGGGCGAGCGGGCGGGCGGCTCGTCGGCCTGTTCTGCGGACGGATCCGGGTCCGGCGTGCGCAGCCGTTTGACGCCGAGCCAGACGAGGTAGGCGGCACCCGCGTACTTGATCACGTTGAACGCGGTCTCCGAGGAGGCGACCAGGGCGGACAGGCCGACCACGGCCGCGAGCACCTGGACGAGGTCGCCGCAGGCCAGGCCGAGGGTGGACAGCAGTCCGGCGCGGCGGCCCTGGTCGAGGGTCCGGCCGGTCACGTAGAGCACGGACGGGCCGGGGATGAGCAGCAGTACCAGTGAGGCCGTGAAGAACCACCACAGGCTGGACAGTTCGGGCATGCGATCCGGCTCCTTTCGTCCGCAGTCCTCGTCGGGCGGATCAGCGGGTGGGCGACGTCCTGCGGGCCCGGTCCTGCGTCAGGTCAGCGTCCAGCGGAGCGGCGGCGCGCAGGATTCGGGGGCCGCGACCGTCGCACAATATCCTTTGTCCAGCGGGAGGTTGCTCAGTTTCCAAAGATCCACGGTGATCGGCAGCGGGCCCGGCGCGCCGGGTCCCAGCCGGCGCGGGACGGGCAGGTCGGCGGCCTTGGCGTACGCCTCCCGCCAGGTCCACCGGGTGAAGAAGGCGTACCGCCCGGCGGTCGGGGGCAGGCCGGCGACCATCCGGGCCTCGGCCGGGCCGAGGAAGCGGGCGGCCATCGCACGGTGGTCGAGGTCGGCGCGGACCTCCTCCAGGTCGACGCCGACGGTGCCGGTTCGGGTGACGGCGATCAAGGCCAGGTCGCCCGAGTGGCTGAGGTTGAAGTCGAGCACCGCGGGGTGCGGTGCCGGTGCCAGGCGGGGGCGGCCGCGGGCGGTGCGGTGCAGGCGCAGGCCGGCGGGTGCCCGGCCGGTGTAGCGGGCCAGGACGGTGCGCAGCGCGCCGTGCGCGGCGACGAAGCGGGCACGCTCGACCGGCAGCCGGCAGCGGTCGGCCCGGGCCCGCTCCTCCGGGTCGAGCAGCTCGGCGTACCGGCGCGCGACCGGCTCGGGCGGGTCGAGCCGGGTTCGCCAGACGTGCACCTCGCCCTCGGCGAGGCTCGGCGCGGCCGGGCCGTCCGGCCACCGGTCGGGCGGGCGCACGTCGGCGGGGTGAACGTCGGATGGGTTCGGGTCTGCCGGGTTCACGGGGCGACGGCTCCGGCGATCCGGTCGCTGGGACGGCGCAGCAGCCGGGACAGTTCGTTCAGCACCTCCTGCTGGGCGGTGTGCAGGAAGAAGTGCCCGCCGTCGAACATCCGCATCGTGAAGGCGCCGGTGCTCTGCCGGGCCCAGGCGGCGAGGCCCTCGGGGTCGACGTGCGGGTCGGCGCGGCCGCCGAAGGCGGTGATCGGGACGGTCAGCGGCTCCTGCGGGCGGTGGGTGTAGCAGTCGTTGAGCTGGAAGTCGGCCCGCAGCCCGGGCAGGACCAGCCGCATCACCCGGGCGTCCGCCAGCAGGCTCTCCGGGGTGCCGCCCAGCTCCCGGATCCGCTCCAGGAACTGGTCCTGCGGCAGGTGGTGGATCAGCGGCCGGTTGTGGGTGAGCTGCGGGGCCCTGCGTCCGGAGACCACCAGGTGGTCGGGGGCGGGGGCGCCGAGCTCGCGGAGCCGGCGGGCGAAGGAGAACGCGATCAGCGCGCCCATGCTGTGGCCGAACAGGGCGTAGGGGGGCCGGCAGTGGTCGGCCAGGGCCTCGGTGAGGTCGGGCAGCAGGTCCTCGACATCGGTGTAGGCGGGCTGGAAGATCCGTGACTCGCGGCCGGGCAGCCGTACCGCGCACACCTCGACGTCGTCGGGCAGGGCGCGCGGCCAGTCGGCGAAGGCCGAGCTGCCGCCGCCGGCGTAGGCGAAGCAGATCAGACGGAGCCGGGCGCCGGGGTTGGGCTCGGTCCTGACCACCCAGGGGCTGCCGGCCGCCGTCACCGCCTCCGGTCCTCTCCGGCCGGGGCCTCTCGGCCCGGGGCGTGGACGGTCAGGTAGTCCGGGTCGCCGGGGACGTCGGTGAGGTCGGCCTCGAAGAGCGTCAGCCCGTCCTCGCCGGTGAGCCGGCGGAAGCCGGTGAACTTGTAGGTGATCAGCATCATCCGGTTGCGCCCGTTGGGCAGGTACTCGGCCAGCAGGCGGACGCCGGCCTCCCGGGCGCGGCGGCGCAGGTGGTTGATGATCACCCCGCCGACGCCGCGGGACATCACCCGGCAGGACATCAGCAGCAGCTTGACGGTCCAGGCGTCCGGGTCCTTGGCGAGCAGCACCAGGCCGATGGTCCCGTACGGGCCGTGCCGGTCCTCCAGCCGGGCGACCAGCAGTTCGTGGGTGTCCGAGCGGCGGAAGGCGTCGAGCTCGTCGTAGGAGTAGGTGTAGCCGGTGGTGTTGAGCTGGTGGGTGCGGACGGTCAGTTCCTCGGCCCGGCGCAGGTCCTCCTCCTGGGCGGGGTGGATGGTGAGGGTCATGCCGAGGGTGGCGAGGAAGGCCTCCTGAGGGCCGGTGAACTCCTGCTCGACCCGGGTGCGCTCCTGGTCGGCGCGGTACATCTCGCGGCGCCGGGCGGAGTCGTCGGTGACGAACCGCGGCGAGAACTCCGGCCGGTCGGCGAGGCCGGCGGCCTCCGCGGCGTCGACGACCAGCAGTTCGGGGATCTCGAAGGAGACCTCGCCGCGTTCGAAGGCGTCGTCGTCGACGAAGGCGAAGGCGTCCAGGCCCAGGTTGAGCGAGGTGGCGATGGAGCGGATCGACGAGGACTTCGCGTTCCAGTTGATCTGCGGGTAGAGGAAGTAGTCGAGCAGCCCGTGCCGGCGCAGCGCCGCGGTGGCGGCCTCGTGGTCGTTGCGGCTGGCGATCGAGTGCAGGATGCCGCGGCGGTCGAGTTCGACGATGACCTCGCGCAGACCGGGGCGCAGCGGCGCCTCGCCGTCCTCCAGCAGGATGCCGTCCCACACGGTGTGGTCGAGGTCCCAGACGACGCACTTGACGGTCTTGGCGGGCTTGTCGGCGGTGGTGCCGTCCTGCTGGCCGGCGGTGCCCTGGGAGGTCATGCCGTCACCCTTTCGGTGGGGGTGGTGCGCTGGCGGGAGTGGTAGGCGGATTCGGCGATGGTGGTCTGCTGGAGTTCGGTGCTGCCCTCGATGATCTCCATGACCTTGGCGTCCCGCAGGTAGCGCTGGACGGGGTGGCCGTCGCCGCAGCCCTGGGCGCCGTGCACCTGGACGGCGTCCGAGGCGGAGCGGAACGCGGTGCGGGAGGCGTGGTACTTGGCGAGCCAGGTGGCGTGCAGGCTCTCGGTGGAGCGGTCCTGCCGCAGCCAGCCGGCCTGCTGGCAGAGCAGCCGGGCCGCGGCGGTTCCGGTGGCCATGTCGGCGATCATCCGCTGGACCAGCTGGTGGTCGCGGAGCCGTACGCCGAAGGTCTCCCGCCGGTCGGCGTGGTCGAGGGAGGCGTCCAGGCAGGCCTGGGCGAGGCCGACGCAGCCCCAGGCGACGCTGTAGCGGCCTAGTTCGAGGGCGCTCGCGGCGACGGCGGCCAGTCCGAAGCCCGGCCGGCCGAGCAGCGCCTCGGGGGCCACCAGGCAGTCCGCCAGGCTGAGTTCGGCGAGCATCGAGGCCTTGGTGCCGAGAACGCCGGTGACCGGCCGGACGGTCAGCCCCGGGGCGTCCCGGGGCACCAGGAAGGCGGCCTCCCGGCCGTCCATGCGGGCGAACAGCAGGTACACGTCGGCGCGTTGGCCGAAGGTGATCCAGCGCTTCTCGCCGGTGAGCCGGAAGCCGCCGTCGGTGCGCCGGGCCGTGGTGCTCAGCGCCTTGACGTCGCTGCCGGCGCCGGGCTCGGTGAGCGCGAAGGCGCCGATCGCCGCGCCGGTGGCGAACTTCGGCAGCCAGTGCTCGCGCTGCCGCTCGCCGCCCCACCGGGCGACGGCGTACGAGGCCATGCCGTGCACGGTGACCAGGCTGCGCACGGACGAGCAGCCGCGGCCGAGTTCCTCGTTGAGCAGGCCGAAGGTGATCGGGTCCAGGTCGGTGCCGCCGTACCCGGCCGGGACGGCGGCGCCCAGCAGGCCGCGGGCGGCGAACTCCTTGAGGAACTCCTCGGGGAGGCGTTCGGCGCGGTCCCAGGCGTCCGCGTGCGGGGCGACGGCCTCCCGGGTGAAGGCCTCGTACTCCTCCCGCGCCGTGGCCTGGCGCTCGGTCAGTTGCACTCTGATGGCCATCGGTCCCTCTCCTGCGTGGTCTCTGCGGTCGGGAAGGTCACGGGGGGTCAGGAGTGCTGGGCGGCGGCGCCGACGGCGGCGCGCTTGCGGGTGACCAGCGCGTCGATGGCGCGCACGGTGTTGAAGTTGGCCATCTCCAGGTCGTCGTCCTCGACGGTGATGCCGAACTCGCCCTCGACGAACAGCACCAGCTGCATGATGAAGAGCGAGTTGACGAATCCGGTGGCGAAGATGTCCTCGTCGTCGGTGAGCCGGTGCTCGCCGAAGAACTGGGCGAGGAAGGCGAGGATCTGCGGCTTGTGGTCGGCCGTCGTCATGGCGGGCGGTTCCTTCTTCTCGTTCGGGTGCCGGTGGTGGCTGGGGCTGGGTCTGGAGTCGGGACGTGCGGTCAGGCCAGGGTGGTGGCGTAGCTGTAGAAGCCCTGGCCGCTCTTGCGGCCGAGCAGGCCGGCGTCGACCATCCGGACCAGCAGCGGGCACGGCCGGTACTTGCTGTCGCTGAACGCGGTGTAGAGGCCCTGGACGGACTGCAGGATGGTGTCCAGGCCGATCAGGTCGGCGGTCTCCAGCGGGCCCATGGTGTGGCCGAAGCAGGTCTTGAAGATCCGGTCGACCTCCTCGGCGCCGGCCACGCCCTCGTGGACCAGGTAGACGGCCTCGTTCACGGTGAGCATCAGGACCCGGTTGGTGACGAACCCCGGCGAGTCCTCCACCAGGATTCCCTCCTTGCCGAGTTGGGCCAGCAGGGCGCGGGCGGTGGCCACGGTCGCGGCGGAGGTGTGGTGGCCGCGGATCATCTCCACGGTCGGCTTGAGCGGGACGGGGTTCATGAAGTGCATCCCGAGCACCCGGTCGGGCCGGGAGGTGGCCGCGCCGATCCGGGTGATCGGGATGACCGAGGTGTTGGCGGCGAACACCGTGCGCTCCGGGCAGACCGCGTCCAGGCGCTCGTACACGCCCTTCTTCAGACCCCAGTCCTCGGTGATGTTCTCGATCACGAAGTCGGCCTCGTCGAAGCCCTCGTAGTCGGTGGTGAGGCTGATCCGCGCGAGGACGGTCCGCCGGTCCTCCTCGGGGCCCTTGGCGCCCAGCACCCGGCCGAAGCGCAGGCCCTGGGCGATGGTCTGCTCGGCGGCGGCGAGGATCTCCTTCGTCCGGTCGACCAGCAGGACCCGGTGGCCGGTCTGGGCGAGCGCCTGGGCCAGGCCGGTGCCCATGACGCCGGCGCCGACCACGCCGACCGTGTGGATGTCAGACATCTGCTGTGCTCCGCTTCTGTTCGGCCGGGGAGCCGGGCGTCGAGGTGCCGTCCCCGGGGGTGTCGGGCGTCGGTTCGGTGTCGGTCGTCCCTGCGGTGTCGGTCGTCGGTTCGGTGTCGGTCGTCCCTGCGGTCTCGGTCGTCGCCGCGGTGTCGAGGCGTCGGCGGAGGGCGGCGGCCTGTTCCGCCACGGTCAGCGTCTCGAAGAGGGCGTTCAGCGGCAGGTCGACGCCGAACCGGCGCCGGATCCGGGCCGCGAGCTGGAGGCCGAGCAGCGAGTGGCCACCGAGCTCGAAGAACTCGTCGTGCACGCCGACGCGTTCCAGGCCGAGCAGTTCGGCCCACAGCCGGGCCAGCGCGGTCTCGGTGTCGTCCCGGGGCTCGGTGTACGCGGTGAGGATGCCGGGGCGTGGATGGACGGCGGTGTCGTCCGCCGGTCCGTCCGCCGGGGCGCCCACCCGGTGGGCGCGGATGTCGGCGAACACGGCGTCCAGGTCCTTGGCGACCACGGCGACCTGCGGGCCGAGTCCGGCGGCGAGCAGCCGCAGCAGCGCCTCGACTCCCTCGGCGGGCCGGATGCCCTGGTCCAGGTGGTCGCGCAGCGGTCCGCTCTCGCCCGGCCGTCCGGGGGAGGTGGCGGCGGCGGGCGGGAAGCGGTAGGCGGCGGTCTCGCGGGAGGTTCCGTCGCGCAGCGCTTCGAGCCGG
Source organism: Kitasatospora sp. NPDC101108 (assembly GCF_055584725.1). Taxonomy (NCBI): domain Bacteria; kingdom Bacillati; phylum Actinomycetota; class Actinomycetes; order Kitasatosporales; family Streptomycetaceae; genus Kitasatospora; species Kitasatospora sp. NPDC101108. Next base: position 192,945 of record NZ_JBVJLM010000001.1, read on the forward strand.
GTCTCCAGGTCGGCGACGCGCTTGAGGACGAAGTCCTCGACCCGGACGGTCTCCAGGCCGGTCTCGTCCAGCAGGGTGAAGTCCGCGGTGAAGGTCTCCTTGCCGCGGCGGTCCGCCTCGTGGAAGCGGTGGTGGCTGTAGATCCGGCGCGGCAGCGGGGCGAGGAGGGTGAGGCGGCCGTAGCTGAGCGGGATCCGGAACTCCTCGGCGAGGTTCATGCCGTGGAAACCCGCTCCGAGGTCGAGCAGGGAGGGGTGGAGGGCGATCCGCTCCAGGTCGCCGCCGAACTCGGCGGGCAGTTCGAGCTCGGCGAGCGCCTCCTTCTCGCCGAGGTGCACCCGGCGCAGGCAGCGGGAGCGCGGGCCGAAGCCCATCGGGCCGGTGTGGGTGACGGCGCCGAGGTCGCGCATGCCGGCGCGGGCGATCAGCTCGGCGACGTCGTGGCGGCGGCGCGGGGCGGCGTCCTCGCCGACCGGGCCGACGGAGCCCGTCACATGGACCTGCCAGCCGTCCTCCTCGGCCGGGTCCTGGCCGGCACCGCTCTCCCGGCTGACCACGGCGAAGCGTGGCGGGCTGTGCCGCTTGTCGAGGACGACCCGCAGTTCGCGCCGCTGGTCCTCGCCGATGACCACCGGGGAGAGGAAGGTGACCTCGTCGAGCACCGCCCGGGCGTCGCCGCTCTGGTGCTCGTGGACGGCGCGGGCGAGTTCCAGGTGGCCGGTGCCGGGGACGACGGCGTTGCCCGCCATCCGGTGCTCGTCGATCAGCCAGGAGGTGGCGACGCTGAGCGCGACGGAGTAGACGGCGACGGCCTCGTCGTCGCGCAGGCAGGCGTCGAGCAGCGGGTGGTCGACGGGGCCGGTACGGCCATCGGCGGGCCGCTCGGCACCGGCGCCGATGGTGCGGAAGGCCATGCCGACCTCCTGCCAGCCGTCCCAGTTCACCGACACGGTGCGCGGCCCGCCGGTGGCCTCGTTGTGCTGGGCCAGGGCGTCCAGGAAGGCGTTGGCGGCGACGTAGTCGATCTGCCCGACGCCGCCGGTCAGGGCGAGGCTGGAGGAGCAGTGGACGGTGAAGTCGGGGGCGAGCCGGCGGGCGAGGGCGTCGACCACCAGGCCGCCGCGGACCTTGGGGTCGAGCACCCGGTCGGCGGCCTCCGTGGTCTTGAGCTGGGCGAGCCCGGCGGCCGGGACCCCGGCGGCGTGCACGATCCCGTGGACGGCGCCGAAGCGCTCCACCGCCTCGTCGGCGATCCGGTGCATGGCGGCGGAGTCGGTGACGTCGGCGGCCGCGGTCATCACCTGGGCGCCGAGCCCTTCGAGTTCCAGCACGGCGCGGATCCGCTCCCCCGCCGCCGCGTCCTCGCTGCCGTCGGCGAGCAGGGCGTCCCAGCTCTCGCGGGGCGGCAGCGGGGTGCGTCCGACCAGGACGAGCCGGGCCCGGGCGGCGGCCGCGAAGTGGCGGGCCAGGGAGAGGCCGACGCCGCCGAAGCCGCCGGTGATCAGGTAGACGCCGTCCTCGCGCAGCGGGGTGCGGCCGTCCGCGACGGCCTCCACCCGGACCGGCCGGTGGGTGCGCTCCCAGCGGCGGCGGCCACGCAGGGCGGTGAGCGGCCTGGTCGGCGCGTCGAGGAGTTCGGTGTACAGCAGTTCGGTGTCCTCCGGCGTCCAGCCGCGGCCGGGGGGCAGGGAGAGGTCGACGGCCCGGCAGACGGTGTCGGGCTGTTCCAGCGGCAGGACCAGGGCCGGGCCGGTGACGGTGGCCTTCTCCGGGGCGACGGGTTCGGTGCCGAGCACCGCGAAGGCGTCGCTGGAGACCACGGCGAGGTCCAGCGGGGCGCCGGGGGCGGTGGCGGTGAGGGCCTGGTCGAGCCGGAGCAGGCTGTGGAAGCCGCGTTCCAGGGTCTCCTCGGCGGAGCGGCGCGGGCCGACGCTCCACAGGTGGACGATCCGGTCCGGCGGGCCGCCGTCGGCGGTGACCCGTTCGACCAGCCGCCGGTGGTCTGCGGCGCTGCCCGGTGCCAACTCATATGTGCCGTCGGGGAGTTCGCGCCAGGCCAGGCCCGCCCGGACGGTGGTGACGCGGTGGCCGTCGGCGCGCAGCCGGGCGGCGAGCGCCTCGCCGACGCCCTCCTCGTCGGTGAACAGCAGCCAGCTTCCGGCCGCCGGGGCGGCGGCGGCCGGGCGGGGCGGCAGCGACTCCCAGACCGGGGTGTGGAACCAGTCGGCGAGGTCCGCCCGGCGGGCGAGCGAGGGTGCGGCCTTGCGGGGTGCCGGGTCGATCCAGTGCCGGGTCTCCTCGAACGGGTACGGCGGCAGGGCGACCCTGGCGGCGTCGTTGCCGCCGTTGACGGCGGGCCAGTCCAGGTCCACGCCGGCGGCCCACAGCCCGCCGGCGGTGTTCAGCAGGAACCGCTCCTCGCCCTGCCGGTCGAAGCGTCCCGGCATGGAGGCGACGGCCACGCCCGGCGCGGCGGAGGCGGGCCGCAGCTGGAGGGCCAGGCTGGTCAGGGACTGGCCGGGACCGGTCTCCAGCAGGACCCGCCCGGGCTGCTGCCACAGCCGGCCGATGCCGTCGGCGAAGCGCACCGGCCGGCGCAGGTGCCGCACCCAGTACGCCGGGTCGGTGACCAGCTCGGCGTCGGCCCAGTCGCCGGTGACGTTGGAGACGTACGGGACGGTCGGCGGGTGGAGGGTGACCCCGGCGGCGAGCTCGGCGAACTCCGCCGCGATCGGATCCATCATGTGCGAGTGGAAGGCGTGGGTGGTCTGCAACTGCCGGGCGGCGACGCCGTCCGCGGCGAGCCGGGCCTCCAGCGCGCCGACCGCCTCGGCGGTGCCGGCCACCACGCACAGCGCGGGCCCGTTGACGGCGGCCAGCGAGAGGTCGTCGTCCAGCAGGCCGAGGACGCGCTCCTCGGGCAGCGGCACGGCCAGCATGGCGCCGGCCGGCAGGCCGTCGATCAGCCGGGCGCGGTGCGCGACCAGCTTCAGGGCGTCGTCCAGCGAGAGGACGCCGGCCAGGTGCGCGGCGGTGTACTCGCCGATGCTGTAGCCGATCAGCGCGCTCGGCCGCACCCCCCAGGACTCCCAGAGCCCGGCCAGCGCGTACTCGACGGCGAAGGTCGCGGGCTGCGCGTAGCGGGTGCGGTCGAGCTCGGTGCGTTCGGCGGCGGCCGGGCCGCCGCGCAGCATCCGGCGCAGGTCGGCGCCGGCGGGCGGGGTGTCCGGCGCCCCGGCGGGGTGGAGCAGCTCGCGCACGTCGATGCCGAGGTACGGGCGGAAGCCTTCGGCGCAGCGGTCGAGGGCGTCGCGGAACACCGGTTCGGTGGCGTGGAGTTCGCGCCCCATGCCGATGCGCTGCTCGCCGAGGCCGGGGAGGACGAAGGCGACCTGACGGGGCGTGCCGTCGTGGTGGCCGGTGCGGACGGCGTTCGGGGCGCGCTCGCGCAGCGCGCGGGCGGCTTCGGCGGTGGACTCGGCGATCAGGAAGCGGCGGTGGCCGTAGTGGCGGCGGCCGGTCTGCAGGGTGCGGGCGGTGCCGGCCAGGTCGGGGGCGGTGGCGCCGTCGAGGCGGTCGGCGAGCCGGTCGGTGGCGGCCTCCAGGGCGCCGGCGGTGCGGGCGGTGACCGGCAGCAGGACGCGGGACCGGCCGGGTGCGCGGCGGGCGGGCGCGGGGGCCTCCTCCAGGACGACGTGGGCGTTGGTGCCGCCCATGCCGAAGGAGCTGACGCCGGCCCGGCGCGGTCCCGGCCCGGCCGGCCAGTCGGTGAGCCGGGTGTTGACCCGGAACGGGACGGCGTCGAAGTCGATGGCCGGGTTGGGGACGTCGAAGTGCAGGCTCGGCGGGATCTGCCGGTGCTGGAGCGCCAGCACGGTCTTGATCAGCCCGGCGACGCCGGCGGCGGCGTGGGTGTGGCCGATGTTGCCCTTGACCGCGCCGATCGCGCAGCTGCCGGGGGCGAGGCCGCGGAAGACCTGGGTCAGGGCCTCGATCTCGATCGGGTCGCCGAGCGGGGTGCCGCTGCCGTGCGTCTCGACGTAGCCGATGGTGGCCGGGTCGACGTCGGCGGTGTCGAGGGCGGCGCGGATCACCCGGGCCTGGCCGGCCACACCGGGGGCGGTGAAGCCGATCCGCCGGGCACCGTCGTTGCCGACCGCCGAGCCCTTGATCACGGCCCGGATCGGGTCGCCGTCGGCGAGGGCGTCCTCCAGCCGCTTGAGCACCACCATGCCCGCGCCGTTGGCGGCGACGGTGCCCTGCGCGGTGGCGTCGAAGGGCCGGCAGTGGCCGTCGGCGGAGAAGATCCCGCCGGGCTGGAACAGGTAGCCCTGGTGCTGGTGGGCACGGACCGTCGCGCCGCCCGCGAGCGCGGTGTCGCAGGCTCCGCTGAGCAGCGCCTGGCAGGCCAGGTGGACGGCCACCAGGGAGGTGGAGCAGGCGGACTGGACGGTGAGGGCCGGGCCGGAAAGATCGAGCTTGTAGGCGATCCGGGTGGCCAGGAAGTCCTTCTCGTTGGCGATGTTCCGGGCGAACACCTCGCCCGGGTCCTCGCCGTCGATCCGGCCGTCCACGTGGTCGACGTAGCTGTTGTAGTAGGTGCCCGCGTACACCCCGACCGGGCCGGGCACGGCGAGCGGGTCGTGGCCGGAGTCCTCCAGGGCCTCCCAGGCGCACCGCAGCAGCACCCGGTGCTGGGGGTCCATCAGGTCGGCTTCCTTCGGGCTCATGCCGAAGAAGTCGGCGTCGAAGCGGTCGGCGTCCGCCAGGACGCCCTGCGCGGCGACGTAGTCGGGATCGTTGCGCAGGGCCTCGGGGACGCCCTGGGCGGCGAGTTCCTCGGGGGTGAAGAAGGTGATCGACTCGGTGCCGGTGCTCAGGTTCTCCCAGTACTGCTCGGGGCCGTCGGCGCCGGGGAAGCGGCAGGCGAGGCCGATGACGGCGATCTCCAGGCCGGTCGTGTCGTCGCTGTGCTCCATCAGCCGTTCTCCTTCCGTGCGCCGGCCCGCCGTTGGTCGAGCTGGCGGCGCAGCCGGTCGCGGCCGCGGTCGAGCCGCTCCCGGGCCCCGGGGGCGGCGGCGCCGGGGCCGCCGGGCCCCCCGGGCTCCTCGGCCAGGTGCGCGGCGAGGGTCTCGACGGTGGGGCACATGGTCAGTGTCAGGAGCGGTACCTCGCGGCCGAGTTGCTCGCCCAGCCGGGCGGAGACGCGCTTGAGCAGCAGCGAGTTGCCGCCCAGGTCGAAGAAGTTGTCCTCGACGCCGAACTCCTCGGTGCCGAGCACCTCGGACCAGACGGCGGCGATCCGACGGGCCAAGGGGTCGGCGGGGGCGGCCCGGTGACCGGGCGCGGCGGCCGTGGCCAGGCGTTCGGCGAGCCGCAGGCGCTGCACCTTGCCGGTGGGGCTGCGCGGGACGTCGTCGACGACGAACACCCGGCTGGGGACCTTGAAGTCGGCGAGCCGCTCGCGGGCGTACTCGCGCAGGTCCCGCTCGACCACCAGGGCGCCGGGTTCCGGGACGACGGCCACCGCGACGTCCTCGCCCAGGGTGGGGTGCGGGACGCCGAAGGCGACGGCGAGCTTGACGGTGGGGTGGCCGGCCAGGACGTCGTCGATCTCGACCGGGGCGACCTTGGAGCCGCCCCGGTTGATGATCTCCTTGCTGCGGCCGACCACGTACAGGTAGCCGTCCTCGTCGAGCCGTCCCTCGTCGCCGGTGCGCAGCCAACCGCCGGTGAAGGCACGGGAGTTGGCCTCCGGGTTGGCCTCGTAGCCGGCCATCACGTTGGCCCCGCGGATGGCGATCTCGCCGGACTCGCCGGCCGGTACGGGCTGCCCCGCCTTGTCCAGCACGGCGACCGGTCCGCCCACCGGCAGGCCGACCGAGCGGAGCTTGCGCCGGCCGGGCGGCAGCGGGTTGCTGGTGACCAGCGAGCCGGCCTCCGTCATGCCGTACGCCTCGATGACCGGGGCGTGGAAGGCCTCCTCCAGGGCGGTCAGGGTGGGGCCGGGCAGCGGCGCGGAGGCGGAGCGGATGAACCGGAGCCGGCTGGCGGCGAGGACCTCGCGGTGGTCGTCGGCGACGGACAGCAGGGCCTGGTGCATGGCCGGCACGGCGGTGTACCAGGTCGGGCGGAACCGCTCCAGCCAGGTGTAGAAGCCGGTGTCGCTGAAGCCGGGGGTGCAGACGATCCCGGCGCCGCGGACCAGGGTGGCCAGCAGGGTGCTGGTCAGGCCGTGGGCGTGGAACAGCGGCATCGGGTTGAGGCAGAGGTCCTGCTCGTCGAGGGCGAAGGCGGCGCCGGTGTTGCGGGCGGCGACGTGCAGGTTGGCGTGGGTGAGCGGGACGAGCTTGGGCCGGTCGGTGGTGCCGGAGGTGTGCAGGATCAGGGCGGTGTCCTCCGGGCCGGCGGGGCCGCCGTCGGCGGCGGCGACCGGTGCGCCGGGGTCGGCGCAGTGCAGCTCGAACTCGCCCGCGGGGGTGCCGGGCCGGGAGCTGAGCTCGATGATCCGGACACCGAGCTGCCGGGCGACCGCCACGGCGGGCGAGTCGTCCCCGGCCTCGACCAGCAGGGCGTCGGCCCGCATGTCGGCGAGGTAGAAGGCGAACTCCTGCTCCCGGTAGGCGGGGTTGAGCGGGGCGCTCTGGGCGTACGCGGCCGTGCCGAGGAACGCGGTGGCGAGGTCGGGGCCGTTGGGCAGCACCAGGGCGACCCGGTGGGGGCGGCCGATTCCGAAGGTGTTCAGCGCCTGCCCGATCTCCTCGATCCGCCCGGCGAGCGCCCGGTAGGTGAGCGGGGTCCGGTCGGGTGCGAGGAGGGCGGCGGCGTCCGGCCGGGCGGCGGCCCGGTCGGCGATCAGTCGGCTGAGGCCGGTGATCGGGGCGTCCTCGGTCACGGTCATCTCCCAGTTGCTTCGTTGGTCGGGGTTCGGCGCGTCGGCGGATTTTGGGGTTCAGCGCGTCGGCAGTTCGGCCACCGCCCAGGCGGTGGGCGGCCGGCCGGCGGTGGTCCGGGTGCCGGTGCGGACCAGGGCTCGGCGGGGGCCGGCGTCCGGCGGATCGGCTCCGGCGATCTCGACGGTCAGGCGGTGGGGCGCCGCGTCGGCGGCGGGGTGCAGGCGGTAGCGCCGGGGCGGGATCCGGACGAAGCCCAGGCCGGAGGCCTTCGCCAGGGCCTCCTTGACGCACCACAGGTGCAGCGGGCGGACCACCGGGCCGCAGGCCCGGCGCAGGGCGTCGAGCTCGGCCGGGGTGCCGAAGCGGTGCAGGTTGCGCTCGGCGGTGGCCCATTCGGTCTCGGCGTCGACGCCCAGCCCGGCCGGTGCCGCGCCGTCGGCCGGTTCACCGCGGCGCAGCGCCACCACCACCTGCTCGGCGGTGTGCGCGACGGAGAACTGCACGGCGGGCCGCAGGGCGGCGCCGTCCCAGCTGACCTGCCGGACGGCGCCCGGCCCGGCCAGCCCGATCCGCCGGTGCGCGTCGGGCAGGTCGGGCACCAGGCCGAGCCGGACCAGGCCGGCCCTCAGCGTCTGCCGGGCCGCGTACCACTGGTCCTGGCGGGCGGCGCCGGTGTGGCCGCTGCGCTGGTGCGCGGCCTGCGCCGCGCCGCGCCGCACCTCGTCCCACAGCAGCCGCACGCCGGTCACCGCCGTACGGGAAGGGGTTCGCGCACCACGTCCGCCAGGCCGCGCACGCCCGGTCCGGCGGTGGCCGCGTACCGGATCGCGCGCAGCACGCCGGGCAGGAAGGCGCGGCGGTCGGCCATCCGGTGCAGGACCTCGACGTGTTCACCGCTGCCCGCCGCGACCACCCGGTGCTCGCTGAGGGCGTCGCCGAGGCGGAAGGAGGTGATGTCGGGGGCGGGCGCGCCGGGGCCGCGGGCGCCCTGCCAGGCGGCGGCGAGGTGACGGGCGGTGCTGCTGGGGCGGTCGCGCTTGCCCGCGAAGTGCAGGTCGCCGACGCCCGCGTTCCAGCTGTCGTCGGACTGGGCGGCGAGGTCCTCGACGAAGCGGGTGACGGCCAGCAGGGCGAGGCTGTAGTTGGCGGCGACCACGACGGCGCGGCTGCGGCCGACCTCCGCCAGCAGCCGCTGGTGCCGGTCGCCGAGGCCGCTGGTGCCGATGACCAGTGAGCAGGGCACGGTGCGGGCCTGGTCGAGCAGCTCGGCGGTGGCCTCCTCGGCGGTGAAGTCGACGACCACCGGATCCGGGTCGGGCAGGTCGGCGAGGCGGTGCACCACCGGTGCGGGCGGATCCGTTTCGTCCGGGCCGGGTGCCGGGGGCCGGAGGCTGAGCCGGGCGGACAGCGCCAGGTCGGGGGCGTCCAGGAGGGCCTGCCGGACGACGCCCGCCATCCGGCCGGTCAGGCCGCAGACGGCGACGGGGACGGTCATGCGCCGACCGCCTCCGGGACCAGGCCCATCCGGCGGGCGAGTTCGTTCTCGACGACGCGCCGGCCGCCGAAGCAGGCCTGGAGGGCGGCGTCGGGCCAGTCGGCGTCGTCCACCGGGGCGGCTTCGAGGCCGAGTTCGGTGGCCATGTCCTCGGCGGTCCGGGCGGCCCGCTGGATCAGGTCGACGGCGCTCAGCAGGGTGGCGAGGACGGCCTGGCCGCCGGGTTCCTCGGCCTTGAACCCCGCCCCGAACCGCGCGGCGGCCGAGGCCAGCGAGACCTCGATCTCCAGCTTGCTGAGCTCGTGGGCCAGGTACTGGGAGGTGGACAGCGCCTCCACGCCCTCACCGGTCCGGGCCAGCGCCCGGCGCAGGTCGGCGACGACCCGGGCGGGCCAGGCGAGGGCGCGGCGGGCGAACGCCCAGGCGTACGCGTCGAGCGCGGCCGTCAGCTCCCCGCCGGGCGCCCAGTCGACCGGGCGGGACAGCGCGGCGGCGGGGGCGCCGTCGAGTTCGGCCCAGCCCCAGCCGACGGCCCGGCCGGCGCCGTGCAGCCGGACGCCGGCCGCGTCGTGCGGGACCAGCGCCAGCCGCGTCCCGCCGTCCAGCCGGACCGGGACCAGGGACGCCTCGGCGTCCTGGACGGCGTACCGGTAGCGGCCGGTCAGCAGCGTCCGGCCGCCGTCCCGGTCGGCCCGGACGGCGGGGGCGGTGAGGCTGAGCAGGGCGCTGGGGGTGAACAGGCCGAGCGCGGTGGTGACGTGGCCCGCGCGGATGTCGTCGAGCAGCGGGGCGGTGGTGTCGAAGGCGTCGAGCAGCGGCAGGACGCCGTGCACCTGCTCGGTGAGCGCGGCGGCCACGGCGAACGGCCGGGTCTCCCAGATCCGGTCCAGGGCCTCGTCCAGCGCCTCCGCCGGCGACAGGCCGGCCCCCGCAGAGGCTCCGGCAGTCGGCGGCAGGTCGGGGCCGTGGCCGGTCAGCAGCCCGTGCAGGGCGGCGAGGGCCTGGTCGGCGGCGGTCATGCGCGGCCTCCCTCGGCGAGCCGGGCGCGGACGAACCGGACGATCGAGTCGACGGAGTACAGGTGCTCGGGGTCGGCCTCGGGGTCGATCACGGCGTCGTAGCGTTGCTCCAGCACCTCCATCAGGTTGATGTAGCCGATGGAGTTGACGCCGGCCCGGTCGAGTTCGCCGTCCGCGGCGCGCAGGTCGGCGACGGTGACGACCCGTCCGGTGGCGGTCTCGACGAGCAGTTCGATCTCCTCGCGCAGGTCCGTTCCGGTGCGGGCCGCCTCGTTGGCTGTGCTGCTGCTCATGCGTGCTTCTCCAGTTCCTGGGCGGTGCCGTCGGCGGCGCGGACGTCCTGGACCAGGCGGCGCAGTTCGGTCATCCGGGCCTTGCCGACGGTCGATCGGGGGATGGCGGGGAGGAAGGTCACCCGCCCGGGCACCTTGAACGGCGCGAGGCGGGCGCGGCAGGCGTCGACCACCTCGGTGCGGCCGATCCGTCCGGTGCCGGCCAGTGCGGCGTGCAGGACGGTCTCCCCGTTGGCGTCGGTGTCGGCGAACACGGCGGCGTCGGTGACGCCGTCGAGGGCGAGCAGGGTGCGTTCGATCTCGGCCGGGTCGATCTTCCGGCCGGCCAGGTTGATCGGTCCGCCGAGCCGGCCGGTGACGAACAGCCGTCCGTCGGCCAGGTGGCCGAGGTCGCCGGTGCGGTAGTAGCCGTCGGCGTCGAGCCGTTCGGCGAGGGCGCCGGGGGCGTTCAGGTAGCCGGCCGCCATCGAGGCGGTGCGGACCCTCACCTCGGTCTCGCCGGTGGGCAGTTGGACGGCCTTGACGGAGACGCCGGGCAGGGCGGTGCCGAGTCCTTCGGAGCGGTCCGGTTCGCGTTCGTAGGTGCAGGGGCCGGTCTCGGCGATGCCGTAGTAGTCGGCGATCCGCACGCCGTACCGGGACTCGAAGCGGCGCCGCACCTCCGGGTCGAGGACGGCGGCCGCGGAGACGGCCCGGGTGACGGTGGCGAAGGCGTCGACGTCGGCCCGGGCCGCGTCGGCGAGCAGCCGGTAGGCCAGCGGGAAGGCCACCAGCCTGGTCGCGGCGGCGCGGGTGACGGCCCGGGAGATGCCGCCGGAGGTGGGCAGGCCCTGGTAGAGGTGGAGTTCGGCGCCGACCGTGAAGACCGGCAGCAGCGAGGTGTTGAACGCCAGACCGTTGGTGAAGCCCGCCAGGCACAGCACCCGGTCGCCGGGGCCGAGGCCGGTGCCGGCCGCCCAGGTGTCGGCGGCGGCGATCACCGCGTCCGCCGTGAACTCCAGGCACTTGGGGGCGCCGGTGGTGCCGGAGGTGAACCGGCAGGTGGCGGTGGACGGCCGGGGCTCGGGCGCCCCGGCCGTGGCGGGCAGCACGGCCAGCGACAGCGCGCTGTCCGGGACGGCCCGGGTCTCCCCGCCGAGCGGGAACGGCTCCTTGCCGTCGAACAGGAAGGCCGGGACGCCGCAGCTGGTCCGGATGCCCTCCAGTTCGGCGGCCCCGAAGGTCGCGTCGATCAGGAACGGCAGCCGTCCGGCCACCAGCAGGGCGTAGTACGAGACCAGGTAGTCGATGCTGTTGGCGGCGTGCACGCCGACGTTGACCAGGTCCGGCCCGAGCAGCGCGTCCAGGGTGCCCGCGCGTTCCCGGACCAGGGCGGCGAAACGGGTGTAGGTCAGTTCCCGGCCCGCAGCGACGACGGCCCGCCGATCGCCGTGCCGGTCGCAGGCGGCCAGGAACGCGGCGCCGAGCCGCCGCCCGTCAGCCACGGCGGGCTCCGTCCGCTCCGGCGGGCGCGAGTTCGAGTTCGGCCCGGCAGGCCATGCTGTGGTTGGCGATGGTCAGCATGGTGGTCTGGCTGCCGCCGGACATCCGGAAGCCGCGCAGCTGGGCGTGGGCGCGCAGCGAGGGGCTGTCCCACATGTAGCCCGCCCCGCCCTCCAGGTCGGTGGCGAGGACGGCCAGTTCGTTGGCCTTCTCCACGCAGAACCACTTGAGTTCGGCGATCTCGGGAACGGTGCTTCCCCCGGCGGTGACCCGCAGGTACGCGTCGGCGATGCCCGCCTCCATCAGCTCCTGGTGGGCGCGGGCCCGGGCCAGCGCGTGGGCGTTGACCGGCCAGGCGCCGAGCGGACGGCCGCCGAGGCTGCGCCCGCGCACATAGCCGGTGATGTGCTCCAGCAGCGCGCGGTGGGTGAAGAAGGCGTCGGCGGCGATCAGCAGGCGCATCCGGGACATCACCCGGTTCCAGCGCATCAGCTGGCTGATGCCGCTGCGCGAGACCACCTGCCCGGCGGCGACGCGGACGCCGTCGAACTCCACGAGGGCGGAGTCGACGCTGCGGGTGCCGAGCTTGTCGTACACCTCGGTGACCCGCACGCCCGGGGTGGCCTTCTCCACCGCGATGATCGCGGGCGCGCCGTCCAGGACGGCGCTGACGAAGCACAGGTCGGCGGTGGCGCCGTTGATGACGAACTTCTTCCGGCCGTGGATGACGACCTGGTCGCCCTCGGTGGTCGCCGTGGTGGGCTCCTCGGGGGACGGGTCGGTGTCGCACTGGCAGGCCACCAGGTCCCCGGTGACCAGCCCGGGCAGGTAGCGGTCGCGCAGCGCCTCGTCCCGGGCGGACACCAGCCACTCGCAGGCGATCTCGTTCTGCACGTGCATCGCGAGGGCGATGCCGCCGTCCCGGGCGCCGGCCAGCGCCTCGCCGAGGACCAGCGCGCCGAGCAGGCCCAGGCCCTGGCCGCCGAGTTCGCGCGGCAGCGACACGCCCATGAAGCCGTTCGCCGCGAGGTCCTGCCAGGTCTCCCGGCGCAGGTGCCCGTCGGGCGAGGTGCGCCACTTGTCGAGCCACTGCGGGGTGAAGTGGTCCGCCGCCCGGGCCATCAACTCGCGGTGACCGTCCGTCAGTCGAGCGGACAGGATGCCATTGCTCAGCATGGAAACCACACACTGCTCTCTCTGGTCGAGCCTCGGCTTCGAGGTCGGGTCGGGCTGCGGGTCTCGTCCGTGGCGCGGTCAGCCGGTCGGCTGCCGCGGGTCCCGTCCGTGGCTGTAGGCGATCGGCGCCCGGTCCCACTTGACGGCGTTCTCGTCGGCGATGCCGACCGCGATCACGTAGATGACCTCCTCCTCGTCCGCCAGCCGCGCGAGTCCGGCGATCCGGCCGGCGTCGAACCCGCCGAGGCAGGTGATGCCGACGTGCTGCGCGGCCGCCCCGAGGCACAGGCGCTGGGCGGCGCTCGCGGCGTGGAAGTGGAGTTCGGCCAGCCCCTGCTGGCCGCGCTCCCCGAGGAGTTGGCGCACCGGCGCGTGCAGCGCCACCAGCGCGGCGCAGCCGGCCGCGACGCCCTGGTTCATGCAGGCCGCGACCACGGCCTCCTCCGAGCCGCCGTCGCCGCCGACGGGCAGCAGCCGGTGGCCGGCCGGGTCGTACTCGTAGGCGCCCGGGGCGAGGCCGTCGACGTTGCGGACCAGTACCCGCAGGCCGGCCAGCGGGCCGTCCGCGCAGTCGACGGCGATGCCGCCGCGGACGGCGGCCAGCGCCCGTCCGAGCGCGTCGGCCTCGACCGGCTTCGCCAGGAAGCCCTTGGCGGACTGCCGGCTGAGCACGACCCGGCCGAAGTCGTCGAGGGCGCCGGTGTCGTCCGGGCCGGCCAGTGCCACCGGCGCGGCGGCGCCGGAACGGGTGCCCACGGCTCGGACCGAGGCGGTGGTGCCGAACCGCAGGGGCAGGCCCCGGGGTTGGTGGTAGGTGCTGACCGGGCTGACCAGGTCCCAGGCCTCGCGTTCGGGGCCGTCGGGCTGTTCCAGGCCGCGTCCGCCGTCGTGCCACCAGATCGGTACGGCGAAGGGGTTGGCCGTCCGGCCGCCGGTCACGCCCGGGCGGCCCTCGGCGGGCGCGGCCAGGGTGACCAGCGCCTGGGGTTCCCGGCACAGGTTCTCCAGGCCGAACAGCCGGGAGAGCGCGCGGCGGTCGAAGCGCAGCCGGACGGTGGCGTCGAAGCCCGCGTCGGCGGCGGCCAGGGCGATGTTGGTGGCGGCGTGGGCACTGTCCAGGTGGGTGTAGAGGTAGCCGCGCCGGCCGTACTTGCGCATCGCGTGCCAGGGCCGGGCCACCACCGCCACCATTGCGCCGGGCGGTTCGGAGGCCGCGTCAGCGCCTGCCGCCGGCGGGTCGGACGGCGGGGCGGACGGCGGGGCGGAAGACGGGTCGGACGGCGGTGCGGCGGTCAGGACGCCGGCCACCTCGTGGCGGCCGACGGCGGCCAGCCGGCGCAGGCTGCAGCCGGCCGCGTCGTAGTGGTAGAGGGCGTAGTCATGGCCGTCCTGGAAGGCCACCAGGACCTCGAAGGGGTAGAGCGCCCCGGCGGACGGCGTGGTCCGGGCCCGCATCAGGGTCTTGCCCTTGGTGATCACCGCGCCCGAACGCTCGCCGTAGCCCAGTCCGAGGGCCTCGGCGATCCGCGTCCACTGGACGCTCATCCCGGGACCGGTGTGATCGGCGGCCGGGGAGACCGTCTCCAGACTCGATCGCAGGCGCGTCTCGTTCCAGAACCCGGCCAGCAGCGGATTGGTCAACTCTTCGACGCCCATAGGTCCTCTCGCGTTCTCGGATCGGTGGTGCGGCGCCACGCACAACGGGATCGACCCCAGCTCAGGTCGGCGCTCCGGGCCGGGCCCCCGGCCGGCGCTGACCTGCCGATCGCGGCTCGGTGCATCGGAGAGACAGCCGTGGAACAACCCCCTACCCGTCGCTGAACGCCACGGTCCGTCTCTCGTCGCGGGACGGTACCGATCACTCAGCGGCCATTTGCAAACCAACCAGCCGACCGCCGAGGCTGTCCAGCGAACGCCGATGGCTCAGTCCGGCCATGGCCCCGACCGGCCATCGGCGCACGCGCCGGGGACCGCCCCGTGGTGTGACGCAGGCCACAGTCCGATCACGTCCGGCAACTGAGATGCGGGGTTGTTCCAGGTACGGGCCGTGAAGGAGCATGGTTGCCATTCGTACACGCGGTGCAACTGACCGTGCGTATGGCCCGGGAGGGGCGCGCGCACCGGCCGGGGCCGCCGCGGGGTGTGTCAAGCAGAGCTGGGGGGCGCGCATGCACGTCCAGTCCGACCGGCGCCAGCCGTCGTTACCCGAGGCCCAGATGGGCCGAATCCTCGACTCGGCCCGTCAGGCGATCGGCGAACTCGCCTGCAAGGTCGAGGCGTTGGACCGTGAGCTGGCCGAGGTCCACACCTCGGCGATCCCCGCCCACCTGGACCGCCTGGGCGGCCACGGGGTGGAGGTCTTCCGCGGCGAGGCGGCGGTGCGTCAACTCCTGGAGGACGCCACCACGACCGTGCGGGGCCAGGTCCTCAGCATGAACCCCGGCGCGCCGCCTCCGGCACCGCTCCTGGTCGCCGGACGGCGCCGGGACGAGGAGGTGCTGGGCCGGGGCGTGTCCATCCGGACGATCCACAGCGAGTCCATGCTCCGGGTCCCGCGCGGCCGGGCCCATCTGAAGGCGCTACGCAAGGCCGGCGGCCGGATCCGCATCTCCGCGACCCTCCCCTACCGGCTGATCGTGCTGGACGCCAGCCTGGCCTTCGTCCCGCCGCCGAGCAGCGGCGACGGCGCCGAACCCGCCCTGGTGGTGGTCCGCAACCCCGACCTGGTCAGCCTCTTCGTGCAGACCTTCGAGTTCTGCTGGCAGGAGGCCCGCCCGGCCGAGGTCGCGCCGCCGCCCCGCCAGGGGCCCACCGCGCGCCAGTACCAGGTCCTGCGGCTGATGCAGCTCGGGTACAAGGACGAGGCGATCGCCCGCGAGATCGGCGTCTCCTCGCGGACGATGCGGCGCATCGTCCGCGAGCTCTTCGAACAACTGGAGGCCACCGGCCGGTTCAGCGCGGGCATGGCCGCCCAGGCGCGCGGCTGGCTCGTCCCCCCACGCTCCCGGGAGGGCTGCTCCTGACCCGCCCCGCGCACCGCTCAGCTCTCGACGGCGGTGGGCTCCGCGGCGGGTTCGACGGCGACGGCCAGACCGGGGACGACCTCGGCACCGGGCAGCGCGGCCAACGCCGCCCCCGGGAGGATCAGCTTCCCGCGGCGGCGCCCGCTGCCGACCAGGACGTGCGGCGCCGCCGCCACCGCCTCGTCGACCAGCAGCGGCCATCCGTCCGGGAGGCCCACCGGCGTGATGCCCCCGTACTCCATCCCGGTCGCCTCGACCGCGGCGTCCATCGGGGCGAACGAGGCCTTGCGCGCCCCGAGGTGCTTGCGGACCGCCTGGTTCACGTCCAGCCGGGTCGTGGCCAGGACGACGCACGCGGCCATCGTGACCTCCCCGCCCCGCTTGGCGGCGACCACCACGCAGTTCGCCGAGTACTCCAGCGGCGCGTCGTAGGTCTCGCAGAACACCGCGGTGTCCGCCTTCTCCGGGTCGGTGTCCACGTACAGCACCGCCGCGGCCGCCTCCGGCGTGTCCCAGCCGCCGAGCGCCTCGGCCACCGGCGGGGCCAGCTCGCCCCGCACGTCGAGTGCCGGGCGGACGGCCGGGAACTTCCCGAAGGGAGGCGTCACTTGGTCGCTCATGCGAGCACCCTAGCGAACGCCCGCCGCCCGCAGCCAATCAACCCGACCGGGACGACCGTTGACCGCGAAGGACGTTGGGATCCACGGTGGATGATCAGTTGCCGGTCCGGATCGCAGGCGGGAACTCGGTGGCGCCTGTCCGGGCGCGCGGGCGGCGGCCCGGAGCGGTGTGCTCCGGGCCGCCGCGCGCGGGGGCCGGGGTCAGTACCGGGTGGTGACGGTCACCCCGCTGAAGTCGGTCTGGGCGTAGAGGCTGATGTAGCGGTAGCCCGCCGTGGTGTTGGTGACGGTCAGGCTCTGGTCGGTGGTGCCGTAGGTGGTCGAGCCGTTGGTGTAGGCGTTCGGCGTGGCCCAGCTGTCGGGGTTGTAGAGCAGGTACGCGGTGCCCGTGCCGCCGGAGCTGTCGACCTTCAGGGTGGTGGTGCCGGCCGGCAGGTAGATGTAATAGTAGTCCAGGTTCCCGGCGGTCGCGGACTGGTTGGTGCGGGAGCAGTTCCGGTCCAGCACGCGGGTGTCGGCGGCGGTGCAGCCGACCACCTTGCTGACCGTGACGGACTGGGTGATGCTGTTGGTCCTCCCGTTGCCGTCGGTCACCGTGAGGCTGACGGTGTAGCTGCCCGCCTTGCCGTAGCTGTGCGCGGGGCTCTGGGCCGTCGAGGTGGCGCCGTCACCGAAGTTCCAGGCCCAGGAGACGATGCTGCCGCCGCCGGACTCGGTCGACCGGTCGGTGAACCGGACGTCCAGGCCGGACGGGGCGGCGGTGAAGGCGGCGGTCGGTGCGCCGCCCACCTGGCAGGCGCCGGCGGCGCAGGCGTCCAGCCAGGTGTTGAACTCGGCGTCGTACGCGGTGCCGATGGAGTTGTAGACCGCGTAGCCGCCGGTGTAGTCGCCGGTCCGGAAGTGGCCCAGCATGGTCTGGATGACGTCCGGGTGCTTCTCGACCATGAAGCGGACGGCCAGGTAGCCCCACGGGTAGGTGCGGGTGGTGTCGCTGTTGTCGTAGGTGTTCTGGAACAGCGTGCTGAGGGCGTAGGTGTGCTTGGGCGCCTCGGCCACCGCCCCGGTGTCGGTGACGTTCCGGTAGCTGTAGGACACGTACTCGGCGACGCCCTCGATCCACCAGACGTCCGGCACGGAGATCTGCTGGGTGAAGTCGCCCTTCATGTCGAGGCGGCCGTCCAGGGCGTGGGTGTACTCGTGGTTGAGGTTCCAGACGCCCGCGGTGAAGCCGTCGTCGCCGTTCTGGTAGGTCAGCGAGATCGGCTGGTTGGCGGGGGCGGTCGGGTCGCCGATCAGCGTGATGCCGCCGTTGTTGGTGCTGACGCCGTAGATGCCGCCGGCGTAGGTCCGGTAGTCCTGCGGGGAGGCGAAGACCACCATCTGCAGCGAGTTCTCGTACTGGCCGGCGATCGGGCCGCTGTCCTTGACCAGCTTGTGGAAGAACGGGTCCTGGTTCTGCAGGCTGGCGCAGACGGCGGCGAGGTCGGCGGCGGTCAGGCTCTGCGCCAGGAGGGTGTGGGTGGAGTCGCAGGTGTGGCTGACCGGCAGGGCGGCGGCCTTGAGCTGCGTCGGCAGGTCGCAGACGCCGTAGTACGAGCAGTTCGCCTTGTCGTAGAAGGCGGCCATGCCGGCCACGCCGACCCAGAGCGGCGCGGTGGGGCCGGTGATCGACGAGACGTCCATCAGGCCCTTGACCAGCGGCCGGACGGTGTTCACCAGCGCCGGATGCTCGATGAACCGGGCCGTCTCCAGACCGGCGTTGGAGGCCAGGAAGGAGTTGTTGCCGCCGAGCATGCCCTTGTGGTTCAGCGCGAAGTCGTCGAGGGTGGTGATGATGCCCGGGTCGGCGGTGACGGCGGCGACGTAGTCGGCGTTCTGGTGGCCGCGGAAGATCGGGGTGTACACGCTGTTGGCGAAGTTCACCATGTACCAGGACGAGTCCCAGGAGCTGTTGTACGCGTTCAGCACCTGCTGGTACGTCTTCAGGTAGTGGGCCTGGAGGTTGGCGCTGTCGGTGAGGACCATCGCCTGGCCCTCGACCTGGCCGTTGCCGTCGTTGGCGTCGAGGAAGTGCGGGCCGGTCACCAGGGCGTCCAGCGCGGCCTGGACGGCGTTGGTCAGGGTCGCGTCGTACGTGCCCACGTCGGCCGGGTGGTAGTACTGCACGTAGTAGCCGGCCTGGAGGAAGTAGACCAGCTGGTAGACGCCGTTCGAGTTGTCGCCGGTGTACGAGGCGGCGGCGCTGCGCAGACCGTCGGCCACCGCGAGCATCTGGCTCTGTTTGAACACTCCGCTGGCGTCGCCGCCGGTGAGGCGGAACAGCGAGCTGATGCAGTCGACGGCCGAGCCCTGGACGTGGCCGACCAGGTCCGCGCCGGTGCGGCCGCTGAAGTCGGCCGGCGTGCACGAGGTGTCGGCCGTCCCGGCGGTGCCCCGGCCGGACTTCGCCGGGGCCGGGGCCTTGGCGAGTTCGGGCTTGGGGGCCTGCGGCGCGGCCGACTGCGGGGAGAGCGGCGGGAGTTGGGCGGGTGCGAGCCGTCCCGTCTGGGTCTGCGCGTGGGTGTCGAGACCGAAGGCGGTGCCGGTCGGGGCTATGCCGGCGAGGTGCCCGGGGTGGGGAGCCTGGCTCGCCTGCCGGCCGGTCTGCGCCGTGGGGGCGGCGGAGCTCGGCGCGGCGGCGAGGCCGGTGATGGCGGTACTTGCGGCGGCGAGCACGGCCAGTGCTCGGGGCAGCCGAAGTCGGTGACGCATCGTCACTCCTTGCTGGGGGGTGGGGGGTGAGCCTCACGCGCTTGCCGTGAAGGCGTCGCCTGGCACGGTGTCACGGGCGACCCGGCGCAATCAATAGGGTGTGACATATCACTTTGAAATTGCAGTGAGCCCTTCGGGCACGGAGTGACGGCGGCCCGTCCGTCACCCGCCGGGTGCTCGACGTCCTCGACCGCGTCGAGCGGCCCCGGGTGTTTCAGGGGCGGACGGCCAGCGGGTTGGGGACGGGGACGTAGCGCGGTTCGGTGCCGTCCGCCCCGATCCAGCGGGACAGCAGATTGGCCTTGCACGGGACGGTCGCCGCGGCGAGCAGCGTCTCGGCCGCGGTCAGGCCGAGTTCCTTGTCGCACCGCTGGACCACCTGCCGCGCCAGCGGCCA
Organism: Kitasatospora sp. NPDC101108; assembly: GCF_055584725.1. NCBI lineage: Bacteria > Bacillati > Actinomycetota > Actinomycetes > Kitasatosporales > Streptomycetaceae > Kitasatospora > Kitasatospora sp. NPDC101108. The sequence goes on from NZ_JBVJLM010000001.1 coordinate 212,097, forward strand.
CAGGGCCGCGGCGGCGTCGGGGAAGCGCCGGGTGAGCGCCTCGGCGATGCCGGTCAGGTTGTTGACGACCAGGCAGTAGGTCAGCCGCTTCCAGGCCTCCTCCCGAGGCGTCGGCGGAATCGCCCTGGCGCCTTCCGCGTCGCGGAAGAGGGCCTGGACGGGCAGGCCGTCCGGGCCCACGGCGATCAGGGTGTTCTGGAGGTGGCACTCGACGCCGACGCCGTGGCGGGCGTACGCCTCCAGCACGGGCGGGACCACGCGGTCCAGGTAGGCCGACCACCAGGGCAGCGGGTCGGTGAGGCGGTCGAGCGGATCGCCGTCGAAGCCCTCGGTGAGCGCCGCCGCCAGCAGCGCGGTGGCGCCCGGGAGCAGGTGGTCGTCCAGTCCGTCGCGGACCAGGACGGGGAAGGTCTCCTCCAGGCCGCGGACCGTGCGGTACCCGCGTTCGCTCAGCCACGCCGCGGGGCCGTCCATCGCCCCGAAGGCCGCGCCGACCAGCGGGTCGGTGCGGAGCGCGTGGCGCAGCTCGTGCCGCCGGATCCGCCGGACGTCGTTGGTGATCTGCACCTCCAGGCTGAACTTCAGGAAGAGGTCCCCGGAGGCCCCGGGCCGCTCGTCCCCGCCGGGGACGTGCACCGTGCGCACCGAGGCCGTGGCCCGGGCGTCCCAGGGCGTGTGGCCCAGGTGGACGAGGCGGCCCTCGGCGAAGGCGGCGCGGACCGCCGGCCGGTGGCGGGTGAGGTCCAGCTGCCAGGGATGGACGGGCAGCAGCCGGTGGCCGTCGGGTGCCCGGCCCAGGGCGTCGAGGGCGCGGGTGTCGCCCTCGTCGACCACCGCGTCCTCGCGCACACCCAGCAGCACGAGCGGGAAGCGGCCGTGCGCCTCCGGCGCGTAGCGCAGCCAGGAGCCCGGCGGCCCACCGCCGCTACGGGCCTTGGGCGCCGGGTGGTACGGGTGGCCCATGACCAGGGCCTGTTCGGAGCGCAGCCACAGGCTCTCGGGCGGGACGGCCCGCGAGCGGGCGGCGAGGATGGCCTCGACGACCTCCCGGCCGGCGGCCATCTCGGCGGCCAGGGCGGCGTTGGCGTGCCCGGTGACGGCCAGCATCTCCTGGGCTGCGAGGCGGATCAGGCCGCTGTGACGCACGGGTTGCCAGGCGGTGCCGGTCCACAACTCGGGTGCGCCGAAGGGGCGGCCGGCGCGCACACGCAGCAGCCGGCCGGTGGCGTGCAGACGGTGGACCGCGCGACCGGCGGCCGTCTCCCCGGTCGGCAGGGCTGCCTCCCTCAGGAGGCAGTTGAGCAGGGGCGCCGTGGCCAGCGCATCGGCTTCGCGGGCGAAAGTATTCATCGAGGAGCAGTATGTGTGGCGGGTGTTCGCCCGCGGTAGAACATCGGGGTGTGCGACACCCCCGCCGAGCGCGAGCTGGCCGAGGAACTGGCGAGCTTCCGTCCCGAGTTGGCGCCCGCCTATCTCGCCGCCCTGCCCGGCGCCCGGGCGGCGGTGCTGGCTCGGCTGTGGCGCGGGCTGGTCCACGAACCGCTGCCCTGGGTCGCCGACCGCGCCCGCGGCGGCGACGGGATCTCGGTCCGGCTGACCGACGGGCGACGGCTGTTCGGCCCGCCGTCGGACCCCTGGGCGACGGGAACCGCGGTCGCCGCCGTGGAGCTGGACGGCGTCCCGTACGACCACCCGGCATCGCTGATGGCGGCCCTGAAGGTACCCGGCGGCGAGCCGTTCGCCGACGAACTCGACCACAGCACCGCCTCCTTGGCGCTCTCCCGGACGGCCACTCCCCCGGCCGGGCCGCCGTCGGAACCCTGGGAGTGGGAGCAGCGGTCACCGGAGGGCCACCCGTACCACCCCACCTGCCGTTCCCGGCCCGGTTTCTCGGCCGCCGAGCAGCTGGCCTACGCGCCCGAGCACCGGCCGGTGGTCGGTCTGCGGCTCACGCCGGTGAAGGGTGCGACGGTGCGGGGCCCATGGCCCTCGCAGTGGCGGGACGGGGAGACGGTGCTGCTCCCGGTACACCCCTGGCAGGCCGAGCACGTCCTCGGCGGCCGGCCGCTGCTGCCCGGTCCGCCGGCCCATCCGCTGCTGTCCCTGCGCACGCTCGCCCTCGACCACCAGGTCCATGTGAAGACCGCGTTGAGCGCCCGGCTCACGTCCCAGGTGCGGGACATCTCGGCCTATTCGGTGGACCACGCGCCGGCCACGTCCGCGTTGGCCGCCCGGGTCGCGGAGCGCCTGGACGGCCGACTGCACATCACCCGGACGCTGGCCGCGGCCGGGGCGGGCACGCCGGACCTGGCGGCGGTCCTGCGCGAGTCGCCGTACGTCCATGCCGGGACGGACGAACAGGTGGTGCCCGTGGCCGAGCTGTCCGGGCACTTCGCCGCCCACGACCCGCACCGACGATCCGCGCGCGTCACCGAGTTCGCGCGGCTGGCCCTCGGCGTCTGCCTGGAACTGCTCGACCTGGGCGTGGCCCTGGAGGCGCACGGGCAGAACCTCCTCGCGGTGGTCGACCGGGAGGGACGGCCCCGCCGGCTCGTCTACCGGGACCTCGCCGACATCCGGATCAGCCCGGCCCGGCTGGCCCGGCACGGCCTCCCGGCGCCGACGATGACCGGCCGGCTGCTCGAGGACGACCCCACCGTCCTCCGCCGCAAGGTCCTCGGCTGCCTGCTCACGGGCGCGCTCGGCCCCCTCGCCGGGAGCACCGCGGAGCTGGGCGCCCTCCTCGAAGCCGCCACCCGCGACCTCCCCCCGACCCCGGACCTGCTGGCCCTGCGCACGGAGGAACTGCCGGTCAAGGCCCTGACGTTGATGCGGCTCTCACCGGCGGGCGACCGGTGGGCACACCTGCCCAACCCCGTCCGCGGCGCCGCGGAAAGGTGAGCAGATGCCCCAGCCCGTCCCCGTCGAAGCACCCACGGCATGGCACGTCCCCGACCTCAGCGAGTCCGACTGGCTGGTCCCCCTGCCACCCGCCTGCTCACGCGCGCTGGACGGCCCGCCGGCGCGTCCGGCGCCGGACCTGGCGGAACTCGCGGAACTGGCGGCGCAGGTCACCCGACGCGTGCGGCACGGCCGGGGGTTCGCCGTCCTCCGGGGCGTCCCGGTGGACGGCCGCACCGACCAGGAGTGCGCCGCGCTGTGCCACCGGCTCGCCGCCTCCCTGGGCACCCCGTGGCCGGCCGACCCCGGCAACCTCATCACCGTCGCCGACAACGCCGGACTGGGGAAGACCGACCTCGCCCTCACCCCGCACACCGACCGGACGCCGGCTCCCCGTCCGCCCGGACTGCTCGGACTGCTGTCCGTACGACCGGCCGCGCAGGGCGGCGAGACCCTCCTCGTCAGCGGCCACACCGTGCACAACCGGCTGCTCACCGACGCGCCCTGGGCCCTCCCCCGCCTCCACCGGGACTTCCACTTCGGCCGGGGCGTCGGCTTCGACCGCGTCCGCCCCGTCTTCCGGCGCCGCGGCGCCGAGCTGCGCGTCCACTACAACCGGCGCGGGATCGAACGCGCCCACCGCGAGGCCGGCGCGCCCCTGGCCCCCGACGACCACGCGGCCCTCGACGCCGTCGACCGGCTCCTCTCCGACCCCGGCACCGTCCTGCGCATCCCCCTCCACCCGGGCGACCTCCTCTGGCTGGACAACACCGTCGTCCTGCACGGCCGCACCGCCTTCACCGACCCGCCCGCCCCGGCCGCTCCCCGCTGCCTCACCCGCGTCTGGGCGGACTGAGCACGGGCCCGCACCGCGCCCGCGGGGCCCGGCGAGCGCCGGCGGGCCGCTCCCCCGCTCCGGTGCGGCACCGCCCCACGAACGGGAGGTCATCGTCGGGTCCCGGCGGTGAGCGGCCGCAGTCGGTGGGCGTCGTCGAACAGGGCCCGCTCGGCGAGGTGGGCGGCGGTGAGGGCGGCCAGGGCGGCGGCGGAGAGCATCATGTACATCACGACGATCTGGTAGCGGATCGCGGTGAGCGGGTCGACACCGGCCAGGATCAGGCCGGTCATCGCACCGGGCAGGCTGATCAGCCCGACGGTCCTGGTGGCGTCGACGGCGGGGATCAGCGCCGTGCGCAGGGTCGAGCGGAGGTGGGGCGCGAAGGCGTCCGCGGCCGGCAGGCCCAGGGCGAGGCGGGCCTCGATGGCGGGGCGCGCGGTGCCGGCCTCGTCGCGAAGGCGCACCAGGAGGAGGGTGGTGGCCTGCATCGCGCCGGAGACCACCATGCCGCCGACCGGGATCACCACCCGGGCCTGGGCCGCGACGACCCCGAGGGCGAGCAGCACGCCGAGGGTCGCGGCGGAGCCGACGGCGACCGCGGTGGTGGCGATCGGCAGTGCGCGGGGCATCCCGGCGGAGCGGCCCGCGCAGACACGCGCGGCCGTGATCACCATGAGTGCGAGGCAGCCGGCGGCGCCGGCCATGCCGGTGTGCTCGAAAACGAGGAGCAGGACCGCGCCGACGGCGGCGAGTTGGACACCGGCGCGTGCGGCGGCAACGGCGATGTCCCGAGCGAGGCCCAGTCGCCGGTGCCAGGCCACCGCGATCGCCGGCAGCACCAGGGCGACGGAGGCGGCGACCCCGGCCCAGCTCGGTACGGCCGTGTTCACGTCCCCTTCCGGAGGTAGTCGACGCGGTCCGCCGGCCCGGAGGCGACCAGACGTCCACCGCGCAGGACCAGGACGTGGTCGGCGACCCGGCGCGCCTGTGGCCCGTTGTGGCTGACCAGCACCACGGCGAGTCCGTCCGCGACCAGGTCCCTGATCGTGTGCTCCACCGCCAGCGCGCTCTCCCCGTCCAGGGCGGACGTCGGCTCGTCGAGCAGCAGCACCTCCGGACCGACGGCCAGCGCCCGGGCCAGGCAGACCCGTTGGGCCTCGCCACCGGACAGCCCGGCCGTGGCCCGCCCCAGCATCCCGGCCGGCAGACCGGCCCGCTCCAACAGCACGGCGGCCCGGTCCTCGTCGAGGTCCGGGCGGCCCACCCGCAGGTCGTCCACGACACGGTCGGTCAGCAGCACCGGCTGCTGGCCCACCAGCCCGACCCGGCGGCGCAGCTCCAGCACGTCGAGCCGCGGCAGCGGCGTGCCCCGGAAGAGGACCTCACCCGAGGTCGGCTCCGCCAGCCGGTTCAGCAACCGCAGCAGCGTCGACTTGCCCGCCCCCGACGGCCCGACCAAGGCCGTGCAGGCGGCGCCGGGAATCTGCGTCGAGAGACCGTCCAGCAGCAGCCTCCCGGCACGGCGCACGGTCACCCGGTCCAGGAGGAACGACGGGGGCGCCTCCGCCCCGGGGCTGCCCCGACCGCGGGTGCGGGTGCGAACGGCGATGGCGAAGGGCTGGTCCACGGGCCTCCGTTGCCGGTGGGGCGGCGGGCGGGGCCGGCCCGCCCGGCCGGGAATCGGTCCGAGCACCTCATCGTGCCAGTGGCACCGCCGACACCGGTGGTGATCACCGCCGCGCCCACTCGTACGGATGACCGCCACCCAGCCACCACTGACGGGCATCATCCGTGCCACGGCCGGACCGGTCCGGACGATTGCCGCCCGCACGCCCGCCCGGGACGGCCCCGGGAGCCCTGGCAGCCGCGGCAGACGGGCCGGCCCCGCAGGGATCGTCACTGACGGAGCGCCAAAGGCCCCTGTCGAAGGGCGAGTCCGGCTGCGCGCAAATCCCACCGGCACATCTTGAACGCACAGCCCCCACAAGTAGCCGGGCGACACGTACGCCTCGTGAATCCCTCGCCCCCCGGCAGGGCCGGCCACCCGAGCCGCCGTTACCGACGGTTCAGCCTGGGTATCTGTGTGTACATGGCGCCAACCCTCGGGCGAAGGCCCGGCCCCGCCGGATCTTCCGCTCGTCGACCAGTGGCCGACGGAGGCCTCCTTTCGGCCAGACTGCGTTCAAGAAGATAACGAATAGGTGTGGACAGGTCTCGTCTTGGTTTTACTTCTTGACTCAATCTGGCCAGGGAGGGTTGACTCCAGCCACCCCGCCGCACCGTCGCGGCGACGTCAGGGAGGCACCCCACCATGAACGCAACGACGCGTCGCGCCGTCATCGCCACCGCAGCCGTCTCGATGGCCCTGTCCTTGGCCGCGTGCGGCAAGGCCGGCGGCGACAAGAAGGACTCCGCCGCCTCCGGCGACACGAAGTCCATCGGCCTGCTGCTGCCCGAGAACGCGTCCTCGACCCGCTACGAGTCCTTCGACAAGCCGTTCATCGAGGCCAAGGTCAAGGCCCTGTGCGCGGACTGCAAGGTGCTCTACAACAACGCCGAGGGCAGCGCCGCCAAGCAGAAGCAGCAGTTCGACACCCTGATCGCCCAGGGCGTCAAGGTGATCGTCCTGGACGCCTTCGACGCCACCTCGACCGAGGGCTGGGTCAAGGAAGCCGCCGCCAAGGGCGTCAAGGTCGTCGCCTACGACCGCCTGGCCACCGGCCCGGTGGCCGCCTACGCCTCCTTCGACAACGAGAAGGTCGGCGAGCTCCAGGGCCAGGCCATGCTGGACGCGCTCGGCCCCCAGGCCTCCAACGACAACATCGTCATGATCAACGGCGATGACGCGGACCCGAACGCCGGCCAGTTCAAGGCCGGCGCCCACAAGGTCCTCGACGGCAAGGTCAAGAAGGTCGTCTACGAGCAGTCGGGCGAGTGGAAGCCCACCGTCGCCGGCCAGAAGATCGGCGCCGCGATCACCCAGCTCGGCAAGGACGGCTTCCAGGGCGTCTACTCCGCCAACGACGGCATGGCCGGAGCCATCATCACCCAGCTCCAGAACGCCGGCATCAAGGTCCCCGTCGGCGGCCAGGACGCCGGCCTGGACGCCGTCCAGCGCATCGTCAACGGCGACCAGGCCTACACCATCTACAAGGCCTACAAGCCGCTCGCCGACAGCGCCGCCGAGCTGGCCGTCGACCTGCTGCAGGGCAAGGACGTCAAGACCGTCGCCACCGCCAGCGTCGACAGCGCCACCGACAAGGGCATCCCGGCCAAGCTGCTCGACCCCAAGGTCGTCACCAAGGCCAACATCCAGGACACCGTGGTCGCCGACGGCCTCTACAAGGTCTCCGACATCTGCACCGCGGACTACGCCGCCGCCTGCGCCGCCGCAGGCCTGAAGTAGTTCCGCCCGGGCGGAGCTCCCCACCTCCCCGGGGAGCACCGCCCGCGCCGCGCGGCGGGCCCACCCCCCGCTCCGGCAACCCTCTGTTCCCACGCTCACCCGCCCGCGCCGCACGGCGCGCGGGCCAGCCCGGCCACCGCCGCGCCCTCGCGGCGTGCCCGGGAAGAAGGAGATGGTTCACGTGACAGGCGCACCCGTACTGGCGTTGCGCGGAGTCTCCAAGCGGTTCGGCGCCGTCCAGGCACTGACCGACGTGCATCTGGAGGTACACGCAGGCGAGGTGGTGGCCCTGGTGGGCGACAACGGCGCCGGAAAGTCCACGCTGGTGAAGACCATCGCCGGCGTGCACCCCATCGACGAGGGCACGATCGAGTGGGAGGGCGGGGAGGTCTCCATCGCGCGCCCGCACGACGCCCAGGCCCTCGGCATCGCCACCGTCTACCAGGACCTCGCGCTCTGCGACAACCTCGACGTGGTCGGCAACCTCTTCCTCGGCCGCGAGCTGAAGAGCTTCGGCACGCTCGACGAGGTCGCCATGGAGAAGCGGGCGCGCGAACTGCTCGACACCCTCTCCATCCGCATCCCGAGCGTGCGCATCCCGATCGCCGCCCTGTCCGGCGGCCAGCGCCAGGTGGTCGCCATCGCCCGTGCCCTCGTCGGCGACCCCAAGATCGTCATCCTGGACGAGCCCACCGCCGCCCTCGGCGTCGAGCAGACCGCCCAGGTCCTCGACCTCGTCGAGCGCCTGCGCGAACGGGGCCTCGGCGTCATCCTGATCAGCCACAACATGGCGGACGTCAAGGCCGTCGCCGACACCGTCGCCGTCCTGCGCCTGGGCCGCAACAACGGTGTCTTCGAGGTGGCCGGCACCTCGCACGAGGAGATCATCTCCGCCATCACCGGCGCCACCGAGAACGCCGTCACCCGGCGCCAGGCCCGACTCGCGGAGGAAGCGAAGTGACCACCGAACAGCCCACCCCGACCAAGCCCGCCCCGGCCCCGGCCGCCCCCGCGGTCGACCCCCGTCTGCTCATCCGCGAGGCCGGCATCGCCGGCTACCTCGCCGAGTTCAAGCAGAAGATGCGGAACGGCGACCTCGGCTCCGTGCCCGTCGTCCTCGGCCTGATCCTCATCGCCGCCATCTTCCAGGGCGTCACCGGCGACTTCCTCAACGCCGACAACATCACCCACATCACCCAGTGGATCGCCGGCCCCGGACTGATCGCCGTCGGCATCGTCTTCGTGCTCCTGCTCGGCGAGATCGACCTCTCCCTCGGCTCCGTGGCCGGCGCCTCCGCCGCGATCGCCGCCGTCCTGTCCGCGCGCTCCGGCTACAACGAGTGGCTCTCCTGCCTCATAGCCGTCGCCGTCGCCGTCGCCATCGGCGCCCTGCAGGGCTTCTTCTTCGCCAAGATCGGCGTCCCGGCCTTCGTCGTCACCCTGGCCGGCCTGCTCGCCTGGAGCGGCCTCCAGGAGTACGTCCTCGGCGACAAGGGCACCGTCAACGTCGTCCACGACGGCGTGCTGGCCAATCTGGACAACTACTTCCTCGGCGACGGCGACATCGTGTACGCCTGGGGCCTCGCCGTCCTCGCCATCGCGCTCTACGCCGCAGGACAGCTCCTCGACGCCCGCCGCCGCACCGCCGCCGGCCTCGCCGCGCGGCCCGTCAGCGAGATCGCGCTGCGCACCGGCGTGCTCGCCGTCGTCACGCTGGCCGCCGCCTACATGCTCAACCAGGACCGCGGTCTGCCGCTGCCCGTGCTGGTCTTCCTGACCATCGTGGTCGTGACCGACTTCGTCCTGCGCCGCACCAGCTACGGCCGGCAGATCTTCGCCGTCGGCGGCGGCGTGGAGGCGGCCCGGCGCGCGGGCATCAACGTCTCCTGGGTCCGGATCTCGGTCTTCATGATCTCCGCCGGCATGGCCGCCCTCGGCGGCCTCTTCTACGCCTCGCAGCAGGGCTCCGCGGACAAGATCCTCGGGGGCGGCAACGTCCTGATGAACTCCATCGCGGCGGCCGTCATCGGCGGCACCAGCCTGTTCGGTGGACGCGGCAAGACCTGGTCGGCCCTGCTGGGAATCCTGGTCATCCAGTCGATCACCACCGGCCTCGACATGGTCCACGTCAGCCAGGCCATCCAGTACATGATCACCGGCGCCGTCCTGCTCGCCGCCGTCGTCCTGGACTCCGTCTCCCGCCGCACCCGCAAGACCGCGGCACGCTGACCCCGTCGCACCCGGCCCGGCATCCACCCCCACGGATGCCGGGCCTTCGACGTTCCCGGGCCCGAGCAGCCGCGGTGCCGGCGGATCCGGCCGGCCCGTCACGGACGACCGGGCCGGCGGTCGTGTACGGAAGCCGCTCCGGGGTAGCTGAGCGGCATGCTGACACTCGGAGTCGAGGAAGAGTACCTGCTGGTCGATCCCCGCGACGGCACGCCGCTGCCCCGGGCCGCCGAGGTCCTGGCCACCGCCTCGCTGGCGCCCGCGCTGCGCCCCTCCGAGGCACAGCACGAACTGCTCCAGGTACAGGTGGAGAGCGCGACCCCGGTCTGCGAGGACCTGGCGGGGGTGGCCCGCCACCTGACCCGGGTGCGTGCCGGGCTGAACGCGGCCGCGGCCCAGCACGGCTGCCGGGTCGTCCCGGTCGGCTCGGCCCCGTTCGGGCCGCCGGGCCCGATACCCGTCACCGACCACGAGCGCTACCGGCGGGCCCGCCGACAGGCGCCCGCGCTGGTCGACGACCTGATGCTCAACGGCATGCACGTCCACGTCGGCGTCCCCGACGAGGAGGAGCGCCTGGGCGCCCTGGTGCGGCTCCGGCCCTGGCTGCCGGTGCTGATCGCCCTGAGCGCGAACTCGCCCTACTGGCGCGGCCACGACACCAACTTCGCCAGCTGGCGCACGGTCCACTTCGACCAGTGGGCGGTCAGCGGGCCGCCGCCCGCCTTCCGCGACGCCGCGGACTACCGGCGGCGGGTGGCGGCGTTGCGGGCCGCCGACGCGATCGCCGACGCGGGGCAGCTGTACTGGCACGCCCGGCTGTCGGAGCGCTACCCGACCGTGGAGGTGCGGGCGGCGGACGTCCAGCTGACGGTCGCCGACGCCGAGCTGTTCGCCGGCCTCGTCCGGGCCCTGGTGACCACCGCCGTCCTGGAGGAGCGCCAGGGGCGCCCGCGCCCGTCGCCCCCGGAGGAGCTGCTGCGGGCGGCGACCTGGCACGCCGCCCGCACCGGGGTGCACGGACAGCTGGTCTCCCCCGCCGACGGCACCGCCCACCCGGCCGCCGCCGTGGTCGAGGAGCTGCGCGCCTACGTCGCCCCGGGCCTGGAAGCGGCCGGTGACACCGGCCGGGTGGCCGAGCTGTGGCGTCTGTTCGAGGGTGCGGGCAGCGGCGCCGACCGGCAGCGCCGCTGGTACCGCGAACACGGCTGGGCGGGGCTGGCGGAGCACCTGGTGGGCTCCACCGTGACCCGTACGCCCTGAGGCCGGGCCGCCCGTCGCGCCGCTGGTCAGCCGAGCGTGACGCCACGCTCGCGGGCCAGGTCCTCCAGCCCGTACCGGGCCACGTGCTCGGCGTTGCCCAGGTCGATCGTCCGGACGCCCTCGTCGGCCAGCCGCTCGTTGATCTCGTCCAGGTGCTGCCGCACGAGCTGCTTCTCGGCGTCGGTGGTGCGGCCCTTGTGCGGCCGGCCGGCGTGTTCCAGGCTGGCGTAGTTGACCCGCTCCTTGGCGCCGGCCGGCACGACCTGGGCCGGGAAGGTGCGGGCGACCTTCTTGGCGCCCCGCAGCACCTCGGCCATCGGCGCGGCGGAGGCCAGCCGGTTGAAGGCCTCGGCTTCCAGCACCACCGTTTCCGGGTCGTCGGAACCGGGGTGGTGCAGCTCGATCGTCACCAGGTCGAGCGCCAGCTCCTCCACCCCGGCCAGCTCACTGCCGAGGGCCTCGATCTCGACCGGCCCGTCCTCCAGGTCGGGGTGCTGACGCACCACGATGCGCACCAGGTCCTCGTCGTTCTCCACGTGCGTACCGGTCAGGTCCGAGAACCGGATGATCTTCTGCCCCATGTCTGCCTCTCGTGACGGCTACGGTCTGGCGAGAGCCTACGCCGGGATTGATCAACGACTCGACGCGGCCGGTGCTCCGTCAGGAGAGGGCGCCGGGGGCGTCCTGCCCCAGGCCCCGGCGGATCGCGATCTCCACCGGCGAGTACCCGCCGTCGGCCCGTTCCAGTTCGTACGGCGCGGCCGGCATCAGCGGCGGCTGGGCCATGAAGCGCGGCCGCACCCCGTGATGCGGCTGGGCCGCGTGCACCAGGAACGGATGGCACAGGAAGACGTCACCCGGGGAACCGGTGGCGAGCGCGACGGGCCGGTGCTCGGACGCCGCCACCAGATCGGGGGCGAGGGTCAGCCCGCTCGCCCCCTCCTCGCCGTACTCCGCCAGGACCTTCGGCACGTCCAGGTGTGAACCGACCCGGATCCGGGTCGGGGCGTCCTCCTCACCGACCTCGCTGAACAGGAACAGCATCAACAGCGCCCGGCCCCGGGACCTCAGATTGGTGAAGTACCAGTTCTCGCCCTCCGGCAGGTAGCTCCCCTCGATGTGCCAGCCCGCGTCGTCCGGCTCCTCCTCGTGCGGGAAGCGCAGCGGGAACGTGCCCAGCGAGTAGCGCGGCTCCCAGCGCCCCGCGCCGACCAGCAGGTCGTACGCACGGTGCAGGGACGGGGAGTTGGGCGCGGCGGCGAACGGCCCCTGCGCCATGCCGGCCACCCAGTGCACGGGCCGCGTCCAGGTCGAGCGGTCGTCCGGGTCGCAGCCCGTCTCCCGCCACAGCAGTCGTGCGCAGTCGGCGGCCACCCGCGGCGCGACGGCGCCCTCCAGCTTCACGAAGCCGTCGCGCAGGAAGGAGGAAATCAACGTCGTGTCATCCATGGCTCCATCGTGCGGCGACGCCCCTCCCCCTCACCCGACAATCCCCGCACCACTTCTGTCGGGCGCGCACCGGCCGACGGCCACCGCGTCGCACACGTCCCGGTCTCGTCAGGCGGGCTGGACGGTGACGGTGCAGAGGCGCTTGGTGGCTCGGGTCAGGGCCGCGTACAGGCCCCCCTACCCACCGGGGCGGGCCTTGATGACGACCTCGGATGAACGACCGTCCGAGCCAGGCGGGCCGCTCCTCGACCGTTCACTCCTCGACGGCCACTCGGACGGTGTCCAGGTTCGGATCGGCGGCGTCCGGGACGAGCATGCCTGCCTGTACGCCGGTGCGCAGGTAGCCGACCACCGCGCCGTTGAGGCGTTCGCCGGGCAGCGCCGCGGGGATGCCCGGCGGATACGGCGTGAGCATCTCGGCGACGACACGCCCGGCGGCCTGGTCGACCGGGACCTGCTCGGTACGCCCGAAGAAGGCGTCGCGCGGCAGCAGCACCTGCTCCAGCCGCAGGTCGGCGGGATCGGGGACGTCGACCTTGCCGGCGGGGCGCAGGGTGGGCGCGATGTCGACCAGTTCGGTGACGGCGTCGAGCAGGGCCCGGGTGGTGGTGCCGTCGTCGGCGTGGCTCAGCTGGGCGCTGATCCGGCGGTGGTCGCACAGGTGCAGGTTGATCTGGTGGTGCGAGCGCAGCCAGTCGCCGGCGCGGTAGCCGGTCGTGCCGAGCGCGGAGATGTCGATGACGACCTGGAGGGGGTCGAGGTCGGCGGCGCGCGCGTCACCGCAGAAGTCCTCGCGGCCGTGGACACGGAGGCCGTCGAGCCGGCCGAGGTCCCGGCGCAGCTCGTGGGCGAGGTGCAGCGCCCGGTCGTAGAGGTCGCGGCCGTGCTGCACCATCTGCCGGCGCCAGCCGTCGAGGGCGGCGTACACCAGGACGGACGGGCTGGTGGTTCCGAGCAGGTCCTCCCGCTGGTTGAGCACGGCCGGATCGATACGGTCCCCCTGGAGGTGGAAGACCGAGCTCTGTTCGAGGCCGGAACCCATCTTGTGGACGGAGGTCACGCACAGGTCCGCACCGGCGTCCATGGCCCAGCTCGGCAGGTCGGGGTGGAAGGGCAGGTGCGCCCCCCACGCCTCGTCGACGATCAGCGGTTTGCCGCGGCCGTGGCACACCTCGGTGATGGCGGCGAGGTCCGCACAGGTGCCGTAGGGGGTGGGCGAGGTGACCAGTGCGCCGCGCGCCTGCGGGTGCCGGTCGAACCCGGCGCGGAAGGCGTCGGCCGACGGCGGGTGCGCGAGATGCAGGTCGGGGTCCCACTGGGGGTCGATCCAGACGGGGCGGATGCCGGCGAGGATGAGGCCGGCCACGACGGACTTGTGGGCGTCGCGGCCGACCAGCAGCTCCTCGTGGGGGCCGGCGACGGACAGCATGGCCGCCTTCACCGACAGCGAGCTCCCGCAGGTGGAGAAGAACGTGTGGTCGGCGCCGACGGCCTCGGCCATCAGCTGCTGGGCGTGGTGCAGGATGCCCCGGGAGGACGTCCGGTCGTCCAGGCCGCCGGTCGCCAGGACGTCGGACCGGAACACGTCGGCGCCGAGCGCCTGGAGGACGCGCGGGTCGGTGCCGCGGCCCTGCCGGTGGCCGGGTGGCGTGAAGGCGGTCATCGGGTTGGTGTGGAGGGCCGAGAGGGCTTCGAGGACGGGTGCTTGGGACTGGTCCATGAGCGGCGGCTGCCCCGGAGATCCGGAAGGAAACCGCAGCGGCCGGAGCCCGGCCCGGCGGGCGCGTCCGACCAACGGTTCGGTCCGGACCCGCCGGGCCCTGCGTATCTGCCGACCGCGGGTGTCGGGGAGGAAAGGGCTCGGGCGCGGCTGCCGGGTCGGCCCCGGCCGGCGCGGCGGGGGCGTCGAGGCCGGCCGGGGCAGGTCGACACCGTCCGCGCGTGGCCGGTGGCCGGCGCTCGTGAGCAGCACCGGCCACCGTACCCGGCAGGAGCGGACCCACCGCGCCGAAGCCCTGACCGCTGATCGCCAACCTGCTTCCTCAGCAGCCGAGTTGGGTACCCCGCCGAACTGGTCAGCGGCGCCGTCCCGCGTAGACCGGAGACACCAGCGCGATCAGCACCGCCGCCACGCCGACCTGGAGCAGGTGCCGGATCCAGTCGATCCCGCCGGTGTGCCGCACCCCGAAGTAGGAGGCCGCGGCGTTGCCGAGCACCGCTCCGGCCAGGCCGACGAGGACGGTCAGCCACAGCGGCACGGGCTGACGTCCGGGCAGGACGAGCTTCGCCAGTACCCCTACCACCAGACCCGCCACCAGGGCCCACAGGATCGTCATGGTCCTCTCCTCTCGTTCGCTCTCAACCGTCAGCAACGCCCGTCGTGTGCCCCCGAGTTGGACGTTCATGCCCGGCACCGCCCGGCCCGGCTCCGCGCCGCGGTCCGCAGGTTTGGCCGGCCGGATCGGGGTGAGACGAGAAGGGGGTCGGCAGGAACGGCCCGGACGGCGTCCACCCCCTCCCCTCGGGGCCGCCGTCCGGGCCGCCGCCGACGGCTCAGAGCCCGGCCACCGTGACGACCACACACCGGCGGCCGGGCGCGAGGGGGTGTCAACGACCGCTACCGGTACGGCCCGCGGTGCGCGACCACCGTGTTCGTCCAGGTGGCTGCCCAACGGGTCCGGGTCGATCCCGCGATCGGCCCGGTGCTGGACCCTCCCACCGTGGGAGGGTCCACCATGATGGGCGTGCACGACGAACTCCTCACCATCGGGCGCTTCGCCCGCCTGTGCCGCCTCAGCGTGAAGCAACTGCGGCACTACGACGACCTGGGGCTGCTGGCCCCCGTCCGCGTGGACGCCGCCTCCGGCTACCGCTACTACGTGGCCGGGCAGGTGCGGGACGCCCTGACCATCGCCCTGCTGCGCGAGTTGGACCTCCCCCTGGCCGTGATCGCCCGGGCGCTGGCCGCCGGGTCCGAGCACCGGGCGGGGATCCTGCGCGCCGAACGGGACCGGCTGGCCGAACGGATCCGCAGGGACCAGGCCCGGCTGGAGGTGCTGGAGCGGCTGGCGGCGGACGGCCTGCCGGGCTACGAGGTGACCCTCGGCAGGGAGCCGGAGCGCCGGCTGGCGGTGGTGCGGGCGATGAGCACCCCCACGCGGCTCGGAACCACGATCGAGGAGTGCGCGGCGCGGCTGCTGCCCGCGCTCGGCAGGACGGGAACCGCCTGGGAGCCGCCGCTGTGGGGGCTGTACCCGCTGGACGTGGAGGAGCCGATGGAGATCGCCCTCGGGGCGCAGACCCCGCAGGGGGACGGCACACCCGGCCTGGAATTCGAGCTGCTGCCCGGCGGGCTCGTCGCCTCGACCGTGCACATCGGGCCCTACGCGCAACTGCCCCTCGCCTACACCGCACTGTTCGCCGCCGTCCACGAGCGCGGGCTGCGCCCGCAGGCACCCGTACGTGAGGCGTACCTCGTCGGACCGGCCGAGGCGCCGCAGGAGGAACTGATGACCCGACTGGTCATCCCCCTCCGGGAGGGCACGGCATGACCACGATCCCCGGCATCGACACCCGCGGCACGCGGCACTGCGAGACGACGGCCCTGGGAGTGCTGTTGCGGCACCAGGGACTCGACCTCTCCGAGCCGATGCTGTTCGGTCTCGGCTCCGGTCTGTCCTTCGTCTACTGGGACGGCAGGAACATGGACTTCCCCTTCCTCGGGGGACGGGTCAAACCCTTCGACCTCACCAGGAACCTGGCCACCGGGCTCGGACTGGAACTCCTGGTCCAGGAGACCACCTCCCCCCGCAAGGCCTGGGACAACGTGGTGGCCGCCGTCGACGCGGGCCACCCCGTCGGCCTCCAGCTCGACAGCTACCACCTGGACTACTTCGGCACGAAGGTCCACTTCGGCGGCCACGTCGTCGCCGTGTACGGCTACGACGACCACAACGCCTACCTGGTGGACACCGACCAGCAGGGCGGAGCGGTCTCCACCAGCCTGACCAGCCTCGCCCGGGCCAGGGCCGCGCGGGGCCCGATGACCGCCAGGCACCGGTCCTTCACCCTCACCGCGCCGAGCGATCTGCCCGCCCCGCACCGACGGATCGTCCACGCCATCACCGCCTGCGCCGACGCCTTCCTCGACCCGCCCATCGCCAACCTCGGTCACCGCGGCATCGAGAAGGCCGGCAGGCTGGTGCGCACCTGGCTCCAACGCTCCGACGACCCACGGCGGGACCTGCCGCGAGCCGCCCTGCTGATGGAGAAGGCCGGCACCGGCGGCGCCCTGTTCCGCAACCTCTACCGCGACTTCCTCGCCGAATGCACCGAACTGCTCGACAGCCGCCACCTGCGCACCGGCCACACCCTGTACACCGAGGCGGCCGTCCTGTGGACGGAGGTGGCGGCACTGATCAGGGAAGCCGGTGAATCGGGCGACGCGCGGCACCTCGTCAGGGCCGGCTCGATCCTCGCCGACCTCTCGCGCACGGAGCGCGAGGCCATGCGAGCACTGAGCCGCCTGGGGTGAGGCACCGCCTGGGGTGAGGCACCAGGGGGCGGCGATCCCGCCCCGCGCTACGGCCGACCGCCGCCCGGGGGCCGTCCTCGCCGTTGCGTCTCCTCCGTGCCGGGGGTGCGTTCCTTCCGCCGGCGCATCAGCTCGTCGGCGACGGCCACCACCCCACCGGGGGCGATCTCCTCCAGGTCGTCGAGGACCATCGCCCACCCGCCGAGGAACACGGCCCGGGCGGCCAGCCTGCGGGCGCGGGCGGGCTCGGACAGTTCCACCAGAGTGGCCAGGGCCCGCGCCCGCGCCCGGCCGTGGGGGATGGTGTGGGCCAGGTCCTCGGCGCGCTCCGGATCACCCTGGCGGGCCAGCGCGGCGACGACGTCGGTGAGCGCCTCGCCCCGCCCCCAGCGGTCGGGAATCGCGGGGACGAGGGCCTCGGCCCGGGCCGTCTCGCCGCTCCGGGCCAGCTCGCCGACGACCGCCATCAACGCCCGGCTCCGCGCCCGGCGGTCGGCCAGGGCACGGGCGAGGACCTCGGCCCGGTCGGTGTCCCCGGACCGGGCCAGCACCTCGACGACGTGGGCCGTCCGCGCCGTCCGCAGATCGGGATCGTCGATCCGGTCGACGTGCGCCATGGCCCGCTCGACGCGCCCGTGCCGGGCCAGCAGCGAGGTCACGGCCTCCCGCAGCGCGAAGCCCTCGAACCCGGTGTCGCGGCGGAGCAGTTCCTCGGCCCGGTCGGCCACGGCGAGGGCCACCTCCCGGTCGGCGGTCCCGGCCAACGCCTCCAGCAGCTCGGGCACGATCCTCGCGTCGAAGTGCGGGCTCGGCCGCGCGCGGATCGTGAGACACAGGACATCGGGGTCGGCCCGACCATCCCCCGACCCCGCAGTCGACCCCGCAGCCGCGGCCTCGGCCTCCTCGGCCGCCCTCGCGGCGGCGGCCCGGGCCACGCTGCGCAGCACGGCGTCGAGCCGGTCCAGGTCGCCGAGGCGGGCCTCGACGGCCAGCACCGCGACGAGGAACGCGCGCTGTCCCACGCCCTTGCGGCCCTCACAGCGGACGAGGTCCTCCACACGGTCGGCGAAGTCGCCCGCCAGCACGCGGTCGCCCGCGGCGTGCGCGATCTCCACGGCCGTCACCAGTACGTGCCCCAACTCCGCGCCGTGGCCGGCGCACTCGACGGCTCTGGCGACGTGTTCGAGCGCAGCCGGGAAGTCACCGCCGTCCGCCACCGCCTTCGCCAGTCCGGCCCAGGCACGCGGCCAGTTGTGCGGGTAACGGACCGTCTGCGCCAGGCGGGCGGCGCACTCGTGGTCACCGGCGCCTGCCACCGCCGCGATGTGGGCGACCAGGGCGTCGTCCCGCAGTGCGCGGTCGGTCAGCGAGTCGAGGAGCACCCGCGCACCGTCCAGGTCCCCGGCCTCGCCCGCCACCCGCACCAGACAAGCCAAGTCCGCCTCCGGACCGGACCGGCTCCCGCCCGACCGGACCAGCTCGACCGCCCGGTCGACATGACCGGCACGCACCAGTGCCGCCGCCAGGTCCAGGTCGCTCCTGTGGTCCGCCTCCTGGTGCGCCGCCAGCCGCAGGACCGTCAGCAGGCACGGGGCGAACCCGCTGCGCAGCAGGCCCCTGTCACCGCTGCCCGGCGGGGCCGGGCCGAAGCGCTGGTCCCCGAACCTCGTCGAGTAGACCTCCAGCCCCCACTGGGCCAGTCCCTTCACCACGCACGCCCCCCGCCGATCGACCGCTGCCCGTGCCGCACGAGGCGGCCCCCACCCGAACCGGACACGATAGTCCGCCGCGACCTGGTTCTCCCTCCTCGGGGCGGCGGAGGGAGCCTCCCGGGGCCGACGGACGTCCCGGCAGACGTACCCGAAGGGCCGGGCGAACCCGGTCGGCCGGACGGCGGGTGAGTGCCCGCCGCCCCGCCGGGCGGTCAGGCGACACTCCGGCGACCGTCCGGCGACAGCGCCCGCGACCGTCAGGCGACGGTCAGGACGATCTTGCCGGTGGTGCGGCCCAGTTCGCCGAGTTCATGGGCCTTCGCGGCCTGGCCGAGGGGAAGGACGGTCTCGACCACGGGCCGCAGCGCGCCCCGGTCGGCCAGGGCGGTCAGCTCGCGCAGGCCCAGGTGGTCGGGTTCGACGAGGACCCAGCTCGCCCGTACGCCGTCGCGGGCCGCGGGGACGTCGTCCGGGCCGGGCAGGGTGATCAGCCGGCCGCCGGGCCGCAGGACCGCCAGGGAACGCTCGGCGGTCTCGCCGCCGAGCCCGTCGAGCACCACGTCCACGTCGGACACGGCGTCCTCGAAGCGCACCGCCCGGTAGTCGACGACCTCGTCCGCCCCCAGCTCGCGCAGCAGCCCGTGCTTGCCCGCGCTGGCCGTGCCGATGACGTGGGCGCCGCGGGCCTTGGCGATCTGGACGGCCAGGTGGCCGACCCCGCCGGCCGCCGCGTGAACCAGCACCCGCTCGCCGGGGCGCACGTCCGCCGCGTCGACCAGGGCCTGCCAGGCGGTCAGCCCGGCCAGCGGCAGGGCCGCCGCCTCCACGTGCGTCAGGGCGGCCGGCTTCGGGGCGAGGTGCCTGGCCGGCGCCACCACGTACTCGGCGTACGCGCCCGCCTGGCGGGGGAACAGGGGCATCCCGTAGACCTCGTCGCCGGGGCGGTGGATGCCCACCCCGGGGCCGACGGCCTCCACGGTGCCGGACACGTCCCAGCCGACCGCCGGTACGTCACCCCACTCGATCAGGCCCCCGCTCGCCCGGGTCTTCCAGTCCACCGGGTTGACCCCGGCCGCGTGCACCCGCACCAGGACCTCGTTCAGCCCGGGCTCGGGCCGCGCCACCTCCCGCTCGACCAGCTGCTCGGGTCCGCCCCACTGCTCCACCACCACTGCACGCATGTCCGTACGCCTCGTTCTGTCCGGACCGATCGGATCGGTCGACTCGCTTCACCGCCGGGCTCCCCGGCACGACGTGCTCAACGATCCGGCACCCGGGGAGGCCATGGTGTTGGCCGTCCGGCCACTATGTGACAGGATCTGGCCATGGGACGGATCCTGGTCGAAGCACCGCAGCAACCTTCGAACCGGGCGGCGGTGCCCGGTCCGCACCGGATCGCCGTGCTGGCCCTGCCCGGGGTCCCGCCATTCGAGCTGGGCATCCCCTCGCGCGTCTTCGGCAGCGCCCACGACGCCGAGGGCCGCCCGCTCTACGAGGTCACGGTCTGCACCGCCGACGGAAGCCCCGTCCTCAGCGACGCCGGCTTCACCGTTCAGCCGGCCGCCGGCCCGGAAGCCCTGGCCGCGGCCGACACCGTGGTCGTCCCGCCCACCCACGCGATGCCGGAACTGGGGCGCGGCGGTCCGCTGCCGCCCGAGGTCACCGCTGCCGTCGCCCGCATCCGCCCCGGCACCCGGCTGGTGTCCATCTGCTCCGGCTCCTACGTGCTCGCCGCGGCCGGGCTGCTCGACGGCCGGCCGGCGACCACCCACTGGAACCTCGCCCCCGAGTTCCGTCGGGCCTACCCGGCGGTCAGGGTCGACGAGGAGGTGCTCTTCGTCGACGACGGTGACGTGCTCACCTCCGCGGGGGTGGCCGCGGGCGTCGACCTCTGCCTACACATCATCCGCCGCGACCACGGCGCGGCCGTCGCCAACCGGACCGCCCGGATGTGCGTCGTACCGCCGTGGCGGGACGGCGGGCAGGCCCAGTACATCGACCGCCCGGTGCCCGACCCCACGATCGCCGACACCAGCGCCACCCGGGCCTGGGCGCTCGACCACCTCGACGAACCGCTGCCCCTCGGCCGGCTCGCCGAGCACGCCCGGATGAGCCTGCGCTCCTTCACCCGGCGCTTCCGCGACGAGGTCGGCATGACCCCGGTCCAGTGGCTCACCGCCCAGCGGCTCGAACTGGCCAAACAGCTCCTGGAGACCACGGACCTCTCCATCGACCTGGTCGCCCACCGGGTCGGCTTCGGCACCGCGAACTCCCTGCGCGCCCACATGCGGACGACGCTCGGCGTCTCACCCGCCTCCTACCGCCGCACCTTCGGCACGGACGCGCGCGCAGCGGCGGCTCGGTGACCGACAGCCCCGACCACATTGGTCCAGAGCAATTCGGAGGGCCGACCCGCCCAGGGGGTGATCACCACAGCCGCGGCGATCGCGTGCCCGGCCCGGCGGACGGGTGTTTGCTGGACTCATGTCGTTGATCGTCGGTACCTCCGGTTGGCAGTACGACGACTGGCGCGGGCTGCTCTACTCGGAAGGGACGCCCAAGCGGCGCTGGCTGGAGGAGTACGCCGAGCGGTTCGCCACGGTGGAGAGCAATGCCGCCTTCTACCGGCTGCCCTCGCCGGACACCTTCGCCGACTGGCGCACCCGTACCCCGGAGGGTTTCGTGTTCGCGGTGAAGGCCAGCCGCTTCCTCACCCACATCAAGCGCCTGCGCGAGCCGGCCGAGCCGGTTCAGCGGCTGCTCGCGGCGGCGCAGGGCCTCGGGGAGCGGCTCGGCCCCGTACTGCTCCAGTTGCCTCCCACGCTGCGCGCGGACGCCGAGCTGCTGGACCGCTGTCTGGCCGCCTTCCCGGCGGGCGTGCGGGTCGCCGTCGAGCCGCGGCACCCGTCCTGGTGGACGCCGGAGATCCGTGCGGTGCTGACCGGCCGGGCCGCCGCACTGTGCTGGGCCGACCGGGAGTCACGGCCGGTCGCCCCGCTGTGGCGGACCTGCGAGTGGGGCTATCTGCGCTGCCACACCGGTCGGGCCCGGCCCTGGCCCCGGTACGGGCGGCGGGCGCTGGCCGGCTGGGTGGGCCGGATCGCCGACAGCTGGGCGGACTCGGCCGACGTTTTCGTGTACTTCAACAACGACCCGGGTGGCGCGGCGGTGCTCGACGCGAGCGCGTTCGCGGCCGCCGCCACGCGGGCGGGCCGCACCGTGACCCGGACGCCGTAGCGGGTGGGCGTCGACGCCCATCCGTGTCGTGCGCCGCACGGGCGGCGAGGGGGGAGCCGCCCTCGTGGGACGGTCCGTCAGCCTGCCAGGCCCGCCACCGGGCAAGGAGTCCTGTCCTGCGCCCACGGGCGCCACACCATTGGCGTGCCCCCTGTCGCGAACCGGGCCGGGCTTCGGCACGGTGGGAGGGAGCTCCCTGACTGCCGTCGACCGGGCCGTGTCCGCGCCGCCGCTCCATGCCCGGCGCGAGGCGACCGCCCGATGACATACGAGATGGTGCGCCCACCCACGGGCGGGACGATGCGGAGGATGTCATGGAGCGACCCGAAGGCGCCCGAATACCGGTGCTGATCGTGGGCGGCTCCCTGGTGGGCCTGTCCGCGTCGGTGTTCCTGAGCCGCCTGCGCGTGCCGCACGTACTCATCGAACGCCGACCGGACACCTCCAGCCATCCCCGGGCCCGCGGCTACAACCCGCGCACGATGGAGATCTACCGCGGGATCGGCCTGGAGGAGAGCATCCGCGACGCCGCCGGCGGCATGCAACACCACGCCGGTGTGCTGCGGACCGCGAGTCTGCTGGCCGAGGAACAGCACTGGCTGTTCGACCATCGCGATCCGAAAGGCGTCACGGGCGCGTTCAGCCCCTCCACGTGGGCCCAGTGCACCCAGGACCGTGTGGAGCCGATCCTGCGCGAGTACGCCCGCAACCAGGGCGCGGAGCATCGTTTCGGCACCGAACTGCTCGGCTTCGACCAGCAGGAGGACGAGGTCGTCGCGACCGTACGCAGCGGACACGGGCCCAGCCATGCCCTGCGGGCGAGCTACCTGCTGGCCGCGGACGGCGCCCACAGCACGGTCCGCGAGGCCTTGGGCATCGGCTGCTCCGGACGGGGAGCGCTCTTCCACAACCTCAATGTGCTGTTCACCGCCGGACCCGACCTCGCCCGGGCCGTCGCCGGCCGCCGCTTCACCGTCTGCTACCTGGAAGGCCACCGGGCTCAGGGCGCGCTGCTGCCCGTGGACGGGGAGAGCCAGTGGATATTCCAGGTCCCCTACCACCCCGACCGCGGGGAGCGCGTCCAGGACTTCACTCCCGAGCGGATCACCGCCCACATCCGCCAGGCCACCGGCCTGACGAATCTGCGGATCGAGATCCACAGCACCCTGCCGTGGCACGCCAGCCAGAAGGTCGCCGACCGGTTCGCCACGGGCCGGATCTTCCTGATCGGGGACAGCGCCCACCAGGTGCCGCCCACCGGCGGCTTCGGCGCCAACACGGGCATCCAGGACGCCCACAACCTGGCCTGGAAACTGGCCGCCGTCCACCGCGGCCACGCCGACCGCACCCTGCTGGACAGCTACGAGGCGGAACGGCGTCCGGTGGCCCTGGCCACCGGACGCCTGGCCGGCGCCCGCGCCGGCCAACTGCACCCGCCCGGTTACCAGGGCCCCCGCACCCCGCTGGTCAGCCCCAGCGACCTCGTGCCCGCCTACCTCGCCTACCGCTACGCTTCCAGCGCGATCGTCGCTGCCGCCGACACCCGTGGTGCGGCCCGTACGCTCCCGACCGGCGACGTGCTCCGGGCACCTGCCGCCGACAGCCGACTGGTCGGGCTTCCGGGGACCCGCAGCCCCCACGTGTGGGTCCGTCATCAGGGCGAGGACATCTCCGTCCTGGACCTGTTCGGGGACCGCTTCACCCTGCTCACCGGCGACGGCGCCGAGGCCCGCGCCTGGCGCCGGGCCGCCCGGCAGGTCGGCCGGGCCGTCGGCTGGCCACTGGCCGTCCACAGCATCGGCCGGCATGGCCGGCTGCGCCCCGTGGACCCTGCCGACGGCCCGCACCGCTGGGGCATCACCCCCGGTGGAGCGGTCCTGGTGCGCCCTGACGGCTTCGTCGCCTGGCGCTGCCCGGACGCCCCCGCCGACCTCCGTCAGTCCCTCCACCTCGCGCTGGCCCAGGTACTGGGACGTACCGGCCACCGGTCAGCCGCACCGGCCCGTCCTCCCGCGGCCCGAACACGGCAGCGCGCCGCGCGCCGGAGGAGGGCCGACGCGCGGCGGGTTCGGGTCAGTTGCCGAGGTCGATCTCGAAGACGGTGCGGTCCGGGTACCGGGTGATCTTGGCCTGCCCGGAAGCGCCCGCGTAGGAGCCGGTTCCGCCCAGGACGGCCGACTCCCACGAGTAGGGGCCGGGCCCGAAGCGGTTCTGCATCGAGCTCATCACGATGCTGCCCTCGCTGGTCTTGACCACCCCCTGGCAGTGGGCGACGTACCCCTCGCTGGTCGCGTGGACGGCGCTGCACTGGGACGAGGACTCCCCGATGCGTCGTCCGGTCCTGCCGTCGCCTTCGAGTTCGTACAGCGCCCGGTACATCGTCCAACTGTCACCCACCCGCGGGTGCTCGGGCTGGGTACTGGTCTCCTGCGTACCGACCCAGCGCAGCACGTGCACCCGGGAGGCGGTGGCCTGCACGGCCGGGATCAACGTGAACGCGGTCATGGCCACGGCCGCCGAGGCGGTCGCGGCCACCGCCACGGCCACGGGGCCGGAACGGAAACGGGGACGGGACATCTGTTCTCCTACAGGAAGCCGGAAACGCCCTGACGAGGATGCCGGGCGGGTTCACCATGCAGTCCCGAGAAGCCGTCGAGCCGAAGCGGTCAGCCGGTGTCACCCGCGCGACGGCACGGAATGGCCTGGATGGACGCAGTGGCCGGTCTCCGGACCCGCCTCAGGGCCCTCGCCCTGAGTACGGCCCGGCCTGCCGACGCCCTCACCGTGCTGTCGGAGGCCTCCACTTACGGTGCCGCCCATGACCTACCACGCCGCCGCCGTCGCGGATGCCGACTGGGATCACCAACTCGCCCACGCCTTCGGCGTCGTGATCGGCCGCCCCCTCACGGAGCACGGCCCCGAAGCGGTCTACCTGGACGAGGCTCGACGCACACCGCGCAGGCGGGTCGGTGTCAGTGGCCCGCGTTAGTCTCCCCGTACCCTGAGGAAACACCGGACGGCCGCCCCTCGAATTCGCCTACAGGAGGCGGCCCTCCGGCTCCGGCAGGCCGGCGTCACGGGCGGTGGAGCGGCGTGAGGAGGATGGTGAAGTCGGCGGTGCCGACTTCGAGCCGGTGCTGGGGCAGGACACCGGGGCCGCAGGCGGCGCTTCCCAGGCCCTGGACGGCGTGGTCGGTGTACAGGTGGACCACCGGACCGGGGACGAGTTCGGTGGGGTGCCGGGCCGCGGCGAGTTGCCGGTCGGTCCAGCGGCGGGCGGAGAAGTGGAAGAGCTCCTCGCCCTGGACGCGGATGCGCCCGGCGGATCCGTCGCTGATCTCGGCCCACCGCACGTCCGTCCGGTTGCCGTTCTCCTGCGGGCGCACGTAGGGCGTCTGCAGTTGGTCGACCGTGGCGTGGAAGCGTCCGACCCGGACCGCCTGGCGCGAGTCCGGGTAGGCCTCCCCCGGGCCCGCGCCGAACCACTCGACCAGCGACCAGTCGGCGGGCAGTTCCCAGGCGAGACCGATCCGGGCCAGCGGAGGTGCGGCGTTCCTGCGGAGCAGTTCCCGCTGCTCCTGTGGCGGCAGCCCGGCATCGACCACCGCGTCGGTGGAGCGGACCGGGTACTCGGGCCAGTGACCGTCCGGTTCGGCGTGCACGTGGAGCCGCAGGCCGGGTCCGTCGCCGGTCCAGCGGTACGTGGTCAGATAGCCGCAGGCGACCGCGGCCGCGGCGCTGCGGACCACGACGGTCAGGCCCTCGGAGTCCGGTTCGACGGACACGGTGCGGTGCCGCAGCCGGTCCAGGCCCCGGTCCTTCCAGTAGGCGGCGTCCTGCTGGGCCCAGCCGCCGCGGTCGTTGTCCGTGGGGGCTCGCCAGAGGTTCAACCGGGGCCCTTGCAGCGGGTGTTCGGCGAGGGCGAGCAGGCGCCCGGTGGCGGGGTCGAAGCGGCCGGGCCCCAGTGCGAGGTGGCGGTCATTGGCGCGCACCGCTGCCTGCGGGCCGTCCGGGCGCCTGCGACGGGGGCCGGGCTCGGGTGCGCGCAGCGGGAGTTGGCCCCAGGCGACCAGGTGGCCCTCGGGGGCCCACGCGGTGGCCTTGGCCAGCTCCGCCCGGACGGTGAGCCAGAGTTCGCCCTCGTCGTCCCGCCCGGTCGGCAGGTCGAGCGCGGGCAGCGCCAGCCGGCCGCTCTCCCCGGCGGCCAGCCGCGGGGTGGGCAGCTCTCCCCGGGCCAGCTCGGTGCCCTCGCACGTCAGCGACCAGGTGAACCGGAGGTGGGACAGTTCCAGCACCTCGTAGCGGTTCTCCACGGTCAGCGTCCCGGGCTCCGGGCCGGGGCCGATGCGGACAGGGGCGATGACCTTGGCGTACTCCAGCAGGCCGGGCGAGGGGGTGCGGTCGGGGAAGAGCAGGCCGTCGCAGATGAAGTTGCCGTCGTGCAGGTCCTCGCCGAAGTCACCGCCGTACCCGAAGAACGCGCGGCCCTCGGCGTCGTGCGTCCGCAGCCCCTGGTCGATCCACTCCCACACCCAACCGCCCTGGACCCGCGGGTACTCGTCCCACAGCCGCGCGTACTCGGTCAGGCCGCCGGGGCCGTTGCCCATCGCATGGGCGAACTCGGTGAGCAGGAACGGCCGGTGGTTGCGCGGATCGTCCGCCGGGTCACCGGACCCGGGCCGTGCGGGGTACGAGGTCTCGCCCGGGAGCAGTTGTCCGCGGCCGGTGCGGGCGACGGCCGCGGGCGGGCGGTACATCTCGGCGAACACGTCGGTGTACTCGCCGAGCCGGTCGCCCTCGTAGTGGATCGGGCGGGAGGGGTCGCGCCGGTGCAGCCAGTCGGCCATCGCCCGCAGGTTCCGGCCGTCGCCGGCCTCGTTGCCCAGTGACCAGAGGATGACGCTCGGACGGTTCTTGTCCCGCTCGACCGTGCGCTCGATGCGGTCCAGGTAGGCGTCGCGCCAGCGCGGGTCGTCGGAGGGGTTGCGCTCCCAGGGCGTGGCGTCGGCGCGCTCGAACCCGTGGGTCTCCAGGTCGCATTCGAGCGCGACGTACAGCCCGAGCTCGTCGCACAGGTCGAGGAAGGCCGGGTGCGGCGGGTAGTGGGAGGTGCGGACGGCGTTGATGTTGTGCCGCTTCATCAGCTCCACGTCGCGGCGCATGGTCTCCCGGGAGAGGGCGCGGCCGTGGTCCGGGTCGAACTCGTGCCGGTTGACCCCGCGCAGCACGACGCGCCGTCCGTTGACCCGCAGCACCCCGTCGTCGTCCACGACGACGGTGCGGAAGCCGACCCTGACCCGGACGCGTTCGGTCGCGGTGCTCAGCTCGGCCTCGTACAGGTGCGGCTCCTCCGCGCTCCACGGCCGCACCGCGGGCAGCCGGAACTCGCCCTCGGCGGGCCGGTCGTCGATCGCGAGGGCGGGCACGGTGATCCGCACGGGCGCGTCCGCGTCCACGTTCACGCGCAACCGGCCCTCGCCGGTTGCGGCGTCGTAGTCGGCGTGGACGAAGACGTCCCGGATCCCGCCCGCCGGGCGGGCGAGCAGTCGCACGTCGCGGAAGATGCCCGACAGGCGCCAGGTGTCCTGGTCCTCCAGGTACGTACCGGCGGAGAACTGGTGCACCCGCACGGCCAGCACGTTGCGGCCGGGCCGCAGCGCGGCGCTCACGTCGAACTCGGCCGGCAGGCGGCTGCCGTAGGTGACGCCCACTTCCGTCCCGTTGAGCCAGACCCGGGCACAGGAGTCCACGCCCTCGAAGCGCAGCACGGCCGGCACGCCGTACCAGGAGTCGGGCAGCTCGAAGACCCGGCGGTAGTCCCCGGTCTCGTTCTCGTCCGGGACGAAGGGCGGGTCCAGGGGGATGGGGTAGGCGACGTTGACGTAGACCGGCCGTCCGTGGCCGCGCAACTGCCAGTGCGAGGGAACGGGCAGGGTGTCCCAGGAGCTGTCGTCGAACGCCGGGTCCTGGAACCCGTCCGGGTCGCTGTTCAGCGTCGGTGAGAAACGGAACGCCCAGTGCCCGTTGAGGTCGAGCACGGGAGCGTCGGTGTCCAGGACCGCGCGCGGCACGAGCCCCCCACGGCCGATCGCGAAGTCCTCGAAGTAGCGTGCCGCCATGCGCAGTCCTCCGAACGGTCTCGGGCGATGCGCGCGACCGTACTATCGAAGGCTTCTTCCGGGAAGCACCCCTGCCGAGTGGTGGCACGGAGGACTTCAAGAGCCTGACGGACAAGAGGAAACCTCGGATGACTCGGAACCGTGATCCCGCCACCTCCCCGCCTCTCCCCCGGGCCGCAGTACGCCCTCTCTGCTGCGCAGTTGAGTCCGGTTCGGGCCCGGTGGCGAGCGGAAACCGGAGGAATCCTTGCGGTGCCCGGGGTGGCCTCGTATGGTCATGGCACTGCGGATACATCCGATGTGTTGAGGGGAGTCACCACATGAAGCTGCTTCGAGTCGGCGAGCCGGGAGCAGAGACGCCGGCCGTCCGCGACGAGGACGGAACGACCCGCAGCCTCGCCGGACTGACCGACGACATCGACGGGGCGTTCCTCTCCTCCGGTGGCATCGACCGGGTCCGCACCGCCCTGGCCGAGGGGTCGCTGCCCGTCCTGGACACGACCGGCCTGCGGATCGGGGCTCCCGTCGCCCGCCCCGGCAAGGTGGTCTGCATCGGCCTCAACTACCGCGACCACGCCGAGGAGACCGGGGCGGCCGTCCCCGAACGGCCGGTCGTCTTCCTGAAGGACCCGTCCACCGTCGTCGGCCCCTTCGACCCCGTGCTGATCCCGCGCGGCTCGGTGAAGACCGACTGGGAGGTGGAACTCGCCGTCGTCATCGGCCGGGAGGCCCGCTACCTCACCTCCCCGCAGGAGGCGGCGGAGTGCGTCGCGGGCTACGCGATCAGCAACGACGTCTCCGAGCGGGAGTTCCAGCTGGAGTACTCCGCCCAGTGGGACCTCGGCAAGTCCTGCGAGAGCTTCAACCCGCTCGGGCCCTGGCTGGTGACCCCGGACGAGGTGGGCGACCCGCAGGACCTGGGGCTGCGGCTGGCCGTCAACGGCGAGCCCCGCCAGGACGGCAGCACCAAGAACATGATCTTCGAAGTCGGCTACCTGATCCGGTACCTGAGCCAGTACATGGTGCTGCGCCCCGGCGACGTCATCAACACCGGCACCCCGGCCGGCGTGGCCCTCGGCCTGCCCAACAACCCCTACCTGCGCGACGGCGACACCGTCGAGCTGTCCATCGACGGCCTCGGCACCCAGCGCCAGACGCTCGTCAACGCGTGAAAGGCATCCCCTTGTCCGCAACCACAGCGCGGATCACCGCCGTCGACACCTACGACGTCCGCTCCTTCTCCGACGGCCACTACCGCGCCCTCACCGCCCCCGGGTTCTCGGCCGCCCTGCGCCGGTCCGCGCTGGACACCTACCGCTACCCCCACGGCTCCCTCCGGGCCGTCGAACTGACGTGCTGGCAGGAGGCGATCGCATGACGACGGCGGAACTCGACGGGTTGACCGCACTCGTCACCGGCGGCGCCTCCGGAATCGGCCTGGCCACCGCCACCCTGCTCGCCGAGCGCGGAGCCCGGGTGGCCGTCCTCGACCTCGACCCGGCGGCCGTGCCGAAGCCGCTGCTCGGCTTCACCGCCGACGTCTCCGACGACGCCTCGGTGTCCGGTGCCGTCGAGGCGGCCGCCGAGGCGCTCGGCGGCATCGACATCCTGGTCAACAACGCGGGCATCGGCGCGACCGGCACGGTCGCGGACAACCCGGACGAGCAGTGGCACCGCGTCCTCGACGTCAACCTGCTGGGGGTCGTCCGCACCACCCGGGCCGCCCTGCCGCACCTGCGCCGCTCCACCCGGGCCTCGGTGGTCAACCTCGGCTCCATCGTCGTCACCACCGGTCTGCCGCAGCGCGCACTCTACGCGGCGAGCAAGGGCGCCGTGCACTCGCTCACCCTGTCCATGGCCGCCGACCACGTCCGCGAGGGCATCCGGGTCAACTGCGTCAGCCCCGGCACCGTGGACACCCCCTGGGTCGGCCGGCTGCTGGACACCGCCGACGACCCGGCCGCCGAACGGGCGCAGCTCAGCGCCCGTCAGCCGCACGGGCGTCTGGTCACCCCGCAGGAGGTGGCCGCGGCCATCGCCTACCTGGCCTCCCCGGCCGCCGGCAGCACCACCGGCGCGACCCTCCAGGTCGACGGCGGGATGGCGAACCTGCGCCTGCGACCGGAGGCTGCATCGTGACCGCGCGCCGCCGCCCCCTGGGGCACAGCACGGTGGAGGTCGGTGAACTCGCGTTCGGCGCGGCGGGCATCGGCAACCTGTTCACGCCGGTGAGCGACGCCGACGCCGAAGCGGCGGTCAGCGCCGCCTGGGAGTCGGGCGTGCGGTACTTCGACACCGCCCCGCACTACGGCCTGGGCCTGTCCGAGCGCCGGCTCGGCCAGGCCCTGCGCGGCCGCCCCAGGGACGAGTACATCCTCTCCACCAAGGTCGGCCGGCTGCTGCAGCCGGCCCCGGAGGCCGAGGGCGACGACCTCGCCGACGGCTTCGCCGTCCCCGCCACCCACCGCCGGGTCTGGGACTTCAGCGCCGCGGGCGTCCGACGCTCGATCGAGGACAGCCTGGAACGGCTCGGGCTGGACCGGATCGACGTCGTCTACCTGCACGACCCCGACGACCACGCGGACCAGGCGATCTCCGAGGCCTACCCGGAGCTGGCCCGGCTGCGCACCGAAGGGACGGTCGGCGCGATCGGCGCCGGGATGAACCAGGCGGAACTGCTCGCCCGGTTCATCCGCGAGACCGACCTCGACACCGTCCTGCTGGCCGGCCGCTACAGCCTGCTCGACCAGCGCGGCCTTACCGAGCTGCTGCCGCTGGCCGCCGAACGCGGCGTCGGCGTGGTGATCGGCGGCGTCTTCAACTCCGGCCTGCTCGCCGACCCCCGCCCCGGCGCGACCTTCGACTACGCTGCCGCGCCCGAGGAGCTGCTCACCCGCGCCCTCGACCTCAAGGCCGTCTGCGAGCAGCACGGCGTGCCGCTGCGCGCCGCGGCGCTGCGCTTCCCGTTCGGGCACCCCGCCGTGGCGAGCGTGCTGGTCGGCACCCGCAACGCCACCGAGGTGCGGGACGCCGCTGCCATGCTCCGGTACCCCGTGCCGGTGGCGCTGTGGGCGGAGTTGAAGGAGCGCGGGCTGCTGCCGACGGGCGTCCCCACCCCGGAGGAGTCCCACTGATGCGCATCGCGCTGTTCATCACCTGCTTCAACGACACCATGTTCCCCGAGACCGGCCGCGCCGTGGTGACCGTCCTCGAACGGCTCGGCCACACCGTGGAGTTCCCGCAGGCGCAGACCTGCTGCGGGCAGATGCACATCAACACCGGCTACCGCACGGACGCCGTCCCGCTGATGGCCCGGTTCACCCGCACCTTCGCCGAGTACGACGCGGTGGTCACCCCGTCCGCGTCCTGCGCCGGACTGGTCCGGGAGCACCACGCCGAGCTCGCCGAGCAGTACAGCACCCCGGCCCTGCACCGCCAGGTCACCGAACTGGCGCCCCGGGTGCACGAGTTCACCGAGTTCCTGACCGACGTCCTGGGCGTCACGGACGTCGGCGCCCGCTTCCCGCACCGGGTCACCTACCACCCCACCTGCCACTCGCTGCGCGGGCTGCGCCTCGGCGACCGGCCGGAGCGGCTGCTGCGCGCGGTCGAGGGCCTCGACCTGGTCGAGCTCCCGGCCGCCGACTCCTGCTGCGGCTTCGGCGGCACCTTCGCCGTCAAGAACGCCGCGACCTCCGGAGCGATGCTCGCCGACAAGGTCGACACGGTGCACAGGACCGGCGCCGAGGTGCTCTGCACCGTCGACAACTCCTGTCTGATGCACATCGGCGGCGGGCTGTCCCGGCAGGCCGCCGGGGTGCGGACCATGCACCTGGCCGAGATCCTCGCCAGGACCGAAGGAGTGCGGCCGTGACCGCCCCGGGCGAGCGCGGAGTGGTCTGGCTGGGCTCGCCGTCCTTCCCCGAGGCCGCCCGTGAGGCCCTCGGCAACAGCCGGCTGCGGGCCAACCTGAAACACGCCACGACCGTCATCCGCGACAAGCGCCTGACCGTCGCCTCCGAGCTGGACGACTGGGAGGAGCTGCGCACCGCCGCCGACGCGATCAAGACCCGTACGCTGCGCCACCTCGACCACCACCTGGTGCGCCTGGAGGAAGCCGTCACGGCGGCCGGCGGGACGGTCCACTGGGCCGCCGACGCCGCCGAGGCCAACCGCATCGTCATCGAACTGGTGCGGGCCACCGGCGAGACGGAGGTGGTCAAGGTCAAGTCCATGGCCACCCAGGAGATCGGCCTCAACGAGGCGCTGGCCGAGGCGGGCATCTCCGCGTACGAGACCGACCTCGCCGAACTCATCGTCCAGCTCGGCGACGACCGGCCCTCGCACATCCTCGTCCCGGCGATCCACCGCAACCGGACCGAGATCCGCGAGCTGTTCGCCGAACGGATGGGCGACTGGGGGCAGCCGGCCCCCGAGGGGCTGACCGACGAGCCTGCGGCGCTCGCCGAGGCCGCCCGCCGGCACCTGCGGGAGAAGTTCCTCCGCGCCAAGGTCGCCGTCTCCGGTGCCAACTTCGCCGTCGCCGACACCGGCACCGTCGTCGTGGTGGAGTCCGAGGGCAACGGCCGGATGTGCCTCACCCTGCCCGAGACGCTGATCACCGTGATGGGCATCGAGAAGGTCGTCCCCACCTGGGCGGACCTGGAGGTGTTCCTCCAGCTGCTCCCCCGCTCCTCCACCGGCGAGCGGATGAACCCCTACACCTCCACCTGGACCGGCACCACGGAGGCCGACGGCCCGTCGGTGTTCCACCTCGTGCTGCTCGACAACGGGCGCACGGACACCCTCGCCGACACCGTCGGCCGCGCGGCGCTGGGCTGCATCCGCTGCTCCGCCTGCCTCAACGTCTGCCCGGTCTTCGAGCGCACCGGCGGCCACGCCTACGGCTCGGTCTACCCCGGGCCGATCGGCGCTGTCCTCACCCCGCAGCTCGTCGGCGTACAGAACGCCGCATCCCTCCCGTTCGCCTCCACCCTGTGCGGTGCCTGCTACGACGCCTGCCCGGTGAAGATCGACATCCCGAAGCTGCTGGTGCACCTGCGGTCCGCGGTCGTCGAGGCCGAGCGCGGACCGGTCGGCCTGCCGACCGCCGAGGCGCTGGCGATGAAGGCGGCCGCCACCGTCCTCGGCTCCCCCGCCCTGCTGGGCGCCGCCCAGCGGGCGGCCTCGCTCGGCGGGCGGGCGCTGGCCCGGGACGGCCGGATCGGTCGGCTGCCCGGCCCGCTGAGCGGCTGGTCCGCGGAGCGGGACACCCCGGCGCCGCCCGCCGAGTCCTTCCGCACCTGGTGGCGCAAGAACCGGCAGGGGAAATGACAAACACTCGGAACGCCGTACTCGCCCGCATCCGCGCCGCGCTCGCCGACGTCCCCGCCGAGGAGGGCCCGGAGGACGTACCCGTCCCGCGCGGCTACCGGCGCGGTCACGCCGACGGCGAGGACCTGGTGGCCCTGTTCGCCGAGCGGGTCGCCGACTACCGCGCCACCGTCGTCCGGACGGACCCGGACGGGCTGCCCGCGGCGATCGCCGCCGCCCTCACCGCGCGCGGCGCCCGGCGCCTGGCCGTGCCCGACGGCTTTCCGGACGCTGTGCTGCCCTCCGGCGACTGGGAATGGCACCGGGAGCCCTTGGACGTCCCCTCGCTGGACGCCCTGGACGGCGCCGTCACCCTCACCGCCGTCGGCATCGCCGTCACCGGCACCGTCGTCCTGGACACCGGCCCGGGCCAGGGCCGGCGCACCCTGACCCTCGTCCCCGACTACCACCTCTGCGTCGTGCGCGCGGAGCAGATCGTGGACGACGTCCCGGGGGCGCTCGCCCTCCTCGACCCGCGCCGGCCGCTGACCTTCGTCTCCGGCCCCTCCGCGACCAGTGACATCGAACTCACCCGGGTCGAGGGCGTGCACGGGCCCCGGACCCTGGTCGTCGTCATCGTCGACTCCGCCGGAACGGCGGCGAGGACCGCCCTGTCCACCCCGGTCCACGAGGAGCCGACCGAGGAGCAGCCGTCCCGGCCTCCGGCCCCGGCCCGGGTGCCTCGAAGCGCCGCGGCCGGGACGGGCGGAACCCGTATGCTGCGATGATCAGACGACCAGGAGAGGCGAGGCAGTGCCAGTCACCGACGAGGCGATCGAGAAGATCAAAGCCATGATCGTGAGCGGTGAACTCCGCCCGGGTGCGAAGCTCCCGAAGGAGGCGGACCTCGCCGAGCGGCTGGGCCTGTCGCGCAACTCCCTGCGGGAGGCCGTCAAGGCGCTCTCGCTCATCCGGGTGCTCGACGTGCGCCAGGGCGACGGCACGTACGTGACCAGCCTGGAGCCCGACATCCTTCTGGACGCCCTGGCCTTCGTCGTCGACTTCCACCAGGACCACACGGTGCTGGAGTTCCTGGAGGTCCGCCGCATCCTGGAGCCCGCCGCGACCGCGATGGCCGCCCGGGTGATGTCCGAGGAGGACATCACCGGCCTGGCCGAGCTGCTGCGGAACCTGGACGAGGCCGCCACGCTGGACGAGATCATCGCCAACGACCTGGAGTTCCACCGCAGGATCGCAGCCGGTTCGGGCAACACCGTGCTCTCCTCGCTGATCGACGGCCTGTCCGGGCCGACCACGCGCGCGCGGATCTGGCGCGGGCTGACCGAGGAGGGCGCGGCCGAGCGGACCCGTCAGCAGCACCGCGCGATCTACGACGCGATCGCCGGCCGGCGCCCGGAACTCGCCCACGCCTGGGCGACCGTGCACGTCGCCGGGGTCGAGCACTGGCTCCGCGAATCCCTCGGCGAGCCGGGATCGGCCCTCGACTGACAGCTGACAGGGCGACACCCCGGCAGCGGGTGGCGCCCGCCGCCGGTGGACCGGCCCCTCGCCAACGGACAGCACCTCGTTCACCGAGTCCCGTCGCCCTGCCCGACGCCCGCGACCAGCTCACCCTGGCCGCGGGCGTCGCTGTGTTCAGATCGGGCTGACTTCTCAGCCGGGCGGCGGAAATGAGTCCTACCGAGTCGCAGAGCCGACCGGCGGCGACACCTCGGCTGGTCCAGCCACTGGCGGGCGACCGCCGCCGACCAGTCCACCTACAACGGCGGCAACAACCAGCTGTGGTACTTCGAGCCGGCCGACGGCGGCTACCTGCTCCGCAACTACGAGAGCCGACAGATCCTGGAGGTGAGCGGCGCGTCGACCGCCAACGGCGCCACCGTCGACCAGTCGAACGCCACCAACCAGTCCCACCAGACCTGGACGATCCAGTAGCCCGGGCGACACCCCCGTGAGCCGAGACGGGGGGCCGGAGGGCCTCACTCTCCGGCCCCCCGTTGTCAGCAGCCACTCTCCCTGCCGAGCGGCCCCCGCGCCGACCGTCCGCAGGGGCGGTGGGCGCGGGGGCCGCCGGTTCGGTCGATGGACCGGGCGCGAAGAACTCGGCCGGAGCCGTGTCCAGCGCCCGGGCAGCCGTGTGCCGCGCAGCAGGTGTCGCCGTCGTCCGACGTCGCTTCGGTGAGGGCTACGCCTGCGGAGCGAGCCGGTAGAAGGCGGTCGCGGTGCCTGCGAGGATCGCCGAGGTCTCGTCGGCGGAGCAGTCGTCGAGCAGCTCGTCCACGGTGTCGGCCCAGCGGTTCCAGCCGCCGGCGAGGTTCGCCACCGGCCAGTCGGAGCCGAACATCAGCCGGTCGGCGCCGAAGGCGTTCAGCAGGACGTCCCACACCGGGCGGATGTCGGCGGCGGTCCAGGTGTGGTGGTCGGCCTCGGTGATGAGTCCCGACAGCTTGCAGACCACCTGCGGGTGCGCCGCCAGCCGCCGCAGCCACTGCTCCCACTCCCCCAGGTCGCCGCCGGCGATGTCCGGCTTGCCCGCGTGGTCGAGCACCAGGGGCAGGTCCGGGAT
Organism: Kitasatospora sp. NPDC101108; assembly: GCF_055584725.1. Lineage (NCBI taxonomy): Bacteria > Bacillati > Actinomycetota > Actinomycetes > Kitasatosporales > Streptomycetaceae > Kitasatospora > Kitasatospora sp. NPDC101108. The sequence goes on from NZ_JBVJLM010000001.1 coordinate 247,682, forward strand.
GCGCTCGGCCAGCCGGACCGCCTGGTCGAGCTGGTGGCTGCGGACGAGCACGTCGTACCCGAGAGCGCGGTCCCGGACCGCGGTCAACCCGCGTTCGGTGTCCGGGCGTTGCAGCCACTCCGGGTCCGTCTCGCCCTGCACCAGGTGGCGCAGGGAGCGGAGGTGGCTGCCGCCCGGGCCGGCGAGCAGCCGGTCGAGCTCGTCGCCCACGGCGGGGGACGTGAGGTCCACCCAGCCGACCACGGCCGCGATCAGCGGCTCATGGACGGCGAGTTGGAGCAGGTCCTCGGTCTCGGGGACGTCCGGTACGCACTGCACGGCCACCGTGCGGCCGAGCCGGCGGCCCGCCACCGTGCTGGTGGCGGTGGCGCGCAGGTCGTCGGGGGTGAAGGTGCGGCGGATCGATGCCAGGTCCGGCTCGTCGAGCCAGGGTTGCGGGCGCTGGGCGAGGTCCCACAGGTGGTGGTGGGAGTCGATGAGTGCGGGGGGCCGGCTGGAGGTCACGAAGGCTCCGGTTCGGATCGGTCAGGGATGGGGTCGGGCTCGCCCTGATGCCAGACCTCGGTGAGTTCGGTCCACTGGCGGGAGTCGCCGCGGTCCGGCCAGGGCTCCTGCAAGGGGTCGGTGAGCTTCCACCACTCCTGGGACACCGGGTCGGCTTCGAGCGTCGCCATGTCGGTGTCGAAGTCCTCGCCGTGGTACTCGAAGTAGGAGAACAGCACGTCGCCGTGGAGGAAGATGCTGAAATTGCGGATGTTCGCCCGGTGCATGGCCGCCTCGACGCCGGGCCAGACCGCGGAGTGGAGTCGGAGGTACTCCTCGCGGTGCTCGGGCCGCAGCCTGATGGTCTGGGCGAGGCGCTTCACCCGGTTCCCTCCTCCGGGGCTGCGAACGGCGAACGGTAGCTGGGGGTGCGGGTACGGAGCTCCAGTCGGAGCGTGAGCCGGATGCGGGTGGAGGCGGGCAGCCGGACGGTCAGGAAGGCTCCGTCGCAGACCGTCTCCGACTCGCCGACGACCGGCTCGGTGTGGCCGTAGTCGTACATGTCGCCGATCCAGCCCTCGTCCGTGCAGGTCGTGTAGCGGACCGAGGTGATGGTGTGCTCGGCGAACGCACCCGCCTGGACGACGACCGTACGCTCCGCGCCGGGCGAGAGGTTCACCAGCTCGACGGTGGTCGCCTCCGGGTCGATCGAGGTGACCAGGGCGGCCACGTCGGCCGGCAGGCCTGCGCGGCGGGCCTGCGCGTCGTGGTAGCGCAGCCGGGCCTGCTGGAGGCCTCCGTTGTAGAGCACCTGGGGGCCGCCCCAGGTGAGTTGGACGAGGGCCTCGGTAACCACCGGGTTGCACTGCTGCCACACGTGGATGTCGGCCTCGTCGACCTCCAGGTCCCGGTAGCGCGCCATCCGCCGCAGGCGGTGGCGGACCTGTGCCTGGGCGGCGGCGAGGATCCGCTCGGGGTAGTGCGGGTCGTCACCGGCGAGGAAGGCGAACCAGGCCTTCTCGTGCCCGGACTCCTCCTTGGCCCGGAACGACCGCACGGTGCTCCAGTCGAGGCCGTCCGCCTCGCGCAGCCGTTCTATCCGGGCGCGGTCGGCCTCGGAGGCGGTGTGGTGCCACAGCGCCATCGGCACCGGCAGGGTGACGGGGTTGTAGTCGAACCAGCCCGAGTCGTTGCGCCGGAACGGCAGGTGGAGCGTCGGCTTGCCGGCGTCCTCCGCGAGTTCGACCGCCCACTTGGACCGGAGGCTGGAGTCCGCCTCGGTGAAGGGCATCGGCTTGGCCCGGGAGATGAGCTCGTCGAGCGAGGTCCCGACCATCGCGAGGTAGTCGTCCTCCCCGGTGGACACCGCCGCGGCGATCGCCGCCACGCAGGCCGCGTGGCCCACGCTGTGCCAGCCGTGCGGCCAGGACCAGCCGTAGTGGCCGCCGTACCAGCGGCCTTCCAGCAGGCCGCCGACCTCTCCGTCCGGGCTGACGTTGTCCGGGATCAGACCGCCGTTCGCCTCGGTGCGCTCCCGCCAGGCGCCGACGTACTCGACGATCCAGTCGCGGTAGCGCTGCTCGCCGGACAGGATCCAGGCGTTGAGGACCAGCCCGGCCACGGCGAGGTTGACCGCGGTGTCGCCGACACCCATCCGCTCGCGCATCTGCGCGCCCAGCCGCGGGTCCGAGTCGAGCGGGAACGGGCCGTCCTGCGCCTCGGGGAGCCATTCGAGCGGGTAGCCGTAGGTGTCCGCCTCCTTCTGCAGCCACGGGTAGACCTCGCCGTCGCTGACGCCCCGGCGGTCCGGGTCGCTGCCGTTGTGCGGGCGGGTGACGATGCGGTGCGCGGGGTCGTAGTTGCCGTGCACCGGGTCGACGTACAGCTCGGCGAAGCGCAGGGCGCGCTCGGACCAGCGCTCGGGGTCCGCCATGCACAGGAAGTAGAGCAGCAGCAGGCTCTCGCCCTGGTGGAACCAGTCGTAGCCGCGCTCGTACTCGTCGCGGAGCATGTCCAGTTCGGTGAGGTGGGCGGTGACCCCCTCCCAGTGCTTGGCGCTGGCGGCCAGGAGGTCGTCGGCGCCGCCGAGGAGGTACAGCTGCGGCCAGTTGAAGAAGACCTCGTAGAAGTCGTCCACGCCGTCGCGGGTGGTCAGCCGGCCGTGGTAGTTCAGCCGGCCGTCGGGGCCGGTGAAGTCGCGGGCGAACTGCCGCCAGCCGTGGTCGAGCAGGTCGAACAGCGCGCGCTGCGCCGGCGCCCAGCCGGGCGGTTCGAGCAGCGGCACCGAGGCCTGGATCTCGGCCGGGGAACCCGTGGCGTCCTCGCCCGGGGAGGGGTCGGTGGAGCTGAGGGACATGGGGAGGATCTCCGATCGGGAGAACGGCACGGTCGTCATTCCTTGGTCGCCCCGGCGAGCATTCCGCTGACCAGGAAGCGCTGGGCGAAGAGGAAGACGACCAGGACCGGGGTGATGGCCACCAGGGTCGCGAGGGCCAGCTGCGGGCGCTCGACCGCGAGCGAACCGGCGGTCGGGTTGAACTGCGGCACGCTGCTGAGCAGGTTGCCGACGCCGACCTGGATCGGCATCTGGTCGTCCTGGGGGAGCATCACGTACGGCAGGAAGTAGTTGGTCCAGTTGGCCACGAAGCTGAAGAAGCCCACGAGCGCGATGACCGGCGTCGCCAGCGGCAGCGCCACGTGGCGGAAGACGCCGAGTTCGGAGCAGCCGTCCATCCGTGCGGCCGCCAGCAGGTCCCTCGGTACGGCGGTGGTGAAGTAGATGTATGTCAGGTACACGCCGAACGGGTAGAACGCGTACGGCAGGACGATCGACCACATGGTGCCGACCAGGTGCGCCGCGTTGACCTCCAGGAACAGCGGCACGACCAGGGTGGCGCTCGGCATCAGCATCACGACCAGGGTCGAGACCAGCAGCAGGCGGCGGCCGCGGAACTCGGTCATGGCCAGCGCGTACCCCGCCGGCACCGACACGCAGAGGGTGATGACCAGGGAGATCACCGCGTAGAGGGCGGAGTTGCCCAGCCACTGCAGGATCGCGCCGTCCTGGAAGCTGCTGAGCGCGTCCCAGTTGGCCTTGAGCGCCTGCCAGGAGCCGAAGGACAGCGGGTTGTCGTGGACCAGCTGCTGGTCGGTCTTGGTCGCCGCGAGGAGGAGCCAGAGCACCGGCAGCACGAAGAACACCACGAACACCGTGAGGACGGAGCCGGTCAACAGCCGGTACGACGCGTTCCGTACGGCCCTGGGCGCCGACCTCGGCGCCCGGTGCGGAGCTCGGCTCATGACGTTCGGTTCCCGTTCCGTGGGTGGTGCGGCGGCCAGGGGGGTGGCGGGGGTCTCAGTCGGCATCGAAGAACCCCGACCGTGCGACGAACACACCCGCTACCGACACGCTGACCACCAGGAGCTCCATCGAGACCGCCGCCGCGCCGTTCACGTTGTTCATCTGGAAGGCGAAGTCGTAGGTCAGCTGGTTGAGCGAGTAGTCGCGCCCGGCCACGCCCACGCTGGCGAGGGAGAGCAGCTGCGGCTCGACGAAGAGCTGCGCGCCGCCCGCGAACGCGAGGATCACCATGTAGACGATCCACTTGCGGAGCATGGGGATCTGCACGTGCCAGGCGGTCTGCCAGGCGCCCGCGCCGTCGATCCGCGCGGCCTCCAGCACGTCCTGCGGGATGTTGTTGAGCGCGCCGTACATGACGACGATCCAGCCGCCGGCCCCGGTCCAGAAGGCGATGGCGGTGAACAGCGCCGGAAGGTTGCCGGGCGCGATGACCTCGCCGAACGTGTCGAAGCCCAGCATGCCCAGCAGCGCACTGACCGGACTCACCGTCGGGTCGAGCATGAACAGCCAGACCAGCACGCTCGCGGCGCCCGCGAGCGCCCCGGGGACGTAGTAGAGAAAACGGAGCGTGCGGCTGATCGGCCCCGAGGAGAGGCGGTGCAGCAGCAGCGCCAGCCCCACCACGAACACCACCAGCGAGACCAGCCAGAACAGCAGGTAGAGCGCGACGTGGCCGATCGCGTCCACGAAGCGGAAGTCCTGCGCCGTGGAGACGAAGTTGGCGAAACCGGTGAACGAGCCCCCGGAGTCGGTGAAGGCGAAGTAGACGGCGTAGCCGGTCGGGAGGACGCCGAAGGCGACCAGCAGCAGCGCGTAGCCAGCGACGAAGGCCAGGCCGGCCCGGCTCCCGCCGACGCCGTTGCGGCGCCGGCGGGAGCCGGCCGAGGGAGAGGTGAGGGTCACCGCGAGACCTTGTATCCGAACGACTGGGCGTGCTTGACGATCGAGTCCTGCCAGGCGGGCAGCAGCGAGGTGATGGTCTGCCCCTGGGTCAGACCGGGCTTGACCGTGGCGGCCCAGACCGCTTCCTGGCTGAACTGGCCCGAGCCCCAGCCCGGCCACACCTGGGAGGAGGCGTCCTTGAGGGCATTGAGGTCCCCGACGAAGTAGCCGGCGGTGGCCTGCGCCTTGAGCCACTCATCCGCGGCGGGTGCGTAGGCGGGGAATCCCGGGGCCTTCCCGCCCTGGTAGGCGTTGTCGGTGGTGACCCACTTGAGGAAGTCGGTGGCCGCCTTGAGGTGGGTGGAGTGCTGGGACACCAGCCAGGTGCCGCCGCCGACGTTCCCGGTGGCCGGCTCGGTGTCGCCCTGCCACTGGGGGATCGGGGCCACGCCGATCGTCTTCTCCGGGACCTTGAGCGTGTCCCGGAACACCGCGCCGCCGAACCAGGCCGGACCGGGCATGAGCAGGACCTTGCCGGCCTGGTTCTTGGCGAAGTCGGTGCTGAACACGCCGCCGATGGACATGGACTTGTTCTTGATCAGCCCGTCCATGAGCGTGGCCATCCTGGTGCAGTTCTCACCGGTGGTGTTCACCGAGACCTCCTTGGGACCGGTGATGTGGTTGGCCCCGCACTTGCTCGCCCAGAGGTAGATCTCGGGAGCGAAGGAGTCACCGGCGTCGCCCACCAGGTAGCCCGGGTGCTCGGCGGCCACCTTCTCGCCCAGCTTCTGGTACTCCTCCCAGGTCTTCGGGACGGTGTAGCCGAACTGCTGCATCAGCGGCGCGTTGTACCAGAGCACGGCCTGCGAGAGGTCGTTGCGCAGGCAGTAGACGGTGCCGTTGACCGTGCACACGTCGTTGGCACCCTTGGCGAAGCCGTTCAGGGTGTCCGCCGGTATCAGGCCCTTGTCGAGCGGCGCCGCGAAGCCGGCGTCGACCGCCCAGGTCGTCTCGTTGTTCTGGGAGCTGAACACGACGTCGGGCCAGCCCTTGCCGGTCCGGTTGAAGAGCTGGACCTTGGTCTGGAGGTAGTTCGAGCCGTTGGCGTCGCCGTCGTAGGAGACGATGTCCAGCTTCACCTCCGGGTGCAGCGCCTGGTACTGCTTCGCGGCGGCCACCCGGGTCGCGTCGACCCAGACGGTCAGTGTGCCGTCGGACTGCGCCGCCTGGGCGAAGCCGTCCCTGGTGGTCTTGGCGGGAGAGCTGCTGCTGCAGGCGGCCACGGTCATCACCAGGGACACCGCACAGGCGGCGAGCAGCACCGCTCGTCTCTTGCCGGACGCTGCTTCCCGGCGGACCGGAGGCTTGTTGACAGTCATCATCGACTCCACTGCAGAGGCCCCGAACTGATCGGGAGGTGGGGGAAGGGGGACGCGGGACCGTCCCGGTCCCGCGTCGGATGCCGAAGGGCAGCCGGTTCCGCTGCCGCCCTGGGAGACAATTAGCCGCCCTATCGAATGGACCGTCAAGAGTTCACACAGTCTTATCCAGACTGATTTCGGACCGCGCATCGAAGCCTGTACGGCAGTTGTGACGCTTTTTTACCCGTCTGTCCGCTTACCTGGGCCAGTTCTCGCCACGAAGGTCGGCGGAATGAGTAGTACTCATTGCCAGCTGCGGTAAGCTGAGCCAGTCGCCGACGCCCAACCTCCTGGCGCGCCCCACCTCGAAGGCAGGACAGATGAACGACACGCCCACGCCCCAGGGCGAGCTGCCCGCGCAGGCCTCCCCCACCGCCGGGGCGGCGGCGAACGGACCGGGCGGCGAGGAGCGGCGCGACTACCGGCCGGGGTACGAGATCGTGTCGGAGCAGATCCTTGAGTACATCGCCGAGGCACGCCTGGTGGCGGGCGACCGGCTCCCCACGGAACACGACCTGGCCAAGACCCTGAACACCAGCAGGGCCGTGGTCCGGGAAGCCGTGAAGATCCTCTCCGCGCTCGGCCGCGTCCGGGCGCACAAGGGGCGCGGCCTGTTCGTCTCGGACGACGAGGGCATGCTCATCACCAGCCGCTGGGGCGGTTTCTTCCGCCCCGTCGACCTGGACCACGTCCTCATGCTGTTCGAGTTCCGCAAGGTCCAGGAGACGGCTGCCAGCAGTCTCGCGGCCACCCGGGCCACACCCGCCGAACTGCGCACCATCGAGGTCGCCGTGCAGCAGTGCCGGCACGGGGTCGTTCACGGCCAGGTCGACGTCTTCAACCAGGCGGACGACGACTTCCACACGGGCGTGGCCACCGCCGCTCACAACACCTTCCTGCTCAGCGCCGTGCGCGACGCCCGCAGGCTGCAGCGCCAGTCCAGCGCCATCGGCATCCACGACGTGCTCAGCGACGGGACCCGGGCCGCGGTCGAGGAGCACGAGGCGATCTACCGGGCCATCCGTGACGGCCGCCCCGACGAGGCCGCCGCGGCCACGGCAGCGCACCTGGACCGGACGCTGGAGGACTACCGCCGGGAGATCCAGCGGCGCCTGTTCGGCTAGCGGCCGCCCGTTCGCAGCGCGGGGTCCGGCACGATGCTGGACCCCGGGGTGCGGGCGGCGACGGCACGGTCAGACGACGGCCGCAGGGTCCAGCGCGCGGCGACGGGTGTGGGCCTCCGCCAGCAGGAGGTCCGCGGCGGCGGTCCAGGTGTAGGCGCGGTCGCGCAGTCCGGCACCGGTGAGGGCGTCGAAGTTCTCGGCGAAGCCGGAGGTCCCGCACAGCGAACGGAAGCGGGCGCTGACCTCGTCGGCGAGGTCGGTGAGGTGGCCGCGGATGCGACCGGCGCCCGCTGACGGTGCGTCGGCCCGGCCCCCGGCGGCCCGGAGGAACCGGGCCGCCGGGGGCTCGTCGAGCCGCCGGCGCGGCTTCGTTCTCGTTACCCGCGGCTCCACTGCTGGTTGCTGCCGCCGTTGCAGGTCCACAGCTGGACGAGCGCGCCGTTGGCGGTGGAGGCGCCGGAGACGTCCAGGCACAGTCCGGACAGGGCGTTGGTGATGGTGCCGTCGCTGTTGACGTTCCACTGCTGGTTGGTGCCGCCGTTGCAGTCCCAGATGATGGCCTTGGTGCCGGGCGAGGCCCCGGAGCCGTAGGCGTCCAGGCACTTGTTCCCGTACACGCGCAGTTCCTTGGCGGGGTTGAGGGGCCACTGCTGGTTGTTGCCGCCGTTGCAGTCCCAGATCTCGGTCTGCAGGCCGTTGGTCGTGGCGGCGCCCGGCACGTCCAGGCAGCGGCCGGAGCCGGTGCCGCGCAGCGCGGTGCCGGCGCTTCCCCCGCCGCCCGGATTGGTCCCGGTGCCCCAGCCCCACTGGAGCCGGTCGAGGCCGGATCGGTTGGTGACGGTCAGCGAGAGGTTGGTGCCGCTGCCGTTCAGGGAGGTGACGGCGCACGAGGCGTTCTCGCACGGGCCCGGACCTCGTGTCTGGGCCGCTTCCTTGACGCCGGTCCACAGGACGGAGCCCATGCCGAGACTGCGCACGGTGTCGGTGATGGCGTAGAGGTAGGACAGGTCGTTGATGCCGTCCTTGGGACCGTTGTAGTTGACGCCGGTGTTCATCGGGACGCCGAACTCGGTCACCAGGGCCCGGTCGGCGTGGCCGCAGAGGTTGTCGGTGAAGTCCTTGACCCAGTCGGCCTCGGTGGTGTGGCTGTCGCCGAACATGCCGTAGATGTGGATCGACAGCAGGGTGCCGGACAGCCGGGAGTCGGAGCCGACGGCGCACAGGTTGAGGTCGGCCGAGGAGCCGGGCACGATCACGTGGCCGTGGGGCAGGTCGGGGTAGCGCGCGAGCCAGTTGGCCTCGAAGTCGGTGAGGTCGGTGGCGCTGTAGTTGTAGGGCTCGTTCATGATGTCGAAGTAGAAGTTGCCGCGTGAGCCGTACTTGTTGATGACCGTGTCCCACATCTGATTGAAGGACGCGACATCACTGACCTTCCCGCCCTGCAGCCACGGCGCGACGATGACGTTCATGCCCAGCGCGGTGGCCGCGTCCAGCGCCGCGGTGTAGCTGTTCCACCAGGGCCCTGACGTGGTCGCCGCGTTGAAGCCCAGCCGGACGGTGTTGGCGCCGAGTGCCTGGAATCCCTTGAGGATCGCCGTGGACTTCACGTAGGTGGTCGAGTAGTCGTCCGAAGTCGACAGTCCCACGGGCACGTTGGGGCCGGTGATGAAGTTGTCGTCGGGGTCTGCCCAGTTCACGCCGTGGAACTGGCCGGTGGCGGTTGCCGCCGGGGTCGCCTGCGTGGTCGGCACGGCCTGCGCCGCGCCGGCGGTCAGCAGCCCCGACAGGACCAGGGCCATGGCCGCAAGGCCGGCGATCGCGTGCCGGGCGGCCCGCCGAAGGCTGCGGCCGGTACGCGGGCGGCCTCCGGGGGCGGTCCGAGAGTTCGCGGGCTCGTCCGTCACCGCGTCTTTCGAACGGCGGAGGAAGTGCCGGATCATCGTGTCCACGCGGTCTCCTTGGGGGTGGGGTGGAGCTGATCGGGCGGAGCGTGAGCGCTGACCAGGACGGTCTCGGAGATCCGCGGACTGCCGGGCAGACGCGCGGAGGATCTCCGGGTGGTCCAGCCCCTCGACCGGAGGGGAACGGGGGCAGTCGGCTTGGTCAGCCCCCGGCCGCACCCGACGTCCGCCGGGCATGCCCCCATGGAGATATCACGCCTCCCTGGGCGCCAAACATCCTATGTGTGTCGAGCGGTCGTCCAACTCGGCACGGAGGGGACAGATCGTCAGATTACGCCTCCATATCACCTGAACCCGCCTCCGAGCCAGGTCAGTGGCCCTGTCGAGCACTCATAGACATCCCATGTATCGCGGGCGAGCAGCTCGCCCTGTCCGATGCCTTGACAGTCGTCACGAGGCTGCCAGAATCGGCTGAGCCGCTTCTGTTACCGCTCACATTTCGACGCCTTGCAAGCGGCAGGCCGTGTCGAGCCGCACGGCAGGCGGCTGCCCGGACTTCGCTGTGGCGGCCCGGAACACGTCCCCCACCCAACGACGGAGGTCCAGCCATGGCGATCAACAGACGTGTCTTCCTGTCGAGTGCCGCCGGCATCGTTGCCGCCGCGACGGCGAACCTGACGATCGGTACGGCGAGGGCGCTCGCGGCTCCGTCGTCCTACTCGCCCACCTGGGCCTCGGTGGATCAGCACCCGCCGGCGCCGGAGTGGTTCCAGGACGCCAAGTTCGGGATCTACTTCCACTGGGGCGCGTTCAGCGTTCCGGCGTACGGCAGCGAGTGGTACCCGCGGAACATGTACATCGGCGGGAGCGATGTGAACAGCCATCACATCGCCACCTACGGGGACCCGTCCGTCTGGCCCTACAACAACTTCCTCGACGGGGCCCGCGACAAGGCCGGCAACTGGGTGCAGTTCGCGCCCAAGCTGGCTTCCCAGGGCGGGAACTTCGACCCGGACGCCTGGGCCCAGCTCTTCGTGGACGCCGGCGCCCGGTTCGCCGGGCCGGTGGCGGAGCACCACGACGGCTTCTCGATGTGGAACAGCACGGTCAACGAGTGGAACTCGGTGCAGCGAGGACCGAAGCTGAACCTCCTGCAGATCTTCCGCGACTCGATCCGGGGCAAGGGCCTGAAACTGCTGGTGGCGATGCACCACGCCTACAACTACAACGGCTACTACGACCACGCGCCGGCGCAGCCGACCGCGAGCCTGCAGAAGCTCTTCGGCCAGCTGGGCACCACGGCGGAGAACCAGCTGTGGTACGACAAGCTCAAGGAGGTCGTCGACCTGGCCCAACCGGACATCCTGTGGGAGGACTTCGACCTCTCCAAGGTCGACGAGACGCAACGCCTGAACTTCCTGTCGTACTACTACAACCAGGCCCTGGGCTGGGGCCGGGAGGTCGTGGCCACGTACAAGGACGGCTACGACAACCTCGGCGAGGTCTTCGACTACGAACGCGGCGGCCCGGGCGACATCGCGAACCCGTACTGGCTGACCGACGACAGCATCAGCAGCTCCAGCTGGTGCTACACCGTCGGCATCGGCTACTACTCCACCCAGCAGATGCTGCACGCGCTGATCGACCGGGTCAGCAAGAACGGCAACATGCTGCTCAACATCGCTCCCATGGCGGACGGGACGATCCCCCAGGGACAGAAGGACGTCCTGCTGGGCATCGGCGACCACCTCCACCGGTTCGGCGAGTCCCTGTACGCCACCCGCGCCTGGACGGTCTACGGGGAGGGTCCGACCAAGATGGGCGGCGGCTCCTTCACCACCCCCGTGGCGGGCACCAACAAGGACTTCCGGTTCACCCGCACCAAGGACAGCACCGTCCTGTACGCCACGGTCCTGGGCTGGCCCGGGAGTTCCACGACCATCAGCACCCTGGCGAGCGGCCGCATCGACCTCGGCTCCCTGACCTCGGTCCAGTTGCTGAATCCGACCGCGGGCACGTACACCAGCCTGCCCACCCCGACCCAGGCGAGCGACGGCCTGCACATCACCCTGCCGTCGTCCTCGGCCCCGTTCAGTGCCCTCGCCTACGTGCTCAAGTTCACCTTCTCCGGTCAGATCCCCGTCCTCCGGCCCGGGGGCACCGGCGTGGTCACCGCGTACGGCGATGTCTCCTACGCGGGCACGGCGGCCGCACTGGTGCTGGGCGGCTACACGGCCGCGCAGCTGCAGAGCGCGGGTCTGGCGGCACGGACCATCTCCTCCGTGCGGGTGCCGGCAGGCTACCAGCTGGTCGGCTACTCCGGCGACAACTTCACCGGGACGGCGTGGACCTTCGGCGCGGACAACCCCGACCTGCGCAACACCGGCAACAACGACGCCATCACCTCGCTGAAGGTGATCTTCGATCCGGCCGCCTACTTCCGGATCAGCAACGTCACCGACGGCCTGGCCCTGGACAGCGGCGGCAACGTCGCCTACGGCAGCAACCTCAAGCAGTGGACCTGGAACGGCAGCCCCAACCTCCAGTGGCAGGCCGTCGACCTCGGCAACGGCTACTACAAGCTGGTCAACCGCACCAACGGCATGGTCGCCGACGGCTGGGGCGCCACCGCCGCCGGGTCACCCGCGCAGCAGGCGACCTGGAACGGCGGCACCAACCAGCAGTGGCAGATCACCGACCGCGGCAACGGCCTGTACAGCATCGCCAACCGCACCACGGGCCTGGTCCTGGACGGCGGCGGCCAGGTCGCCACCGGCTCCGTCACCAAGCAGTGGGGCTGGAACGGCAGTCCCAACCTGCAGTGGTCCTTCACCGCTCAGTAGGTCTCCGGGCGGGCGTCCTACCGGCAGTTGAGGACCCCTCGTCGGACTCCCGGCCGGGACTCCCCCGGCCGGGAGTCCGACGAGGGGCGGTCCGACGAGGGGCGGTCCGGCGACGGGCGGTCCGGGGCCGTCAGCCGAGGGGCAGCAGCGTCGGATCCGCCATGATCCGGCGGACCGTCGTCAGCGCCGCGCCCAGCAGCGGCCCCCGCCGCCCCAGCGCGGAACGGCGCAGCGCCTCCGGGTCCCAGGGCCGTACGGTGACCCGGGCGGCCAGTTCGGCGCGTACGGCCGGCAGCAGCCATTCGGCGAGTTCGGCGTAGGCGCCGCCGAGGACGAGGGCGTCCGGGTCGACGAGGTCGACGGCCGAGGTGAGGGCGAGCCCCAGGGCGCGCCCGGCGCGGTCCAGCGCCGCCAGGGCCGGCGCGTGCCCGGCGCCCGCCCGTTCGGCGAGCAGGGCGATCGCGTCGCCCGGGCGGTGCTGGTCGAGGCCGGACTCGTGCAGCACGGCCGTCTCGCCCGCGTACTGCTCCAGGCAGCCGCGGGCACCGCAGGCGCACTCCGGTCCGTCCGGGTGCACCGGGAGGTGGCCGAGTTCGCCGGCGAAGCCCCGGGCGCCCCGGAACAGCCTCCCGTCGATGACCAGGGCGGCGCCGATCCCGGTGTCGGCGGAGACGTGCACGATGGTCTCCGCCTGCTGCCCGGTGCTCCAGTACTCGGCCAGCGCGCCCAGGTTGGCCTCGTTCTCCGGCTCGGGCACGGTGTCCCGTCCCGGCCAGTGGTCGGCGAGCCGGACACCGCGCCAGCCGAGGTTCGGCGCGCGCTCGACCAGGCCGCCGGGGTCGTTCGGCACCACCCCGGGCACGGCCAGGATCCGGCCCTCGACGCGCAGCCCGAGGGCCGCGGCCTCCGCCTCCGTCGCGGCGGCCAGCGCCGCGACCTCCGCCAGCACCTCCCCGGCGGGCCGGCCCGCGTTGGACCGCTCCTCCCGGCGCCAGACGCGCGGCTCGCCCCGCAGGTCCACCACGCAGGCGCCGAGGTGGCCGACGCCGATCTCCAGGCCGAGGCCGGCCGGCCCCTCGTCGCTGACGGTCAGCGCCCGGCCGGGGCGGCCGGGGCGGCCGCTGGCGGTGGCCGCCGCCTCGGTGACCGCCCCACGCCCGATCAGCTCGTCGACGAGCGAGGAGACGGCCGCCCTGGTCAGCCCGACGCGGCCGGCGACGTCCGCGCGGGAGAGCGGGCTGTGCGCGGCGACCGCGCCGAGGACCACCGCGAGGTTCTGGCGGCGCATGTCCTGTTGCCAGGCGGGCCCGCTCTCCGCGTTCCTGCCCGCCCTGCCGACCACTGTCACGCGCCGCTCCTCCTACCGGTCCTCGGCCGGAGCACCTTGCAAGGCTCCGGCCCGACGCAGGGTATCGCCGATCCGGATCAGTGCGTCGTCGTCCTTCTCCACCGGGTCCAGCACCGGGCCGCGGGCCGTCCGCCAGCGGCGGGCCACCTCGTCGGCGGTCTCGCCGGTGAGCAGCGCGGCCGCCTGGGCGGCGGCGCCGAGCGCGACCAGTTCCTGCGCCTCGGGCACCTGGACCGCCCGGCCGGAGAGCCGCAGCACGGTCCGCTGCCAGGCCTGTCCACGGGCGCCGCCGCCGATCAGCAGCAGCGGCTCGTCGCCCGCCGGGTCCGCGCCGCCCGCGCGCAGCACGCCGTCCAGTGCGGAGAGCAGGGCGTGGGCGGCGCCGTCGTAGGCGGCCTGGAGCAGCTGGCCGGGGGTGGTGTCGTGGCGCAGTCCGTGGATCAGGCCGGAGGCGCCGGGCAGGTCCGGGGTGCGCTCGCCGTCCAGGTAGGGCAGGACGACGGCGGTGCCGCCGTCCTCGACCTCGTCGCGGCCGCGACCGAGCAGCACGGCGATGCGGTCGACGGCGAGGGTGCAGTTGAGTGTGCAGGCCAGCGGCAGCCAGCCGCCGAGGGCGTCGGCGAAGCCGGCCACGGTGCCGGTCGGGTCGGCGGGCCGGGAGCTGCCGACGGCGTAGACGGTGCCGGAGGTACCGAGGCTGAGCACCGGCTGCCCGGGGCGGAGGCCGAGGCCGAGGGCGGCGGCCATGTTGTCGCCGGTGCCGGTGGCCACCGGGGTGCCCTCGCGCAGCGGCGTACCCGCGCGGACGACGCCGGCCCGGGCGCCCGGTGCGAGGACCGGCGGCAGCAGGGCCGGGTCGAGGCCGATCCGGTCGAGGACGGACTTGTCGTAGCCGTCCGGGCCCCACCAACCGGTGCCCGAGGCGTCGCCGCGGTCGGTGGCCGCCTGCCCGGTGAGCCGTTCGGTCAGGAAGTCGTGCGGCAGCCGGACGGCGGCGACGCGCTCGGCGGCGGCGGGCTCCTCGGCGCGCAGCCAGGCCCACTTGGCGGCGGTGAAGGCGGCGGTGGGGACGCTGCCGGTGCGGCGGGCGAGTTCCGCCGCGCCGTAGGCGGTCCGGAGCTCGGCCGCCTGCGGCGCGGAGCGGACGTCGTTCCAGAGCAGGGCCGGGCGGACGGGTGCGCCGTCGGCGTCGAGGGTGACCAGGCCGTGCTGCTGGCCGCCGATCGAGACGGCGGCGGCGCGGTCCGCCCAGCCGGTCGCCGCAGCGGCCTCGCCGAGGGCCCGCCACCACTGCTCGGGGTCGCTCTCGCGGCCGGCCCCGGTGCTGACGGTGTGCGGGGCGCGGCCCTGGCCGAGGACGGTGCCGGTGTCGAGGTCGACGGCGAGGGCCTTGGTGGACTGCGTGGAGCTGTCGAAGCCGATCACGACACGTTGTGCGGGCATGCGTTCCTCCGGAGGGGTTCCTTCTGACGTTCCGGCATACTAGTTTGTTGAGAGCCATTACAAACACCCCTGGATCCGATCCGGAGCCGCTCCATGTCCAGCGACAGCCTCACCCCCACCCCCGCGCACAAGTTCACCTTCGGCCTGTGGACCGTCGGGTGGCAGGGACGCGACCCCTTCGGAGACGCGACCCGCCCCGCCCTCGACCCGGTCGAGACGGTGCAGCGCCTGGCCGGGCTCGGCGCCCACGGCGTCACCTTCCACGACGACGACCTGATCCCCTTCGGCTCGGACGAAGCCGCTCGCGAGACCGCCGTCAAGCGCTTCCGCGCCGCGCTGGACGCCGCCGGGATGAAGGTCCCGATGGCGACCACCAACCTGTTCACCCACCCGGTGTTCAAGGACGGCGCCTTCACCGCCAACGACCGCGACGTGCGCCGCTACGCGCTGCGCAAGACCATCCGCAACATCGACCTGGCCGCCGAGCTCGGCGCCTCGGTCTACGTCGCCTGGGGCGGGCGCGAGGGCGCCGAGTCCGGCGCGGCCAAGGACGTGCGCACCGCTCTGGACCGCTTGAAGGAGGCCTTCGACCTGCTCGGCGAGTACGTCGAGCAGCAGGGCTACGACCTGCGCTTCGCGATCGAGCCCAAGCCCAACGAGCCCCGCGGCGACATCCTGCTCCCCACCGTCGGCCACGCCCTGGCGTTCATCAACGCGCTGGAGCGCCCCGAGCGGGTCGGCCTCAACCCGGAGGTCGGCCACGAGCAGATGGCCGGGCTCAACTTCCCGCACGGCATCGCCCAGGCGCTGTGGCACGGCAAGCTGTTCCACATCGACCTCAACGGCCAGTCCGGCATCAAGTACGACCAGGACTTCCGCTTCGGCGCGGGCGACCTGCGGCAGGCCTTCTGGCTGGTCGACCTGCTGGAGACGGCCGGCTACGACGGCCCCAGGCACTTCGACTTCAAGCCGCCGCGCACCGAGGACTTCGACGGCGTCTGGGCCTCCGCGGCCGGCTGCATGCGCAACTACCTGCTGCTGGCCGAGCGCTCCCGCGCCTTCCGGGCCGACCCGGAGGTGCAGGCCGCGCTCGCCGCCTCCCGCCTGCCCGAACTGGCCCTGCCCACCGCCGGGGACGGCCTGGCCGGCCTGCTCGCGGACCGCTCCGCCTTCGAGGAGTTCGACGTCGACGCCGCCGCCGCGCGCGGCATGGCCTTCGAGCAGCTGGACCAGCTCGCCCTGGAGCACCTCCTCGGCGCCCGCTGACCCTGGCCGCATGCGTCGGGGCGGGGGGGGGGGGGGGGCCCCCCCCCCCCCCCCCCCGCGCCCCCCCCGCCCCCCCCCCCCCCCCCGGGGGGGGGCCCCCCCCCCCCCCCCCCCCCGGCGGGCCCGGCG
>NZ_JBVJLM010000001.1:263892-894316 GCF_055584725.1 Kitasatospora sp. NPDC101108
CATTTTGTTTCTGCCTGTCCGCCCGGGGGGCGCGCTGTTGGGCTTCTAGTGTCCTCGCCACGCAGCTGTATTTACCCACCGGGGGCCCCCCCCCCCCCGCCCCGACGCATGCGGCCAGGCGCCTCGACGCGACCGCCTGGTGTTCGAACGCCGCGCCGCCCCGGCACGGACGGGCCGTGCCGGGGCGGCGCGGTGCTACCGCCGGCGGGCGGTGATCAGGCGCTGCAGGACGATGAAGACGAACAGCAGGGCGCCGATGACGATCCTGGTCCACCAGGAGCTGAGGGTGCCCTGGAAGCTGATCACGGTCTGGATCAGGCCGAGCACCAGCACGCCGAGCAGGGTGCCCAGGACGTATCCGGAGCCGCCGGTCAGAAGGGTGCCGCCGATGACGACCGCGGCGATCGCGTCGAGTTCCAGGCCCACCGCGTGCAGGCCGTAGCCGGACAGCATGTAGAAGGTGAGCAGGACGCCGCCGAGGGCGGAGCAGAAGCCGCTGATCGCGTAGACGGCGGTCTTGGTGCGCTGCACCGGCAGGCCCATCAGCAGCGCGGACTGCTCGCTGCCGCCGAGCGCGTACACGTTGCGGCCGAGCCGGGTGTAGTGCAGGACGACGAACGCGGCGGCGACCACCAGCAGCGCGACCAGCGCGCTCGGCGAGACGAACAGGTCACCGAGCGGGATCCGGGTCTGCGCCATCGCCGTGTACTGCGGGTCGGTGATGGAGATCGACTCGACGCTGATCGTGTAGCACAGGCCGCGGGCCAGGAACATGCCGGCCAGGGTGACGATGAACGGCTGGATCTCGAAGACGTGGATGATCCAGCCCATCAGCCAGCCGCCGGCCGTGCCCATCAACAGGACCAGCGGGATCACCAGCAGCGGCGGCCAGCCGTGCTGCTCCACCAGCCAGGCGGAGACCATGGTGGACAGCGCCACCACCGCGCCGACCGACAGGTCGATGCCGCCGGTCAGCACGACGAAGGTCATGCCGACCGCGACGACCAGCAGGAAGGCATTGTCGATCAGCAGGTTGAGCACGACCTGGCCGGAGAAGAAGCCGTCGTACTGCACCGAGCCGGCGCCGAACATCGACACCAGCAGGACTGCGGTGACCAGCAGCGGGATCTGGCCGCGCAGGCGGGTCAGCAGGGCGTTGGCGTTCATGCGCCGACCTCCCGGTTGGTGGGGGCCGCGGCGTGCGACCGGGTGCTGGGCCGGGTCCGCCGGCCACGGGCGGCCAGCTTCGCGCGGAACGTGGGCGACTGGACGAGGCAGACCACGATCACCACGAACGCCTTGAAGACCAGGGTGGTCTCCGGCGGGATGCCGATGGTGTAGACGGTGGTGGAGAGGGTCTGGATGATGAGCGCGCCCAGGACGGTGCCGCCGATGGAGAACCGGCCACCGTTCAGCGACGTCCCACCGAGCACCACCGCGAGGATGGCATCCAGTTCGATCCAGAGGCCCGCGTTGTTGCCGTCGGCGGCCGAGACGTTGGAGGACACCATCAGGCCGGCCAGTGCCGCGCACAGCGCGCTGAACACGTAGACGAGGGCGACCAGGCGCATCGCCCGGATGCCGACCAGCCGGCTGGCCACCGGGTTGCCGCCGACGGACTCCAGCAGCAGCCCGAGCGCGGTGGAGCGGGTCAGCAGCACGGCGGCCAGCACCACCACGGCGCTGAGCAGGATCGCGAACGGCATGGTCAGCCAGTAGCCGCCGCCGATCATCTTGTAGGGGTCGCTGGTGACGGTGATGATCTGGCCGTCGGTGATCAGCTGGGCCACACCGCGCCCGGCGACCATCAGGATCAGGGTGGCGATGATCGGCTGGACGCCGACCCTGGCCACCAGCACCCCGTTGACCGCGCCGAGCACCAGGGCGGTGCCCAGCGCGATGCCGAGGGCGGTCAGCACGGTGCCCAGGCTCCCCGGGTCGGCCGAATCGCTGATGTGCAGGCAGGCCAGGGCACCGGAGATCGCGACGGTGGAGCCGACCGACAGGTCGATGCCGCCGGTGGCGATCACCAGGGTCATGCCCAGGGAGACCAGGATCAGCGGGGCGCCGAAGTGCAGGATGTCGATCAGCGAGCCGTAGAGGTGGCCGCCCTGGAGGTGGACGGAGAAGAAGTCGGGGGTGAAGGCGAGGTTGGCGACCAGGAGCACGGCCAGCACCACGGCCGGCCAGAACAGCCGGGACCTGGTCACCGCCCTGGTCCGCGGGGTGGTCGGTGCCGTGGTCATTCCTGCGCTCCGCTCGCGATGGTGGCCATGACGCGCTCCGGGGTGAGCTCGTCGTCGTTGTCGAGCTGGGCGACCATCCGGTGGTCGCGCAGCACGCCGATCCGGTGGCTGAGCCGCAGCACCTCCTCCAGTTCGGCGGAGATGAACAGCACCGCCATGCCGTCCTCGGCGAGCTTCGCCACCAGCTTCTGGATCTCGGCCTTGGCCCCGATGTCGATGCCCCGGGTGGGTTCGTCAAGGATCAGCAGTTTGGGGTCGGTGATCAGCCAGCGGGCGAGCAGCACCTTCTGCTGGTTGCCGCCGCTGAGGTTGCGCACCAGCGCCTCGGGGTTGTCGGGGCGGATGTCCAGGGCGCGGATCCAGCGCAGCGCGTACTGCTCCTGCGCGGTGCGCGACAGGGGGCGGGTCCAGCCGCGGGCGGCCTGCAGCGCCAGCACGATGTTCTCGCGGACGGTCAGCTCGCCGACCAGGCCCTCGGTCTTGCGGTTCTCGGAGCAGAACGCGATGCCGTGGGCGATCGCGTCGCGCGGGCTGCGCAGCGCGGTCGCGGCGCCCTCGATCCGCAGCGTGCCGCCGTCGCTCTGGTCGGCGCCGAACAGCAGTCGGGCGGCCTCGGTCCGTCCGGAGCCCAACAGCCCGGCCAGGCCGATCACTTCGCCGGGCCGGATGGCCAGGTCGTACGGCTCGACGGCGCCGCGCCGGGTCAGCCCGTCGGCCTGCAGGAACGCCGCCCCGTCGGCCGGTGCGGTGCGCTCGCGCCGCTTGCCGCCACCGATCTGGTCGAGTCCGGCGAGTTCGGCGCCGATCATCCGGGAGACGAGTTCGACCTGGTTCAGCTCGCTGGTCAGGTACTCGCCCTCCAGCCGGCCGTTGCGCAGTACGGTCATCCGGTCGCAGATCTCGTAGATCTGGTCGAGGAAGTGCGAGACGAACAGGATCGCCACGCCCTGGTCGCGCAACCTCCGCATGACGGCGAAGAGTTGGCGCACCTCGTCGCGGTCCAGGCTGGAGGTCGGCTCGTCCAGGATCAGCACCTTGGCGGAGACGTCGACCGCGCGGACGATCGCCACCAGCTGCTGGACGGCGATGGAGTAGCTGTTCAGCGGCGCGCTGACGTCGACGTCCAGGTCGAGTTCGCGGACCAGCTCGGCGGCCCGGCGGCGCATGGCCGCCCAGTCGATCAGGCCGAACCGGCGGGGCTCGCGGCCGATGAAGATGTTCTCCGCGACCGACAGGTTCGGGCAGAGGTTCACCTCCTGGTAGACCGTGCTGATGCCGGCCTCCTGGGCCTGCAGCGGCCCGGCGATCCACACCTGCTCGCCGGCCAGCACCACCTCGCCGCCGTCCGACGGGTGGACGCCGGTGAGCACCTTGATCAGCGTGGACTTCCCGGCGCCGTTCTCGCCCATCAGGGCGTGCACCTCACCGGGGAAGAGCCGGAAGTCGACCCCGTCCAGTGCCACCACCCCGGGGAACTCCTTACGGATACCCCGGACTTCCAGGACCGGTTGCTGCCGCACCCCGGCTCTCCTCTCCTCGTGCGATCCGGCCCGCCGGGGAGCGATCCGCCGATCGCTCCCCGGGCCGGCCGGGCCGGTCAGTACTGGCGGGTGGGCAGGGCCGCGGTGGCCTGCTCGGGGGTGAAGGTGCCCTCCTCGGTCTTGATCCGCCGCGGCACCTGCTCGCCCGCCTTGACCTTCTTCACCAGGTCCATCAGCTGGTCGCCGAGCAGCGGGTTGCACTCGACGTCGTAGTTGATCTTGCCCTGGCTCATCGCGGTGAAGGCGTCCTTGACACCGTCCACCGAGACGATCTTGATGTCGGTGCCGGGCTTCTTGCCGGCCTCCTCGATCGCCTGGATGGCGCCGAGCGCCATGTCGTCGTTGTGGGCGTACAGCACGTCGATCTTCGACTGGGACTTGAGGAAGGCCTGCATGACCTCCTTGCCCTTGGCGCGGGTGAAGTCACCGGTCTGCGAGGCGACCACCTTGAACTTCGGGTCACCCTTGACGGCGTCCGCGAAGCCGGACTTGCGGTCGTTGGCGGGCGCGGAGCCGGTGGTGCCCTCCAGCTGGACGATGTTCACCTCGTCGGACTTGCCCTGGTACTCCTTCACCAGCCAGTCGCCGGCCTTCTTGCCCTCCTCGACGAAGTCCGAGCCCAGGAAGGAGGCGTACAGCGACTCGTCCTTGGAGTCCACCGCGCGGTCGGTCAGGATGACCGGGATGTGCGCGTCCTTGGCCTCCTTGAGGACGGTGTCCCAACCCGACTCCACCACCGGCGAGAAGGCGATCACGTCGACCTTCTGCTGGATGAACGAGCGGATCGCCTTGATCTGGTTCTCCTGCTTCTGCTGCGCGTCGGAGAACTTCAGGTCGATGCCGGCCTTCTTCGCCGCGTCCTGGACCGACTTGGTGTTGGCGGTGCGCCAGCCGCTCTCCGCGCCGACCTGCGAGAAGCCCACCACGAGCTTGCCGCCGGAGCCCTTGGCGGCGGAGCCCCCGCCGCCGGAACCGCACGCGGTGAGGACGGTGACCATCGCACCGGCGACCAGGGCCGCCGCAGCTCTCTTGGACATGTGGGGACTTCCTCTCGGGATCGTCGATCGCGCGAACGGCACCGGCTGCGTGAACGCCAGGTATCGTCGCCGTTTCGCTCGGGACCGATTGTTAACGCTAACAATTGGCACCGGCAAGGCCTCCGCGCCGTGTTACCCAATCTTGACCAGCCCGCGACCGGCAACCGGACGTTCTCTCAGCCCCGTAACCACGACGGCCAGTTGACGCTCGGAGGAACCCGCCCCGGGTGTGCGGGACCGCAACCGGGGGGTAGGCCTCGGACCCGATCAGGGCAGGTCGCAGCAGGTCATCAGGGCACGATCGAATGCCTCGACGGTCGAGGCCGGGCGGGGCCGACCGCCGCCCGTGCCGCTCCGGATCGGTGAGGCTGTCGGCACGGCAGGCCCGCGCCGGACCAGGGCGGCCGGCATCTCGGCGGCTCCGCCGACCGTGGCCAGGACGCGCGGGCCCCGACCGAAGAAATGGCTGTGCCGAGTTCAGGGGCGGTCTCGCCCCTGAACTCGGCACCCGTCAGGACCGTCGGCACCACGGCCCGTCCGCGGCATCGCGCCGCGGACGACCGCCGGTGCCCCGGCGGCTCAGCCCCAGGGCTGGGCGACCAGCCAGCTGGTGTCTGCAGCCCAACTGGTCGAGCTGTCCCAGCTGTTGGAGCCGCCGTTGCTCGCTATGTAGGCCGTGTAGTTGTAGTGCCGGAGGTACTTCGTCGGGAAGTTGACGGACTGGAAGGATGTGCCGACCCCACTGTTGCCACTGGTGGGGCAGAAGGTGGCGTCCTGGGCGAAGGCGCCGGCGCCGCTGTCGAAGTCCAGGTACAGCTCGTAGTTGAAGTGGCGCAGGAACTGCCCGGGGTTGTTGGCGGACTCGAAGGAGAGGCAGGAGCTGTTGGCCAGGCCGGCGCGGACGATCCAGGTGGCGTCGGCCTTGTCGGTGGCCGAGCTGGAGGAGTCCGTGCTGGAGATGACGACCTTGTTGTCGGCGTCGTCGTGGCGGAGGTAGTGCGAGGTGCAGCAGGGCGCGGTGGTGGCCTGCAAGGAGATCCGGGAGCCGGGGGTCAGCGTGCCGGTGCCGGTCGAGCCGCTGTTGTAGCCGACGGCGGTGATGTTGGCCTGGACCGCGTTCTCGGTGGCGTCCGACGGGTAGCCCTGGGTCATGACCCCTTCGTAGAAGGTGCCTTGGGCCCACTTGCTGTTGTCACCGCCGATGCCGAGGATGATCGCGCCTTCCTTGTGCATCGGGTTGTAGCCGGTGGCGTTGGGGCGTGCGCCGTTGTAGAAGGTGGACAGGCCGCCCGACCGGGCGTCGCCGCCGCGGAGGGCCCACTGGTTCGGGCCGCCCTTGAGCATCGCGGTCAGGAACCGGTTGTTGACGCTGGGGTCATTGGCGTTGAAGCCGCGGTTGACCCCGGAGAACAGGCCGTTCTCCAGGTCGGCCATGACCCAGGGGCCGTTGCCGCTGCCCGAGCCCCAGCTCTTGTTGTTGCCGAAGTAGAGGGCCTCCATGTGGCCGTTGCCGGTGTCCAGGCTGTTGGCCTCGGCGTTGCCGTAGTCGAAGCAGCAGCCGTCGTTGAAGTGCGTGCCGTCGAAGATGGCGTACATGCCCTCGGGCTGGTCGCCGGTGGCGATGCCGTTGGTGTTGTTGTTGCGGTAGCCGGTCCCGGGGGCGATGTAGACGCCGTACGCCTTGTGCCCGCCGACGGTGACCGGCGCCTCGACGGCGTTGGCGAGGTTGTCCGGCCCGCCGGCCGCCCCGCCGGCCGGCGCCTGGGTGAGGTGGTTGCCCTTGCCGGACTGGTCATAGAGGACGGTGATGACGCAACTGGTGCCGGCGCAGAAGGAGTCCTGCGCGGCGGCGTCGGCGTAGCCGCCTGCGCTCAGCGGGCCGATGTCCCTGGTCATGTTGTCGGAGGCGCGCCTGACCTGGTAGAGCGGGCCGTTGTACGCCCCGTACAGGGCCCGGGTGGTGCTGTGCGCGGCGACGCACGGAGTGTTGCCCGCGGCATAGATGTCGCACGGCCCCTGGGTGGCTGCCTGCGACGTCCCGGCCGTGGCGGTGAGCAGGCCTGCGGCGAGCGCGGCGGTGGTACCGGCCGCGAGGAACGCGTGTCGGAGGCGGTTCATCCACGGTTTGATCACGAGGAGTTCCTTCACTGGGTGGGGTGGGGGTGGGCAGGCGCCGACGAACCTCCCGGTGTCCGGCTGTGCGGACGGCTCGGGTTCGCGCTGACGCCTGCGGGTCCGGTACGGCTTCTGCCCTTCGGGGCACCGGACCCGGCACGGGGGCTGCCGGTCAGTTCCAGGGGGCGGCGGCGAGCCGGCCGGTGTCCTGGGCCCACGGCGAAAGGCCGTCCCAGGCTTGGTGCCGCCGTCGCTCGCGACGTGGCCGGCGAAGCGGTAGAGGCGGACGTAGCTCTACGGGCTGTTGACGGACTTCGTTCCGACAATCGCCGGCGTTCGCCGGGCGCGGCCCAGCCGCGTTCGCGTGGTCATGAACGAACTCCTTCGCGGGTGGGGGAAGGAAGAAGGCGCCCAATATTGTTAGCGCTAACAACAATGGCGTCGGAAAAGGCTGACCCGGACGCCGAGAAAGTTCCTGGCCGGGCTGCACCGCCCATCACTATGGCCAGACACTGAGGCACCGTCAAGATGGCTGCGTGTTAGCGCACACATCAGAAGCTCCCCCACCCCAGGGACAACCGGCCGAACAGGTGGTGACGCCCCTCCCCGTCCGTGACGGAACCCCGTCCCCCCGCTCCCCCGCCGAGGTCAGCACCCGACCACCCACCGCCGACCTCCAACCGCCACGGCTCGGCGAGGTTGACCCGCAACGTCAACTCACCGGCGGACAGCTCCACCAGTCACCCTCGTGGCCGACGTCGGGACGATCGTGCGGCTCACCTCATGAGGTCTCTCGGTGAGCCGGGTGCGGGTCGCGGCGGTGCGGTCACCACGTCGGCGTCAGCCCGCGCTCGCGCAGCCAGGCCAGCTGGACGGGCGGGTTGGCGCCGCAGCCGCCGGCGTGGTCGGCGAACGGCCACACCGTCATGGTCCGGTCCTCGCCCGCGTACTGGTTGAAGGCCGCGTAGACCGTCCGGGGCGGACAGACCGGGTCCATCAGACCGACGCTGAACAGCGCCGGTGCGGTGGCCCGCTGGGCGAAGTGGACGCCGTCGAAGTAGTCGAGGGTCGCGAAGGTCGGCTGCACCCGGTGCTGGCTGTGCCAGCGCAGGTACTTGACGAGCTCCTGGTACGGACCGTCCAGGCAGAGCCGCGCGCCCTCGCGGTAGTGGCACAGGAACGGCACGTCCGGCATCACCGCGGCCACCCGGTCCCCGGTGAGCCCGGCGACGGCGAGGGCCGTTCCGCCGCCTTGACTGATCCCGGTCACGACGATCCGGTCGGTGTCGAGACCGGGGAGCTCCGCGACGGCGTCCACGGCGCGCACGCAGTCGGTCATCAGCCGGCGGTAGTAGTGGTTCTCCGGGGAGTCGATGCCACGGGTCATGAAGCCCTCGATCCACTGCGTGCCGTCACCCGCGGTCCGGTCCGGGGTGTCGTGGCCCTGCCCCCGGTTGTCCACGACGAGCTGGGCGTAGCCGGCGGCGGACCAGAACAGGTGCTCGGTGGGCAGGCCGCGGCCGCCGGAGTAGCCCATGTAGGTGACGACGACCGGCAGCGGGCCGTCCGCGCCGCGCGGGCGCAGCAGCCAGGCGGCCACCGGCTCACCGTTCCAGCCGGGGAACCGCACGTCGTCGACCTCGACGGTGCGCAGTCCGTACTGTGCGGTGACGCGTTCGGCCTTGACCGCCCCGCCGTGCGAGCGGGCCTCGGCGAGGGTGCGCTGCCAGAACTCGTCGAAGTCCTGCGGCACGGTCGGCTCGGGCCGGTAGTCGCGGAGTTCGGCGACTCCGAAGTCATCGAGCGGCATGGTGGGCTTCCTCCGGGTGTTGAGGGGGCGAAGTCACGTGCTGGGGGCAGTGCGCGGTGACATCCGGGCGGCGGGTGACCGCCGGGGGGCGGGTCAGAGCGGCGGCCGGGTTCGCGCGGTGGTTCGCGCAGTGGTTCGCGCGGTGGTTCCCGCGGCCGGGGAGCCGGGCCGGGAGGGGTGGCGGTCCGCCCCCCGTGGGCGGACCGCCGGTCCGTGGGACGGCAGTCGTCAGCCGACCACGCCGAAGCGGAACGCGGTGAGCCGGAAGTCGCCGTGCAGGGTCAGGCTCAGGTCGTGCACGCCGTCGAGCGGGGCGGCGAGTTCCGCGGCAGTGGTGGTCCAGGCGTGGCGGTCCCCGGTCACCGGCACGTCGAGTTCGGCCAGCAACCGCCCGCCTGCCCGTAGTTCGAGCCGCGCCGGGTGCTCCCCGGCCTGCTCGCGGGAGGTCTCGACCTCGATCGAGCGAGCGCCGAGGAGGTCGACGTCGCGGAACAGCAGCGTCGCCGGGTGGGCCGGGTCGGTGGGCGTGACGGCGTCACCGTCGGTGCGCGTGGCGTCGACGATGGTCGCGTCCTCGTAGTCGTCGAAGTCGACGGCCAGAAGCCGGCGGTCGACTCCCGCCCGGGGCGCGGCGGCCGTACCGAGCACGGTCAGCGGCGCGGTGAGGACCGGACGGTCGGCGCTGCGGGCGACGATCACCTGGTAGCTGCCGGGGTCGACGGTGAAGGCCCCGGCTGCCACGGACCAGTGCGCGAACTGCTCGGCCGACAGGCGGAACGTCAGCTCACTGCTGCCACCCGCCTCCAGGCGGACCTTGCGGAAGTCCGCCAGCCGCAGCCGGGGCGCCTCGTAGCGGGCTTCCAGGGCACGGACGTAGACCTGGACCACCTCGCTGCCGGAGCGCGGTCCGCGGTTGTCCAGGGTCACGGTCACGTCGACCGAGCCGTCCTGGCCGATCGACGGCTGTGACAGGCGCAGGTCGCGGTGGGCGAAGTCGGTGTAGGACAGCCCGTGGCCGAAGGAGTAGAGCGGGGCGGGTCGGTGGTACTGGTAGGTCCAGCCGGCCTTGATGATGTCGTAGTCGAGCGGGGCGGGCAGCGGGTCGTCGCCCCGGTACCAGGTCTGCGGCAGGCGACCGGCGGGCTCGGCCCCGCCGAGCAGGACGTCGGCCAGCGCGTTCCCCGTTTCCTGCCCGCCGTGGGAGGTCCACACCACGGCGGGCAGGTGCTCGTCGGCCCAGTCGAGGGCGTACGGGTAGCTGCTCATCACGACCAGGGCGGTGTCCGGGCGGACGGCCGCGACGGCGCGCAGCAGTTCCTCCTGCCCCTCGGGCAGGTCGATGTCGGCGCGGTCCTCGGTCTCGCGGCCGTTGATCAGCGGGTGGTTGCCGAGGACGACGACGGCGAGGTCCGCCGCCGCGGCGGCCGCCCGGGCCTCGGCGGCGCCGTCGCGGACCAGCTCGCGCTGCCAGTGCTCGGCGTCCTCGGCGGTTTCGGCGGTGACGTGGACCCGGCCGTCGGTCGGGTCCACGGCGGCGTAGCGTCCGGTGAACACCGAGCGCAGCAGGACGGTGTCCGGGCCGGCCGGTTCGAGCCGGAAGGTCTCCTTGACGAACCAGCTCTTGATGATGTCCTGGCCGTCGTCCAGGGTGTCGTCGTCCTGGAGGCTCAGGAAGCGTCCGGTGTCGGCGGCGCGCAGGGTGGAGGCGCCGCCGCCCCAGTCGGTCACGTCGAAGGCGGACTTGCCCAGCGGTTCGCCGGTGGTGCGCGAGCGCAGGGTGACGCGGTCGGAGCCCTCCACCGTGACGACCTCGCCGCCGTGGGCGCCGAGGGCCTCGGCCAGGCCGGCGGCGGCGCTCACCTGGTACGGCATGGTGCCGCTGTACCAGTCCTCGAAGAGGGTGTCGGCGAGCGGGCCGATGACGGCGATCCGCGGTGTGCGGGCCGGGTCGATCGGCAGCAGGCCGTCGTTCTTGAGCAGGACGGTCGACTCGATCGCGGCCCTCCGGGCCAGGGCGCGGTGCTCGGGGCTGTCGATCACCTCAGGGCCGGTGCCCGCGTACGGGTCCAGCTCGGGGTCGAACTCGCCGAGGCGGAAGCGCACTTCGAGCTGTCGCCGGACGGCGCGGTCCACGTCGGTCTCGTCGATCAGGCCGCGCTCCAGCGCCTCGCGCAGTCGGCCGACCGGGATGTCGGTGTCCTCGCCGTGGTCGGTGAAGCTGTCGATGCCGGCCTTGAGCGCCGCCGCGTGGGACTCGGCGTGGTCGTCGAAGTAGTGCTCCGGGTCGACCAGGTTGGAGGGGGCTTCGGCGTCGCTGACCACGAACAGCTCATGGCCGGTCGGCTCCGCCCAGCGGCGCAGTTCCGTCTCGATCAGCGGACTGACGTGGCAGGGGCGGCCGTTGACCAGGTTGTACGCGGCCATCGCGCCGGTCGCGGCGCCGGAGGCGACGACGGGGCGGAAGGCGGCGAGGTCGTACTCCTGGAGGACACGCGGGCGCAGTCCGGAGGAGGTGGTGCAGCGGTCGTCCTCGTTGTTGTAGGCGAGGAAGTGCTTGAGCACCGGGGCGGTCCGCAGGTAGGTCGGGTGGTCGCCGGAGAGGCCGCGGCAGAACGCCTCGCCGACCCGCGCGGTGTGCACCGGGTCCTCGGAGTAGCCCTCCTCGTTGCGCCCCCAGCGCGGGTCGCGCAGCAGGTTGAGCACCGGGGCCCAGGCCTGGAGGGAGTTGGGTCCGCGCTCCTCGCGGGTGCCGACCGCCGGCGGGCGGTGGTGGTGGAAGGCCCTCAGCTCGGTCGAGACCGCCTCGGCGACCTCGCGCACCAGGTCCTCGTCCCAGCTGGCGCCGAGGCCGACGGCCTGCGGGAAGACCGTCGCCACGCCGAGCCAGGAGACCCCGTGCAGGCCCTCGCTGCCGGTACGGAACGGGCCGACGCCCAGGCGCGGCACGGCCGGCGCGTACTGGTGCAGCATCGCGAGCCGTTCGTCGAGGGTGAGCCGCTGGAGCAGGTCGTCGACACGCTTGCGCAGGGCGAGCGTGGGGTTGCGGAAAGCAGGCAGGTCGGCTGCGGATGCCGGCACGGAACTCACGTGGAATACCCCTCGGGCGGACTGGGCGCAGTGGTCGAGTCGAAGCGCCTCGACGCTGACACGACCCAAAGGGCCTGTCAACTACCCAGGAACGAAAGGATTTTGCTTTTGTTCAGCCTCTTGCTCAACCGGAAACGCGTCGTTAGTCTCGCCGAAACATTCAAGCGCTTCGACGCTTCGGCGCTCGGCGCTTGGACCGCGCTTCGACGGAGAGGGGCCATGCCACCATGAGATCCGGGATGAACCGCAGGAGCTTCCTGACCACCGCCGCCACGGTCGCGGGAGCCACCGGGATGGCGCCCCTGCTGTCCGCCTGCGGCGGCGGCTCCACCAAGAAGGCCGCGGCGAACACCAAGGAAGGCCTCAAGGCCGCCCTCCCGACCTTCGTACCCAACGCCAGCGCGGTCAAGCCGGACATGGCCCCGGTGCAGGGTGGATCCGACGCCGCGACCGACCCGGGCTTCCTCTCCTACCCGGCCTCCCCGCCCGTCAGCGTCTCCGGTGTCCCGGGCAGGGGCGGCAGCTACACGGCGGTCACCCCGCTGTGGGGCACCGCCCCTCCGGTCGGCAACTCCTTCTACCAGGCGCTGAACAAGGCGCTCGGGGTCGAGCTGACCATGAAGCCGGCGGACGGGATCAACTACAACACCATCGTCCCGACGATGACCGCCGCCGAGAAGCTGCCGGACTGGATCAACCTGCCCGCCTGGTGGAACTCCAACTTCAACACCGGCGGACTGGTCGGCAGCCAGATCGCGGACCTGACCCCGTACCTGTCCGGTGACAACGTCAAGAAGTACCCCAACCTGGCCGCCCTCCCCACCGGCGCCTGGCAGAACGGGGTCTGGGGCGACAAGCTCTACGGAATACCCTGTTTCTCCACCAGCTTCGGCATGCCCGGAGCCACCTTCTACCGCCGGGACGTCCTCGAAGCCCGGGGCATCACCGCCGACCAGGTGAAGTCCGCCGACGACCTGATGAACCTCGGCAAGGAACTGACCGACCCCAAGCGGGGCGTGTGGGCCTTCGACGACGTGTGGGTCTACCTCCAGACCGCCTGGAACGTACCGATGAACTGGAGGGTCGACAACGGCAAGCTGGTCCACATGTTCGAGACCCAGGAGTTCCTGGAGGCCGTCGACTGGCACTACCGCCTGGCCAACTCGGGCTACATGCACCCGGACGCGCTCGCCGGTGACGTCGCCAACGGGTCCACCCGCTTCTACAGCGGGAAGACGCTCGTCGGGGGCGGCGGACTGGGCGCCTGGAACCTGTCCGACCACCAGTCCGGCATCGCCGCGGACCAGAACTACCGGCGCGGCGCGTTCAACGCCATCAGCGCCGACGGCAAGAGCACGCCGGTGATCTACATGGGCGCCGCCGCCAGCATGATCAGCTATCTCAACGCCAGTCTGAAGCCGGCGCAGATCGAGGAACTGCTCGCCGTCGCGAACTACCTCGCCGCCCCCTACGGCACGGCCGAGTACACCCTGGTCAACTTCGGCGTCGAAGGCGTCCACCACACCCGGGTCAACGGCGCGCCGACCTTCACCGAGGAGGGCAAGAAGGACGTCCAGGCGACGACCTTCCCGTTCCTGGCCGCCCCCGCCTCCGTGATCAGCAACCCGGGCGGCGAGCAGGTCACCAGGGACTACACGAGCTGGGCGGCCGCCAACGTCAAGTACCTCACCAAGCCGCCCTTCTGGGGCATGAACTTCAGCATGCCCCAGGCGCTCGCCACCGCCGCGGCCGCGCCGAACGTCAACGACACGCTCAAGGACTGCTACCACGGCAAGAAGAAGGTCTCCGACGTGCAGGACGCCGTCGCGAGCTGGCGGTCCGGGCCCGGCGGGCGGCTCAAGCAGTGGATGACCGAGAACGTCCTCGACAAGTACGGCACCGGCCAGTGAGCACCGCAGCACCGAAGCGCCCGGCCGGCCACGCGCGGCTCAACTGGCGGATCAGGCTGCGGCGCGACAAGTCGCTCCTGCTGATGACGGTGCCCGCGGTCGTCCTGCTCCTGGTGTTCAACTACGTGCCGCTGTTCGGCGTCGTCACCGCCTTCCAGGAGTACGACCCGCTGGTCGGGGTCTGGCACAGCGAATGGGTCGGCTTCGACCAGTTCCAGCAGTTGTTCGGCGACCCGGCGTTCTGGGCCGCGCTGAAGAACACGCTGTACCTGAGCTTCGTCCAGCTGGTCCTGTTCTTCCCGGTCCCGATCGCCCTGGCCCTGCTGCTCAACTCGGTGATGAGCGAGCGGATCCGCAACTTCTTCCAGTCCGTGGTCTACCTGCCGCACTTCTTCTCGTGGGTGCTGGCGGTCACGATCTTCCAGCAGATGCTGGGCGGCGCCGGCGTGCTCAACCAGTTCCTGCGCCAGCACGACATCGGCACCTGGGACATCATGACCAACCCGCACACCTTCGCGCTGCTGGTCACCTCCCAGGCGGTCTGGAAGGAGGCCGGCTGGGGGATCATCGTCTTCCTCGCGGCGCTGAGCGCGATCAACAGCGAACTGTACGAGGCCGCGGCGGCGGACGGCGCGGGGCGGTTCCGGCGGATGTGGCACATCACCCTGCCCGGCCTGCGCGGGGTGATCGTGCTGATGCTGGTCCTGCGGCTCGGCAACGCGCTGTCCGTCGGCTTCGAGCAGTTCCTGATCCAGCGCGACGCCGTCGGCCACGAGACCGCGGACGTCCTGGACACCTTCTCCTTCTACTACGGCATCTCCACCGGCGGCTACAGCTACGGCGCGGCGGCCGGGCTCTTCAAGAGCGTGGTCTCCCTGCTGCTCATCTGGGGTGCCAACCGGCTGGCGCACGCCTTCGGCGAGGACGGGCTGTATCGCAAATGACGAACGCACTCACCATCGGTTCCCGCCGCGAGAAGCGCCGCCGGGCCGCCGTGGCCGCCCGGCGCCGGGCCCGCTCCGCCCGCCCGCCCTGGGAGGAGCCGCCCACCGCCGTCGGCCAGGCCGCCAAGGGGCTCACCCTCGGCGGGACGCTCGCCGTCATCCTGGTCCCGCTCTGGATCATCGTCCTGACCAGCTTCTCCACCCCCGGCGCCATCAACCGGGCCGGCGGCCTGGTGATCTGGCCGGACGGCCTGACCACCGACACGTACCACGAGATGCTCAGCGACCCGACGGTCGTCACCGCACTGACGGTGAGCCTCGGCATCACCGTGGTCGGCACCGCGGTGTCCATGGCCGTGTCCGTCCTCTGCGCCTACGGCCTCTCCCGGCCGCGGTCGTTCGGGCAGCGCTTCGTCCTGCTGCTGCTGATCGTCACGATGTTCGTCAGCGGCGGCCTGATCCCGAGCTTCCTGGTGGTCACCGGCCTCGGCGGCTACGACCAGTGGTGGGCCCTGATCCTGCCGAGCGCCGTCTCCGTCTTCAACATCCTGGTGCTGCGCGCCTTCTACCAGGAGACCTCGTCCGAACTGATCGACGCGGCCCGGATGGACGGCGCCGGAGACTGGCGGATCCTGTGGTCCGTCGTCCTGCCCACCTCACGCGCCGTCACCGCCGTCACCGCACTGTTCTACGCCGTGGGCTACTGGAACTCCTTCTTCAACGTCATGCTCTACATGCCGACGGACAGTCAGAAATGGCCGCTGCAGTACGTGTTGCTCACCTACGTCAACCGGGCCAACGGTCTGCCCGGGTCCGTCAACTCCGGCTTCGGCAACACCCAGGTGCAGACCGCGCCGCTGTCACTGCAGATGGCGGTCGTGGTCCTCACCCTGGTACCGCTGGTGATCGTGTACCCGTTCGTGCAGAAGCACCTGCGCACCGGTGTCCTCACCGGCGCGATCAAGGGCTGAACCGTCCGTTCCCGGCACTCCCGCGACTCCCCGAAGGACGGTTCCCAGATGGACATCCGCCGGCTCACGGACCGCCTCGGCGGCCTCGCCTACGGCGGGGACTACAACCCCGAGCAGTGGGACGCCGAAGTCTGGAAGGAGGACGACGAGCTGATGCGCCGGGCCCGGGTCAACCTCGCCACCGTCGGCGTCTTCTCCTGGGCCCTGCTGGAGCCCGAGGAGGGCCGGTACGACTTCGAGTGGCTCGACGCCCACCTCGACCGCCTGCACGCCAACGGCGTCGCCGTCGACCTGGCCACCCCGACCGCCTCCCCACCGCCCTGGTTCACCCTGGCCCACCCGGACGCCCTGCCGGTGCGCCCCGACGGCGCCCGTCTGACCCACGGCAGCCGGGACACCTACTGCCTCACCGCCCCCGCCTACCGCCGGGCCGCCCGCCGCATCGCCGCCGCCCTGGCCGAACGCTACGGCGGCCACCCGGCGCTCGCCCTGTGGCACGTCCACAACGAGTACGTCACCCTCTGCCCCTGCGACCACACCGCCGCCGCCTTCCGGGTCTGGCTGCGTGCCCGCCACGGCTCCCTCGACGCCCTCAACGAGGCCTGGGGCACGGCCTTCTGGAGCCAGCACTACACCTCCTGGGAACAGATCCTCCCGCCCCGGGCCACCCAGTGGCACCACAACCCCGGGCAGCGGCTGGACTTCAGCCGCTTCTGGTCCGACGAGACGCTCGCCGCCTACCGCGAGCAGCGGGACGCGATCCGCGCCCACAGCGACCGCCCGGTGACCACCAACCTCATGGTGCCCTCCTACCAGAACCTGGACCTCTGGGCCTTCGGCCGCGAGGTCGACCTGGTCGCCATCGACCACTACCCCGGCGCACCGGGCGTCGACGCCGCCGCGCAGGCCGCCTTCGACGCCGACCGGGCCCGGTCCTTCGCGGGCGGCTCCCCCTGGCTGCTGATGGAACAGGGCACCAACACCGTGTACACCGGCGACCGGGTGCTCGCCAAGGAGCCGGGCGACATCCTGCGCCACTCGCTCGCCCACATCGCCCGCGGCTCGGAGGGCGCGCTGTTCTTCCAGTGGCGCCAGTCCCGGGCCGGCGCCGAGCAGTGGCACTCGGCCATGGTCCCGCACGCCGGACCGGACAGCCGCACCTTCCGCGAGGTCGCGGCCACCGGCGAGGCCGTCGCCCGGCTCGGCGAACTCGCCGGCTCCACCGTCCGGGCCGAGGTCGCCGTGCTGCACGACTCCGACGCCTGGTGGGCGATGGGCGCCGACGGCCTGCCGTCCGCCGAACTCGACTACTTCGCCGCCCTGCGCCGCGCGCACCGGGCGCTCTGGGACGCCGGCCGGACGGTCGACTTCGCCCACCCCACGCACGAGCTGAGCCGCTACCGGCTGGTCCTCGCCCCCGCCCTGTTCCTGCTCTCCGACGCGGGTGCCGAGAACCTGCGCCGCTACGTCGCCGACGGCGGCACCCTGCTCGTCCAGCACTTCAGCGGCGTGGTCGACGAGCGCCTCCACGCCCGGCTCGGCGGCTACCCGGCCGCACCGCTGCGCGCCGCGCTCGGCATCCGGGTCGAGGAGTACCGCCCGCTGCCGAAGGGCGAGGAGATCGTGCTCTCCGACGGCTC
The DNA here is from genome assembly GCF_055584725.1 of Kitasatospora sp. NPDC101108. Taxonomy (NCBI): domain Bacteria; kingdom Bacillati; phylum Actinomycetota; class Actinomycetes; order Kitasatosporales; family Streptomycetaceae; genus Kitasatospora; species Kitasatospora sp. NPDC101108. The sequence continues at coordinate 281,194 of NZ_JBVJLM010000001.1, forward strand.
GACCGCCACCTCCTGGAGCGAGTCCCTGCGCACCGAGGGCGCCGAGGCGCTCGCCGCCTACACCCACGGCATGCTCGCCGGCAGCCCGGCGCTCACCCGCCACGCCTTCGGCTCCGGCCACGGCTGGTACCTCTCCACCCGCCTCGACGACGCCGGCTACACCGCCCTGGTCGACCGGCTCCTCGCCGAGGCCGGTGCTGTCCCCGAGCTTCCGGGCCTGGCGCCCGGGGTCGAGGCCGTCACCCGGCACGCCCCGGACGGCCGCGGCTGGCACCTGCTGCTCAACCACCGCGCCGAGGCGGTACCGCTGCCCCGGCCGGGCCACGACCTGCTCACCGCCGGGCCGCTGGACGAGTTGCCGCCCGGCGGCTGCGCGGTCCTGCGCGCGCACTGACCTCCCGCCGCGTCTCCCTCCCGAGGAGGGCACCATGACCGACCCGCACGAGACGATCCGCTGGGGCCACGACGCCCTGGAGCTGGAGATCGCCGTGGACGAGCACGGCCCTGCCCGCCTGGTCCGCATCGGCGCGCCCGGTGAGAAGCCCTCCGGCCTCCCGCGCCCGGGCGCACCGCTGCCGCTGGTGGAGGTGACGACCGCCGGCCTCGGCCGCTACTGGTCGGGCCGTCACCTGATCAACACCGTGCTCGGCGGGCGGCTGCGCCACCGCTCTCACCGCGCGACCCGGGACGGCGACCGGCATCTGCTCACCGTCGAACTCCACGACCCGCAGACCGGTCTGACCGCCGAGCTGGTCCTGCGGTCGCTCGACGGCCTGCCGGTGCTGCGCAGCGAGGTGCTGCTGCGCAACGAGGGGGAGGCGACGCTGCGCCTGGAGTCGGTGGGCTCGCTCGTGGCGGGTTGCCTGACCGGGGGTGCCCCGGCGGCGCTGGACGACGCCGACCTGCTCTGGGCGGAGAACGAGTGGTTCGCCGAGTGCCGCTGGCAGCGCCGGCCGCTGCGGGTCTCCTCGCCCGATCGCGGCCGCCGCTTCCCCACCACGGCCGGCCGCAGCACCCGCGTCGTGGCCGGTCAGGGCGTGTGGTCGAGTTGCGGGCACCTGCCGATGGGCGGCCTGACGGACCGGGAGTCCGGCCGCACCTGGCTGTGGCAGATCGAGCACAACGGCGGCGGCTGGCGCTGGGAGTGCGGCGTGCGCGACGACACCGCGTACGCGGCGCTGTACGGGCCCACCGGCGCGGACCACGGCTGGCGCCACCCGCTGGAGCCGGGCGCCGAGTTCCGCACGGTGCCGGTGGCACTGGCGTTCTGCGCGGACGGCGGGCCCGACGCCGCCTTCGCCGCCCTCACCCGCTACCGCCGGGCCACCCGCCGGCCGCACTCCGACCACCGCCGGCTGCCGGTCGTTTTCAACGACTACATGAACTGCCTGATGGGCGACCCGACCACGGCCAAACTGCTGCCACTGGTGGACGCCGCCGCCGAGGCCGGCGCGGAGTACTTCGTCATCGACGCCGGCTGGTACGACGACGGCGACAACTGGTGGAGCTCGGTCGGGGCCTGGGAACCGTCGGTGTCCCGCTTCCCCGGGCCGAAGGGGATCCACGAGGTCCTGGACCGCATCCGGGAGCGCGGTATGGTCCCCGGCCTGTGGCTGGAGCCGGAGGCCGTCGGGGTGGACAGTCCGATCGCCGATTCCCTGCCGGAGGAGGCGTTCTTCCGCCGCGACGGCCTCCGGGTGGAGGAGGGCGGCGGCCGCTACCACCTGGACCTGCGCCACCCGGCCGCCCGCGCCCACCTGGACGCCGTGGTGGACCGCCTGGTCGGCGAGTGGGGCGTCGGATACCTCAAGCTCGACCACAACACCGACCCGGGTTCCGGCACCAGCAGCCACCCTGGCGAGGCCCCCGCGGCCGGTCTGCTCGGCCACAACCGGGCCCAACTGGACTGGCTGGACGGCATCCTGGACCGGTACCCGGAGCTGGTGATCGAGAACTGCGCCTCCGGCGGCATGCGGATGGACCACGCCTTGCTCTCCCGGCTCCAGCTGCAGTCCACCAGCGACCAGCAGGACCTGCTGCGCTACGCACCGACAGCGGCGGCGGCCCCCACCGCCGTCACGCCCGAGCAGGGCGCCGTCTGGGCCTACCCGCTGCCCGAGGACTCCCCCGACGAAGTCGCCCTCACCATGGCCAACGCACTCCTCGGCCGCATCCACCTCTCCGGCCGGATCCACGAACTGTCGTCGGAGAAACGGCACCTGGTCCACGAGGCGGTGGCCCTGTACAAGTCCGTCCGGGCCGACCTGCCCGAGGCACTGCCCGCCTGGCCGCTCGGGCTCCCGGGCTGGGAGGACCCGTGGACGGCCCTGGCGCTGCGCACCCCGGACATCACCTACGTCACCGCCTGGCGCCGCTCCGGCGAGCAGGCCGTCAGGGATCTCGACCTGCCCCACCTGGCCGGAGCCGAGGTCCGCGTCGAGGTGCTCTACCCGTCGTCCAGCCGGGCCGTCGCGGTCTGGCACCCGGACACCGCCGAACTCACCCTCACCCTGCCGGCGGTCCCGTCCGCCGTCCTCCTCCGCCTCACCGAGGGGAACTCCGAAGGGAGTTGACCATGCAGCCGGCGACCGCGCGCGCCCCGCCGCGCCGGCCCGCGCACCGAACGGAACACGCTTCGCGTCCGGGGCCCGAACCCGAGCAGCCGTCGGGCCCCACCGTCCAGAACGCGGGAGTTCGATCCCACCCGAACACCACGCACCCCCACTCCCTGGAGGGACGCAGTGAAACCATCCATCCATGCATGTCGCGAACGCGTCATAGCCGTCGCGGCAGCCCTGTCGCTCGCGGTCACCGGCGCGATCGCCGCCGTCGCGCCGCCCGCGGCCGCCGCGAGCTCCGTGTCGGTGTCGGTCGACGCCGCCCTGCAGCTCGCCACCGTCCCCGCCACCGGCGTCGGCGTGAACATCCCGGTCTACGACGCCACCATGAACGCCGCCGCCACCCCCGGCCTGCTCAGCACGGCCGGCATCAACACCGTCCGCTACCCCGGCGGCAGCCACTCCGACGTCTACCACTGGCAGACCGGCACCGCCGAGAACGGCCAGTACGTCGCCCCGAACACCGGCTTCGACGCCTTCATGGGCACCGTGCGCGCCGCCGGAGCGCAACCGATCATCACCGCCAACTACGGCTCCGGCACCCCGCAGGAGGCCGCCGCCTGGGTCCAGTACGCCAACGTCACCAAGGGCTACGGCGTCAAGTACTGGGAGATCGGCAACGAGGTCTACGGCAACGGCGAGTACAACGCCGCCTGGGAGTACGACACCCACAGCAGCAAGAGCGCCACGACCTACGCCGACAACGTGCTCCAGTACATCTCGGCGATGAAGGCGGCCGACCCGAGCGTCAAGATCGGCGCCGTACTGACCACCCCCGGCTACTGGCCGGACGGGATCGTCGGCCCGGGCGACAGCATGGACTGGAACCACACCGTCCTGTCGATCGCCGGCTCCAAGATCGACTTCGCCATCGTGCACGCCTACCCCACCAGCACCAGCCCCGCCGACCTGCTCACCAAGCCGCAGGCCCAGAACGCCAATATCACCGGCGCCGTGCGCTCGCTGATCAACCAGTACGCCGGATCCAACGCCCCCAACGTCGGCATCGCGGTGACCGAGGCGAACGCCCAGGCCTACCTCGACACCTCCCCCAACGGCCTGTTCGCCCCGGACAACTACCTCACCTGGCTGGAGAACGGCGCGTTCAACGTCGACTGGTGGGACCTGCGCAACGGCACCGACTGCACCAAGGTGACCACCGTCGAGGGCGCCACCGACTACGGCGACGGCGGCATGGTCTCCAGCGGCTCCCCCTGCGAGCCGGCCGTCAACACGCCCTTCCCCGCCTACTACGGCATCCAGATGATCAGCAAGCTGGGCGCACCCGGCGACACGCTCGTCAAGGCCGCCAGCTCGTCCTCACTGCTCACCGCGCACGCCATCCGCCGCGCCAACGGCGACGTGGACGTCATGCTGATCAACAAGGACCCGAACAACGACGCCACGGTGAACCTCTCCTACACCGGGTTCACCCCCTCCTCCGCCACCCCGACCGTCCACTCCTACCTCAAGAACGCCCACGGGATCGGCACGGCCCAGTCCGGCAGTCCGACCAGCCAGACCGTGCCCGCCTACGGCATCACGGTCGTCCAGATGCACCCGACCAGCGCGCCCTGCCGGGTCGTCTACAACAAGAACGAGTGGTCCGGCGTCATGGTCGGCAACGCCACCGTCGTCAACAACAGCCTCGGCCAGGTCAACGGCTGGTCCCTCGGCTTCACCTTCCCCGGCGACAACACCGTCACCAACGCCTGGAACGCCTCGGTGTCGCAGAGCGGCCGGAGCGTCAACGCCCAGAACGTGTCCTACGACGCCACCGTCCCGCAGGGCGGCAGCGTCCAGTGGGGCTTCCGGGCCACCTGGTCCAGCAGCGACGCCAACCCGTCCGCCTTCTGGTTCAACGGCGCCTCCTGCGCGATCGGCTGAACCGGACCCGAACCGGTGGTGCCCCGGGCTTCCCCAGGGCCCGGGGCACCACCCTCTCCCGAACCGAAGCACCGAAAGGAACCGACCCACGTGTCAGAGCAGTCCCGGCCCGGCGGCACCGTCACCAACCCGGTGATCCCCGGCTTCCACCCCGATCCCAGCGTCTGCCGCGTGGGCGACGACTACTACCTCGCCTGCTCCAGCTTCGAGTACTTCCCCGGCATCCCGGTCTTCCACAGCCGCGACCTGGTGAACTGGACGCAGATCGGCAACGCCCTGGACCGGCCGAGCCAGCTGCGCCTGCCCCTCGACTCGCCCTCCTCCGGCGGGATCTACGCCCCCACCCTGCGCCACCACGACGGCCGGTTCTGGCTGATCGTCACCAACGTCAGCGGCGACGGCAACATGGTCCTCACCGCCACCGACCCGGCCGGCCCCTGGTCCGACCCGGTCCGACTGCCCGGCGTCCACGGCATCGACCCGGACCTCGCCTGGGACGAGGACGGCGCCTGCTGGTGCACCGTCGCCGGGATCTCCCAGGTGCGCCTCGACCCGGCCACCGGCGAAACGCTCGGCGAGCCGTACCGGATCTGGTCCGGCACCCCCGGCTCCACCGCCCCGGAGGCCCCGCACCTGTACCGGATCGGCGAGTACTGGTACCTGATGATCGCCGAGGGCGGCACCGAGCGCGGCCACGCCGTCTCCATCGCCCGCGGTCCGTCGCCCTCCGGCCCGTTCGAGCCGTGCCCAGCCAACCCGGTACTCACCCACCGCGGCACCGACAGCCCGATCCAGAACACCGGGCACGCCGACCTCGTCCAGGCGCCCGACGGCTCCTGGTGGATGGTGCTGCTCGCCGTCCGGCCGCGCGGCGGCACACCCGCCTGGTACGTGCTCGGCCGGGAGACCTTCCTCGCCCCGGTCGAGTGGGTGGACGGCTGGCCGGTGGTCGGCGCGGTCACCCCCGAACTGCCCACGCCGGCCTGGCCGCTGCACCCCGTCCCCGCCGTACCGGCCCGGGACGACTTCGACCAGGCCGAGCTGCACCCGCAGTGGATCTCGCTGCGCGAGCGCCCCGAGCACCTGTGCACCACGAAGGAACGTTCCGGCTGGCTCACCCTGCGCGCCGCCGGAGCCTCCCTGGACGAGAACGACGCCGTCTTCGTCGGCCGGCGCCAGCAGCATCTCGGCTGCCGGGCCCGCACCCTGATCGACCCCACCGGGGGCCGCGGCGGGCTCGCCGTCCGCCTGGACGAGGACCACCACTACGAGATCGAGGCGGCCGACGGCGAGGTGAAGGTGTTCGCCCGGATCGGCTCGCTGCGCACCGAGGTCGCCGCCCGTCCGGTGCCCGCCGGAGCCGTGGTGCTCGGGGTCGACGTCGTCCCGCGGCCGACGCGCGGCCCGCGCACCGGCCCCGACGACGTCCTCCTCGGCGTCGAGGAGCCCGACGGCACCTTCACCGTGCTCGCCACCCTCGACGGCCGCTACCTGTCCACCGAGGTGGCCGGCGGCTTCACCGGCCGGGTCATCGGCATGTACGCCGCCGCCGGAACGGTCCACTTCGACTGGTTCGACTACGAGCCCCTCCCGCTTCCCTGACCACCCGTCAGGGATATTCCACCCGTTCACCCGAAAGGGACGACCCGTGAACGACGCACAGCAGAGCGCACGCACCCGCAACCGCCGGCTCCACCGGACGGCCGGCCTCCTGGTGGCCCTGGTCACCACCGGCGCCCTCTGCGGCGGCACGGCGATCGCCGCCCCCGCCGAGAAGGCCCCGTCGGCGGGCGAGGCAGCCGGAGCGAGGGTCCCGCACGACCCGATGGCCGCCGTGGCACAGATGCAGCCCAGCTGGAACCTCGGCAACACCCTCGACGCCATTCCCGACGAGACCTCCTGGGGCAACCCGCTCACCACCAAGGCCACCTTCGACGGCCTCAGGGCCCAGGGCTTCCGCAGCGTCCGGATCCCCGTCACCTGGTACCCGCACCAGTCCACCACCGCCCCGTACACCATCGACCCGGTGTGGCTGAAGCGGGTCAAGCAGGTGGTCGACCTCGCCCTGGAGGACGGCCTCTACGTCGAGATCAACGTCCACCACGACTCGTGGCAGTGGATCAAGTACATGTCCACCGACCACGACACCATCGTGGCCCGGTTCAACTCCACCTGGCAGCAGATCGCCACCGTCTTCAAGGACGAGCCGCGCACACTGCTCATGGAGAGCATCAACGAACCGCAGTTCGCCGACGCGACCGACGCCCAGAAGACCCAGTACCTGCGGGAACTCAACACCTCGTTCCACGACATCGTCCGCCACTCCGGCGGCAGGAACAAGGACCGCCTGCTCGTCCTGCCCTCGGAGGAGACCAACAACGCCCAGCACTGGCTCGACGACCTGTCCACCACCATGAGTTCGCTGCACGACCGCAACCTGGTCGCGACCGTGCACTACTACAGCTGGTACCCGTTCAGCGTGAACATCGCCAACGGGACCACCTACGACGCCACGGCCCAGAAGGACCTGACCGAAGGCTTCGCCCGGGTGCACGACACCTTCGTCGCCAAGGGCATCCCCGTCTACCTCGGTGAGTACGGTCTGCTCACCTCGCCCTACTCCGGCGTGGTCGAGCGCGGCGAGATGCTGAAGTACTTCGAACAGGTCAACTACGAGGCGCGGCGCAACGGCATGACCTCCGCTGTCTGGGACGCCGCCAACGACTTCCTGAACCGCGGCACCATGCAGTGGCAGGTCCCCGAGATGAAGGCCCTGATCCAGAGCTCCTGGCGGACCCGCTCGGGCACGGCCTCCACCGACAACATCTTCCTGCCGAAGTCCGGCCCGATCGGCGCCCAGACCATCACCCTCAACCGCAACGGCCTCTGGTTCGCCGGCCTGTGGCAGGGAGACCGCCCGCTGATCCCGTACATCGACTACACGCTCGACGACGACCGGCTGACCCTGACCGCCGACGCCCTCACCCGGCTCGCCGGCGACCGTGCCGCCGGGATCGACGCGACCCTTGAGGTCCGCTACTCCGACGGCGTCCCCTGGAAGCTCTTCGTGCGCTCGTACGACAAGCCGACGATGGCTGACGCGACCGGAACGGCCGACGGACTCACCATCCCCACCCGGTTCAACGGCGCGCTGATGGCCAACGTGCAGTCCACCTACGCCGACGGCACCGCCGCCGGACCGGCCTCCTGGACCACCTACCAGACCTTCGACAACTACCGCGCCGACTACGGCGCCGACACCACCACCGTCAAGACCGACTTCCTCAAGTCCCTCAAGGACGGCGCCCCGGTCACGCTCACCTTCCGCTTCTGGACCGGCGACACCGTCACCTACCACCTGACCAAGTCCGGCAACACGGTCACCGGCACCGCCTCCTGACCTCCGTCCTCCCCGCCCCGGCCGCCGGTGCCACCGGCGGCCGGGGCTCCCCCACGTCCCGAGGTGCATCGGCGAATCCGTGTGTTCGACCTGGAAGCCCGAGAACGGCTGTCCACGCACCGCGCGCCCAAACCCCGACCGCCGCGCGGCCGGGGTTACTCAAGGCGTGGGGTACCGGTTCTCGGGTGGAGCGGGGCGGGTCAGCGCTGCAGGGTGAGCACACCCGGCCGATACGGCAGTTGGATGTAGGAAGTGCCGTCCGAGGAGGGGTTCCTGCCCTGGTAGAGGAGCTGCAGGTTGCAGGGGTCGACGGTCATGGTCTGGTCGGGGTTGTTGCGGACCAGGTCGCCGTGGCTGATGTCGTTGGTCCAGGTGGCACCGCTGTTGGCCAGGCCGGCGAAGGGGTTGTTCGCGGTGGCGGCCTGCGGGGTCCAGGAGCCGTTCAGGCTGGTGGCGGTGAAGGAGCGGAAGTAGCGGTGCTCGTTCGCGTCCCGAGCCTCGACGATCATGAGGTACTGGTTCTGGCCCTGGACCTTGTAGACCTGCGGGGCCTCGAACAGGTTCTGCACCGTGTCGCTCATGACCGTGGTGTACGAGGAGCCGAAGCTGCCGGGGAAGTTCCCGATCGGCATGCTCGCGCGGTAGATGCTGCCGTTGTCACCGGCGAAGAACAGGTACATGTTCTGGTCGTCGGCGATCAGGGTCGGGTCGATCGGGCCGCCGGTGGGGAGGCTGCCGGTGAACAGCGCCTGCGGCGCGGACCAGCCGTTGGGGTTGGTGGGGTCGCTGGACGTGCGGTAGGTGAAGGGCCAGGCGGTCCCCCACCCCAGCGAGGCCAGCACCCAGGTGTTCTTGGGCGCGAAGTAGAACAGCTGGGGCGCCACCGCGGACGAGGACATGACGGTCTGGGTGGCCGAGGCCATGTCCGACCAGTTCGTGAAGGGAGCGAATCCCATCGACTTCCACGACGTTCCGTCGGAGTAGGTCGCGTAGACCAGGTGCTTGCCGTTGTAGACCACGTCGGTGAAGTCCTTCAGCGCGGCTCCCCCGTTCACCGGCTGCGCCAGCGGACCGGTCGAGGTCCACCGGTACGTCGACGGAAGCGCACAGGTGGTGCCCGTCCCGGACAGGCCGGTCCACTGCTGGTTGCTGGTGCCGATGCAGTTCCACAGCTGCACCGCCGTGCCGTTGGCCGTACCGGCGCCCGACACGTCCAGGCACAGCCCGGACTCCACGCCGACGACCGTGCCGTCGGCGTTCACCCGCCACTGCTGGTTCGCACCGCCGGTACAGGACCAGATCTCCACCCGCGTGCCGGCCGCGGTGGCGTGGCCCGGAACGTCCAGGCACTTGTTGCCGTACACGGTTAGCTGGTTGGCGGACGTCACCGTCCACTGCTGGTTGGTCCCGCCCGAGCAGTCCCAGATCTGCAGGAACGTTCCGTCGGTCTGGCTGGCGTTCGGCACGTCGAGGCACCGGCCGGAACCCGCACCGCGCAAGGCGCCGCTGGTGGCCGCCTGCGCCGGGGCTGCGACGAGCGTCGACGCCAACGCCACGAGGGCCGCGACGACGGTTGTGAGCACCAGGGACAGGGGCCTGCGGGTGGAACCTTGTCTGTGCATGGGGATCTCCTTGTCCGAGGCGTGCGGCTGTCACACGGCTCGTTGTGTTTACCTGCGTGCAACCTGACGGCGCGCGCCAGGAGTTAGGGTCGGTTGGCGGGGAAGCCTCACCGCCGCCCGTCGGACTTCGGAAGCCCCGGACGGGTGCGTCCCCCGGCAGGGGCGAGGGCGGGCGCAGAGGTGCACCCCCGGCCGGCCGTGCGTGAAGGCGCTGCCGTCGACAAGTCGGCGGAGGCTCAGTACGGCGAAGAATGTTAGCGCTAACAATTCAGGGTCGAAGTGAGCCCTCCTGGTCGGGAGACGGCGAGATCTTCAATGTGAGCGGAGTCAATACCCGCCCGCCCGGGCACGTCAAGATGTCGGCAACGACTTTCGCAACCGGGTGGCCCACCGCCACACCACGCTCACCGCCGTCGCCCCGAGCACCCCCTGGGCACCTACCCCGTGGCGACTCTTCGCACTCGACCGCCACGGGCATGAGCAGGAACGCGACGCCGGAGTCCGCGGGCGGGCCGCCGGTGCGTCAGAGCCGAGCCATTGATGGGACTTCTCTGTCTCCCCGCCCATCCTTCACCGCTCGATCGGACTCTCCATCCAGCAATTTTGCGCGATGCCTGGACATCACCCCAACCGCCGCCTATACATACATCCCATCTCTCCGGTGTGGCGGTCACCCCACCAACTGCCGCCCGGCACAACTCTCTCCCGCTCAAGGGACCAGCGCGAGGAAGTACCGATGAGACTCAGGACCGCACTCTGCTCCACCGTCTCGGCCCTGTCCGCCCTGGCGCTGCTCAGCGCCTGCAGCGGCGGCTCGGGCACCAAAGCCGCGTCGGGCGACGCGCCGCTCGTCGGGGTCGACTACCCGCGTTCCGACACCGACTTCTGGAACTCGTACATCAAGTACACGCCCGGATACGCCGGACAGCTGGGCCTGTCGCTCAAGACGACGAACTCGCAGAACGACGTCGCCAAGCTGACCGCCAACGCACAGACCTTCATCAGCCAGGGTGTGAAGGGGATCGCGATGGCGCCGCAGGACACCGCCGCCATCGCGCCGACGCTGGCGCAGTTGGAGGCGAAGAAGATCCCCGTCGTCACCATCGACACCCGCCCCGACAACGGGAACGTGTTCATGGTGGTACGGGCGGACAACCGCGCCTACGGCGAGAAGGCCTGCCAGTACCTCGGCACGAAGCTGGGCGGCGAGGGCAAGGTCGTCATGCTGGAGGGCGGCCTGGACTCCATCAACGGCCGGGACCGCACCGAGGCGTTCAACAACTGCATGAAGAAGAACTACCCCGGCATCAAGGTGTTCGGTGAGGCCACCAACTGGGACGGCGCGGTCGCCGCGCAGAAGCTCCAGACCGACCTGACCGCCAACCCGGACATCAAGGGGGTCTACATGGAGTCCAGCTTCGCGCTGGCCGGCACCCTCCAGGTCCTCAAGCAGAAGGGCCTGCTGGTCGACCCGGCGGACAAGAAGCATGTCTTCGTCGTGTCCAACGACGGCATCCCCGAGGAACTCAAGTCCATCGCGGCGGGCAAGATCGACGCCACCGTCTCCCAGCCGGCCGACCTGTACGCCAAGTACGCCCTGTACTACGTGCAGGCGGCGATCGGCGGGAAGACGTTCGCCCCGGGCACGACCGACCACGGCAGCACCATCATCCAGGTCCGTCCCGGTCTGCTGGAGGACCAGCTCCCCGCTCCCCTGGTCACCCGCGACGGCGGCACTTACGGCGGTGTGCCCAGCGTCAAGAGCGACGACACCTCCCTGTGGGGCAACAACCTGGGCTGACCTGCCCGGTCAGGCCCCAACGGCGAACGATTCCAAGGCGGTTGTGATGAGCGACGGGGAGCGAGCAGTCAGCCCCGGCCCCGCCCCGGCGGACGACGGACGGTCCCAGGCAGGCCCGCCCGTCGTCGAGGCGACGGGCATAGTCAAGCGATTCGGTCCGACGGTGGCCCTCGACGGCGCCCGGATCACCATCAGGCCCGGCGAGACCCACGCACTCGTCGGCCGCAACGGGGCCGGCAAGTCGACGCTCGTGTCGGTCCTCACCGGCCTGCAGGCCCCCGACGACGGAACGGTCGCCTTCGGCGGCAGCCCAGCGCCACGGCTGGCGGATCGCGACGCCTGGCGACAACGCGTGGCCTGCGTCTACCAGAAGTCCACGATCATCCCGACCCTGACCGTGGCCGAGAACCTGTTCCTGAACCGGCACAGCCGCGGCCGCGGCCGGCTCATCAGCTGGCCGGCTGTTCGTCGGCAGGCGCGGGAACTGCTGGCGGAGTGGTCCGTCGACGTCGACCCGCAGACCTCGGCCGGCGATCTGAGCGTGGAGCAGCGGCAGTTCGTGGAGATCGCCAGGGCGCTGTCCTTCGGCGCCCGGTTCATCATCCTCGACGAGCCGACCGCCCAGCTCGACGGAGCGGCCATCACCCGCCTCTTCGAGCGCATCCGCGACCTGCAGCACCAGGGCGTGACCTTCATGTTCATCAGCCACCACCTCCAGGAGGTCTACGACATCTGCGACATGGTGACGGTGTTCCGCGACGCCCGGCACATCGTGACCGCTCCGGTCGCGGAACTCCCCCGCACCGAACTGGTCGCCGCGATGACCGGCGAGGCGGCGGTCGACCGGCCTCAGGTGCGATCGAGCAGCCTCGACCCCACCGCCACGCCGGCGCTCTCGGTGCAGGCACTGAGCGGCGGTGCCGCCTACGGTGACGTCACTTTCGAGGTGGGCGCCGGGGAGGTCGTCGGACTCGCGGGTGCCGCCGGCAGCGGTCGCACCGAGGTCGCCGAGACCGTGGTGGGGCTGCGGGCGGCCCAGGCGGGCGAGGTGACGATCGCCGGGCGGCGGCCTCGGCCCGGCAGTGTTCCCGCTGCCCTCGTCGCAGGTGCCGGGTTCGTCCCGCAGGACCGGCACCACCAGGGATTCGTGCCCGACATGTCGATCGCCGACAACGCCACACTGTCCGTTCCCCACCGGATCGGCAGGAACGGATTCCTCAGCCGTGGCCGACGCGACCGGCTCGCCGGCAACATGATCGAGAAGCTCGCGATCAAGACGCCAGGACCCGAGCTGCCCGTCTCCGCGCTCTCGGGCGGCAATCAGCAGAAGGTCGTCATGGCGCGGGCGCTGGCGGACGACCCCCGCCTGCTGGTGCTGATCAACCCGACCGCAGGCGTGGACGTGCGCTCCAAGGAGTTCCTCCTCGGCAAGGTCGAGGAGACGGCGCGGACCGGCACGGGAGTGCTCATCGCCTCCGACGAACTCGACGACCTCCGCATGTGCGACCGGGTCCTGGTGATGTTCCAGGGCCGGGTGACATCGGAGATGGCCCGCGGCTGGCACGACCACGAGCTCGTGGCCGCGATGGAAGGAGTGGACCTCGATGCCTGAAACCGTCCTCGCGGACGCGGCCGCCAAGACCCCGGAGCCCAAGCCACCGCGCACGGCGCTGCTCGGCGGCCGGATACCCCTGGCCCGGCTGCGCGACCTCGCCCTCGTCCCCGCGATCGTCGTCATCGCGATCGTCGGTCAGATCGTCAACCCCGTCTTCCTGCAGGCCGACAACCTCATCAACGTCCTGCAGACCATGTCCGAGATGGCCCTGCTGGTCCTCGCCCAGACGATGATCCTCATCGTCAGGAAGATGGACCTGTCCCTGGAGTCCACGATGGGCCTCGCGCCCGGCGTGGCGGCCTGGCTGGTCGTCCCCGCCGGCGCGGGACACGGGCTCGGCCTGCTCCCCGGTGCCTGGGCGATCCCCGTCACCCTCGCCGTGGGCGTACTCGTCGGCGTGATCAACTCCCTGATGATCATTCGCTTCGGCCTCAACGGCTTCATCGTCACCCTCGGCATGCTCATCGTCCTGCGCGGCATCCTCACCGGCATCTCCGGTGGGCAGACCTTCTTCCAGCTGCCGGACTCGATGCTCTATCTCGGCACCGCCGAGTGGTTCGGGATGCCCGCCTCCATCTGGACGTGCCTGGTCCTGTTCGCGATCGCGATCGTGGTGCTCGGCTGGACCAACTTCGGCCGCTCGCTCTACGCCGTCGGCGGCAACGCCGACGCGGCGAAGGCGGCCGGCATCCGGACCAGCCGGGTGCTGTGGATCGTGATCGTGACGGGCAGCGTGCTCGCCTCCCTCGCCGGCCTGATGCTGTCCGGGCGCCTCGCCTCGGTCGCCTCCGCCCAGGGCAACGGCTACATCTTCACCGTCTTCGCCGCCGCGGTCATCGGCGGGATCAGCCTGAACGGCGGCAGGGGGACCATGTTCGGCGCGTTCTGCGGCATCCTCCTGCTCTTCATGATCCAGAACGTGCTGACGCTGGCGGGCGTCCCCGCACAGTGGATCGGTGCTCTCAACGGCCTGATCATCCTGATCGCCCTCGCCATCTCCCGCATCACCGGCGGCAAGGTCCAGGAGTGACCCGGGCGGGCCGCCGCCCGTCGCCCGTCCTCCGCCGGTTTCACGTCCCGTCGCGGGGGGATCGCCCCCGTGTTCCTCACAGGAGTCGCCGTCATGCCATCCCCCGTGCCCGCGTCCGCCCGCATCACCGCCCTGGACGTCCTGGACGTGCGGTTCCCCACCTCCGAACACCTCGACGGCTCGGACGCCATGAATCCGGAGCCCGACTACTCCGCCGCGTACGCGGTGCTGCGCACCGACGCCGGCGACGGACTGGAGGGCCACGCCCTCGCCTTCACCACCGGACGCGGCAACGACGTACAGGCCGCCGCCATCGCGGCCCTCGCCCCGCACGTAGTCGGCCTGTCCGTCGAGGACGTCTGCGCCGACCTCGGCTCCTTCTCCCGCGCGCTCGTGCACGATCCGCAACTGCGCTGGCTGGGCCCGGAGAAGGGCGCCATCCACATGGCCACCGGAGCCGTCGTCAACGCCGCCTGGGACCTCGCCGCCAAGCGCGCGGGCAAGCCCGTCTGGCGGTTCCTCGGCGAGATGGCCCCCGAGGAGCTGGTCGCCCAGGTCGACTTCCGCTGGCTCAGCGACGCGCTCACCCCCGAAGAGGCCCTGGAGATCCTGCGCCGTGCCGAACCGGGCCGCCAGGAGCGCACCGCCCGTCTCCTGGCGGAGGGCTACCCCGCCTACACCACCACGCCCGGCTGGCTGGGCTACTCCGACGAGAAGCTGGCCCGCCTGGCCCGCGCGGCCGTCGCCGACGGCTTCACCCAGATCAAGCTGAAGGTCGGCGCGTCCCTGGAGGACGACGTACGGCGCATGCGCGTCGCCCGCGATGCGGTCGGTCCGGACATCCGCATCGCCGTCGACGCCAACCAGCGGTGGGACGTGGCACCCGCGATCGACTGGATGCGTGCCCTCGCCCCCTACGACCCGTACTGGATCGAGGAGCCCACCTTCCCCGACGACATCCTCGGCCACGCCGCCGTCCGCGAGGCCGTCGGCCCCATCAAGGTCGCCACCGGTGAGCACGTCGCCAACCGGGTCGTCTTCAAGCAGCTGCTGCAGGCCGGCGCGGTGGACATCGTGCAGATCGACTCCGCCCGGGTCGGCGGCGTCAACGAGAACCTCGCCATCCTCCTGCTGGCCGCGAAGTTCGGGGTGCCGGTCTGCCCGCACGCCGGGGGTGTGGGGCTGTGCGAGATGGTCCAGCACCTGTCGATGTTCGACTACGTCGCCGTCTCCGGCACCACCGAGGACCGGGTCATCGAGTACGTCGACCACCTGCACGAGCACTTCGTCGACCCCGTCCGCATCTCCGACGGCCGCTATCTCGCGCCGGCCCTGCCCGGGCTGAGCGCACAGATGCGTCCGGGCTCGCTCAAGGAGTACGCCTACCCCGACGGCCCGGTCTGGACGGCCCGTGTCTGACGCCCAGGTCCTCGTCGACGCGCGCCACTAAGGAAGGAGAGCACCTCGTGCTACTGACCGAACTACTGCACCCGGGCATCCTCGCAGCCCTGGCGGGTGCCGGGCACGGAGCCCGGGTCCTGCTCGCCGACGGCCACTATCCGGCGAGTACGGCCACCGGCCCGCGAGCCGCGACCGTCCATCTCAACCTGGCGCCGGGCCTGCTGGATGTCACCACCGTGCTCGACGTGCTGCTGCGGGCCCTGCCCGTCGAGGCGGCGCACGTGATGGTGCCGCCCGAGGGCGAACCGGAGCCGCCGGCCGTCGCCGAGTACCGCTCGATGCTGGCGCCCGTCCCCGTCGGGACGCTCGGCCGCTTCGAGTTCTACGACGCCGCTCGCTCACCCGACCTGGCCCTCGCCGTCGTCACCGCCGACACCCGCACCTACGCCAACCTGCTGCTGACCATCGGCGTCCGCGCTGAAGAGACTTGGGAGCGACGATGACACTTGCTGTGCGATACACGGCTGCCCGGACGCTGGACACGGCTCCGGCCGAGCTCGTCGAGCCCGGTCCTGGGGAGGTCGTGCTGGCTCCCGCGTTCGTCGGGATCTGCGGCACGGACCTGCACATCTTTCACGGGGACATGGATGCCCGGGTCGCCGCCCCGGCCGTGCTGGGTCATGAGATGTCCGGCCGGGTGGTGGCGGTCGGTGCCGGGGTGGAGGGCTGGCGGCCCGGGGACACGGTGACGGTGATGCCGTTGCGCTGGGACGGCACCTGTCCGGCCTGTGTGAAGGGCAACCGGCATGTGTGCCAGAACCTGGACTTCATCGGGATCGACTCGCCGGGGGCCATGCAGCAGCGCTGGACGGTGCCTGCTGCCACGCTGGTGCGGTTGCCGGGCTCGCTCGCGCTGGAGCGGGCGGCGCTGGTGGAGCCCACGGCGGTGGCGGTGCACGATGTGGGGCGGGCCCAGGTGAGGGCGGGTGAGCGGGTCGTCGTGGTGGGCGGCGGTCCGGTCGGGATCCTGATCGCGCTGGTGGCGCGGGCGGCCGGGGCCGAGGTGCGGGTGGTGGAGCTGAGCGCCCACCGGCGGAAGCTGGCCGAGGAGTTGGGCCTGCCCAGCTGGGACCCGGCGGCCGGGGGCGTCGTCGAGGCGGTGCGGGAGTGGACCCAGGGCGCGGGCGCGGACGTCGCCTTCGAGGTGTCCGGTGCGGCCGGCGGGGTGGAGACCGCGGTGGAGGTGCTGGGGGTGCGGGGCCGGCTGTGCCTGGTGGCGATCCACCCCCGGCCCCGCGAGGTCAACCTGCACCGCTTCTTCTGGCGTGAACTCACCCTGGTGGGCGCACGGTTGTACGACCGCGGCGACTTCGAGCGGGCGGTGGAGCTGGTCGCCGACGGCACGGTCCCGGCCGAGCGGCTGATCAGCAGGGTCGTGCCGCTGACCGAGGCACCCGCGGCCTTCGAGGCCCTGGAGGGCGGCGGCGACGTGATGAAGATCCTGGTGGACTGCACCGCCGACACCGAGGGAGCCGTCGCGTGAACGCCTTCGACCTGACCGGCCGGCTCGCGGTGGTCACGGGAGCGCGCCGGGGCATCGGCCGGGCGATGGCCCGCGCCCTGGCCGAGGCCGGCGCGGACGTCATCGGTGTCAGCGCCAACCTGGAGGAGAGCGGCAGCGACGTCGGCAAGGACGTCGCGGCCGCGGGCCGCGCCTTCGAGGCGATCCGCGCCGACTTCGCCGACCCGGACGCGGTGCGGGCCCTGGGTGCGGACCTCGCCGGGCGCGAGCGGCCGGTGGACATCCTGGTCAACAACGCCGGCACCATCCGCCGCGCACCCGCGGCCGAACACGCCGACGCCGACTGGGACCTGGTGCTCCAGGTCAACCTCAACGCACAGTTCGCCCTCACCCGCGCGGTGGGCGCCGCGATGCTCGCCCGCGGCCAGGGGAAGGTCATCTTCACGGCGTCGCTGCTCAGCTTCCAGGGCGGTGTCACGGTGCCCGGCTACACCGCCGCCAAGCACGGCATCGCCGGCCTCACCAAAGCGCTCGCCAACGAGTGGGCCGGGCGTGGCGTGAACGTCAACGCGATCGCCCCCGGCTACATCGCCACCGACAACACCCAGGCCCTCCAGGACGACCCGCAGCGCAGCAGGGCGATCCTGGAGCGGATCCCGGCCGGGCGCTGGGGCCGGGCCGAGGACCTGGCCGGGGCCACCGTGTTCCTCGCCTCGGACGCCGCGGCCTACGTCCACGGCACCGTCCTGCCCGTCGACGGCGGATGGCTGGGCCGTTGACCACCGGCCCGACCACCGGCCCGACCGCCGGCGCCGTCCACCTCACCCGCCCCGCCGTCCTCGCCGTCGGCGGCACCTGGCCGGCCTGCGCGGCGCACGGGACGACCTTGCCCGCGGCAGCGGTCGCGGTCCCGTACAGCCGTCCCAGTATCATCAACGTCACCCTCGGCATGCGGACTGCGGAACAGGTCGAACGGAACGTGGAACTCCATCCTCAGCACCTCCCCGAGGCCCTCTGGGACGATCTCCGCGCCCAGGGACTCATCAGGTCGGACGTGCCTGTCGCGGACGGGCCCGGAAGGAGTGCGCGGTGTCTCTGACGGACAAGGCCATCGCGCGGATCCGGGAACTGATCCGCAGCGGAGCGCTGCCACCGGGTTCGAAGCTCCCGCCGGAGCCGGAGCTGGCCGCCCAGCTCGGCCTCTCCCGCAACCTGGCCCGGGAGGCGGTGAAGGCCTTGGCCGTCGCCCGCGTCCTGGAGGTCCGGCGGGGCGACGGAACCTACGTGACCAGCCTCCAGCCGAGCCTGCTCCTGGAGGGGCTCGGCGGCGCGGTGGAGCTGCTGCAGGGCGACTCCGCCGCTGTGCAGGACCTCATCGAGGTGCGGCGGCTCCTGGAACCGGTCGCCACCGCGCTGGCCGCCACCCGGATCTCCGACGAGCAGCTGGCAGAGGTGGAACGGCATCTGGAGGCCATGCGCGACGCCCATGACGACGTGGAGCTCCTCAACGCGCATGATGCCGCGTTCCACCGCGCCGTCATCTCGGCCACGGGCAACGAGACCCTGGTCACGGTCCTGGAGGGCATCTCCGGGCGTACGCTGCGCGCCCGCACCTGGCGAGGTCTGGTCGACACCCAGGCCGCGGGCCGGACCATCGCCGAGCACGAGGCGATCTTCCGGGCACTGTCGATCCGCGACGCCTCCCTCAGTCAGGCCGCTGCGTTGATGCACGTCAGCAACACCTCGCTCTGGCTGAGCGAACACCTGCGTTCGGGAGAAGCCCTCCCCTGGACATGAGGGCCGAGGAGGGCAGCATCGGCCCCGACGCGCGGTCCGCCGCGCCCTACGGGAGGGGACGGGCGGCACGGATGCCGCGTGGAGACGCCCCGAGTTCACGACGGCAGGTCTTGTTGAAGGCCTGCAGGTCGGGAATGCCGACCGAGGCGGCGACGGCGGGGATGGAGAGTGTGGTGGCGCGCAGGAAGTGCCGTGCCCGCTCCATCCGCCGGGCCCGGATGTAGCCGACCACCGTCTCCCCCGTGGCGCCCCGGAACAACCGCGTCAGGTGGTTGTGGGAGATGCCGACCGCCTCCGCGATCTCCGGCACCGTCAGGGGCCCGCCCAGCCGCGCCTCGATCAGGGCCACTGCGGCTGCCACCGCAGGATGGACGGCCTGCGCGCTCCGCTCCCGTGGCGGGGTGAGCGTGGCGACCCGCCACAGCGCACCCCACACCTCGGCGACCGCCCGCGACGGCGTGTGCGGCCAGGCGGCCAAGGCCTGTTGCAGCTGCGCGGTGAGCAGTTCCAGTTCCGGACCGGCCTGCTGGATCACCGGGATGCTCGTGGCCGCTCCCCCGCGTCCCAGCCGGAGGTGGACGTAGAGGTGCTCGGAGCGGCCCCGGTAGCGGTAGCGGACCTCGGTGCCGGGCGGTACGAGGCTGACCCGGCCGGGACGGATCGAGTGCTCGGTGCCGTCGACCGTCAAGTCGGCCTCGTAGCTGTACAGATGGAGCTGCCACAGGTCCGGCAGCGAGAACACGTCCACGTGGCCGGCCGGCCCGTGCACGGCGATGCCCACGGCGGCGAGTTCCGGCGGCTCGTCGAGATGGGCGGTGGCCGTATGCATGGTCACGTGTTCTACCACGGCGTCCGCGGCCCGTTCCAGGGCCGTGAACCTCGATCCACCACGGGGCGGCATGGTGAGAATCAACCACGACAGGGTGAACCCGGCCCACGCGCCGGGGCCGCGGGCAGGCCTAGCGTGGCCGCCATGGAGAACGAACAGGAACTGCTCAGCTCAGTACAGATGGCGCGCTTCGTCGCGCACGGATCGCTACGGCTGGACGCGGTGGTCCCACCGGAGCTGAACGCCGAGGGCCTGAAGGTACTGGCCGACGACGTACCGCCGGTGCCGTACGGAACGCCACTGTCCGCGGCCTACCCCGAGGGCTCGTTCGTCCGCAGGCTGCTCGAACTGCCGCGGGTCGCAGGGGCGCTCCGCAGCCTGGTCGGCCCCGAGCCGTGGGTGGACCACCACTTCGTGCACACCCGCGAACCGCGCGGCGGCGACGCCCAGGCGTTGCACGGGGATGCCATCATCGACGTCCGGCAGGACGCGTTCGACGTGCAACTGATGTACTACCCGCAGGCGGTGACGCTGGAGATGGGCGGCACCCTGAGCGTGCCGGGAAGCCATCTGCGCCGGACCAACGAGTCGGACACCGGCCGGTACCAGAACCTGCGCGGCCAGGACCGGCTGGTCTGCCCGGCCGGGACGGTGGTGTTCCTGCACCACGGCCTCTGGCACGGGGGCCGGCGCAACGACAGCGACACGCTGCGCTACATGTTCAAGATCCGCTTCAATCCGACCGTGCGACAACAGCGGCTGTGGGACACCTCGGACCTCCACGATCCGCAGGTGAACGCAGAGTTGGACGTGATGTTCCCGTGGTACGAGGGGGCGACCGGACGCCTGGAGCGGTACAACCGCATCCTGCTGTGGCGGGCGCTGACCGGCGACGACAGCTACGACCTCGACCACTGGGTGACCAGGGTCTCCAACCGCCCCGAGGAGAAGGCGTCATGACGAACGGCACGACGGCCACGACCGACTCGGCCCGGCAGCAGGTACTGGTGCTCTACCTGTCCAGTTCCGCACTGGACTCCTCCGTCGTCGGCTGGGCGAGGTACGACGGCACCGGCCGCACCTCTCCCACGACCGGCGACAGCGACGAGCCGCCGTACGAGACGGGAGTGGCGGCGCTCCGGGACGGCTGGCGGCTGTTCCAGGCCGCTCAGCTGATCCCGCCGTACCCCGGTCACGAGTACGACGTGTCCTTCCTCAAGCACGAGTTCTTCTTCGAACGGATCGTCGACGCTTCGGCGCCGTGACGCGCCCCGGTTGGACGGGCCGGTGCGCCGTATCGTCGGTGTCATGAGCCGAGGACTGCATCTGGACACTTATCTGCTGGCGTTCGACACCCGGGCGCAGTCGCTGCAGGACCGCACCCGGGCCGGCTTCCTGGTGCGGGCCGCCGCGCTGGCCGAGCTCGCCCACCGGGGCTCCGTCGACGAGGACGGGGCGGGCCGGGTGCGGGTCGTCTCCGCCGCCGCCACCGGGGATCCGGTCCTGGACGCGCTGCTCGCGGAGGTGGCCGAGCGGCCCCGCTCCTGGAAGGCGTGGATCAGGCGCGGCCGGGAGGACACCCTGGAGGCCGTCGAGGAGCGGCTCGCGGCGCTCGGTGTGGTGACCGTGGCCGACCGCGACCCCTACGGCCCGGTCGCACCGCACCGGACGGTGGCGGTGGACGACCCGCGCGAGGCCCTGGACCTCCAGGTGCGGGTGGCCGAGGCCGTCCGCGGCGGCGTCCCGGTCGCCGCGGTGCCGTTCACCGACGCCGTCCTCGCGGCGCTGGCCGCCCACGGACACCTGCGGCTGGTGCTCTCCGCGCACGAGCGCCGGGCCCACGGCGAGCGGATCGCCGCGCTCACCGCCCGGCTCGCCGACGGGACCCCGGGGCTGGCGAGGGCGGTGGGCGGGCTGAACCTGACCATGATCGCCGCCCAGGGCGGCATGGGCGGGAGCTGACCGGCCCCGGCCGCCCTCAGGCGAGCGGGCCCGCGACGTCGGCGCCTTCCCGTACGAAGACCGGGATGCGCTCCAGCGGGGCTTCGGCGTCGAGCGTCGTGCCGCCCTCCAGCACGCCGCCGGTGGCCGGGTCGAGCCAGCGGGTGCCGGAGGGCAGGTACACCCGGCGGGCCCGGACGCCCGCCTCGTACACGGGTGCCACCAACAGATCGGGGCCGAGCAGGAACTGGTCGTCCACCTCCCAGGCGCGCTCGTCCTCGGGGAAGTCGAAGAACAGCGGTCGCATGGGCGGGGCGCCGGTGCGGTGGGCCTCCTCGGACAGGCCGTGCAGGTACGGGCGCAGGCGCTCGCGCAGCGCCAGGTGGTCGCGGAGGATGCCGTAGGCCTCCTCGCCGTACGACCAGACCTCGTTGGGCCCGCCGGTCATGTCGGTGGAGAAGGCCGGGAAGTTGGGCTCGCGGTCGCCGTGCAGCCGCATGACGGGGCAGAAGGTGCCGTACTGGAACCACCGGATCAGCAGCTCCCGGTACCCGGGGTCGTCCGGGTCGCCGCCGAAGAAGCCGCCGATGTCGGTGTTCCACCAGGGGATGCCGCTCATCGCGACGTTCAGTCCCGCCCTGATCTGGCGCCCGAGGGAGTCGAAGGTGGTGGGGATGTCGCCGGACCACAGCAGGGCCCCGTGCCGCTGGCTGCCCGCCCAGGCGGAGCGGACCAGCGACAGCGGCCGGTCCTCGCCCGCCGCGCGCAGACCCTCGGCCACGCCGCGGACGTGCTCCAGCGGGTAGAGATTCGCGGCCTCGGCGGCCGGCCCGGCCGCGTAGACGGCGCGCTCGGCGATGTCCGGGGGGAGGTCGGGCTCGCAGGCGTCCAGCCAGAAGCAGGCCACGCCCAGCGAACGGTAGTTGTCGTTCAGCCGCTGCCACAGCGCGGCGCGGGCGCCGGGGTGGGTGGCGTCGTAGTAGGCCATCGGGCGGATCAGCGCCTCACTGCTGTACCGGGACGGCCAGGGGAAGGTGAGCAGGCCGCCGCCCGCGTCCCGTACCAGGTGCCCGGCCGAGCGCAGCCCGTCGTACGCGTCACTGTCGGGCTCGACGGTGGGCCACACCGAGACGGCGAGCTTCACCCCGAGGTCCGACAACTCCTTGACCATGGCGGCGGGATCGGGCCACTCGCTCTCCTCGAAACGCCAGTCGCCCATCCTCGGCCAGTGGAAGAAGTCGCAGACGATGACGGACAGCGGCAGGCCGCGCTCCTTGTACTCCCGTGCCACCGCCAGGAGTTCGTCCTGGGTGCGGTAGCGCAGCCTCGACTGCCAGAAGCCGAAGGCCCATTCGGGGAGCAGGGGCGGGCGACCGGTGGCCCGGGTGTAGGAGTCCAGGATCCGGGCCGGGGTGTCGCCGGCGGTGATCCAGTAGTCGATGCGCCCGCCCGCGTCGGCGGTCCACCGGGTGGCATCGGCGCCCAGTTCCACCCGGCCGGTGGCGGGGTTGTTCCACAGCAGTCCGTAGCCGCGCGAGGAGTGCAGGAAGGGGACGGCGGCGACGGTGTTGGACTGGACGAGGTCGATCACGCAGCCCTTCTGGTCCAGGCGCCCGTGCAGGTGCTGCCCCAGGCCGTGCAGCCGTTCGCCGTCGTACGCCGCGAAGGACTGTTCCGTCCGGCCGCCCGGCGCGTGTACGCGAGGGCCGGTGTGGTGCGTCTCCGGCCTCCGCTCGGCGAGGAGTTCGCGGCCCGACGCGGCGTCGCGGAACCTCAGCCGGCCGTCCGCCGAGGCCTCGACGGCGATGCGGCCGTTGACCAGGCGGGCGCTTCCGTCGTCCGAGACGGACGGTTCGGCGTGCGGGCAGGGCGAGGGGGCCTCCAGGGCGCCGGGGGCGGCGGGGTCGATCGTCCCGGACGCGGCACGCACCCGCAGGGCGTCCGGTCCCCAGGGCTCGATGCGAAGGACTTCTGCGCCGGTGTGCCGTTCCAGGCCGCCCGCGCGGATGCTGTAGGACAAGGTGGTTCCTCCGTTCACGTGGCCAACGGGTGCGGGCGGATGCCCGGGTGCTCGTGGAGCGGCGGCTGTCCCGGCGACCGGAGCCCGGCGACCGCCTCGGAGAGCATCCGGCGGCAGAACCCGAGGTGGTCCTCGCCGAAGCCGCGCGGGGCGCACTCCGCGACCAGCAGCAGGCCCAGGTAGAGCCGGTAGAGGGCCTCCCGGTGACGGCGGGTCGACTCTGGTCCGAAGGACGGGTGCGCCGGGTCGCGGGGCGATCTTGACGACGGCGGGCCGCCCGTCGTCCAGCCGGACGCGGTAGGCGCTGTTGAACCAGCCGTCGGTGAGTTCCTGTTCGAGCCGGCACCCCGTCCCGGCGGAGGCCCGCAGCAGGGCGTCGAGCGCGTCGGGCGTCAGGTGGCGTTTGGTGCGGCTCCGCACGGGCACCTCCGGGCGCCGGGTTCGGAGAGCGGGGCCCCGCACCCCCTGGGGTGGCGTGCGGGACCCCGCGTACGGGGCCGGCCTCAGGCCGGGTAGGGCAGCTCGGCCTCGCGGGTGCCGGCCGGGCTGACGTGCAGGGCGCCGTCCGGGCCGCCGATGCGCAGCTGCCAGGGGTGCGGGCTGTCGGTGGTCACCCGGAGGCGGTCGCCGGTGCGGCGCAGGTGGAACCGGGCGGTCTCGCCGGGGCCGTCGGGGCGCGGGATCACGACGGTGCGCTCGGCGCCGTCGGCGAAGGCGTGGATGCGCAGTTCGACGCCCTCCGCCCAGGCGGAGACCGGGCGCTGGTCGTCCGCACCGAAGGGGATGACGGAGTCGGGGCGGGCGAGCAGCGGCAGGGTGTGGAAGCCGTGCTGTTCACGCACCCAGCGCGGGCCGGTGACCTGGTCGCCGGTCAGGACGTTGGTCCAGGTGCCCTCGGGCACGTAGTACTCGACCGTGCCGTCCTCCGTGAACACCGGGGCGACGAGCAGGTCGTCGCCGAGCATGTACTGCCGGTCGAGCGTGCCGGTGGCCGGGTCGTCCGGGAACTCCAGCACCATGGCCCGCATGACCGGGAGGCCGGTGGTGTGGGCCTGCTGGGCCGCGCGCTGGAGGTAGGGCGCGAGGCGGTGCTTGAGCAGGGTGAACTCACGGGTGACCTCGACGGCCTCCTCCCCGAACTCCCACGGCACCCGGTAGGACTTGCTGCCGTGCAGCCGGCTGTGCGAGGAGAGCAGGCCGAACTGGGTCCAGCGCTTGAAGACGGCGGGGGTCGGGGTGCCCTCGAAGCCGCCGATGTCGTGGCTCCAGAAGCCGAAGCCGGACAGACCGAGCGACAGCCCCCCGCGCAGCGACTCCGCCATCGCGTTGAAGTGCGACTCGCAGTCGCCGCCCCAGTGCACCGGGAACTGCTGCCCGCCCACGGTCGCGGAACGGGCGAACAGCAGCGCCTCCCCCTCCCCGCGTACCTCTCGGAGCAGCTCGAACACCGCCCGGTTGTACAGCTGGGTGTAGTAGTTGTGCATCCGCTCCGGGTCGGAACCGTCGTGCCAGACCACGTCGGTGGGGATGCGCTCGCCGAAGTCCGTCTTGAAGCAGTCCACCCCGATGTCCAGCAGGGCGCGCAGCTTGCCGAGGTACCAGGCCGTGGCGGCCGGATTCGTGAAGTCGACCAGGGCCATGCCCGGCTGCCACAGGTCCCACTGCCAGACGGTGCCGTCCGCCCGCCGGACGAGGTAGCCCTCGCGCATGCCCTCCGCGAACAGCTCGGACTTCTGCGCGATGTACGGATTGATCCACAGACACACCCGCAGCCCCTGCTCCTTGAGCCGCACCAGCATGCCCGCCGGATCCGGGAACGTCTCCTCGTCCCAGCGGAAATCACTCCACTGGTACCCCCGCATCCAGAAACAGTCGAAGTGGAAGACACTCAACGGGATCCCACGCTCGGCCATCCCCCCGACGAAGCGGTTGACCGTGGCCTCGTCGTAGTCGGTGGTGAAGGAGGTGGTGAGCCACAGGCCGAGGGCCCAGGCCGGCGGGAGCGCGGGCCGGCCGGTGAGCGCGGTGTAGCGCTCCAGCACCTGCTTGGGAGTCGGGCCGTGGACGACGAAGTACTCCAGCGACTGGTCCTCGACGCTGAACTGCACCTGGCCCACCGACTCGGAGCCGATCTCGTAGCCGACCTTGCCGGGATGGTTGACGAAGACGCCGTAGCCCCGGTTGGTCAGGTGGAACGGGACGTTCTTGTAAGCCTGTTCGCTGCTGGTGCCGCCGTCCGCCTGCCAGATGTCCACCACCTGACCGTTGCGGACGAACGGGGTGAACCGTTCCCCCAGGCCGTAGACCAGTTCGCCGACGCCCAGCGCGAGCTGTCCGAGCATGTGGTGACGGCCGTCGGCGTCGGTGACGAAGCCGGTGCCGCGCTCGCCCGCCGTGGTGAGCACCCGGCCGCCGGCGGAGAACTCCAGCTGCCAGGGCGCGGAGGTGTCCACCCGCAGCGTCAGCTCGCCGGAGCTCAGTTCCACCACCTCGCCGTCCCGGCGCACCTTTCCGCTGCCCGCTTCGGCTCCGGGCAGTGCGAACTCCGGTCCGCCCCGCACCGATCCGGCGTGGTGGGTGGCCCGCACCCCGATCACCCCCTCGGCCGGGGACCAGCACTCCACCGTCAGCAGTGGGCTGTTGAGCGTGTCACCGCGGCCGCGCACATGTCTGACGGGCGCGTACAGGGTCATCCGGTCCTCGCCGGTGCGGACGTCGGCGACCTCGGTGGCGTAGCGTGCGGTGACGCCCGGGCGCATCAGCCAGTAGCCGTCGGTGAACTTCATCGGGCGGTGTCCTCCGTCCGCGCGCGGTGCGCGGTGATCAGGCCCCGGTACCAGTGGTAGCTGTCCTTGGGGGTTCGGCTCAGGGTGTCGTAGTCCACGCGGACCAGGCCGAAGCGCTGCTCGTAGCCGCGGGCCCACTCGAAGTTGTCCAGCAGGGACCAGACGTAGTAGCCGCGCACGTCGACACCGGCGGCGACGGCGTCGGCGACGGCGGCGAGGTGGCCGGCCAGGTAGTCGATCCGTTCCGCGTCGTGGATCCGGCCGTCGGGGGTGAGACTGTCGGCCTCGGCGGAGCCGTTCTCGGTGATCCAGACCGGCGGGAGCTGCGGGTAGCGGGCGTCGAGGTCGCGGAGCAGTTCGGTGAACGCGGACGGGACGACGGGCCAGCCCATGGTGGTGTGCCGGGTGCCGTACGGGTCGGTCTCGGCGACCCCGATGTCCGTGGCGGTGCGCAGCCCGGGCTCCACCGCGCGGTGCGGGGCGGCCCCGACGGTGACCGGCCGGTAGAAGTTGACGCCGACGAAGTCCAGTGGCACTCCGATGAGTTCGAGGTCGCCCGGTCGGCGCCAGGGGCCGTCGGCCAGGCCCTCCCAGGTCTGCGCCTCGTGCTCGGGGTAGCGCCCCGCGAACAGCGGCTCGGTCCAGACCTCGTTGTGCAGCACCTCGGCCCGGCGCAGGGCGGCGAGGTCCTCGGGCCGGTCGGAGGCGGCGTGCAGGCGGTCGAGGTTGAGCGTGATGCCCACCTCGCGGGCGCCGGCGGCACGCAGCTCCCGCACGGCCAGCCCGTGGCCGACCAGCAGGTGGTGGGCGGCCGCCAGGGCCCCGTGGCCCTCCCGGGCGCCGGGCGCGTGCCGGCCCTCGGCGTAGCCGACGAAGGCGGAGCAGAACGGCTCGTTGAGGGTGATCCAGC
This sequence comes from Kitasatospora sp. NPDC101108, assembly GCF_055584725.1. Classification (NCBI taxonomy): domain Bacteria; kingdom Bacillati; phylum Actinomycetota; class Actinomycetes; order Kitasatosporales; family Streptomycetaceae; genus Kitasatospora; species Kitasatospora sp. NPDC101108. The sequence goes on from NZ_JBVJLM010000001.1 coordinate 308,373, forward strand.
GCTCGACCCGGTCGCCGTAGCGGTCGGCGGCGACGTTGGCGTACTCGGCGAAGGCCTCGGCGGTGGACCGCACCCGCCAGCCGCCGCCCGCGCCGGAGCCGCTGTTCGACGGAGTCTCCAGGGCCTGCGGCAGGTCCCAGTGGTAGAGGGTGGCGGCGGGCGCGATCCCGGCGGCCAGCAGTTCGTCGATCAGCCGGTCGTAGAAGTCCAGGCCCTTCGGGTTGAGCGGGCCGGTGCCCTGCGGCAGCAGGCGCGACCACGAGATCGAGAAGCGGTAGTCGTCGACGCCGAGTTCGCGCAGCAGGGCGACGTCCTCGGGGTAGCGGTGGTAGTGGTCGCAGGCGGTGTCGCCGGTGGCGCCGCCGAGGGTGCGGCCCGGGGTGTGGCTGAAGGTGTCCCAGATGGACGGGCCCCGGCCGTCCTCGTCGTGGGCGCCCTCGATCTGGTAGGCGGCGGTGGCCGCGCCGAACCGGAAACCGGGCGGCAGTTCCGGGAAGGCCTGGGTAGTCACGTCACCTCATGAGGTTTCTGGGAGTTCGGGTCCGGGCCGGGCTCGGTCGTCACGAGTCGAAGCGCCTCGACGCTGACACGCCCTGTACGGGCCTGTCAACTGTCCTGGGAAGCAATGGAATCTGCTGCGTCCAGCCCCTTGCCCAACTGGTGACGCGTCGTTAGTCTCGCCGAAACATTCAAGCGCTTCGACGCTTCGGTGAGGAGGGGCCGCACCACTATGCGATCCGGTCGAACCGCAGGATCAGCGATCCCCGCGGCATCACCCCAGGGACTGCGCGGCCGACGTCAACGCGCTCTGCCGTCACCGCCGTCACCGTCACCGCGCTCTTCTGCGCGGACGGCCACCGGATGGCGATCGTGGCCCTCACCCTGGTACCACTGGTGATCGTGCACCCGTTCGTACAGAAGCACCTGCGCACCGGCGTCCGCACCGGCGCGATCAAGGGCTGAGCAGTCCGCACCCGGCCCCACGGGCCCCACGCACCGGAGCAGTCCCTCCTCGGGCCTCCTCCACCGCACGAACGGGAACACACCTCACCCGAACCGACACGAAGGAAGCACAACCATGGTGACACTCGCCGATGTGGCCAGGCACGCCGGCGTCTCGTCCAGCACGGTCAGCTACGCCCTCAGCGGCAAGCGCCCCATCTCCGACGAGACCAGGCTCCGCATCGAGCAGGCCGTCACCGACCTCGGCTACCACCCCAACGCGGGTGCCCGCGCCCTCGCCGGCAAGCGCTCCCACATCATCGCCCTGGTCGTGCCGCTCAACCCCGAGGTGCACGTGCCCACCATGATGGAGATCGCCATCGCCGCCACGGTCACCGCCCGCGAACACGGCTACGACGTCCTCCTGCTCACCAACGACGAAGGCCCCGAAGGCCTCCGCCGCGTCACCGCCACCGGACTCGCCGACGGCGTCATCCTCATGGACGTCCGCCTCGACGACGACCGCATCCCCGTCCTTCACACCCAGAACATCCCCGCCGCACTCATCGGACTGCCCGACGACCCCACCGGACTCTCCTGCGTCGACCACGACTTCGCCACCGCCGGCGCCCTGTGCGCCGACCACCTCGCCGACCTCGGCCACCGCGACATCGCCTTCATCGGCTACAGCAACACCGTCTACCAACGCCACGCCGGCTATGCCCAACGCACGCTGGACGGCTTCCGCGCCCGCGCCCGGCAACGCCGGCTCCGCACCGTTCACCGCCCCTGCGAGGGCACCTACGAGAGCACCGCCGGCACCCTCGCCCGCATCCTCGCCGACCGCCCCGACACCACCGCCTTCGTCGTCCAGAACGAAACCGCCATCGGCCCCCTCCTCAGCCTCCTGCGCGCCGGCGGGCGGACCGTACCGGAGGACACCTCCGTCATCGCGATCTGCCCCGACCCGCTGGCCGAACAGCACTCCCCCCGCCTCACCTCCGTCACCGGCCCCCGGAAGGACCTCGGACAGATCGCCGTCGAACAGGTCATGGCACGAATCACCGCAACCGCGACCGGCAGCCAACCCGAGGACCAGCTCCACCTCATGGCACCGGAACTGATCATCCGCGAGAGCACCGCCCCGGCCCCGTACCACGCCTGACACCGACTCCGGGAGCGCCGCGAACGGCGGCCGCGTGCTGACCGACGTCGTGGACGGCACCCCCCGGTACGCGCCGACCGGCCACCCACCCTCGGCGCCTGGGGCGTACGGGTCCTCGCCGTGCACTGAACGCCGAGGGGGCGGTGGGCCCACCGGGCCCGCCGCCCCCTCACCTGCCGTCCGCTGCTCGATGACCCGGCTACTCGGTGACCTGGCTAATCGGCTACTCGGCTACTCGGCTACTCGGCCGAGAAGCGGTACACCGTCATCGAGCGGAACTCCTCCCCCGGGCGCAGAACGGTGGAGGGGTACTCGGAGCGGTTCGGCGAGTCCGGGTAGTGCTGGGTCTCCAGCGCGATGCCCGCGTACCTGTGGTAGGGGCGGCCGGACGGACCGCTCAGCGCGCCGTCGAAGTGGTTGCCGGTGTAGACCTGCAGTCCCGGCTCCGTGGTCAGGCACTCGACCCGTCGGCCGCTGGCCGGGTGGCTCAGGACGGCGACCTGCCGGAGGCCGCTCCCGTTCAGTACGAAGTTGTGGTCGAAGCCGGCACCGGCCCGGCGGATCTGCTGGTCCGGATCGGTGACGCGGTCCCCGATCCGCCGGGCCTCGCGCAGGTCGAAGGGCGTGCCCAGGAGGCGTTCCGCGGGCCCGATCGGGATCAGCTCCGCGTCCACCGGGAGGTAGCCGCGGGCGTCGACGCTCAGCAGGTGGTCGAGCACCGTGCCGTTGCCCTCGCCGGCCAGGTTGAAGTACGCGTGGTTGGTGAGGTTGACCACTGTCGGGGCGTCCGTGGTCGCCCGGTAGCCGATCCGCAGCTGCCCGGTCGGGTCGAGCAGGTAGGTCACGTCGACGGTGAGCGCCCCCGGAAACCCCTGGTCGCCGTCGGGGCTGTGCAGGCGCAGGCGCACTCCGGCCCGTCGGCCCTGGCGGACCGGCACGCCCTCCCAGAGCCGGGTGGCGAAGCCGTCCCGCCCGCCGTGCAGGGTGTGGCCGGTCTCCTGGGTGCTGAGCCGGTGCGTCGTGCCGTCGACCGGCAGCACGCCGCCGGCGATCCGGTTGGCGTAGCGGCCGACCGTCGCTCCGAAGTAGGCGCCCTCCCCGAGCAGGTCACCGACCCGCTCGCAGCCGAGGACGACGTTGGACCGCCGCCCTTCCCGGTCCGGCATGTGCAGGGCCTGGAGGCGGGCGCCCAGGCTGAGCACCTCCGCCCGCACGCCCGACGGCGAGCCGATCGTCCAGCGGATGACGGACCGACCGTCCGGCAGGGTGCCGGCCACCCCTTGGGAGACCGTCAGTTCGCCCGGGGACACGAGTGCGTCGTTCGGCACGGGATTGCTCCGTTTCTTCCCGGGACTGCGGGAAAGCGGCGACGCCCGCCCGTGCGGGCGGGCGTCGGACGTCCGGTGGTGCGGGTAGTACGGGTGGTGCGGGTACTGCGGGTGGTGCGGACGGCGCTCGTCGTGGGGCTCAGAACCCCTGGGCCAGACGGTGGTAGGCCTGGTTCCAGCGCAGTTCCTTGGTGAACCGGCGGATGTCGGTGTCGCCGTCGATCACCAGCAGCTCCACGGCGAGCATCTCGGCGAGGTCCTCCAGCTCCTCGGCGCCGACCGCGCTGGAGAGCACGGTGTGGTGCGGAGCGCCGGCCGTCAGCCAGGCCTCGGTGGAGGTGCGCAGGTCCGGGCGCGGCTTCCAGACCGCCCGGGCGACCGGCAGGTGGGGCAGCGGCTCCGGCGGCGCGACGACGTCCACCTCGTTGGCGACCAGCCGGAACCGGTCGCCGAGGTCCGCGAGGCCGACCACGACCGCCGGGCCGGGCTCGGCGTCGAAGACCAGGCGGACCGGGTCCTCGCGCCCGCCGATGGACAGCGGGTGGATCTCGCAGGACGGGGTGTCGGCGGCGATGCTCGGGCAGACCTCCAGCATGTGCGCGCCGAGGATCAGCTCACGGCCGGACTCCAGGTGGTAGGTGTAGTCCTCCATGAAGGAGGTGCCGCCGGCGAGCCCGGCGGAGGTCACCTTGAGGGTGCGCAGCAGGGTCGAGGTCTTCCAGTCGCCCTCGCCGCCGAAGCCGTAGCCGTCGGCCATCAGCCGCTGCACCGCGAGGCCGGGGAGCTGGCGGAGCCCGCCGAGGTCCTCGAAGTTGGTGGTGAAGGCCTTGAAGCCGCCCTGCTCCAGGAAGCCGCGCAGACCGAGCTCGATCCGGGCCGCGTAGCGCAGCGACTCGTGCTGCTCCCCACCGGCCCGCAGCGCCCGGGCGAGGCGGTAGCCGTCCTCGTACTCCTTGACCAGGGCGGTGACGTCGTTCTCGTCCGCGGCCTCCACGGCGGCGACGAGGTCGTTGACGCCGTAGGTGTTGACGGAGACGCCGAAGCGGAGCTGGGCCTCGACCTTGTCGCCCTCGGTGACGGCGACGTCGCGCATGTTGTCGCCGAAGCGGGCGAGCTTGAGGCTGCGCAGCTCGGCGCGGCCGGCGGCGGCGCGGGCCCAGGAGCCGATCCGGGCGGCGACGGCGGGGTCGCTGACGTGCCCGGCGACCGTCTTGCGGGCGACACCGAGGCGGGACTGGATGAAGCCGAACTCACGGTCGCCGTGGGCGGCCTGGTTGAGGTTCATGAAGTCCATGTCGATGGACTGCCAGGGCAGGTCGACGTTGGCCTGGGTGTGCAGGTGGAGCAGCGGCTTCTGCAGGGCGTCGAGCCCCGCGATCCACATCTTCGCCGGGGAGAAGGTGTGCATCCAGGCGATCAGGCCGATGCAGTCGTCCGCGGAGTTGGCCTCCAGGCAGATCCGGCGGATGGCGCTCGCGTCCGTCAGGACGGGCTTCCAGACCACCTCGACCGGCACTGCCGACTCGCGGTTCAGGGCTTCGGCGATCCGCTGGGACTGCTCCGCGACCTGGCGCAGCGTGTCCTCGCCGTAGAGCCCTTGGCTGCCGGTCAGGAACCAGACCTGGCGTCCGTCCAATGGGTTCTTCACGGGGTGGCTCCTTACCGGGCCTGGGGCTGGCCGTAGACGTTCTGGTAGCGGTAGTTGAGGCTGTCGATGTCAGCCTGGGCGATCGGCAGGGGTTCGCCGAGCTGGCGGGAGAGGTGGACGGTGCGGGCGACGTCCTCGCACATCACGGCGGCCTTGACGGCGGCCTTGGCGTCCTTGCCGATGGTGAAGACGCCGTGGTTCTGCATCAGGACGGCGGGTGAGCGGTGGCCCTTGAGGGTGTCCACGATGCCGCGGCCGATCGAGTCGTCGCCGATCAGGGCGAACGGGCCGACCGGGATCTCCGCGCCGAACTCGTCGGCCATCGCGGTGAGGACGCACGGGACGGCCTCGCCACGGGCCGCCCAGGCGCAGGCGAAGGTGGAGTGGGTGTGGACCACTCCGCCGACCTCGGGCATGTGGCGGTAGACGTAGGCGTGCGCGGCGGTGTCGGAGGAGGGCGCGTGCTCGCCCTCGACGACGTTGCCGTCCAGGTCGCAGAGGATCATGTTCTTGGGCGACAGCTCGTCGTAGGAGACGCCGCTGGGCTTGATGACCAGCAGGTCCTCGCCGGGGACACGGGCGGACACGTTTCCGGCGGTCCAGACCACCAGGTTGTAGCGGACCAGTTCGCCGTGCAGATCGCTGACCTGGCGGCGGATGAGGTCGATGGTCGCGTTCACAGGTCCTCGCTCGGGGTGGTGAGGGCGGCGTTGCGGATGTCGCGCAGGCGGTGCAGCAGCTTGTCGGCACCGAGGCCGAAGTGGTCGTGCAGGGCGCGGTATTCGGCGAAGAGGCGGTCGTAGGCGTCGGCGGCGGCCTGGTCGGGGCGGTAGGCGTCCTTCTGCACCCGGCCCATCGCGGCGGACGCGGTCCGCACGTCCGGGTAGGCCCCGGCGGCGACGGCGGCGTGGATCGCCGAGCCGAGCGCCGGGCCCTGCTCCGAGTCGGCCACCGAGACCGGGCGGCGCAGCACATCGGCGTAGATCTGCATCAGCAGGGCGTTCTTCTTGAGGCCGCCGGTGACGATGAACTCGGTGACCGGGACGCCGCCCTGCTCCAGGGCCTCGACGATGACCCGGGTGCCGAAGGCGGTGGCCTCCAGGAGCGCCCGGTAGACCTCCTCGGGGCGGGTGGCCAGGGTGAGTCCGGCGATCACCCCGGACAGGTGGTGGTCGACCAGGGTGGAGCGGTTGCCGTTCATCCAGTCGAGCGCCACCAGGCCGTGTCCGCCGACGGGTTGGGCGGCGGCCTTGCGGGTGAGGAGCTGGTGGGCGTTCTCGCCGTTGGCCTCGGCCTCGGCCAGGTAGTCGGCGGGCAGGCCCTGGCGCAGCCACCAGGCGAAGATGTCGCCGACGGCGCTCTGGCCGGCCTCGTAGCCGTAGGAGCCGGTGACGATGCCGTCCTGGACCACGCCGCAGACGCCGGGGACGTCGGCGAGGGTCGCGCCGTTGACCACGTGGCAGGTGGAGGTGCCCATGATGGCGAGGAGCTGGCCGTCCTCGACGGCGCGGGCGGCCGGGGCGGCCACGTGGGCGTCGACGTTGCCGGCGGCGACGGCGGTGCCGACCGGGAGTCCGGTCCACTCGGCCGCCTGGGCGGTGAGCGAGCCCACCCGGGTGCCCAGCGGGGAGAGCGGGTGCTCCAGGCGGGTGCGGGCGAAGTCGGCGAAGTCCGGGTGGAGCGCGGCGAGGTAGTCCTCGCTCGGGTAACTCCCGTCCTGGAGGATTCCCTTGTAGCCGGCGGTGCAGGTGTTGCGGCTCTCGGCGCCGGTGAGCTGCCAGACGATCCAGTCGGCGGCCTCGATCCAGCGCTCGCAGGCGCCGTAGACGGCCGGGTCCTCCTCCAGCACCTGCAGCGCCTTGGCGTACTGCCACTCGGCGGAGATCTTGCCGCCGTAGCGGGAGATCCACTTCTCGCCGCGGGCGTGGGCCAGTTCGTTGATGCGGTCGGCCTGGGGCTGGGCGGAGTGGTGCTTCCAGAGCTTGGGCCAGGCGTGCGGGCGGGCGGCCCACTCCGGCGTCTCGGCCAGCGGGGTGCCGTCGGCGGTCACCGGCAGGACGGTGCAGGCGGTGAAGTCGGTCGCGATGCCGATGACCAGTGCGGGGTCGACGCCGGCGTCGGCGAGCGCGGCCGGGACGGCGGTGCGCAGCACCTCGCGCCAGTCCTCCGGGTGCTGCAGCGCCCAGTCCGGCGGGAGCCGGTGGCCGGTGCCGGGCAGTTCCTGCTCGATGACGGCGTGCGGGTAGTCGTGGACGGCGGTGCCCAGCTCCTCGCCGTCGCGGACCCGGACCACGACCGCGCGGCCGGAGAGGGTACCGAAGTCGACACCGACGACGTAGCGGTCGTCCCGGTCGGCGTCGTGGGCGGCAGGGGTCACGGTCACGTGCTCATCCTTCGTACGGGAGGCCTGCGTTGGGCTGTCGCCGGTGCGGTCCTCGACCGGGGCAGGGCGCACCGCACCGGCGACAGACTTCATTCCGCCACCCCACCCTCAAGGGGTAGCGGAACGGGGGCCGTCGGCCGGGCACCCGGAAGCGGGTTGGGTGGCCCGGCCGGCGGAGTGGAAAAGCGTTGTTGTTAACGCTCACGGAGATTGTTAGCGCTAACAATCTGCATGTCAAGGGATGTGAACGAGGCGGAACCGAAGAGCTGGACGGGCACCGGCCGACCGGTGCCCGTCCGGTGCACGCGGCCGCCGGACACCGGCTCAACGACGGACGGACGGCCCCACACTGCGCCGCAGCACCAGCTCCGGGGAGACCTGCACCTGGGCCGGAGCGGACGCGGCACCCTCCAGCTCTCCGACGAGCAGCTCCAAGGCCCGTCTGCCGAGTTCGCCGAAGTCCTGCCGCACCGTGGTCAGTGGCGGGGTGAAGTAGGCGGCTTCCGGAATGTCGTCGAAGCCGATCACACTGATCTCCTGCGGGACGTGCCGGCCGGCCTCGTGGAAGGCCCGCAGCAGGCCGAGGGCCATGTGGTCGTTGGCGCAGAAGACGGCGGTGACGTCGCGCAGCCGGGCGATCCGCAGCCCCGCCTGGTAACCCGAGCGGGCGCTCCAGTCACCCCGCTCCACCTCGGGTACGGGGGCTCCGGCCGCCCGCAGGGTGAGGCGCCAGCCCTCCTCCCGGTCCTGGCTCTCCAGCCAGTTGGCCGGCCCCGCCACGTGGTGCACGGTGCGGTGGCCCAGGTCCAGCAGGTACCCGGTAGCCTCTCCCGCGCCGTACCGGTTGCCCACCGAGACCATGGGCACCCGGGTCTGGTCGCCCGACCCGACCGCGACGATCGGCACCGAACTGGAGAGCCGGGCCACCGCGCTGACCGACGAGATCTGCGGGGCGATCACCACGACGCCCTCCACCCCCTGGTCGCGCAGCCGGTCGACGGCCTCCTGGACCGAACGGCCGTCCAGGGAGCGCAGACTGCTCACGCTCACGAAGTACCCGGCGCTGCGCGCGGCCCGCTCGATGCCGTCCAGCATCGAGGCGGGACCGTAGAGGGTCGAGTCGAAGCTGATCACCCCGAGGGTCTGCGACCGGCGGGTGACCAGGGCCCGGGCCGCGGAGTTCGGCCGGTAGTCCAGTTCCCGTATGGCGGCCAGCACCCGGTCCCGGGTGTCCGGCCGGACGTGCGGGGCGCCGTTGAGCACCCGGGACACCGTCTGGTGGGAGACACCCGCCAGTTTCGCCACGTCCGCCATCACGGGCTGGCGCTGTTCCGCCCCGGTGCTTTCGGTTCCCACTCGTCGTCCCCTCCTAGGCTGTTGACCACAGTACGCGACCAGGTCCGGGCCAATCCGTCACCCTCGGTTCAACCTGCGGTTTCTCTTCATACCAGTCTCTCAGGGCGGTGACATGTGCCAATACCGCCAAGTTGACGCTCCTGGCTCATCCGCGGGGGTGCATGTCCGGACCCCTGGCCCGGAACGCAGCGCACTCGATGCACTCGGTGCCGGTCGGTGCCGGTCGGTGCCGCTCGGTGCCGCTCGGTTCACGGGCGTGGGTCGAGCGGAGCGGGGTGGCTGAGGGCCGCCACGGCGCCTTCGGCTTTACGGACCTCGCCGCGGACGGAGAGTGCTTCCGCCGCCCCGCCGCGCCGAGCCGCCATTCGACGGTGCCCGCGCCGGTGCGGGGCCGTGCGGCATCGTGCACCCGGCCCCTCGCGGTGCGCGGGCTCACCGTGCCGGCGGGCACGCCCCGCAGCTCGGCCCGTACGACGACGCCCGGCCTGTCGCCGACCGCCGGCGCTTCACCGATCCCTACCGTCCGGCCACCGCCGCTGAGCGTGCAGGACAGGTCGACGGCACTCCCCGCGGCGATCCGGCTGGGGCCCGCCCGGGAGCCCGGCGAGGATCGCCGCCGGCTCCGGCCCGTGCGGCAGGACCACGGTGTGCGGGATCCCGATCCGGCCCGCGAGGTGGGTGTCACTGCTCCCGATCGCCGGCCGCCGGCGCCCGCCGCCCCTCTGGAGGGCGGCGGCCAGGCTTCGCCCCCCACTCCGCGATCGCCGCCTCGTTGTCCACCTGCCGGAGCGGGTCCGAGCGCCACGGCCGTTCCGCACCTCGACCGGCTCGAACCCGTGGTACGGGCACCGGAAGGTGCCCGAGTCGTACGGCGCGAACGGGTGCGCGGCCCCACACAGCCCGCCGCCCCGGCGGACCTCCGCCAGCTGCCGCTCGATCGCGCCGTCCTCGGCGCCGTACCTCCGGTCGGCCGCCTGCCCCGACCGGAGCCCGAGGGCGAGCCGACGCCCGTCCCGAGTGGTCACCTCCTGGCCCGGTACCACCAGCGGGTCGCCGTCCACGCTCTGATTCCAACCAGCCTGCGAACACGAGGAGTTGTACTCGGTGACGACGACGAAGTCGAGCCCCGCCCGCGTACGGCGACCAACGGCTGTCGCGGCGTCAGCTCCCACCGTTCGAGGCGGCGGCGGGCACGTGGAAGTCGCCCGGGTAGCAGGCTGTTCCCTCGTTCATGGCCGTCCCGGCAGTCCAGGGCCCGTCTTTCAAAACTCCCGTCGTCCGCGCGGAGGGCGGGCGGGGCGGCGTCGGGGTGCGTGCGTCGCACGGCGGAGGAGGAAGTCCATGCGGTGGGCACCTCCCGGCCGGAGGCCGGGGGCCATCAGCGGCCGACGACAACACGGCGAGGCGAGTGCCCCCGACGTCGCCCCGCAGGCGGGAGTTCGAAGACGGGCCCTGGCCCCGGCTCCGCGAGCGCGCGGAGCCGGGGCCAGGGCCGGGGCCGACCCGGGCAGGGTCTGATGTGCTCTAGCCGAGGGTCCACTTCTGGTTGTCGCCGCCCCAGCAGCTCCACAGCTGAACGGGTGTGGCGTCGGCGGTGAGCGCACCGGCGACGTCCAGGCAGCGGCCGGACTGGACGCCGGTGACGCTGCCGTCCGAGTTGACCTGCCACTGCTGGTTGGCGCCGCCGTTGCACGGCCAGGTGACCACCTTGGTGCCGTCGGCCGTCCCGCCGCCGTAGGCGTCCAGGCACAGCGTGGTGCCGGAGATGTTCACCGTGAGCTGTCCGGCGGCGGTGCGGGTCCAGGTCTGGTTCGCCCCGCCGGAGCAGCCGTAGATCTGCGCCTGCACTCCGGGCGTGGTGGAGGCGCCCGGGACGTCCAGGCACTTGCCCGACCCGGTGCCCCGCAGCGCCCCCGTGCCCACCGCCGGGGCGTTGGCGTACCCGGCGGCGACGACGTTGGCCTGGACGGCGTTCTCGGTGGCCTCCGTCGGGTAGCCGGAGGTCATCACGCCCTCGTAGAAGGTGCCGCGGGCGCCCTTGCTGTTGTCACCACCGATGCCGAGGATGATCGCACCCTCCTTGTGCATCGGGTTGTAGCCCGAGGCGTTCGGGCGCGGCCCGGAGTAGAAGGTCGACAGTCCGCCGGACTGGGCGTCGCCGGCCCGGATCGCCCACTGGTTGGGCGCGCCCTTGACCATGGCCGTCAGGTAGCGGTGGTTCACCGTCGGGTCGTTGGCGTTGTAGTGCGGGTCGGCGCCGGAGAACAGGCCGTTCTCCAGGTCGGCCATCACCCAGGGGCCGGGTCCGGAGCCGTAGCCCCAGACCTTGATGTTGCCGAAGTAGATCGCCTCCATGTGGCCGTTGCCGGTGTCGTTGCTGCTGGTCTCGGCGTTGCCGTAGTCGAAGCAGCAACCGCCGTTGTAGTGGGTGCCGTCGAGGATCGCGTACATCCCCTCGGGCTGGTCCCCGGTGGCGACGCCCGAGGTGTGGTTGTTGCGATAGCCGGTGCCCGGTGCGACGTACACGCCGTAGGCGCGGTGGCCGTTCAGCGTGGTGGGCGCCAGGGTCGCGTCGGCGAGGTTGTCCGGGCCGCCCGCGGCCCCGCCGCCGGGCGCCTGGGTGAGGTGGTTGTTCCGACCGCTCTGGTCGTAGATCACGGTGATCAGGCACGTGGTTCCGGCGCAGAAGGCGTCCTGCGCGGCGGCGTCGGCGTAGCCGCCGGCGCTCAGCGGCTTGATGTCCCGGACCGCCTGGTCCGACGCACGCCGGACCTGGTACAGCGCCCCGCTGTAGCCGCCGTACAGCGCGCGGGTGGTGCTGTGCGCGGCCACACAGGGCGTGCCGCCGGCGGCGTAGAGGTCGCACGGCCCCTGGGCGGCCGCCTGGGCCACGCCGCTCGTCGCGGTGGTGCCGGCCAGGGCGCCGACCAGGACGGCCAGCGCCGCCCCGGCCCGGGCGAGGCTGCGCAGCGCGCCGCGCCTCCGGGTCGTCCCGTTGTTCTCACTCATGGTGTCTCCCTGCTCATCGTCGAACGCGGCCGAAGGGAAGTGAGCGCTAACAATCCGCGCCACGGCAGCGGGTGGCGGCCATGGCGGGAGGTGGAGGTTCCTGGCCGGGACAGTGCCCGCCCGGACCGCGCCCCGTCAAGACCTCCGACACATCACGCCGGACGCCGCCCCCGGAAGGCCGCGCTCCGGAAAGCCGCGCTCCGATGTTCCGGCAGATACCTGGCCAGGCAAGGAGATTGACGACGACCGGGATCACCCCCCACAGTCCCGACGCGCGGCCGGCAGACCCTGAGGGTCGGGGCGGCTCCGGCGGTTCGTGCATCTCGGGCAGCCAGGCCTCGGGGGTCACCTCCGGCGGCTCCGGCGACCGCACCTCCGGCGGCACCAGCTCCTTCCGGCCCGTCAACCCCACCCTCGGCGCCTGCGGCTTGACCCTCGCCACCGGCTGGCCCCCCGGACCGGCAGGCGAACGCCCGTTTCCCGACCTCGACGGGAGGCGGACGCCTCGCCTTGCCGGCCTCGATCTTCAAGCGTCATTCACCGAACGTTCACCCCGGGACCGCTCCGGAGCACCCGGCGCAGCCGGCGCGCACCCCGATTGACCGGCTGTCGGTACATCGCGATCCAACGGTGACCCAAGGACCCTTGACGCCGCTCTTGTGAGCGTTAACACTTCATTTCACGCCAGGTCAGAGGTATCGCCACCCCGACGCCCAACAGCGTGAGGAGACCGCTCCGACCGGCCCTGCCCGACCACTCCCAGTCTCCCAGTCAGGGGTGTGCTGTCCCGGTCGCGGATCATCACCATGGAGGAATCACGTGCGGAAGCTTTCAGCGGGTCTCGTCGCGGTGGGCCTGACGCTCTCGTTGGCGGCCTGCGGCCAGAGCTCCAACGGAGTCGGCGACGGGGCCGCCAAGGGCGACGCCAAGGGCGGACTCATCGGCATCGCGATGCCGACCAAGTCGTCGGCGCGGTGGATCGACGACGGCAACAACATCGTCAAGGAGTTCCAGGCCAAGGGCTACAAGACCGACCTCCAGTACGGCGACAACGTCGTGGAGAACCAGGTCTCCCAGGTCGAGAACATGATCACCAAGGGCGCCAAGCTGCTGGTGATCGCCGCGATCGACGGCTCCTCCCTCACGAACGTGCTGCAGAAGGCGGCCGACGCCCACATCCCGGTCATCTCCTACGACCGGCTGATCCGCGGCACCCAGAACGTCGACTACTACGCGACCTTCGACAACTTCAAGGTCGGCGTCCTGCAGGGCCAGTACATCGCCGACAAGCTCGGCCTCAAGGACGGCAAGGGCCCGTTCAACATCGAGCTGTTCGCCGGCTCGCCGGACGACAACAACGCGGGCTTCTTCTTCAACGGCGCGATGAGCGTCCTCAAGCCGTACATCGACCAGAAGAAGCTGGTCGTGCAGAGCGGGCAGACCGACTTCAACCAGGTCGCCACGCTGCGCTGGGACGGCGGCGTCGCCCAGTCCCGGATGGACAACCTGCTGAGCAAGGCCTACACCAACGCCCACGTCGACGCCGTGCTCTCGCCGTACGACGGCATCTCGATCGGCATCCTCTCCTCGCTCAAGGGCGTCGGCTACGGCTCCGCCAAGTCCCTGCCCATCGTCACCGGCCAGGACGCCGAGCTGGCCTCGGTGAAGTCGATCATCGCGGGCGAGCAGACCCAGACCGTCTACAAGGACACCCGCCAGCTCTCCAAGGTCACCGTCCAGATGGGTGACGCACTGCTGACCGGCGGCAAGCCCGAGGTGAACGACACCACCCAGTACAACAACGGCGTGAAGGTGGTCCCTGCCCAGCTGCTCCAGCCGGTCAGCGTCGACAAGGACAACTACCAGAAGGTCCTGGTCGACAGCGGTCAGTACACCGCGGACCAGCTCAAGTAGCCCGTGGGGCCCGCCCGACGGGCCCCGAGCCGAACCGGCGGTGTGTCGGGCGCCCGGACGAACCCCCGGGCGCCCAACGGGTTCCCCAACGCACCGCCCCGAACGATACGGACGCAGAACCATGGCTGGACCCGTTCTCGAAATGCGGTCTATCAGCAAGTCGTTCCCCGGCGTCAAGGCGCTCTCCGAGGTCAACCTGACCGTGGCGGCCGGCGAGGTGCACGCCATCTGCGGTGAGAACGGCGCCGGCAAGTCCACCCTGATGAAGGTGCTCAGCGGCGTCTACCCGCACGGAAGCTACGAGGGCGAGATCCTCTTCGAGGGCGAGCCCTGCCGCTTCAAGGACATCCGCGCCAGCGAACAGCGCGGCATCGTCATCATCCACCAGGAACTCGCCCTGGTGCCCTACCTCTCCATCGCCGAGAACGTCTTCCTCGGCAACGAGCACGCCTCCCGGGGCATCATCAGCTGGCACAAGACCCTCACCCACGCCGCCGAACTGCTCCGGCAGGTCGGCCTTGAGGAGAGCCCCCACACCAGGATCGCCGACCTCGGCGTGGGCAAGCAGCAGCTGGTCGAGATCGCCAAGGCGCTGGCCAAGAAGGTCAAGCTGCTCATCCTGGACGAGCCGACCGCCGCGCTCAACGACGAGGACAGCCGCAAGCTCCTCGACCTCATCCTGGAGCTCAAGGCGCAGGGCATCTCCTGCATCATCATCTCGCACAAGCTCAACGAGATCGCCCGGGTCGCCGACGCCGTCACCATCCTGCGCGACGGACAGACCATCGAGACCATCGCGATCGGCCCGGAGGGCATCTCCGAGGACCGGATCATCCGCGGCATGGTCGGCCGGGACCTTGAGCACCGCTATCCCGAGCGCACCCCCGAGATCGGCGAGGTCGCCTTCGAGATCGAGGACTGGACCGTCCGGCACCCGATCGACCAGCAGCGCACCGTCGTGGACGGCGCCTCGCTGAACGTGCGGCGCGGCGAGATCGTCGGCGTCGCCGGCCTGATGGGCGCCGGCCGCACAGAGCTCGCGATGAGCGTCTTCGGCCGCTCGTACGGGCGTTGGAGCGGCGGACGGGTGCTGATGCACGGCCAGGAGATCCGCACCCGGACGGTGCCGGAGGCCATCGGGCACGGCATCGCCTACGTCACCGAGGACCGCAAGCACTTCGGTCTCAACCTGATCGACGACATCAGCCGGAACATCTCGCTGAGTGCGCTCGGCAAGGTCGCCCGGTTCGGCAAGGTCGACCGGCACGAGGAGAGCAAGGTCGCCGAATCGTTCCGGCGGACCATGAACATCAAGGCCCCGACGGTGTTCACCCGGACCGGCACGCTCAGCGGCGGCAACCAGCAGAAGGTCGTCCTCAGCAAGTGGATCTTCGCCGAACCCGAGGTGCTGATCCTCGACGAGCCCACCCGGGGCATCGACATCGGCGCCAAGGCGGAGATCTACACCGTGATCGCCGAGCTGGCCGCCCAGGGCAAGGCCGTGCTCGTCATCTCGTCCGAACTCCCCGAACTCCTGGGTCTGTGCGACCGGATCTACACCATGGCCGAAGGCCGGATCACCGGCGAGGTCGCCCGCGCCGACGCCACCCAGGAATCCCTCATGCGGCTCATGACCATGAGCGCCGCATCCAGCAACGAGCAGGTGTGAGGCATGGCCCAGACCGACATCATCCCGGACTCCACCCAGAAGGGGCCCGAGTCGGCCCCCAGTCCGTCCATCGGCGCCGTACTGACCCGCGCGCTGCGCGGCAACGTGCGCCAGTACGGCATGCTGGTCGCCCTCGCGCTGATCGTGGTGCTGTTCCAGATCTGGACCGACGGCATCCTGCTCCAGCCGCTCAACATCACCAACCTGATCCAGCAGAACAGTTACATCCTGATCCTGGCGATCGGCATGATGATCGTCATCATCGCCGGGCACATCGACCTCTCGGTCGGGTCGCTGGCCGCCTTCGTCGGGGCCGCCGCCGCGGTGATGATGGTCGAGCACCATGTGTCGTGGCCGGTGGCCGCACTGGCTGCGCTGGTGATCGGCGCCCTCGCCGGCGCCTGGCAGGGCTTCTTCATCGCCTACCTCGGGATCCCGTCGTTCATCGTCACCCTGGCGGGCATGCTGCTGTTCCGCGGCGGCACCCAGATCCTGCTCCAGGGCCAGTCGGTGGCGCCGTTCCCCAAGGGCTTCCAGAACATCAGCAGCGGCTTCCTCCCCGAGGTCGGCCCGCACACCAACTACCACAACCTCACCCTGCTGATCGGTCTCGCGGTGCTGGTCGTCGCGGTCGTCCAGGAGCTGCGCGGGCGGCGGCAGACCGCCTCGTACGGCCTGGAGGTGCTCCCGCTCGGGCTGTTCCTCGCCAAGCTCGCGGTGATCACGGCGGCCGTGCTGGTGTTCACCCTGCTGCTCGCCAGCTACCACGGCGTGCCGATCGTCCTGCTGATCCTCGGCGCCCTGCTGGTCGGCTTCGGCTACCTGATGCGCAACTCGATCATCGGCCGGCACACCTACGCCATCGGCGGCAACGAGGCGGCGGCCAAGCTGTCCGGCGTGAAGAGCAAGCGGGTGGTCTTCCTCGCCTTCACCAACATGGGCGTCCTCGCGGCGCTGGCCGGTCTGGTCTTCGCGGCTCGACTCAATGCCGGCACCCCGCAGGCCGGCATCAACTTCGAGCTGGAGGCCATCGCGGCCGCCTTCATCGGCGGCGCCTCCGCCAGTGGCGGTGTCGGCACCGTGATGGGCGCGATCATCGGCGGCCTGGTGCTCGGCGTGCTGAACAACGGCATGTCGCTGGTCGGCGTCGGCACCGACTACCAGCAGGTGATCAAGGGCCTGGTGCTGCTCGCGGCCGTGGGCTTCGACGTCTACAACAAGCGCCGGGCCGGTTCCTGACCCGGCTCCGGTAGTGAGAAGCGGACGGGCGCGGTGTTCCCACACCGCGCCCGTCCTGCCGCGTTCCCTCGGCCCCGCGTGAACGTGGCGGGAACGCGGCCGTACGGGATCCGATGCGGAGTGGTTCCGGGCGGATTCCGATCGTGGCCGGTTCCGGCCCGCGCTGACGCATAGTATGCCCGCTATGTCCACAGTTGCCGTGATTGCGGTTGTCGCGCTCGCCCTCCTGCACGTCTACATCCTGGTCCTGGAGATGTTCCTCTGGACCACTCCCAAGGCCCGGGCCTCCTTCGGGACGACACAGGAGTTCGCGGTCTCGACCAAGGCGATGGCCGCCAACCAGGGCCTGTACAACGGCTTCCTGGCGGCCGGGCTGCTCTGGGGGGCGTTCGCCGACGACCCGATCGGATTCCAGACGCGGGTCTTCTTCACGTCCTGTGTCGCCGTCGCGGGGGTGTACGGCGCCGTGACCTCCTCTCGGAAGATCCTCTTCGTGCAGACCGTGCCGGCCCTGGTCGTACTCGTCCTGGTGCTGCTGGCCCGCTGAGCCCGGAACCGCCCGGAACCACCCGTCGAGGGGTGCCTCTCTCCCGAGAGGCACCCCTCCCGCATCTCCCGCAGGGAACGCGGCAACCTTTCCGCCGACGGCGGCAACCGACGGGTGGCACCGAGGGCGAGGCGCCCACGGGGCCCGGAAAAAACCTTCGCCGGAGCGGCAACCTTTCCCGCTCCGGCGACCACTGACCAGCGCAACACCGAGTCGAACGAACGGACGGGAATGAAGGCAACGAAGCATGCCGCCCCACAGCCGTACCCCAGGCGTGGGCTGATCATGGGCATACCGTTGGCGCTGGTGGCGGTCGGTGTGCTGGTCTTCCTGGCCTTCGCACTGCTGCCGAGCAGCGGGGGCGGCGCCGTCTCCGCCGAGCCGGCCGCCGCCTCCGTCGCCGCCACTGAGGCGAGCGCACCGCCCGCCGTCAGCGCCTCGGCCGACCCGACGCCCTCGACGCCGTCGGCCACCACCCCCACGGCCTCGCCGACGGCGACTCCCTCGCCGTCGGTCACCACCCCGACGCCGAAGCCCTCGGCCACCACAGCCACCCCGTCCCCGTCCCCCGACACCGGCAAGGCCCGCAGCGTCCCAGCCACGGTGTCGCCGGCCGGGCGGATCAAGCCCGGAGCGAGCTACCAGGGCGTCGCGACCTCCTACGACGCCGCCGACGGCAACGGCGCCTGCTCGTTCGGGCCGTCCGGCGACATGATGATCGCGGCGATGAACTTCACCGACTACGAGACGTCCAAGGCCTGCGGGGCCTCCGTGCTGGTGCGGGCCGCCAACGGGGCGAGCATCACGGTGCGGATCGTCAACGAGTGCCCACTGCCCTGCGCACCCGGGCAGCTCGACCTGAGCCACGAGGCGTTCAGCAAGCTCGCGGACCTCTCGGTGGGCCGCCTGCCCATCACCTGGAGTCTGCTGAGCCCGGGCACGGCGCCCGCCACCATGTCGGTCCGGTACAAGGCCGGCTCCTCCCAGTGGTGGTGCGGGATCCAGGTGATCGGTCACCGGAACCCGGTGGCCGCCCTGGAGGTCCAGGCCGGCGGCGGCTGGCGGCAGTTGACCCGCACCGACTACAACTACTTCCTCTCCCCCGACGGCACCGGGTGCGGCGGACCGCTCAGGGTCACCGACATCTACGGGGAGCAGGTGACCGTCGACGGGATCGCGGTGAAACCGGACGTCGTCCAGCCGACCCGCGTCCAGTTCGCCCGGCATTGACCACGCCGCTCGCCCGGCGGCGGGTGGTCGCCGACGGGGGTGACCATCACCCCGCCCCAGATCGGAGCACTGCTAGGCTCATGCCGCTTGTTAACGATCACATTGCAGGGAGAGGGCGGTCAGGGGGCATGCTCCTCGATGATGCGTTCAATGATGCGTCCGCGGAGTTCAACGACTTCTTCGAACGCCACTACGCCGAACTCGCCCGTCTCGCCTACCTCTTGACCGGCGAGGCGGATGCGGCCGACGACATCGCCGCGGACGCACTGATCGCGCTGTGGCAACGCTGGGACCGGCTCCGTGCGGCCGACCACCCGCTGGCCTACGCGCGCGGGGTGGTCGCCAACATGGCCCGGGCCCGGATCCGAAGCGCGGTCCGCGAGCGCCGCCGGGTCCTGCTGTTCTGGTCCCGCACCCCGGAGAAGACCTCGGGACCGGACACGGCGGCCGTGCTCGACGTCCGCGCGGCGCTCGACCGGTTGCCGTTCCGCAAGCGGGCCTGCGTGCTGCTGCGCCACGCCTTCGACCTGTCGGAGAAGGACACCGCCGCGGCGCTCGGCATATCGGTCGGTACGGTGAAGAGTCAGACCTCGAAGGGGATGGCCGAGTTGCAACGCGCACTCGGAGTGCGATCGGTCGGCGAACTGATCACAGGAAGGAGGAACCGGTGAACGACTACATCTCCCAGCAACTGCGCGAGGCCGCCGGGGCCCACCAGCCCGACCGCGCGAGGATGCTGGCCCGTGTCCAGCGCGGCATGGCCGGCCCCGCCGGCCGCCACCGCACGCGTTCGGGCCTGCGATCCTGGCCCAAGGCCGCGATCGCCGCCCTGGCGGCAGCCGGCATCCTGGCCACCGGTGGTCTCGCCATGGCGGGAATCGGCACGTTCCCGGCGTCGCCGGAACCCACCGCCGTGCCGGCCACCCCCACGGGCACCCCGACGCCGACCCCGTCGGAGCCCCCGGCCGCCACCACCCAGGCACCGGCCCCGGCACCCTCCACCCCGACCGCGCGGCCGACCCCGAGGCCGTCGGCCACCGGACGGACCCAGAACGGGCCGCTCTGGTCGGAGGGATCGGTCGACTCGCACAGCACCGTCTACTGGGGCCAGGACAACCTCCTCCTCAGGACCGGCCAGCCGATCACCTCGCTCACCGTGGAGATGCGCGTCGCCCAGACCGGGGACGTGCGGAGCACGGGCAGCTGGCTGACCCTGCCGAACGACGACTTCACCGTCACCGTGCAGGAGTCCGGCGGCGCGGTGGTCTACCGCTGGGTCCTCAAGCCGGGCCGCACGGTACCGGCGGGTCAGTATGAGTTCGCGAGTCAGTTCAACCACGCCACCGGCGTGCGCGCGGCCGGCGGCGACGCCTACCGCGTCGACAGTCAGTCGGCCGGCGGCACCGCGTCCGTCTCGGGCGGCTTCGCCCCCGCCCGGTAAGGTTCCGCCCGGCCTCCCGACGGAGAGGCCGGGCGGGGCCGAACCCTGAGCAACGTCCTGGGACGGCGACCGCCCCGCCCAGGGGAAGTGCGACGAGGAGGGTGGCCGCCATCGCAACGGCCGCCGGGACGGTGCCGCTGGGGCGGTGCCGCTGGTCCGGGTCCGTTCCACGGGTGCGGACCGCCCGGCCGAGCGTGCGGCCGATCTTCACCCGGTAGGCTCACCTGTCGTGCGCGTACTGGTGATCGAGGACGATGCGGGGCTGGCCCCGGTGCTTGTGCGGGGGCTGCGGGAGGCAGGATTCGCCGTCGACCTGGCCGGTGATCTCGCCGAGGCCGACCTCAAACTGGCCGTCAACGCCTACGACTGCGTGGTGGCCGACCGCTCCCTGCCGGACGGGGACGCGCTCACACTGGTCGCCGCACTGCGCAGGGCGGGCTCCCGCCTTCCGGTGCTCCTGCTCACCGCGCTCGATGCCGTCGCCGACCGGGTGGCCGGCTTCGAGCACGGCGCTGACGACTACCTCGTCAAGCCGTTCGCGTTCGCCGAACTGAACGCCCGGGTGCGGACGCTGTGCCGCCGGGACCAGCCCGCGCGGCTGCCCGAGTTGCGGGTCGGCGACCTGGAACTCGACTTCCCCCGCCGTCGGGTGCGCCGCGCCGGTGTGCTGCTCACCCTGACCGCGAAGGAGTTCGCGGTGCTGGAGGTGCTGATGCTGCGGGCCGGCGAGGTGGTCACCCGCAGCGAGCTCATCGAGCGCTGCTGGGACGAGCACACCGAGCCGCTCTCCAACGTCGTCGACGTCCTCATCGGCCAACTGCGCCGCCGGCTCGGGCCGCCCGAACTCATCGAGACGGTCCGCGGTGCCGGGTACCGCCTCGCCGATCCGGCCGATCGCCCGTGACCGGGCGTACGCCCGCCGTCGCACGCCTGTACCGCGTCCGGTGGGCGATGACCCTGCTCTTCGCCACCACGACCGCGGCCTGCCTGGTGGTGCTCGCCGCCATCGCCGTCCACGCCGACGGCCGGTCCCGTGCCCGTGGCCTGGACGACACGGTGAGCCACGGCGCCGACGGCCTGGCGCGAGTGCTCTACTACGACGACGGCGGGGCACTGCGCCTCGACGGGATCTACGACGACAGCCTCGCCGACGACGCCATGGCCCTCGGCGTGATCCAGGCCGCCCCGGGCGCGGCTCCGCAGCTCCGCCACGCCCAGCCCGCACGAACCGCCCTGCCGGACCAGCCCCGGCTGGAGGAGCTCTGGCGGACGGTCCAGCACGAGCAGGAAACCGTGGTGGTCACCGCCCCCGCCGCCGACGGCCGTTCGTACCGCTGGGCCGTGGCCCCGGTCTGGGACGGCAAGGTCCTCGGCTCCGCCGTCCTGGTGGGGACCGACCCCGCGCGCAGCGAGGCGGACCATGTACGGCTGGTCGAGTGGCTGGCCGCCGGCTGCGCCGTGCTCGTGCTGGTGGCGGCCGCGGTGGGCCACCTGCTGACCGGGCGCGCCATGCGACCCGCCCTGCGCGGACTCGAACAGCAGGAACAGTTCCTCGCCGAAGCCGCACACGAACTGCGCACGCCGCTCGCCACCCTGCGCGTGGTGGTGGAGCAGGGCAACACCGCCGAGGGTGGGGCACCGGCAGCCCTGGACGAGGCGACCCGGCTGGTCGACCGGCTGGGGCGCCTGGTCACCGGACTGCTGGCCCGGGCCAGGGTCGAGGCGGGCACCCAGGAGATCGAACGCACCCCACTGCGTCTGGACCAACTGGTCGAGCAGACCGTGGAGGAGCTGCCGGACACGGACGGAGTGACGGTCAGCGCCGAGGCGGTCGTCGTCGAGGGAGATCCCGAACTGCTGGCCCAGGCGGTCCGCAACCTCGTCGAGAACGCCCTCCGCCACGGCGGCGGCACTCCGGTCGAGGTCACGGTCACCGCCGGCCGGGTCGCGGTGCGCGACCACGGCCCCGGCGTGCCGGCAGGGAAGCACGAGCGGGTCTTCGAGCGCAGGGTCGCCGGAGCGGGGAGCACCGGCACCGGCACGGGACTGGCCATCGTGCGCTGGGTGGCCGAACTCCACGGTGGCACCGCTCGGCTGTCCGAAGCCCCCGGAGGCGGGACCGTGGCCGAGTTGTTCCTGCCGGAGCGGACGAGCGGCTGAACCGTGAGGGCCGGCCGGGCGCCGGTGACTCCCGTTCCGGTACCTCATCCTCCGCTCATCCGGCGTCGGACACAGTAGAGCCGTCCACTCGTTCCAAGGGATCGGAGGAGGCGATGACGCGCCAGGTGGCAGCGGCTGTGCACCGGCCGGTCGCGGCGTCCGAAGCAGACTCGGTCCCCCTACAACCGGAATATCGATCATGCATGTGAACAGGGTTCTCTCCCCGCGCTCGGTCGTGGCGCTGACGCTGTCGGCCGTCCTCACCTCGTTTCTCACCACCGCTTGTTCGAGCGGCGGGAGTCCCGAGGAGGCGCCCTCGTCGTCCCAGGGGGCGCCGACTGCGCCCGGCACGCCGTCGGGTGAACCCGGCGGGCGACCGTCCCAGGTGACGCTTCCCCCGGTACACGCGGGCTTCGACTACCAGCTCGGTGGTCCCTCCACCCCTGCGCCGGGCGTGACCGTCGTCGCCCGTGACCACACGGCGCCGCCCGCGCAGGGCCTCTACAACATCTGCTACGTCAACGGCTTCCAGGCCCAGCCCGGTGCGGAGAAGGAGTGGGACGCCGACCTGCTGCTCCGTGACGCGGCGGACGCGGTCGTGATGGACAAGGAGTGGGGGGAGGCGGTGCTGGACGTCCACACCGATGCCAAGCGCAAGCGGATCGCGCAGAAGGTGAACACCTGGATCGACGAGTGCGCGGCCAAGGGATACCGGGCCGTCGATCCCGACAACTACGACAGTTACACCCGGGTGCCGGGCGGGCTGCTGACCGCGGACGACGCCAAGGCGTTCCTCTCCCTGCTCGCGGCCCACGCGCACGAGAAGGGCCTGGCCATCGGCCAGAAGAACACGCCGGAGCTCGCCCCGGTCCGCAAGGAGGTCGGCGTCGACTTCGCCGTGGTGGAGGAGTGCGGCCAGTACAACGAATGCGGCGACTACACCGCCGCGTTCGGCGACAACGTGATCGTCATCGAGTACACCGACTCCGGTATGAAGACCGCGTGCCGAGGCTGGGGAGACAAGGTCAGCATCGTGCGCCGGGACAAGAACCTCGTGCCCGAGGGCAACCCGGGACACCTCCGCCAGACATGCGGCACGTAGCTGCCGCCATGCCGTCCGCTGCCGCGCCGGCCGGCCGGCCGGCCGTCGATCCTGCCCGTCATCGCCACGGCCTTGTTCGAGGGCCGACCGGCCCGGTTGTCCACCATGGCCGGAACGGCTCTCGTGCACTGACGATACGTCAACCAACCGGTGACCATAGCCGAACGGTCGATGAGACAGCCGCGTCCGGAACCGCCGGTCAGCCCTTGACGGCCGAGCTGGCGACGCCCTGGATGAACCAGCGCTGGAAGAAGGCGAACACGATCAGCACGGGCAGTACGAGCAGGACGCCGAAGGCCAGGATCTGTCCCCAGTCCGGTGGTTGCTGGCCCTGGAACACGCTCATCTCCAGCGGCAGGGGCCGTACGGCCGGGTCGTCCACCATGAGCACCGGCCACAGGAACGAGCCCCACTGCGTGAGGAAGGTGAGGATCGCGACCGAAGCGAAGGCGGGCTTGCTCATGGGGTAGACGATCCGGAAGAGGATGCGCCACGGTCCCGCGCCGTCGATCCGCGCCGCCTCCTCGATGCTGGCCGGGATGGCCCGGAAGAACGTGTGGAACTGGTAGATCGAGAAGGCGTTGGCGATGAACGGCATGGCCTGGATCCACACCGTGTTCCGCCGGCCGTCGAACAGGTAGAACAGCGGCACGGCCACCGACTCGAACGGGATCAGCATCAGCAGCAGGACCAGCGTGAGCACCAGCCTCCGGCCGCGCCAGCGCAGCCTGGACAGCGCGTACGCGGCCATCGAGTTGACGACCAGTCCGCCCGCCACCACGATGCACGCCACGATCAGCGAGACGGCCATGAACTGCCAGAAGTACCCGGTGCTGTCCGAGGACAGGCTGTGCAGCACGGCCGCGTAGTTGTGGAAGGACAGGTGGGTCGGCAGGAAGCCGGACAGGCCGGCGAGCACCTGGTCGGACGGCTTGAAGCTGCCGATGAGCAGGTAGAGCACGGGCAGGGCGAAGACCAGGCTGAGCGCGCTCAGGACGGTGTAGTCGGCGATCCGGCGGGCCGTCCTGCCCGCGGTGGAGCCGCCACCGATCGGCGGGTTCATGCGTCCTCCTGTTCGGGTCGGACGAGGCGGCGCTGGACGAGGGTCAGCGCCAGGACGATCAGGAAGAAGACGACCGTGACGGCGGATGCCCGGCCGATGTTGTTCTCGTCGAAGGCGGTGCTCACCGCCTCGTACATCACGGTCCGGGTGGCGTTCTCGTTGAGGCCGCCGCCGCGGACCAGGATGTAGATCTGGTCGAACACCCGGAAGGACAGCACCGAGGTGAGCAGCGCGACGAACACCAGGGTGTTGCGGATGCCGGGCAGGGTGACGTGCCGGAACTGCTGCCAGCGGGACGCCCGGTCGAGGGTGGCGGCCTCGTAGAGTTCGCCGGGGATGGACTGGAGCCCGGCCAGCAGGATGACCATCTGGAAGCCGACGCCCTGCCAGATGGACAGGACGGCGACCGAGGCCATGGCGGTCAGCGAGGACCCCAGCCAGTCGAAGGCCCCCCAGTGGCCCAGACTCAGGTGCTGGAGCAGGGAGTTGAGCATGCCCTGGTCGCTGCGGGCGAGGATGAGCCGCCAGATGACGGCCACCAGGGCCATGGGGAAGACCACCGGCAGGAAGAACACCGAGCGGAACAGGCCGATCCCCTTGAGCTTGCGGTTGAGCAGCACGGCGAGGGCCAGGGCGAGGCCGGTCTGGAGCGGGACGACGGCCAGGGCGAAGGTGAGGTTGTTGAGCAGGGCGTGCAGGAACTGGCCGGAGAGGTCCGGGTCGGTGAGGATCCGGCGGTACTGCTCCAGGCCGAGGAAGACGGGCGGGCGGTCGGAGCCGAGCCGGGCGTTGTAGAGGGAGAGCACGACGGCGTAGCCGAAGGGGACGGCGACGAAGGCGATCAGTCCGGCCAGGGCGGGGACCGACATCAGCAGGCCGTGCAGTCCGTCCCGGCCCGCCCGGCGCCGGGCGGTCGATTCGGGAACGGCGGCGGGTGCCGGTGTCGGCACGGTTCGGGATCTGGCGGTGATGGACATGGACAGGGTCCTGTTCCCGGCGGGCAGCCGGCCCGAGGGGACGGGCCGCCCGGCCGCGTGAGGCTACTTGCTGAGGGAGTATCCGTTGTTGTCGCTGAAGTCCTGGTCGATCGCCCGGGCGGCCTTGGTCAGGGCGCTCTGCGGGTCCGCGCCGCCGTAGACGGCGTTGAGCGCCTGGCTGAACTGGGCGGTGATGACCGGGTATCCGGCGGTGACGGGCCGGGTGACCGCGACGCAGGACTTGCTGATGGTGCTGTCGCCGCAGGGCTGGGAGAGGCCCTGGGCGAACAGGTGGAGCGGGCCACCGGGCTTGTACAGCGGGCTGCTGGACAGCACGGTCTTGGTGGCGGGCACCGCGCCGTTGGCGTCGGTCATGGCGCTGATGGTGGCGTCGCCCATCAGGTAGTCCAGGAACTTGCCGGCGGCCTTGGCGTTCTTCGATCCGGCACCTATTCCCCAGGCCCAGGAACCCTGGCCGGTCTTGGGGCCGCTTCCGAAGTCGGGCAGCGGCAGTACCACCAGGTCGGAGCCGATCGCCTTGCTGTAGGCGGGGTAGCTCCAGTGGCCGGACCAGCTGAGGGCGACCCGGCCGTTGGCGAAGGCGTTGCCGTCGGTGTCGGGGTCGATGACCGGCTTCCAGGACTGGAAGGTCTTGAACGCGCCTGCCACGGCCGGGGCGTCGAGAGCGCCCGCGGCCTTGCCCTGCTTGATCAGCGCGCCGCCGGCGGACCAGACGATCGGGGAGAAGCCGTAGCTGCCCCACTCGGTGGCCAGGCCGTAGTCCTCCTTGACGTCGAGCGCCTTGTGTCCGGGGTCGGCGGCGGCGATTTTCTGCAGTGCGGCGGTGAAGTCGGCGGCGGTCCAGGCGTCGTCAAGTCCCGTGGGGTACTTGACCCCTGCGGCGTCGAGCAGCTTCTTGTTGCCGTAGATGCCGAGACCGGAGTCGTATATGCCGAGGCCGTAGAGCTTGCCGTCCAGGGTGGACTGGGCCTTCACCGCGTCGGTGGCGTTGGCGACGGTGCCGGGCGAGAGGAAGTCGGCGACGGGGGCGAGCTTGTGGTCGTAGACGAAGCTGGCCATGGTCGGACCGTCGAACTCCAGGACGTCCGGGAGGGCGGAGGCGCTGGTGGCGGTCAGCGTCTTGGTGTAGTCCTTCTCGGGAACGAACTTGAGGGTCGCCTTGACCTCGCTCTGCGAGCTGTTGAAGGAGGCGACCGCGTTCTGCAGGGCGGTGTTCTCGCTGTCCTGGCCCTGGTGCGCCCAGATGCTGATGGTGCCGGTGCCGCTGCCCGCGCTGGTCCTGACCGCGGTGCCGGTGCCGCCGCAGGCGGTGAGGGTGACGGCGGTGAGGGTGAGCAGCAGGCCCAGCCGGACGGTTCGTCCGGAATCGGTCATGAGGTTCCTCCGTCAAGGGAGTTGCGGTGGGGGGCGGTGGTGTTGCGGACGATCAGACGGGTGGGGAGTTCGAGGTAGTCGGGGACGTCGTCGGCGGCCTGGAGCCGCCGCAGCAGCAGACCGGCGGCCTCGGTGCCGTGGTCGGCGACCGGCTGAGCGACGGTGGTGAGACCGACGACGTCGGCGAGTTCGTGGCCGTCGAAGCCGACGATCGAGATGTCGTCCGGTACGAGGAGCCGGTGCGCGCGCAGGGCGCGCAACGCGCCCATGGCCATCTCGTCGGACTCGGCGAACACGGCGGTCGGTGGCTGCCGGGTGGCGGCGAGCAGATCGGTCATCGCGCGCTCGCCGCCGTCGACCGTGTACTGCCCGTCCGCCTCCAGGGCGGGGTCGTACTCGATGCCGGCATCGGCGAGAACGTCCAGGTAGGCGCGGCGGCGCAGGTCGGGGGTGGTCCAGTGCAGCGGGGCGGTCGAACGGGTGCCGATCAGGCCGATCCGGCGATGGCCGAGGTTGACCAGGTGCCGGACGGCGAGTTCGGCGCTCGCGCGGTCGTCGATGCCGACGGTGGTGAAGCCGGGCCGGGGGCCGCCGACGGTGATCGCCAGCGGGATGCCGAGGGAGCGTAGCCGCTCGGCCTCGTCCTCCGTCGGGAGCAGCATCGACAGCACCGCGTCCACCCGCTTGCGGAGCGGGAGTTCGGCGAAGAACCGGTTGCGGGTCTCCGCCGAGCCCAGGTTGTACAGCACCACGTCGTACCCGGCGGCGCTGAACACCCGCTCGGCCGCGTCCAGCACCGTGCCGAAGAACCATCGGCCGACGTACGGCGCGAGGACGGCGATGCTGGACGTCCGGCCGCTTGCCAGGCTCGACGCGCTGTGCGAGGCCGTGTAGCCGAGTTCGGCGGCCACGGCCACGATCCGCGCGCGGAGTTCCTCCGACACGCCCTCTCGTCCGCGCAGCGCGCGGGAGACGGTCGAGGCGGAGACTCCCATCGCCTTCGCGACATCGGTGATGCTCACCGTCACGGTTCTGGCTCCTTTCGGCTCGGACACATCGCTGTGATCCGCAGGTCACCAGACCGTAAACCGGGCAAGGCAGTTGCGCAAGCGTTTGCGTTGGGCTCTACTAAGGGCACTTCGCCGGAGGCAAGGATGCGAGGTAATTCCGTACGCACGCGCTTGCTTCCATCGCCCGACAGGAGCTGTTCCTTGCGCTACGCACCGCCCGGCCTCTGCCTCAACGACTTCGCCGTGCTCCCCGACGGTGACGGCTACACCGTCCTGCACCTCCAGGGCCCGTGGACGGAGCACTTCGACGCCGCCCGGATGGAGACCTCCTACGGCCGGGCCACCTCCCGCGACCTGGTGCGGTGGCAGGCCCAGGGCACGGCGTTCGGCGCCGGCCTGCCCGGCCGCTTCGACCAGCAGGCCGTGTGGACCATGCATCCCCTCCCGCACGGGGACGGGATGGCGATGTTCTACACCGGCGTCTCAGGACTCACGCCCGCCAACTGGCCTCTCCAGGCGGTGGGCCTGGCCTGGTCGGACCGTACGGACGGCACCGGGTGGCGGCGGCACGGCGCCGAGCCGGTGGTCCGCGCCGATGCGCGCTGGTACCGCACCGGCGAGGGCATGGCCTGGCGCGACCCGTTCGTGGTCCGCAACGACGACGGCACCGGCTGGACCATGGTGGTCTGCGCCAGCGACGCCTCCCTCCCCGTGGCGCGCAGCGGCTGCGTCGGGCTGGCCACCTCCACGGACCTCGAACACTGGGAGGTGCACCCGCCGTTGATCTCTCCGGGGGACGTGGACGAGCTGGAGTGCCCGGTGCTGGAACGGGTGGACGACGGCTGGCTGCTGCTCGGCAGCATCGGCGCCACCCGGCAGGTCGAAGCCTGGACCGCGCCGCGCCTGGACGGCCCTTGGGAGCGCCGAGGCCCCGTCGGCCCGTCCGGCGCCTACGCCCCACGCGTGGTGGGCGCTCCGGACGGGGCCCGGGTGGTGCTGCACACCGTGCCCCGCCGGGTTGGACTGCAGGACAAGGGGGCGTCCTGCCGTGGCATGCTCGCCCAGCCGAAGGCCCTGGTGCTTCCGGACGGCGCTGCTCCTCGACTGCAGTGGTGGCACGGCCTGGACCACTGGCTCGGCCGGCCCACCGACCGACCGGTGTTGCACGCGGTCGGGGACGTGGCGATCGACGGGCCGACTTCCGTCGTCCTGCGGTCCGAGGATGGCGAGCCGGCGCTGACCGTGGACTGCACGGACGGCCGGGTCCAGGTGCACGGCCCCGGCGGCAGCCTGCTCAACGAAGCCGAACTCGGCCGTGAGCCGAGCTCGTTGCGGATCCTGACGATCGGCGAGTACGTCGAGGTGTACGCGGACGAGGTCTTCGTCCTGGTCACCATGAGCTACACCGGTCGCTGCCGCCCCTGGACCGCGACCCGACGCGGCGTGACCGCGCCGGTGCCCGTACGCCCGGTACTGCTGCCGCACGAGCACCGCGACGACATCTCGGCCATCTGGCCTGGCCCGGCCGACGAGGAGGTGCACCCAGCGGACGGCCCGGGCGTTTCGGCGGCGGCAACACTGCCATGAGCGACCGGCTCGACCGTGTCGGGTCCAGCCGCCTTGAGAGGTCCTGACCCTCTGCCCCTCGGTGCGCGCCCTACCGTGCCGGAGGTCACCGCCGCCGTACTCGCCAACCGCGCCGCCGGCTCGGCCTGCGGGCGTTTCCGCAGGTCAGAGGCCGTCTAGCGGACCACGTCGATGAAGCTCATCATGCCGTGGTCCTCGTGGGCGGCGATGTGGCAGTGGAACATCCACTTCCCGGGGTGGTCGGCGAAGGGGATGCGGATGACCACTGTGCCGGGGGTGCCGTCGACGGCGTGGGGGACGGGGACGGTGTCCTGGCGGGCGGTGTAGGGGCGGGGGCTGCCGTTGACGGAGAGGACCTGGAAGGCGGTGGTGTGGAGGTGGAAGGGATGGTCCTCGCCGGAGTGGTTGACGATGGTCCACTCCTCGACGGTGCCGAGCTTCGCCGGGGTGGTGAAGACGGAGTCGCCCGCCGCGAACTGCCGGCCGTTGATGTAGAAGGTGTCGCCGTCGGCGCTCTCGGACAGGTCGACGGTGCGGCGTTGGGCGACGGGCGCGGCGGCGAGGTCGGCGGGGGCGGTCGGGAGGCTGCCGGTGGGATCCGGGAGGCGGTGGGTCGGGTCTCCGGCGATCCTGATCGTCGCCAGCTCGGTGTCGGGGTAGCCGTCGCCCTGGGGGCCGTTGCTGTAGGCGAGGGTGCGCAGCTTCGTCCTGGCGGGGCGGGGGCCGGCGGTGACCAGGACGTCGTAGCGCTTGCCCGGAGGCAGCAGCAGGTCGTCCGCGGTGGTCACCCGGGCGACCGGGGTACCGTCCTCCCCCACGACGGTGAAGTGGTAGCCGTCGAGCCGGAGCCGGTAGAAGATGTCGGCCCCGGCGTTGACCAGGCGCCACAGCTGGGTCTCGTTCGGCCGCATCGACAGCACCGGCCACAGTCGGCCGTTGACCAGGCGCACGGTCGGGTTGTTCGAGTCGATCGACGTCGTGCCGGCGTTCTGCCGGATGTTCCCGGCCCGGTCCAGTTGGACGTCCTTGAGGACGACGGTGTGCGCGGTGATGTGACGCAGGTCCGGCGGGAGCAGGGTACGGTCGTCGCCGACGACCAGGGCGCCGGAGAGGCCGGCGAAGATCTGGTTCTCCACGTCGCCCGTCATGCCCGCCATGCCCGGCCCCGTCATCCCGGTCGTGCCCGGCACGCCCTGGGCTCCCGGCCCCGGGCATGCGGTGCCCATGGCGTGGCTGTGGTACCAGAAGGTGCCCTGGGCGTGGTCAGCGGGGATCGTCAGCCGGTAGGTGGTGTCGGCGCCGGGCGCGACGCACAGGAACGGGTCGTCGGACTGGCCCTCCGGTGAGACGTGCAGCCCGTGGAAGTGCAGGTTGGTGGCCACCGGAAGGTGGTTGACCAGGTGGATGGTGACGGTCGAGCCGGGGTTCACGTGGAGGGTGGGGGCGACGTACGAGCCGGTGTAGGAGGCGCCGTAGGCCTCCCGCCCGGAGACGTCGAACCGGCCGCGGGTGGCGTCCAGAGTGATCGTCACGTTCTGGTCGCCGTGGCCGGTGGTGTCCGCGACGGGCGGGTCCTGGAACGGCGTGCCTGCCCGCATGCCGTGCTCCTGGTCGGCCGTCGAGGGCGGCTGCGGGGCGTCGGCGGGCGAGGCCGCCATCGCCTCGGCGCCGAGGGCGGCCGAGATCAGCACCGCCACCGCCGTCATCGCGTGGAGGATCCGCCGGGTGCGGCGTATCTGCTGCCGATGAGGGTCGGTCGGGGCTTCGATGTCGTGGGACATCAGGTCTCCGATGTTCATGGTGTCCGTGAGGGTTGGTGGAACCGGCCACACAGCCTGATCGTTTGTCCGGTCCTTGACAAGTCCTCGACGGACCGACGGCCGGCGCTCCCGCCCACCCCCGTAGGTCGGGAGCGCCCCGCCGGTCGGCCCGGTTCCCCGGGGCCGCCGTACTCTTCGGGCGCTTACGGCCCGCTAGCTCCAACCGGTGTCACGGGATCGGCGTCCGCCACGTCCGCTTCCCGAACCGCACATCCCCGCCCCCAGGTTGGTAGCGGCGGGCTCCCCCACCGCGCGACGATCATAATCGCCACGGAGGGAAAACGGCACCTCCCGTCCGGGGCCGGACGGCGCGGACGGTCAGCGGCAGGGAAGTGACTTCGCGTCAGGGGGTGGAGTGTCGGTCGTCCTCGGTCGTACCGAGCTGCCGGTAGGCGGCGGCCACGCTGAGCATCCAGGCGATCTCCTCGCGCGGCGTGCGGCCGCCGGTGGTGGCGGCCAGGGCCGCGGGCGGGGCTGGGGCGGGGAGGGCCCGGGCCCGGTGCCGGACGGCGGTGCGCAACCAGCGGGCCTCGACCCGGGCGAGGTCCTCGTCGCCGGCCGACGTCGCACCGTCCCCCGCCGTCGAGGCGATCCCGGCCGCCGGACCGTCGCCGGCCGTCGAGGCGGCCTCGGGCACCGGGGTGTCCTCGCGCAGCACCAGGGCCGCGTCCCGGATGGCGAAGGCCCGGTGGGCGAGTTCGACCGAGCGGTCGCGGACGGTCAGCAGGTCGCGCAACCGGCTGCTCGGGGTGCCGAGCACCACCTGCGGGACGGCGGCCACCACGTCCGCCCAGAGCGGGTGCAGCCGCCACAGCGCGTACTGGTCGCGCAGGTAGCCCACCAGGGTCCGGGCGGGCGGAACGGTGACCCCGAGGACGAGCAGCACCAGCATGAGCGCGGGCAGCAGCTCGCTGAGCGTGTCCTGCAGCGGTACGGGCTTGCCGTCGGCGTCGAACTCCTTCGCGTTGCCGCTGGTGATGATGAAGTGGTAGCGGTAGAGCGCGTAGGCCAGGCCGGTGGCCCCGGACGCGGCCAGGCAGGTCAGCCCGGCCCGCAGCGCCCCGGGCGGGACGGCCTCCCGGCTCGACCAGAACAGCATCATCGCCCGGGCGCTGGCCAGCGCGAAGACGGTGTCGAAGACGCAGAGGTAGACCTTGACCCCTGGTTCGCCGAAGTGTGCGTCGATGCCGAAGGCGCCGTCGGCGTCGTGCGGGAGGGCGAAGACGAACAGCAGGGTCAGGGCGAGGCCCGCGGCCACGGTGAGCAGCAGTCGCACGCGGGCGGCGCCCGGCCGCTCCGGGCGCCGCCGGACCGCCTGGACGTATTCCAGCAGGAAGTACGCCGCGGCGACCCCGGCGAGGTGCTTGAGCAGCTGGGTGACGTCCCGGATGCCGGTGACCTCGCCGAGCGCCCGCTCGACGAACGCCGGCCGGCAGCTGAGCCCGAGGGCGATCGCGGTGAAGGCCGCCCACAGCGCGCGGTTCGCCCGGGAGGTGAAGGCCGAGGGCGCCCGCCAGATGACGACGGCCCAGATCAGCGCGGGCATCAGCCAGGTGAACAGGGGGCGCATCAGGGCCTCCTCCACCGGGGCCGGCGGATCGGGTGCAGCAGGCTCGCGGCAAGGCGGTCGGAGTCGGGGCTCGGGTCGGTGGTGGCGTCGACCAGGTCAGCCAGCAGCAGGGCGATCATCTCGGCCTCCTGCTCGTCGGCGGTCTGGTAGCTCGTCCGGCCCGCGCCCATCAGCTGGGCGATCAGTTCGGGCGTCAGGTCGGGCAACAGGGCGGCCAGCCGGGTGAGTTCCAGGGTGCCGGTGTGGCCGCACAGGACGTGGCCGAGTTCGTGCAGTTTGATCAGGTCCTGGTGGGCCGGGCTGGTGCGCTCCTCGTAGTAGACGACGTCGATGCTGGGCAGCGCGATCCACAGGCCGCAGGGGAGGTCGGGGCCGAGCGCGGGCAGCGGCTCCATGACGATGCGTCGGCCCCGCTCGCGTTCCAGCGCGGCGCGGAAGCCCTCGACGGTGAAGGGGACGGGCAGGCTCAGGCCGGAGAGCCGCTGTTCGCAGCGTCGGCGCAGGCCACGGGGGAAGACCAAGGCGAGGGTGTTCCTTAGGGGCGGGGGCGTTCTACGGGTGCGGATCCGAGGGGTGCACGGCGCGCACCCGTCATCTTCCGTCGGCTGGGGTGGCGTGCCGGCCGTCGTGGCCCACGGGGCCCTCGGGCCGGCCGTCCTGGCTCACGGGGCCCCCTCCCCCGCGGCGTCCTGTTCGAGCTTCCGGAGGTTGTCGGCGAGCGAGAGCAGCACCCGCAGGCTTCCGTCGGAGAGCGCCGAGGCCCGCCTGACCAGGCTGACCACTCCGTCATTGCCCAGCGCCTGCCTCAACTCGGCGACCCGTTCGAGCTGTTCGAGCTGCTCGTCGACCACGGCGGCCTTCGCGTCGTCCAGGAAGTAGCTCGCACCGGCACCGATCCCGAAGCCCCGGCCCAGCCAGTCGAGGGTGTCCACGGTCGGGTTGCAGGCCTGGCCCTTCTGGTTCAGACCGAGGTGGAGGTTGCGGACGGTGTCGCGGGAGATGACGTCCCGGCCGGCCAGGCGGTTGATCCGGTCGGCGAGTTCACGGTAGGCCGGGGGGCGTCCGCCGGACCTCGCCGCCTCACGGGCCATCAGCCGGTCCAGTCGGCGGGCGATGGCCGAGGCGCGCTCCCCCGGCTCCCCCGGCTGCTCCGGCCCGCCCGTTCCGTCGCCCACTGCCGCCTTCGCCATCTGCGCCCCCCTCCGCGGCCTGCCACTTTACCGTCGGTGCTCGACCGGACGGTAGCCGAGCGGCGCGGGGCGGTGGCGGCCCGGGAGGACGCGGGAGGTCAGCGGCCGTCAACGGCCCGGGTGGTGGACGAAGCGGTACGTGTCGCGGTCGAGTTCGGTGACCTGGACGCCGATCGCGGCCGGGACGGCGATGTGCGCGCCCGGCACGTCGCGCACCCGGGCGGTCGGTTCTGCGCGCCGGGCGGTGCTCCGGCCGGCCAGGATCTTGATCTCCACCGGCACCACCCGGAACGCGAGCGGGCCCCGGCACGCCGTGGGTTCCGGCGGCCGGGGCCCGGCGGGGCGGTGGGTGCGGTCAGCAGCCGAAGTCGATCAGACGGAAGGTCGCGTAGTGGTCGCTGGTGTAGTAGTCCTCCTGGGACCGCTGGCCGGTGACGATCCGGCGGGTGCCGCGGGTCGGCGCACCGGGGGTCACCACGGTGTACTCGTGGTAGTAGCCGGAGCGCTGGGCGGGCAGCACGCCCTCCTTGTTGGTGAACACCACGCCGTCCTGGCGGTACGGGAACGGCCCGCCCCTGGCGATCAGGCCGAGGGTGGTCCGGGCCTGGGACGGCAGGGCGGAGACGCACACCTTGCCGCTCACCGCGGCCTGCGCCTCGGTGGCGACGGCGACGGGCGCGAGGGTGGCCAGGGAGAGGACGGCGACGGCGACGGCACGGGACTTCCACGCGCGTAGAGTTCGGGTCATGCCAACCAGGATGGCGAGCCCCGGGGCTCCCCGGAAGCCCCGTTCGGAGTCTTCATCTCCGGTCAACTCGCCGTACCCGTCGATGACTTCAACCGGCAGGCCGGCCGCCGTCGCGGTCCGGCGAAGCAGCGCCGCGCCCGGGGAAGGCCCCAACTGATCGGCGCCACAAGGCGGAAGCAGGCCGGGCCGCACCGGGTCGGCGGCAGAATCGGCCCCATGCGCATCCTGATCGTCACCACCGGCTCCCGCGGAGACGTCGCACCGTTCACCGGCCTGGGCCGGCGACTGGTGCAGGCCGGGCACCGGGTCTCGGTGCTCGCCCACCCGACCTTCGCCACCCTGATCGAGTCCTGCGGCCTGGAGTTCCGCTCGCTCCCCGGGGACCCCAGGGAGTTCGTCCTCGGCCGGTCGCGGGCGACCTCCCCGGAGGAGACCCGGGCACTGGTGACCGCGTTCGTGAACGGGCTCGCCGACGGCGTGGCGGAGGCCGTGGCGGGCGGGGCCGACCTCCTGCTCACCGCCTTCGCCCCGGCGCCGCTGGCCCTCACCGCGGGCGAGGCCCTCGGCGTGCCCGTGCTCGGCACCTACCTCACACCCGCCTTCGCCACCGCGCGGTTCCCCCTGCCCGGCCCCGCCGGCACCGATGACCTCGGTCCGGCGGGCAACCTCGCCGCCGGCCGGGAGCGGCTGCGCAGTGCGGAGCGGCTGTTCTCGGGGGCCGTGGCGCGGCTGCGCGAGCGCCTCGGCCTGCCCGGCGCGGCCGCGCCGGAACCGCTCGGGCACACCCGGCCGGTCGTCCACGGCTACAGCCCGCTGCTGGAGCCGCGCCCGGCGGACTGGCCGGCACCGGTGGAGGTGGCGGGCTTCTGGTGGCCCGCCCGGCCGCTGGACTGGCGGCCGCCGGCCGAACTGGTCGACTTCCTCCAGGCCGGGCCCGCTCCGGTGTTCATCGGTTTCGGCAGCATGGCGCCGGAGGAGGGCGAGCGGCTCGGTGAGCTGGTGACGGCGGCGGTGCGGCGGGCGGGTGTGCGCGCGGTGGTCCAGGCGGGCTGGGCCGGGCTGACGGCGGCGGGTGACGGCGTCCTCTCCGTCGGCGACCTGCCCCACGACTGGCTGTTCCCCCGTACGGCCGCCGTCGTCCACCACGCCGGGGCCGGGACCACCGGCGCCGCGCTGCGTGCCGGGGTCCCCGCCGTGCCGGTGCCCGTGATGATCGACCAGCCGTTCTGGGCGGCGCGGCTGCACCGGCTGGGGGTCGCGCCGCAGACCGTGCCCTTCTCGGAACTCACCGCCGAGCGCCTCGCCGCCGCCGTCACGGCCGCGCTGGCCGGGCCGGTCCGCCGACGGGCGGCCGAGCTCGCCGGGCTCGTCGCGGGCGAGGACGGCGCCGGGGCCGTCCTCGCCCACGTCGACCGGCTCGGCGGGGGCCGTCGCCGCTGAGCCCGGCCGGTCCGGCCGGGATCGGGTCGGGTCGGGCCGCCGCGGAGCGTCAGCCGCGGGGCAGCACCAGGGACTGCACCGTCGGCAGCTTGCGCCAGTCGCTGGACACGATGCTGGCGTGCGCCCGGGCCAGCTGCTCGGTCCGGGCCCTCGCCTGGTCGGCGGTCGGGTCGGTGGCGCTGATCTGCGGCGCGACGTTCTGGGCGTCCGTCATCACCACCAGGTAGTGGGAGCGGTCGTACCAGGCGGTGTCGATGCCGTTGAGATAGGCGGCGGCGTCGCCGTCGAAGACCACGAACCAGGGGCGGATCCCGGCGTCCGCGCCGGTGTACTTGCTGCGCGGGTCACCGGCCGCCGCGCCGTGCACGGCCGGGAACAGCTGGGCCTGGCCGATCCGCCCGGCGGCGGCGAGGTCGCGCAGGTGCCGCCCGTACTCGACGTCGGTGTGCAGGGTGTCGAAGGGGTTGTTCTCCTCGACCGTCCCCGGTATCGCGTAGAGCAGCACCCGCCCGGCGAGGGCGGAGCGGCTCGGCCAGTTGCCCGCCCGCACCGCCTCGTCGACGGTGGCGTACGAGCCGCCGCCGGGCTTGGCCAGCAGGTCGGCCGGGCGCAGCACCGCGTCGCCGAGGTGCGCGGCGATCAGTGCGTCGAGCTGGTCGGGGCCCATCCCCATGTTGGCCGCGAAGCCGCCCTTCAGCTCCAGCTTGACCACCAGCGGTCCGGCGGCCGGGTGGGCGCCGAGCCAGACCCGGATGTCGTCGAGGCAGTGCTCCAGGTTCTTGTTGGTGCCGCCACCGTAGAGCTGGCCCGGGTTGTCGGCGGCGGTGCAGTTGTTGGAGTTGCCGAGCGGGTTGGAGTGGCTGACCTTCCACTCCTTGGTGATGACGTCGGTCCAGAGGTCGAGCTCGATCATGCCGGTGCGGGTGTCCAGGCTCTGGGCGAGGTACTGGTAGGCGGCCGGGTCGTAGGTGTTGTGCAGGCCGACGGTGGTGGCCGAGCCGAACGGCAGGTCGTCCGTGCCGGTGTCGGCGGCCGCCGGGGCCGCGGTCGGGACCAGGGCGGCGGCACCGGCGAGCAGGCCCGCGGCCAGGAGGCCGGCCAGGGCGCGGCCGGAAGTCGTGCTGCGCGCGGTGGTACGGCGGGCGGTCGTACGGCCCGAGGTCATGCGGCGTGCGGTCGTACGGCGTGCGGTCATCGGAATCGTTCCCCCCGGGGTCGGTCGTGGCGGCCGCCCGTGCGCGCCGCCGGAGGCAGCATCGCCCGGCGGAGCGTGCACCTCGTGAAGAAGGCACGACAATAGCGTGACGACTTCTCCACCCCTGCCCCGCCCCTCCCCTGCCGGCGGCCGCCACGCCCCACCGGTGACGCAACGTCAGATTTGTCGGACCCGGGCGCTAGCGTGGCCCGCGAGCGGACGGCCGGAAGCGGTGGTGTGGTGGACGGTCGCGAGCGGCCGCATTCAACGAAGAGCAGTGGAGGCAGCACCGTGTCCCTGGTCCGGGTCCACAACTTCT
This sequence comes from Kitasatospora sp. NPDC101108, assembly GCF_055584725.1. NCBI lineage: Bacteria > Bacillati > Actinomycetota > Actinomycetes > Kitasatosporales > Streptomycetaceae > Kitasatospora > Kitasatospora sp. NPDC101108. Next base: position 345,820 of record NZ_JBVJLM010000001.1, read on the forward strand.
CGATCTCCCTCGACGGCTACGGCACCGGCGAGGGCCAGAGCCTGGAGAGCCCCTTCGGGCACGCCACCGACCGGCTGCACAGGTGGTTCTTCGGCACCCGCACCTTCCGGCGGATGCACGGCAAGGAGGGCGGCAGCACCGGGCTGGACGACGTGATGGCCCGCACCTGGGGCGAGGACATCGGCGCGGAGATCATGGGCCGCAACAAGTTCGGCCCGCAGCGCGGGCCCTGGGAGGACGAGGACTGGCAGGGCTGGTGGGGCGCGAACCCGCCCTTCCACACGCCGGTCTTCGTGCTCACCCACCACCCGCGCCCCAGCCTGGAGATGGAGGGCGGGACGGTCTTCCACTTCATCGACGCCACCCCCGAGGAGGCCCTGCGGCAGGCCCGGGAGGCGGCCGGCGGCAAGGACGTCCGGATCGGCGGCGGCCCGCGTACCGTCCGGGCCTTCCTGGAGGCCGACCTGATCGACCACCTGCACGTGGTCGTGGTGCCGATCGTGCTCGGGCGGGGCGAGTCGCTCTGGGCCGGGCTCGAAGGGCTGGAGGAGCGCTTCGACACCGAGGCGGTGACCGGCCCGAGCGGCGTCACCCACCTCACCTTCACCCGCCGCGGCACTACATGACGGTCACCGGCGCCGGTGGCGGCTGACCGCTGACCGCTGACCGCTGACCGCTGACCGCCGACCGCTGACGGCAGACGGCAGACGGCACCGCGCGACGGCAGACGGGCGGCCTCCTCGCACCCACACGAGGAGGCCGCCCGTCGGTCCGGGGGCCGGTCGGACGCGGTTCAGGCCCGTCCGGCCCGGGCTGATCCGGTCAGACCCGGTCGGCCGCGATCAGCACGTACTGGAAGGAGCCGTCCTTGTAGGACTCGATGAACGCCTCCTCGATGCCGGTGACCAGCGAGGTGGTGTTCCGCAGCTCCCAGTAGGGCAGGGTGTCCGGGGTCAGGTCGATGACGGCCTGCGGCACCAGGCGGTTGTCGGCCATCGCCCGCAGGTACTCGCGGCGGGAGTGGATGTTGCACTCGAAGTGCGCGTTGATCTGCGAGACCCACTTGGACGGCTGGCCGTACTTCGGGTTCCAGCAGCCGGTGATGGTCACGTACCGGCCGCCGACCGCCAGCACCCGGGAGTGCTCGGCGAACAGGTCGTGCAGGTCGACGTACATGCTGGACTCGTTGTTCCAGGAACCGGCAATGGAACCGTTCTCCAGGGGCATGTCCAGCATGTTGGCGACCCGGGAGCGGACGAACTCGCCGATGCCCAGCTCGGCGGCGCGCTTGTTGCCGAAGTCGGCCTGCTGGGTGGAGAGGGTCAGGCCCTCGACCCGGCAGCCGAAGCGCTGGTGGGCCATGACCATCGAGCCGCCGCGGCCGCAGCCCGCGTCGAGCAGGGTGGACTCGGCCCGGATGTCGCCGAGGTGGTCGAGCAGGACGTCGGCCTGGGCGGACTCCAGGCGGTGCAGCTCGGCGATGACCTTCTTCTCGCGCTCGCTGTCCGCCGGGTCGCCGATCGCCTCCTGGTCGATCTCGCCGATGCCGTAGTGGTGGTGGTAGAGGCCGTCGACGTCGCCCAGGCGCAGGTTGACCGGACGTGCCTCGTGGTCCCAGTAGCGCGCGATGTCGCCCTGGTACGGAGTCGCCGGGCCGGGGATGGCGCTGCCGGGGGTGGTGATGTCGTCGGTCAGGGACATGGGGGTCAACTCCAGGTTTCTCATGGGCGGTTGTCGGGACATCGGGCAATAGCGGCTTGCGGCCTGGTAGGGCCTGGTGGTTACCAGAAGTCCGGCAGGCTGTAACGGTGGGTATTGGTCTGGTGCCAGTAGTGGTTGCCGTCGAGCCACGCGGCCACCCCGCGCAGGAACCGCACCAGCGTCGGCACCGGGCAGGCGAGCGCCAGCGCGGCCGACTCGGCCTCGAAGGCGTGCATCAGCTCGTTGTGGACCTCGACCGCCTTCAGGTAGCCCTCCTTGCGGGAGACACCCTCGCGCTCGGAGATCACCACCGGCAGGTTCAGGTGGAGCCCGGGGCTGGCGAGCTCCTTGGTGTACGAGTACAGGTCGTTGACGATCGTGGTGGCGTTGCCGGCCAGGGCGATCACCCGCTGCATGGCGGGCAGCGCGTGCAGCTCGGCGGGCAGTTCGTAGCCGCCGACGGTGTCGGTGATCGTCGGGCAGGGGCGGAAGTTGTTGAACTGGCGCATCGCCAGGTACTCCCACACCTCCGGGACGTGGTCGGTCTCGGCCCAGGCGGCCTCGGCCAGGTACCCCATGTGCAGCCGCGCCATGTCGTGCCGGAAGCGGTCCGACTGGGAGGGCGTGGCGGCGCGGACGAAGTAGTCCATCGCCGAGCGGTACGAGCGCCGGGGCGCGTCCTCGGAGAGCGAGGCCTCCCAGGCCGGGTGGTACTCCGGGGTGGTGTGCAGCGGGTCCAGCGCGGTGTGGGCGAGCAGCAGGCGGCTGCCCAGACCGATCGGCGAGCCGCCGAGGTCCTCGCAGTAGCAGTCGTCCACCGCGTTCTCGGCGACCATCAGGCGGGCCGCGAGCATCAGGTGGTCGGTGCTCGGCGCGTCGGGGTGGCAGGCCACCATGTAGCGCCCGGTGGAGAACCCGTCGAAGTCCTTCTCCCACTCCGGCGGGTAGAGCTCGATCTCGTCGACCGCCCAGGCCTTGAGCTTGAGGCTGAGCTCCTCCACCCGGACGGGGTCGGGCTCGGCGATCGGGTGGTGGTAGAGGCCGGGGATCGGGTCGCCGAGCTTCGGCTTCCCGCCGCTCGGCGCCGCGGCGGCCCGCGGCGCGGTCAGCGCGGCGGCGAGGGACGGCACGGGCAGGGACGGCACGGGCAGCGAGGGACCGGGCAGGGACGGCACAGGCAGCGAGGGGACGGGCAGGGACGACTTCTGGACGTCCGGAGCCGCTGCCCCGAGGGCCGCCGTCTCGGTCACGACGGCCTCCAGTGCCATGGTCTCGACCAGCCTGGTCTCGACCACCACCGTGTCCGCGGTCTCCGCGGTCGGGACCCCGGGGGCGTGAACCGTGGGCCCGGCGGTCTCGGGCGTCGGCGCCTGAGGCCTCAACTGCAGCCCGGAGGTGCCCAGTCCGGTGGGACCGCGGAGAATCCGTTCGATCGACGGGGAGCTCATGGGCCCACCGCCGGGGCGGGTGCGGGCCCGGGCCGGGTGCCCGTTCTGGTGCGCAGGGGCATGGAGCCTCCTCTGAGAGGGATCGCATGATGTGACGGGTCGTCATCCCGCCTGACGCGATGGGGAACTCCACGCCGCGGGCCCCGTCTCGCTCGGTTCCCAACCGTAGGCGCGAAAGCCCGTTCCGGATCGCAACGGGCGATCTTCTACACCCGATAGGGTGAACGTTCAGACTGACGGCGTTTGCCCGCTCCCGAGTCATGCATCGATCAACCCCGCTGTTCGGCGCCCGTTCCCGAACCGGTCACCCCTCCCCGCTCCGCCGCCGCGTCAACCCGGTGAACCCCACCCGTGTCCCGGTCCGCCCACCGGCGTTGCGCCCCCGATCGTTCCCGCCGGGCGGGCCTGTCCGCGCCACCCGCGTAAGGGGGAGGAAACTGGGCGCAGCGCCGTGCGAGGAACGGGGCCAGGAAGGAAGAGCAGCGCATGGAGAGCCAGGCCCGCAGCCGGACCGCAGTCGTCGAGGACCTCATGGAGCGCTTCCCCGACGTGCCCCGGGAGGCGGTGATCAAGGAGGACCTGCTGCGCGGCGGGATGGCCTTCGACGAGTCCGCCCTCAGCGGCAGCACCGGCGCCGACGGGGGTGGCGAGGTCAAGCCGAAGTCGTACTTCATCTTCTCCTTCGACCACCGCACCCTGCCCGAGCTCGGCGCGGCCGCGCTGAACCGGCCGCCGGAGGAGATCGTGCTGACCGGCGGGCCGTACGGGCTGCGCCGCACGGTGGTGTCGGTGCGGGTCAACCCGGACTCGCCGTACCGGGTGCGCGCGGGCGAGGACGGCTCGCTCGGCCTCTACCTGGACGGCGCGCGGATCGCCGACGTGGGCCTGCCGCCGATGCCCGACTACTACCGGCACACGCTGGCCAACGGGAAGTCGGTGATGGAGGTCGCGCCGACCATCCAGTGGGGTTACCTGATCTACCTCACGGTGTTCCGGGTCTGCCAGTACTTCGGCGCCAAGGAGGAGTGCCAGTACTGCGACATCAACCACAACTGGCGCCAGCACAAGGCCGCCGGGCGCCCGTACACCGGGGTCAAGCCGGTCGAGGAGGTGCTGGAGGCGCTGGAGATCATCGACCGGCACGACACGGCCCGGGCCTCCCGGGCGTACACCCTCACCGGCGGGGCGATCACCTCGCAGGTCGGCGGGCGGGACGAGGCGGACTTCTACGGCCAGTACGCCAAGGCCATCGAGGAGCGCTTCCCCGACCGGTGGATCGGCAAGGTGGTCGCCCAGGCACTGCCGCGCGATGACGTCCAGCGCTTCCGCGACCACGGCGTGAAGATCTACCACCCCAACTTCGAGGTGTGGGACAAGCGGCTGTTCGAGCTCTACTGCCCCGGCAAGGAGCGCTACGTCGGCCGGGACGAGTGGCACCGCCGGATCCTCGACTCCACCGAGGTGTTCGGCGCGGAGAACGTGATCCCCAACTTCGTGGCGGGCGTGGAGATGGCCGAGCCCTTCGGCTTCACCACGGTCGACGAGGCGATCGCCTCCACCCGGGAGGGGCTGCGCTTCTTCATGTCCCACGGCGTGGTGCCGCGCTTCACCACCTGGTGCCCCGAGCCCACCACCCCGCTGGGCAAGGCCAATCCGCAGGGCGCGCCGCTGGAGTACCACATCCGGCTGCTGCAGACCTACCGGGCCACCCTGGAGGAGTTCGGCCTGTCCTCCCCGCCCGGCTACGGGCCGGCCGGGCCGGGCAGGGCGGTGTTCTCGGTGAGCTCCTTCATGGACTCGCTGCCGGGCTGAGCCGGTACGACGGCGCCGTCCCGGGCTCGGGGTGGCGCCGCCGGTCCGCCGGCGGGCGTCAACTGCCGGGCATCGGGCGGACGGTGAGGATCTGCTCGGCCCGGCCGACCGGCCCGTGGACGTCGTGCAGCACGGTGCTGGTGACGCCGTGCCCGGACGGGCCGAAGCTGACGGCGGTGTCCAGGCCGGTCCAGCGGCCCTCGGGGCGGCGGTGGAAGTGGATGGTCAGGTCGGTGTTGGGGAACATCCACGCGGTGGGCTGCTCCCGCACGGCGATGCCGTTGGCGGTGTCGACCAGGGCGATGAAGGCGGCGTGCGGGCTGCTCCCCTCCCCCGCGACGATCTCCAGCGGGGTGGACAGCCAGGCGGCGGCGCGGCCGGGGGCGGTGGACCGGCGGCGGACCTCGACCGAGGCGATGTAGCCGCCGCCCCACTGGTCGCCCATCGGCCACGGCTCGAACTCCTCCGGTGCGGGCAGCCGTTCGTCGTGGGTGCCGGCGACGGCGCTGGTGTCCTGCTCGGCCAGGAACCAGGCCCGGGCCCGGACCACCGCCCGGCCGTTGACCGAGGCCACCGCCTCCACCAGTTCGATGGTGCGGCCGGGGCGGAGGGTCTCCACCGTGATCTCCAGCTCGTCCAGGGCGATCAGGCCGAGTATGTCGTAGCTGATCCGGGCCAGGGCGAGCCCGTCGGCAGGGCGGTCGGCCCGGTGGCGGTCGATCGCGTGGGCGATCAGGCCGCCCACCGGGCTGAAGTGCTGCTCGTCGGGGTGCCAGGCGCCCTGCGCGTGGGCGGTCGGCTTGTAGCTGTGTTCGCCGGTGCGCTGGTAGTAGCTGTCGGGCGCGGCGGTGGGGGTGGTCAAGGTGCGCTTCTCCTCGGGCCGGATCGCGGTGGTACAGCGGACGCCGGGCTCGTGGCGGGCGTCCGCGATCACGATCGTAGGAGTCCGAACGGCCCCCGGAGCTGTGATGCGCCCCACACACCTCCGGCCGCGGCCGGGCCGGCCGGTCACGTGCCGGTGCCGAGGTCCGGACGGCCGATCACGTGCCGGTGCCGCCGCCCGGAGTCGGACCGGACGGCGGCACCGGGGACGAGCGGTCGCCCCGTACGGTCCGGACTCAGCCCATGACCGCGCGGACCGCCCTGGCGGCGAGGCCGGGGGCCAGCCGGACACCCGAGCCGGAGCCGCCCAGGACGGCGGCCAGCCCGGGCAGGCCGGGATCGGTGTGCACGAGCGGGAGGCGGTCCGGGGTGTAGAGGTCGCAGAACGCCCGGCCGCCGGTGACCGACGCCGCGGCCAGGTGGCTGCGGGCCGCCAGCGCGGCCGTGCCGTCACGCAGGTCCCCGTCGTCCAGGCGGCCGTCGAGGGTGTCCGGCACCGCGTCCCAGACCTCGCTGCGGAAGCTGACCAGGGCCGAGCCCGTGGCGAGGGGAAGCAGGAACAGGTCGTCGTCGACGAAGTAGACGAGCGGATCACCGACCCGGACGGGCAGGTCGGCGTGCAGCGCCGCCACCCGCTTGACCCGGGCCGGCGCATCGCCGCCGGGCGGCAGCTCGGTCAGCGGCGGCTGCCACGGGCCGGTGGCGAGCACCACCCGCCGCGACCTCCAGGTGACGTCCCCGGCCTCCAGCAGGTAGTCGCCGTCCGCACGGACGACCCGGTCGATGTGCTGACCGGTCTCGACCCGCAGGTGCCCGTCGGCGATCAGGTCGACGAGGAGCGAGTCGGCCAGCGGCCGTGCCCAGACGGCGAAGCCCTCTCCGTCGTGGGTGACGAACCGTTCGTCCGCTCCGACCACCAGGTCGGGCAGGTACTCGCGGATCCGGTCCTGGCCGGACGGCTCCAGCGCGCGCAGCGGTGCGACGACCCGGTCCTGGAACGCGGCGATCCGTTCCTGCCTCAGGACGTAGACCATCGGTACGGTCCGCAGGAACACCTCGTTGCGGGTGCCCGCCAATGCGGCGAAGCGCTCGGCGCTGACCCGGTGGAGCTCGCGGTGGTCCGGGGTGGGCGCGATCGGGAAGCTCGCGCCGGCCGACCAGGTGGTGGCGCCCCCGGCGACGGCCCCCTTGTCCAGGACGAGGATCTCCCAGTCGGGACGCAGCCGCCGGGCCTCGTGGGCGACGAATGAGCCGATGATGCCGCTGCCGACCACGGCGAGGTCGACGATCACCGCTCCTCCTCCGACCACCAGAGGCTGAACACATCGAGCGGGCCGTCACCGGAGTTGGTGACCTGGTGCGGCACGAAGGACGGGAAGTACACGCAGTCCCCGGCGGCCAGCTCGATGCTCCTGTCCTCGCTCCGGACGGTCCCGGTACCCGCACGAACCATCCAGACCTCGGCCACCCGGTGCCGGTCGAGCTCGCTGGTGGCGCCCGGGGGGACGGTGAACCGGGAGGCCTCGAACGGCCAGCCGGCGAGCGGCGTTCCGGGGCCGCCGGCCACCTCCTCGACCACCATCCCGGACGGCATCACCTCGCCGTCCAGGTACTGCGCTTTCGTGGCTTCGTTCATCGGTGCCTGCCTTCGAAGAGTCGGGAGCTGGTCCGGTGACGGTGTCGATCCGAGCGGTCCCGGACCGACCCGGCCGCGGACCGCTGACACGGTCGTGGCGGCCCGTCGCGGACATCCGCGGCCGCCCCGCCGGATGTCCGCGCCGGCGGACTCACGGTGTGACGTAGGCGGGGTTCTTGTCGTGCTCGGATGACCGGTCCCAGGCGACCGTCGTGGAGAAGTGGCCGAGTCGGTAGACCTCGCGCCCGACGAGCGAGTTCACGATCCGGGCGCTGCGCCAGGCGGCCAGGCTCAGGTTGGGGTCGGCGATGCCGTGGGTGGTCTCGGCCGCGTTCTGCACGTAGATGCGCAGTTCCTGCGGGCCGTCCCAGTCGAGCGAGTAGTCGCGCCGGATCCGCAGCGCGCCGTGCTCGTCGACCAGCCTGGGCCGCAGCAGTTCCAGGAACTCGGGCAGGGAACTGCGGTATCCGGTGCAGAAGACGACCACGTCGGCCGTGCGGGACTCGATCCGGTCGCCGTCCTCGTCGTGCAGCTTCGCGGTGATCCGGCCGCCGTCGCGGGTGAGGTCGACCACGCGGCGGCCGGCGAGCAGCTGGTGCCGTACCGGGGCGCCGACGACCATGTCCAGGTGGTAGAGCCGCTGGTAGATTTCCCGGAGCAGGGACTCGGAGATGCCGTCGCTGGCCAGCCTGTGCTGCGCCAGCAGACTGGTCCGGCGGTCGGCGGGCAGCTCGTGGAAGTACTCGACGTACGAGGGCGTGAACCACTCGTTGGTGAACGGTGAGTCGTCCATGGGCAGGAAGCCGGCCCGGCTGGAGAGCCAGGTGAGCGAGGCGGGCAGGTCCTGGTCGTCGGCGAGCAGGTGGTTGACGATCTCGGCGCCGCTCTGGCCGCCGCCGACCACGATCACGTCCTTGCCCCGGGTCTCGGGAGAGACGTGGAGGAACTCGGCCCCGTGCAGCACCTGCCGCCCCCGCAGCGGCACGGCGAACTCCGGCAGCTTCGGCGTCCGCCCGGTGCCGAGGACGAGCGCTCGGGCGGTGTGTCGTTCGCCGGTCGAGGTGCAGACCTCGAAGCGGTTCCCGGCGAGGCACACGGACTCCACCCGCTGCTTCCAGTGGACACTGTCCAGCTGGTCGGCGGCCCACTGGTAGTACTGCTCGAACTCCTGCCGTGAGCAGCTGATCCCGTTCGCGACCAGCGCACGGTAGATCCGGCCGGTCCGGACCAGGAAGTTGAGGAAGGAGTAGCGGCTCGTGGGGTCGACGAGGCTGACCAGGTCCTTGAGGTGGGAGACCTGGAGCTGGGCGTCGGGGAGCATGATGCCGCTGTGCCACTGGAAGTGGGGTTTGGCCTCCAGGAACCTCGTCCGCAGACCGGCGACGGGGGCTGCCAGCGCGGCCAGGCTCAGGTTGGCCGGGCCGAGCCCGAGACCGAGGACGTCGGTGGGTCCCATCACTGGCCTTTCTGCACAACGGCGGCAGGGTCGAACAGCGGGCAGGCGTCGGCGAGTTCGCCCGCCGCGAGGGGGACGGCGACGGCCTCGCGCCAGTCGTGCTCCGCGACGGCGCCGGGCAGGCCGAGCGCCGACCAGAGCTGCTGGGCCATCGTCGGGGCAACGGGGTAGAGCCCGGCGGCGAGGGCCGCCGCGGCGGCGAGCTCGGCGCGGACGCCCGCGACGAACTCGGCGTGCAGCCCGTCGAGTCCTCGCAGGTGCTCGTGGTGGTCGCCCAGTTCGGCCGCGTCCCGGACCAGTTGGTCGAGCAGTTGCAGGGCGCGCCGCGGCGAGAACTCCTCGGCGGAGTAGGCGGCGTCGATCCGCCGGAGCGTGTCCGCGGCCCGCTCCCGCAGCCCGGCGGCGGACGGCGCGAGCGGGACGGGCTGCCGCGCCCCGTCGGGCTCGCCCGGCCGGTTCGCCGCGGCTGCCCGGCGCCTGCCGAGGTCGGCCAGCCAGCCGTGCCAGCGTGCCAGCAGGTCGTCGCGCAGGAAGGTGGTGAACCGCGACCACGTGAAGCTGGTCTGGGTGGCGGAGGGCCGGTCCCAGCAGAGGTGGAGGCGCAGGTGGTCGGCGGGAACGTCGCGGAGCGCGTCGAGCAGCCAGATGGCGTGGCGGCGGCTGGTGGAGAACTTGAGGCCGTCCAGGCGGTAGAACTCGTTGGAGACGAAGGCGGCCGGGAGTGTGATCTCCGGGTCGTACGCCTTCATGACCGCCGGGAACAGGACCGCGTGGAACCACCCGTTGTCGTAGCCGAAGAACTGGACGGTCCGACCGCCACCGCGCCAGGTGTCGCTGCCCGGCCGGAGGCGCTCCAGTTCCTCCGCGGCGGCGAGGTATCCGGTCGCCATCTCGAACCACACGTAGATGCGCTGCTCGGTGAAGCCGGGCACCGGGACGGTGAGGCCCCAGTCCGCCGGGTGCGAGACCGCGATCTCGGGCAGCCCGCCGTCGGCGATGCGGTGGCAGAGCGCGCGCAGGTGCCCGCCCATCCGCACCTGCTCCCAGAAGAGTTCCAAGGTCTTGCGCTGGGGTTCGAGTTGCAGGTAGAGCCGTTCGCAGTCGCGCAGTTCGCACGGGTCGCCGCAGACGGTGCAGTGCGGATCGGCCAGGTCGGCGCAGTCGTTGGGCAGCCCGCACACCTCACAGGCGTTTCCGCAGGAGGCGGTGCCGCAGTGCGGGCAGGCACCCGTCACGTACGCCTCGTACGCCCAGCGGTCGCAGGTCGGGCAGTACGGCAACGGGCGGGTGCGGGCGACGATGTCACCGCGCTCGTGCAGTGCGGCGAACACCTCCCGGGTCAGCTCGGCGTGGCGGGGCGAGCGGCGGGGGTGGCCGATCAGGTCGAAGCCGATCCCGGTGTCGGCCCAGGCCCGTTCGATCCGCTCGCCGTAGTGGTCGGCGACGTGCTCCGCGGTGTGGCCGTCGCGGACGGCCCGGGCCTCGGTGTAGCTCTGGTGGTCGTCGATCCCGGACAGGTAGGCCACCGGTTCGCCGGACCTGGACCGGTGCCGGCGGTGGACGTCACCGGCCAGGTACGGGCCGGAGAGGTGCCCCAGGTGGAGTTCTCCGTTGGGCGTGGGCGGGGTCGCGGTGACGAGCACGTTCATCATGACGGGACCTCTTTCGGGCTCCTGGGGCCGGCGTGGTGTTCCTGCGCCGCCGGAGCGTGGTCGCGCCACCACTGCTGTCCGTCGGGCGGGAGGGTGTCGATGGGGTCGTAGTACTCGTAGGTCCGGGACAGGTCCTCCGGCGCGGTGTCGTCGAAGCCGGTCCGGTAGTTCTTCGACCAGTACGAGATGCCGCGGACCCTGTCGTAGCTGCTGAGCTGGTGCACCCAGCGCTTGCCGACGAAGGGGACGTCGCACACGATCCGCGGGGTGGCGAACCCGGGGAGGTAGCCCATGATCGCGTGCTGGAGGTCCTGCGCCTGGGCGACGGAGGTGCGCCAGTGCTCGCTGAAGGGGATCATGTCGCAGAGGTAGAAGTAGTAGGGCATGATCCCGGCGCCGTCGAGCAGGTCGAAGCACAGGTCGAGCAGCGCGGCGGGGGTGTCGTTCACGGTGCGCATCAGGACCGCCTGGTTGCGGATGTCACGCAGCCCGGCCGACAGCAGCCGCGAGGAGGCCTCGCACACCAGCGGGGTGATCTGCTGGGCGGTGTTGGCGTGCGTGTGCAGGGCGATCTGGACGCCGCGGGAGCGGGCCTTGGCGCTGAGCCGCTCCACGACCGCCAGTGCCTCGTCGGACCCCCAGTGCTGGGGAAGGCCGATCAGTGCCTTGCTGGCCAGCCGGATGTCCCGGATCGACTCGATGTCCAGGAGCTCCGAGACGAAGGACTCCAGCCGGGGCCACGGCACGTTCGCCACGTCGCCGCCGGAGACCACGACGTCGCGCACGCCGGGACTCTTGCGCAGGTAGTCGAGCATGGCCTGGTAGCGGGCGTCCGGGCGCAGCAGGAACCTGGTCTTGGTGACCTGCGTGGTGGAGTTCCCGACCAGGTCCATCCGGGTGCAGTGCCCGCAGTACTGCGGGCAGGTGGCGACCAGTTCGGCGAGGACCTTGGTGGGATAGCGGTGGGTCAGCCCCTCGGTGGCCCACATGTCGCGCTCGTGGAGGGAGTCGCGCTCCGCGTACGGGTGCGACGGGAAGTCGGCGAGCCGGTCGGAGCGCACCGGCAGCATGTAGCGGCGGATCGGATCGGCGTAGTACGCGTCGGTCAGGGTGTCCGGCCGCCCGTCCCAACGTTCTTCGGGGACCATGGTGTTGATCATGTGGGGGGTGATCAGCAGGGGCATGGTCGCGGTCTCGCGCTGATCGCGTTCCAGGTCCGCGTAGAACGTGTCGGACACCGACGTGCCCAGCACGGCACGCAGTTGGCGGACGTTCTTGACGCAGTGGGAGCGCTGCCACTGCACCGAGCGCCAGTCCTGCTCGGTCACCTCGCGCCAGCCGGGCAGCCGACGCCAGTCCGGCTCGACGGGTTCGCGGTAACGGTAGTGGTAGGGCTGCTGTAGGTCGGAATGCACGTGCTTCCTCTCGTACAGGGGAGCCTCGGCTGTCGGGCTCCGGCCGTGGCAGCGGGGCTTCTCGCGAGCGGAAGGTCCCGCTGCCACGGTGTTCGTGGGGTCGGCCCGGCCGCTGTGTCAGAGCGTCAGGAAGGCCGGCGCGCACACGCTGGCTCCGCTCGTCACCTCGGCGATCGCGCTGCCGCCCCGCAGAATGCGGCGGTAGGGCGTGCTCAGCCCGTCCAGGACGTCGTGGAGCGGCTGCTCCACGGACGCGACCAGCGGGAGCACGGCGTCGATCCGGTCGCGCCACAGGTCCCTGAGCCGCTGATCCGCCCCTTGGGCGGTGGTGACCTGGCCACGGCACGAGGCGGTGCGGCAGTTGCACTCCATCGACCAGCCCTCGTCCTCGACGAAGGTGGCGTAGTCGCAGGTCACCTCCTCACCCGCGGCGATGTCCCGCACGGCCAGCCCGAAGTCGAGGCCGAGGTCGAGGACGTTGGCCTCGCAGGAGTGGTTCATCAGGTAGGCGCCGAGACAGGGCAGCAGCAGGCTGCCGTCGGCCAGCAGGTGGCCGTACTTGTCGAGCGCGGCGAAGCGCTCCTCGGGCAGTTCGGCGATCTCCTCCGTCGACCAGCGGGAGCACTTGGGGCACGGCAGCCAGATCACCGTGCCGGCCGGGATCGGCCGGACGGAGAACAGCCCGACGTTGTGGGTCGAGCTCGCCTGGACGTCGATTCCTCCGGCTAGCACGGGATCACGCCAGCTTCAGGGCGGCGGCCAGGCCGGCCTCGATCTCCTCGGCCCGGGCGTGGCTCTCCGCGAGCACGAGGTAGCGCCACTTGCCGTCGAAGGCCAGGGTGTCGGAGGTGAGGACCACGCCCTCGGTGCCGCCGGGCTCGAAGGCCAGCCCGGCAGCCCGGACGCGGGCCAGGCCGGCGTCGAAGTCCCGTTCCACACCGCCGACCCGGGAGTCGGCGAGCCAGACCGCCCGCTCCGCCTGCTCGTCTCCCAGCAGGCGGTGGACCATCAGATCGAGGTACGTGGCACCGGTCTTGCGGACGTTGCTCTCGGTGGCGTACAGCACGTCATCGGCGGTGATGCCGCCGTCGATGTCGAACGGCCCGCGGTAGCCGGCCCGGTGCAGGTACGCCCCGAGCGCCATGCCCGCGGCCTTCAGTTCCCGGACCGCGCCGGTGGTGGCCACCAGGGGCGTGATCTGGCCGCTGAAGGCGCCGTTGGGGGTGCGCATCTCACCGACGTGCAGGATGTACGGTCCGGCCTCGCCGACGGCCATCTCGACGGTCACCACGCGGGCGAAGTCGAGGCGTTCTTCGACGACCCAGCCCGGCGGCTGCTCGGCGACGGTCGGCAGGTAGGCGTCGAGCCGGCTGTCGAGTTCCGGCAGGTCCTGCGGGCCGAGGAAGACGACGCCGTAGCCGTTGGAGCCGCGGGCGGGCTTGACGACGGCGCCGCCGTGGGCGGTGACGAGCTCCCGAACGGCCGCGGCGAGCTCCTCCGGTGTCCCGCAGGAGCGTCCCTCGGCGGTGCGGATGCCCAACTCGGCCGCCACCGAGCGGAATCCGGGCTTGGTGTTGATCCGGTAGGCCGCTTCGGTGGCGCTCTGCGGGACGGTCCCGGAGTCGTACCCCTCGAAGGCCAGGCCGAGTTCGGCGGCCGTCTCCAGAGCCGGTCGGTCCTGGGCGAAGGGCTGCAGGCGGATACCGGGCCGCTCAGCGGCGAGCTCACGGAGCCGCTCGACCAGGCCGTTCTTCCGGACGGCCTCGGTGAGCGTGGCCAGCCCCTCGGTCGGGGCGGCCAGCACCTCGACCTCGCCCGGGTCGATGCCGAGCAGCTCGCAGGCGTAGGTGCGCAGCGGCTGCGACATCTGCGTGGGGATGACCAGGACGTCGCCCGGCTGGGTCAGCCAGATCTTGCGCGGGGAGACGGCTACCAGGGCGGCACTGTGCCGGGGAACGGGGACGGTGACCATCAACTCGTTGACGAAGTTGCCGAAGATCACCAGCGGGTAGTCGCGCTTCATGATCGGGTTCCTCACTTCCCGGCCTTGACGCCGCCGAAGATGGCGTGCCCGGCCTTCATCCAGTACAGGTCGACCTCGATGAACCCGGCCTCGCGCAGCCAGTTCAGCTGATCGAGGACGGGGGAGGGCTTGTCCAGCTCGTCGGGGTACTGGTAGCAGCTCCACTCCAGCTCGTGGAAGCGCTCGTACGGCCTCAGGCCGCCCGTTCCGGCGAGGCTCTGGTCGCGGACCGACTCGTCCCACATCCGGCGGGTCAGCTCCAGTCCCCGTGCGCCGACCGGCTGGACGAGGTCGGCGATGACCAGGCTGCCGCCGGGGCGCAGCATGGCGTGGACGTCCCGGAACAGCTCGCGCTTGCCGGGGCCGTCGAGGTGGTGGACGGCCAGGGAGGACACCACGGCGACCGGCGCCTCGGCCCGGGTGCGCCAGTTCCGCTCGGCCAGGTCGAACTGCTCGGTGCGGAAGCGGGTGCCGTGACCGGCGAGCTCCCGGCTGGCCGTGCCGAGCATGGCGGTGCTGAGGTCGAGCCCGACGACGGTGGACTTGGGGAAGGCCTTGAGCAGTGCCTCGCTCAGACGGCCCTGGCCGCAGCAGAGGTCGAGGATCTCCCCCGGCTCCTGCGGTTCGGGGATGACGGAGGTGATGACGTCCATCTGCACCTGGCGCTCGGGCACGAAGTACTCGCCGAGCTCGATGAAGTCGTCGGAATCCTGCTCCTGCCATTCCTGCTGGTCGTTCACGGGATTGTTCGTCCTTTCGAATCGGTTCTTTCGTGGGGGAATCCGAAAATGCGCGTGGAAAACCGTTCGGCGGCCGATTCCGGGCATGCCGAAGGGGGTCTCTTTCGGGTACGTGCTGATGTCCTCCGGCCGACCGGAAAAGGGGTCGCGCCGGAGCGGGTCACCGCAGCGGATTACCGCAGGGGGGAAAGGCCGTCCAGGAATTCCGCGACTGCCGTCACGACGGCCCCGGGGGCGTCCGCCTGGCACATGTGGCCGGAGTTCGGGATCGTCACCGATACGGCGTCACGAGCGGACTTCCCGAGCAGGGCCAGGTGGCCGGGGCCGGCCCAGCCGTCCAGCTCGCCCGTGAGGACGAGCACCGGGCAGCGGGCCTGGGCGACGTCCGCGGGCACCCCGTCCAGGACGGGGAAGACCCGTTCGTTGAAGTACCTGAGCGCATCGACGTTGGCGGGCTGCGCGGCAACCCGCGCCTGCCAGCGGCGCAGCCGTCCGGTCATCGGGGCGACCCAGAGCGGGACGACCCGGGCGATCAGCCGGCCCAGCCCTTCCTCCAAGGGGTAGTCGTCGCCCTGTTCCTCCAGGGCGCGCAGCGCGTCGGCGCAGTCCGGTTCACCGGCGCGGGCCCGCTGGAGCGCCTGGGCCTCCTGCACCGCGCGGTCGCCACCGTAGGCCGGCGTGGCCAGCAGGACGACGCTGCGGACCAGTTCGGGGTACCGGGCGGCTACCCGGGCCACCACCACCCCGCCGTGCGAGTGCCCGAGGAGGTCGACCGGCCCGTCCGCCTCCCGCCGGATCCAGTGCGCGAGGTCGTCCGCGTAGTCCTGGACGGCGTACGCCAGCGGGTCGGCGGGCCGGGGGCTGTCCCCGGTGCCGCGCGGGTGCAGCAGCACCACACGGCGGTCGTCGCCGGCGAGCGCGGCGAGCTGGTCGATGTAGTGGGGGTGCATGCCGGGACCGCCCGGGTGGCAGACCAGGGTCCGGCCGGCGCCGTAGCGGGTGTCGGCGAGTGGCAGGGCCATCAGGCCTCCCGGGGGATCAGCAGCCGGCCCAGCAGCGCCGAACAGCCCGCCAGGACTCCCGCGGTGGCGAGCGCCGTGGTCACCGAGTGGGTGACGAGCGCACCGCCCAGCGCCGTTCCGACCGGGAAGCCGATCAGGTTGACACTGATCGAGACGGTCATGATGCGGCCGAGCCACGCCGGTTCGGTCCGGCGCTGGCGCAGCGACAGCAGGCTGACGTTGACCGTGCCCTCGGCCAGGCCCACCAGCGCCAGCCCCAGGCCCAGGGTGACCAGGGACCCGAGCGCGGTCACCGGGAAGATCGCGACCGCGCAGACCAGCGTCGCGCCGACCATGTAGCGGCGTTCGACCCCCGCCCGCAGCACCTTGCCGGCGAAGAGCGCGCCGACCGCTCCGGCCAGGCCCATGATCGCCCACATCGCTCCGACGTAGCGCTGCGCCGTACCGCCCTCGCCGTACCGGTCGGCCACGGCGACGGGCACGATCACGATCAGCATGCCCGCGGCGGCCTGGTACAAGGCGTACGAGGCGGCGAGGCCACGCAGGGTGGGACTGCGGAACAGGTAGGCGATGCCCTCCCAGGCCGAGCGCAGCAGCTGCGTGCGGGGGGCGGCCGGCTCTGCGGCGGTGCCGCCGCGCAGCATGGTCAGGCTGAGCGCGGCGAGGCCGTACATGCTCGCGACGCTGAACAGGGTGGGGTTGGGGCCGATCGCGGCGAACAGTGTGCCCGCCAGCAGCGGGCCGACCACGTCGATCACCGAGAAGGTGCTCAGGTCCAGGGCGTTGGCCTTGTCGTACGCGGCTTCCGGCACGAACCGGGGGAAGAGCGTGCGGACACCGCCCGCGGTGAGCGGGCTGGTCAGCGAGTAGAGCGCGAGCAGGCAGAACAGCGCGGGTTCGGTCAGCGCGTCGCTCACCGAGAGCACGGCGATGCCGCCGATGAAGACGGCGCTGGACAGGGTGTCCAGGGCCACCGCCCGAACGGCACCGAGCCGGTCCAGAACGGCCCCGGCGACCGGGCTGATCAGGAAGCCGGGCAGCGTCAGGAAGAGACCGCTCAGACCTGCCACGGACGCGGAGTCGAACTCCGCGAGGACGTAGAGAACGGTGACGAAAAGGAGCATGCTGCCGGCCAGCCGCGATAGCGATGCCGCCAGCAGGAGTTGCGGGACGTTTCGACTGGTCAGGACCTGACGGTAGGTCAGGGGAACAGTCGCACCCGATTCCTCGACCATCCCGGAAACAGTCATGTCCGGCACTCACCGGCCGGTTCGGAAATCGGCCTCACACTGAATCAACTCCTGTCAGGTCATGACGGTCTGGGTCAGCGTGATCCCGATGTTGCCATATCAAGTCGATCTATGGAAGGGTCTTGTGACAGGCACAGATCAGCACCTTGCCGCACCGCATATCCCCCCGCCGAAAGCGAGTTGACGCCGCGATCGGACGGGGGCCGCGCCCGGTGCGCGCGCCTCAGGTTCCCTCCCTTGGTTCCACCTCAGAACAAAGGAGCGACGTGACCCGTGACCGTTTCCCCGGCCCGTCGGCACCGGCCGGCCGGGCCGTTCTGTACCTCGGCTGGCAGCGCGAGCCGGTCGAGTCGCTGCGACGCCTCGGCGCCGATGTCACCTGCCTCGTCACCCCGGAACTCCGGTGCACCGCACAGGAGCAGGGCTTCGAGGGGCCGCTGGCCGTCGCCCGGGACCACACCGACACCGAGGATGCGCTCGGTGCCCTCGCCGAACTCGGCCTGGAACCGGCCGACTTCGCGGTCGTCTGCACCGAGGACGAGTTCGCCGTCGTCGCCGCCGCGGTGCTCAGCTCGCTGAGCGGCGCGCGGGAGGCGGCGGTGCCGACCGCACTCGCCCTACGGGACAAGGCCTACCAGAAGCAGCGGGCCCGCGCGGCCGGTGTTCCGGTGGCCGACTGGTTCCGCTGCCCCGACCTCGACGCCGTCCGTGCGTGCCCCGTCGAGCCGCCCTTCGTCGTGAAGCCTCCCGCCGGTGCGGGATCGCAGCAGACCTGGATCGTGCACGGGCCCGCGGACCTGGACGTCGAGGAGCCGCGGAGCGGTCCGTGGCTGGTCGAACGCTTCGTCCCGGGCGAGGAGTTGCACGTCGACGGCGTGGTGCGCGAGGGGCGGCTGCTGCTGGCCTCCGTCAGCCGCTACCTGCACAACGTCATCGAGGTCCACGACGGCCGGCTGGTCGCCTCGGCCACCCTGGACGACACCGACTCCGCCCTCGCGGCCGAGGTGGCCGCCCTGACCGAACGCGTGCTCGCGGCTCTGGGCCACCGGGACGGGGTCTACCACCTGGAGGCCTTCCACGAGGACGGTCGGCTGACGTTCGGCGAGTGCGCCGGCCGCATCGGCGGCGGTCTGATCCACGAGACGGTCCTCGCCAAGTACGGCGTCGACCTCTACGACGAGTGGGCGGCGGCCGCGCTCGGGCTGCCGTCCCCCGCCGCCGCCCGGGAGGTCCGCGCGCTGAAGGACTCCTTCGGGTGGGTCAACCTGCCCGCCCGCCAGGGCCGGCTGCGCGTCCTTCCGGGCCGGGAGGAGATCGAGGCGCGGCCCGGGGTGGTCGAGGGCCAGGTGTGGGCCAAACCCGGTGACACCATCGGTGACCACCGCCTGGGCTCACACCTGCTGGTCGCCAAGGCCCTGGTGCGGGCGCCCAGCGAAGCCGTCGCGCGCGAACAACTCGCCGCCGTCGCCGACTGGTTCGGCCGCACGGTCGAGGTCGATCCGACGGAGGCCGCCGATGAGTGATCCCGTGACGACCATGACCGGTGTCCGCACGCTCGCCCTCCCGGAAGCGGCCGCCCGCGAGGACTGGTCCCGGCTCTGCGGCCCCGCGGACCTGTTCTGCACCCCGGCCTGGCTGGAGGTGGAACTCGACCGCCGCGGGCCGTGGGTACCCGCCGACAGCGCGTGCCTGGTCCACACGGACGAGGCCGGCCGGATCACCGCCGGGCTCACCCTCCAGCAGTTCGACCGTGGGGTGGACGACGTGACCGTCCGGGTCGACAAGATGCTGCTCGCCCTCCCCGACCACGCCGGCCGCGACGGGGACGGGCTCGCCGACGCCCTGCTGCCCTCCCTGATGTGCGGCGGCTGGTTCAACTCGCGGGTGCTCACGGCAGACCCGACGGCGACCCGGGCGGACCCCGCGGTCCTCCGGGCGCTCGTCGCCCGGGCCGTCGCCACGGGGCGGCGGCAGGGCAGCGCCTGCGTGTTCTTCCCGTACGTCAACGCCGAGGAGACCGCGCTGCGTTCGGCCCTGGAGGAGGCCGGCTTCATCCGCTTCCCCGCCCTGGCCCGGCACGTCCTCGACTGCGACTACCCCAGCCACGCCGACTACCTGGCCTCGCTCCCCTCCCGGCGCCGCGTCCGCATCCGCGGGGAGCTGCGCAAGTTCGAGCAGGCGGGGGCGGTCACCTCGCACCAGCCGCTGGACGCCTCCAACGTGGAGCGCATCGCCCATCTCGCCTGGCGCCTGGAGCACAGGTACGACCAGACGACCACCGCCGAACAGCTGACCCCGTGGTTCGCCGCCATCGCCGAACACGTTCCGACCACCGTGTTCACGGCCCGGCTGGACGGGCGGGACTTCGCCATGAGCATGTGGCTGCACCATCAGGGCCGCATGTACGGATTCCATGCCGGCTTCGACTACGAGCTCGGCGCGGGACTTCCCATGTACTCCGTACTGGGCTACCACCTGCCCATCGCCCACGGCTGCGACGACCCGGATGTCACGGTGCTGGAGTACGGCATCAGCACCGACGAGGCGAAGCTGCTGCGCGGCACCAGGGCCATGCCCCAGTACCTCTACCTCAAGCCGCTGACCGAGCGCGCCGCGCAGGCGGCCGTCGCCCCCGATCCCTGCGACTGACCGCCCGTCCACCGCGCTTCCGACGAGATGACCCCCCGCATCCCATCAGGAGGGACGCCCCCATGCCCCTGCCCACTCTGACCCTGCCCACTCTGACCCTGCGCCCCGCCCCCTCCGCCTCCCCCCGGTTCGGCAAAGCCGCCTGGAGCTGCGGCTCCCTCACGCCGGAAGCCGCCTGGCGCGGCGGCCTGGCCACGGTCGCCGCCCGAGCGGCCGGCGGGCCGCCGGACCTGGCGAAGGTCATGGTCGCCGGTGAGATCCTCCCGGACCCCTCGGCCATGCCGGGCGCCACCGGTCCGGAGAGCCCCGAGACGTGGCTCCGCCGGATCCGGGCCGCGCACGCTCCCGGCGCGTCGGTGCTCTTCTACGCCCGTGACCTCCCCCGCCACGACCGGGCCCTGTTCGAGATCCTGCTGTCCGCCGCGGGCCCGGTCTTCGCCGATTCCGGCCTGTCCCGGCGCGACGTCGACGTGGAGCTGTTCTACGGGGAGTACCGGGCGACCCCCGGCGGGATCCACCGCGAGTACTGCGCCAACAGCCACTTCGTCCTCGCCGGAAGGAAGTTCATGCACTTCTGGAACGGGGACGCATGGATACCGGCGGGCACCGAGCGCGACCACGCCGGCGGACCGGTCGGTGACAGCGAGGAGGAGTACCTGCCCTCGCTCGGCGTCGAGTCGGTGTCCGCGCACGGCACCGCGCTGCCGGCCGGCCCCGGCGAGCTGTTCGCATGGGACAACGGCGTCTGGCACGTCGGCGAGACCGACGCCGGTCCGGCCCTCGCCATCAACCTCGCCCGCTACATGTCCTCCTTCGACCCCGGTGAGAGCGCGTTCCGCCTCGACGCCGGGCCGGACGGCGAGGTCGTCCCCGACTGGCTGGCCGCCTACCGCGCCTACCGCACCGACGACCTGACCGCCGACTCCGCCCTCGCCGCCGCCTCCGCCTACGGCATCCCCGGCGCCGACCCGGACCGCGCCGTCGCCGACCTCCCGTCGCCGACCCGGGTGACCGCCACCACCCACGCACCGCTGCTCTGGTGCCGTGACGGCGACGAACTGCTGGTCGCCACCCACGGCCGCGCCCGCCGCTTCCCGGCCCGGAACGCCCCGTGGCTACGGGAGTTCGCGGCCCTGCCGGTCGGCGCCACGACCACCGTCCCGGACGGCGCGGAGCCGCTCGCCGCCTGGCTCGTCCTCCACTCGGCCCTGTCCCCCGCCTGAACCCCCACCAGGAGGAATCATGTTCAACCTGCTGAAGGACGACGACCTGACCGCTGAGCAGATGACCAGGGTGCTGGGCCTGGCCACGGCGGACGAACCCGCCGGACACGCCCTCGCCGGCCGGAGTGTGCTGCTGGTCTTCCTCGAACGCTCCACCCGCACCCGGGTCTCGCTGGAGGTCGCCGTGAGCAGCATGGGAGGCTCGCCCGTCCTCCTCGACAACCTCCGCAGCCGGCTCGCCGACGGGGAAACCCTGGCCGACACCGGCCGGGTCATGGCCCAGTACACCGATCTGGCCTTCATCCGCGCCTACCAGGACGACATCGACGCGTTCGCGACCGGGTTCGGCAGGACCACCGTCAGTGCCGGCAGCGACCTGTGGCATCCCACCCAGATCCTCGCCGACCTGCTCACCCTCCAGCAGGAGTTCGGAGACCTGCGGGGCCTGCCGATCAGCTTCGTCGGTGACGGGAACGACATCTGCAACTCGGTCATGCTCGGCGCCTGTGCCCTGGGGCTCCAGGTCCGGGTGGCCACTCCGCCGGACCACCGCCCCGCGGGATTCGCCGTCGAACGGGCCCGGCACGCCTGCGAACTGTCAGGCGGCTCCCTGACACTGCTCACCGATCCGGCCGAGGCGGTCTCCGGCACCAAGGCCGTCTACACCGACGTCTGGCGCTCGATGGTCCCCGACGACCAGCACGAACAGGAGGAACGCTTCGCCGAGTTCGCCGACTACCAGGTGAACGAGAAGCTCTTCGCCCACGCCGACCCGGACGCCGTCTTCCTGCACTGCCTCCCGGCCCGCCGCGACGAGGAGGTCACCAGCGCCCTCCTCGACTCCTCCCGCAGCCGCGTGCTGCAGCAGGCCCGCAACCGCCTCCGGGTCAACCGCGCGCTCCTGCGGCTCCTGCCCGACTTCGCCCGCGAGGCCCCGAACGCCGGGACGTGAGCCCCGCCTTCCGGCCGGAGGCGCGGATCATCACGGCATCCGCGCCTCCGGCCGGAAGCAAGCACCGGACGTGCCGCCCGCCCGCACCTCGATGGAGGGCGTACTGCTCCCCGTGCGCGGCGCGAGTTGGATGTCCTTGCCCGGCCGGCCACCCCGGTCTTCCCCGGCTCCGGGGCTGCCGTCACACTGGCGCGAGCACGAACGGAAGCACCGGAAAACGGGGGCAGCATGGCCAGTCGTCCGAACAAGAAAAAGAAGAGACCGCTCGCCGCGGGCGCCGGCCGGCCGCCGAAGCCGGTCCGCCGGCGCCGCCCGGGCAAGGACATCCAGCTCGCGCCGCGCACGGTGCGCCGTACGGCGCTCCTGGTCGGGCTGCTCGCGCCGCTGCTGATCGTCGGCCTGCTCGCGCTCGCCACCGATCCGGACTACCAGGCCGCCTGCACCATCCTCGCCGTGCTGGTGCTGATGGCGGCCGTGGTCGGGCTGATGATGATCCGCAGCACCGGGTGGGTGATCTGGCCGGCCGTGTTCCTGGGTGTGCTGCTGCTGGTGATCCCCACCGCCTCGCTGCGCGCCCAGCTGATCGCCCACCGCGGGGTGGAGACCCGGGTCGTGATCACCTCCGCGCACAGCGGCAAGGACCGGATGGGCAAGGTGAGCTGGACCTGCGGCGTCCGGCGCGAGGACGGCCGCCCGCTGCCGCACGGCACCATCGGCGGCACCGGCTGCTCGGGCGGCTCCGTCGGCCGGACCACGACGGTGCTGGCCGACCCGGACGGCTGGGCACCGCCGGCCACCCTGGACGACGACCTGTCCTTCCGCGGCGCCGGGGTCTACGTCACCGGTGCCGCGGCCGTCCTGTGGGCCGCCCTCACCTTCGGCGCGGCCCGCCGCTCCCTGCGCGGACGGGGCCGCCGCTGAGGCTTCGGCGCGGCGGCAGGTGACGGGCCGGCAGGTCCGGGGTGCGGTCAGTCGCCGCGCAGGCCGTCGAGCAGGGCGAGGACGTCCTCGACCGAGCCCGCGGGGTCGAGGACCGGGTAGAGCGCGCCGCGGACGGTGCGGTCGGCGTCGAGGACCAGGGTGAGCCGCTTGAGGCGTTCGACTCCGGCGGCGCGGAAGGTGGGCAGCCGCAGGGCGGCGGCGAGTTCGAGTCCCGCGTCGGAGAGCAGCGGGAACGGGATCCGCGCGTGGTCGGCGAACGCCGCCAGCTGGTCGGGGCGCTGGGTGCTGACGCCGTGGACGGCGGCGTCGCGGGCGGCGAACTCGCCCATCCGGTCGCGGTAGGTGCAGGACTCCAGGGTGCAGCCGGGCGCGCCCGGGACCTCTCCCCAGCCGGGCGGGTAGTCCAGGCCGCCCGGGGCGTAGGCGCCGGGGTAGCAGTAGAGCACCGTCCAGGCGCGGTCCGCGGCGACCGGGTCGGCGTGTCCACCGGCGGCGGCGTCGAGTTCCAGGGCGGGCAGCCGGTGGCCGGTGAGCGCCAGTACCCGGCGGGTCTCGGCGGAGTCGGGGGTGCTGGTACCGCTGAGCGTGCCGTCGCCGAGGACGTAGCGCCCGCCCCAGTCCTGGAGGGCGACCAGCACGGGCAGCAGACCACGGCCCCGGTCGGTCAGGTGGTACTCGTAGCGCGGCGGGTGGGGGTGGTAGAGCCGCTTCTCCAGGACGCCGTCGGCGACCAGTGCCTTGAGGCGTTCGGTGAGCACCTTGCGGCTGATGCCGAGTCCGTTCTGCAGGGCGTCGAACTGGTGGGTGCCACCGGCGACGTCCCTGATCAGGAGCAGGGTCCAGGTGTCCCCGACCACCGCCAGGGCCTGGGAGATCGCGCAGTCGGGGTCAGCCGCTTCCGTGTGCCGCATGATCACCCATTATAGTGAGTTCCCAAAAGGAACTCACTAGGTCGCAAGCGGACCGGTGGCGAAGGGGTGGGCGTGACGACGCGGACAGCGGACACGGCGGCAGAGGCGGGCGCGGTGCGGCCCGGGCGACGCGGGGGCGGCGGGGCGGCGGCTTTCTGGCGCTACTGGACGGCCTCGACGGTCAGCCGGCTCGGCGACCAGGTGACCACGGTGGCGCTGCCGCTGATCGCGGTGGTCACCCTGCACGCCTCGGCCTTCGAGGTCGGACTGATCACCGGCGCCGCGTACGTCGCCTGGCTGGTGATCGGACTGCCGGCCGGCGTCCTGGTCCAGCGCCTGCCGCTGCGCGGCACCCAGGTCGCGATGGACCTGGTCCGCGCGGCCGCCGTCGCCTCCGTCCCGCTGGCGGCCGCCCTCGGGGTGCTCGGCCTGCCGCAGCTCGTCGTGGTGGCCCTGGTGGTCGGCTTCGCGAGCGTCCTCTTCGACGTGGGCAACTCCACCTTCCTGCCCACCGTCGTCCCCAAGGAGCAGCTGACCGCCCGCAACAGCCTGGTCTCCGGCAGCATCGCGGCCACCGACCTGGCCGGGCCCTCGCTGGGCGGCGTGCTGGTGCAACTCCTCGGCGGCGCGGCCTCGATGCTGCTGGACTCGGTCAGCTACCTGGTCTCGGCCTCGCTGCTCGGCAGCCTCCCGCAGGCCGGGCAGCCCGCTGCCCGGCCGACCGGCGGCGCCGGGATGCGCGAGCAGATCCGCGAGGGCTGGCGCTTCGTCGCCCGGCACCCGGTGATCCGGCCGTGCGTCGCCGACGCGACCGCCGTGAACTTCGTCTGCGGCGGCCTGATGACGCTCACCCCGGTCTTCCTGGTCCGCACCCTCGACGCCCCGGCCGCCGCCGTGGGCGCCCTGATGGCCACCGGCGGCCTCGGCAGCCTGCTCGGCGCGGCCGCCACGCCGCGCCTGGTGTCCCGCTTCGGCGGCGGCCCCTCCTTGCGCTGGGCGGCCGCGGTCTCCACCGTCTTCGCCCTGCTGCTCCCGGCGGCCGGGTCCGGCTGGGGGACGCTGGTCTTCGCGCTCGGCAACGCCGGGTTCTCGGCCGGGGTCGTGGTCACCAGCATCGTGACCCGCACCCACCGGCAGACCCACACCCCGCCGGAGCTGCTCTCCCGGGTGATGGCCACGGTCCGCTTCGTCTCCTGGGGTGCCATCCCGGTCGGCGCCCTCGCCGCGGGCGCCGCCGCCGCGGCCTGGGGGCCGCGAACGGCGCTGCTGCTGGTCGCGATCGTGAGCGTGGCGAGCCCGGCGATCCTGCTGGCCGGCCCGGTGCGGCGGATGCGCGAACTGGCCTGAGTGCCGGCGGTCTTCTGTACGGGCGGGGCGCGGTGGGGGCCCCGCCCACGGGCTCACCGCGCGCCGCCGCGGCGGTCAGAGCCCGGCCGGCCAGTTGTAGCCGCTCGGCACCGGGACTGCGGCGTTCTCGGCGGCCGTGCCGTAGACCAGGGCGATCTCGTCGTGGGCGTTCAGCGGGATCGCCGCCGGGTCCCCGCTCACCGCCTTGCCGTCGACGTACGCGGTCAGGGTGTGGGTGGCGTCGGTGCGCAGTCCGCCGAGGTGGTCGGCGGAGGCGGAGACCTGCCATTCGGTCAGGAACTGGCCCAGGGTGAAACCGGCGTTCACCGGCGACTCGACGTGGATGACGCCGGTGGTGTCGTGGGTGTGCAGCGGGCTGATCTTCTGGGCGCTCTCGTCGATGCCGACCAGCGCGGGCACCGTCACGGCCCGTCCGTCGGCGTAGACGTCGAGGTGGGCGTGGATGTGCAGGGCCGTGCCCTCGGCGCCGAGCATCGGCAGGCCGGCCGCCTTGACGGCCGCGGCGGCGTCGGCGGGTGCGTCCCAGGGCGGCGGGGTGGTGCGGCCCTCGGCGGTGGTCCGCGGGTGCGCCGGGACGCCACTGGGCGCGGTGGACTCCTGGTTGGTGGCGATCACCACGGCGATCCCGCCGATCACGACGAGCACGAGCAGGCTGATCAGGCCGCCCACCAGCCACCGCCGGGCCCGCGCGTGCCGGACCTCCGCCGCCCGGAGCGCGGCGACGCGGGCCCGCCGCCCGGACGGCCCGGGCTTCTGCGCTGACATGGCTGCGGGCCTCCTCCGGTCGAGGTAGCTTCCCTCCCAGCCTGGCAGAGTCCACCGCCGCCAGCGCGCCGAGCCCGTGGGGGCCACGCACGACCACCGGACGGTCACCGCGGGTGACCGGGAACGGCCTCGGCCCCGGCTCCCGCACGGGCGGGAGCCGGGGCCGAACGGCGTGGTCAGCGCTGGCCGGGGTAGCCCTGCTGGCCCGACTGACCCGGGTAGGGCACGTTCGGGACCTGCGGCGGGTACGGCTGGCCCTGCGGCGGCACCGGGGCACCCGGCTGCTGCGGGTAGGGCTGGGCCGCCGGGTAGGGCTGGGCCGGCGGATAGGCCTGCGGAGCCGGGTACGGCTGGCCCTGCGGGGCCGCGTGCGGGGCCGGGTACGGCTGCTGCGGCGGGTACGGCTGGCCCTGGGGCGCGCCGAAGCCCTGCTGCGGCGGGACACCGGGCTGGCCCGGCACCGGCTGACCGGGCATCGGCTGACCCGGCATCGGGTAGCCCTGGCCCTGCGGGGTGTCGAACGGCTGCGAGCTCGGGTCGATCGACCCGGGCGGGAAGGCGGCGCTCAGCTGGTCCATCTCGGCGCGCCAGATGCGGTGGATGTTCAGGCGCGTCGGACTGCTGTTGCCCGGCATCTGGATGTACATCGAGCTCCAGATGCTCGCCCGCTTGACCCGGTTGACCGGGAAGGCGTGCCGCGGGAACGCCGCGACGACGTCGCCGGGGCGGTTGTTCCAGCGGTTCGCCGAGTTGATCACCACGTGGCTGTTGGTGAGCGTCAGGAAGTAGTACCTGCGGGTCAGCACGATGATCAGGCCGACGAGCGGAATCTCACCGAGCGCCGCGGCGAGCCACGGGCTGGGCCCGCTCTCCGCGTGCACGCAGGCGATGAAGGTCTCGCCGGGAGGCGCCACCTGCGAGAGCTTCTCGATGACCTGGGCCTTCTGCTTGGCCCGGAGGAATGCCATGTCTTCTGTACCTCTTACCCCGTCTTGTCCGCCGACTCGGTGTGGCGGGAAATCGGCTGAGGTTAGCAGGTGGTGATGACAATTCGAACACCCCCGTCCCCGCCGACCCCTGGGTCCCGCCGGGCCCGCGGCCCGGTGGGACGGAGTCGGCACACGGACCGTCCAAGGGCGGCCCGGGTGACAGCCGCCCGGCGCGCGGATCAGCGCACGGTGGTGACCGTGAAGCCCTCCGGCGCCCGCAGCCGGACGGCCCCGGTGTGGTCGGTCTCCACCTCGATCGGCAGCCCGGCCACCGTCAGCCCGTCGATCCGCAGCGACTCGTAGCCGGCCGGGACCCGGTCGCGCACCCGCAGACGGCGGTTGGGGGCGTCCGCCGTCAGCCCGAGCAGCGACTGGAGGACGAGCACGGAGGACGCGGCCGCCCAGGCCTGGGGACGGCAGGAGGCCGGGTACGGGACGGGGCGGGCGTACCGCTCGCGCGGGTGGCCGGCGAAGAGCTCGGGCAGCCGGTGGTCGAAGGCGGCGGCGGCCCGCACCAGCCCCGCGGCCAGCGGCGCGACGGCGCCGTGCAGTCCGGCGCGGGCCAGGCCGTGCACGGCGACGGCGGTGTCGTGCGGCCAGACCGAACCGGTGTGATAGCCCAGCGGGTTGAAGCCGGCGGTGGCGGCGTCCAGGGTGCGCAGGCCGAAGCCGCTGTCCATGCCGGGGGCGGTGAGCCGCTCGGCGACCAGCGCGCTCTCCGCCTGGTCGAGCAGACCGGTGCCGAGCAGGTGGCCCAGGTTGGAGGCGATCGAGTCGACCGGGCGCTTGTCGCGGTCGAGGGCGACCACCGGGTACCGGCCGTCGCCGTCCCCGGTCCAGAAGCGCGCGCGGAAGCGCTGTCGCAGGCCGTGCGCCCAGTGGCGCCAGTGGGCGGCGCCGGGGCGGCCGAAGGCCTCCAGCAGGGCGGCGGCGCCGACGGCCGCTTCGTGGGCGTAGGCCTGGACCTCGCTGAGCGCGATCGGGGCCTGGGCGATCCGGCCGTCGCGGAAGCGGATGCCGTCCGAGGAGTCCTTCCAGCCCTGGTTGGACAGGCCGCGGCCGGTGCCGTCGACGTACTCCAGGAAGCCGTCGCCGTCCGCGTCGGCGTACCGCTCCAGCCAGCCGAGCGCGGCCTCGGCGTTCGGCAGCAGTTCCTCGACCTGCTCGGCGGCCAGGCCCCAGCGCCAGGCGTCGTGCAGCAGGACCAGCCACAGCGGCGTGGCGTCGGCGGTGCCGTAGTAGCTGGGCGGAAGGCTGGAGCCGGTGTCGAGGTGCTGTTCGGCGCGGCGGACCTCGTGCAGGATCCTGCCGGGCTGTTCCTCGGTGGCCGGGTCGACGGCACGTCCCTGACGGCGGGCCAGGGTGCGCAGGGTGCCGGCGGCGAGGTCGGTGCCGAGCGGGAGCAGCATCCGGGCCGCCCAGAGCGAGTCGCGGCCGAAGAGGGTGAGGAACCAGGGCGCTCCGGCGGCGAGGAAGGTGTCGGCGGGGTGCAGCGGGTCGGTGAGCAGCAGGCCGCGCAGGTCCTGGTGGGAGCGGGTGATCCAGCGGGCGAGGTCGTGGTCGCGGCCGGTGATCCTGGGGGTGGTCCAGGGGGTGCTGGGGGCGGCGGGGAAGAGGTCGCCGTCGCGGTGGTCGGCGGTGCACTCCAGGACGGCCTGCCAGCTCCGGCCGGGGGCGAGTTCGAGGTCGTAGCCGAGGGTGCCGGTGCCGGGGTCGAGGTGGTCGGGCGCCGGGGTGAGGGTGAGGCGGGCGGTGAGCGGGCCGCGGCTCCAGCGCAGTCCGTCCGGTTCCGCCTCGGGGACGGCGGCGGTACCGCTGCGGCCGGCCTTGACGGTGTCCATGGCGGCGAAGTCGCTCTCGGCGCGGACCTCCAGGCGCAGTCGGGCGGTTCGGCCGCCGGCGTTGCGGACGGTGTAGCGCTCGACCAGGCGGCCGGGGTGGAGTTCGCGGCGGCGCTCCAGGGTGGTGGCGGGGTCGGCGGTGCTCTCGGCGAGGCCGCGCAGCACGGTGACGAAGGCGGTGTGCCCGTCGGCGCCGTCGGTGGTGGCCACGGGGGCGTTGGGGACGCCGGGGGCGCCGACCTCCAGGCGGGAGAGGATCCGGCGGTCGCCGTGGTAGAAGCCGTCGGCGCCCTCGGAGATCCGGCCGTCGGGGCGGGCGGCGCAGAAGCTGGGGGCGGCCACGGAGAGCCGGGCGTCGTGCAGGAAGGGCTGCAGCTCGGTCGCTGGCATGGTCTCCTCGTTCTCGGTGCGGGGCTTGACAGTTGCTTCCCCCCGGGCGCAACCTTTCTGCGGTTGGAGCGTTCCAAGACATTAACTCTCCTGGTGGGATTGATGGAACCCCCGCTTGGAACGCTCCAACACCGTCTCGATGACGACAGAACCTAGGATCACCGTCATGCATCCACACTCATCGCCCAGGCCCAGGACGGGGTCCGCCGTGACCCTCGAAATGGTCGCCGCCCGGGCCGGCGTGGGCCGTCAGACGGTGTCCAACGCGATCAACTCGCCCGAGCTGCTGCGCCCGCAGACACTGGAGCGGGTCCGGCGCGCCATCGACGAACTCGGCTACCGCCCGCACCGGGCCGCGCAGGCGCTCAAGACCCGGGCCAGCCGGCTGATCGGCTACGGCATCCGCTCCAGCAGCACCGGCGTGCCCACCCCGGTCCTGGACCAGTTCCTCCACTCGCTCTCCGAGGCCGCCGACCGGGCCGGCTACCGGGTGGTGCTGTTCGCCGTCGCCCCCGGGGACGACGAACTCACCAGCTACCAGCAGCTGCTGGACGAGCACGGCGCGGACGGCTTCGTGCTCAGCGGCACCGACCGCGGCGACCGCCGCCAGGGCTGGCTGCACGAGCGAGGCGTTCCGTTCGTCGCCTTCGGCCGCACCTGGTCCGGCAAGGACGTCGGCGACTGGGTCGACGTGGACGGCGCCGCCGGCACCTCCGCGGCCGTCCGCCACCTCGCCGGCCTCGGCCACCGCCGGATCGGCTTCCTCGGCTGGCCCAGGGGCTCCGGCGTCGGCGACGACCGGGCCCGCGGCTGGCAGAGCGCGATGCGTGAACTGGGCCTGCCCACCCGCGGCCGCCGGGTCGCCAGCCCGGACGACCCCGAGCAGGCCACCGAGGCCGCCGAGAAACTGCTCGCCACCGGCGCCACCGCCGTCGTCGCCGCCAGCGACACCCTCGCCCTCGGCTGGTACCAGGCGCTGCGCCGGGCCGGCCGCGGCCCCGGCCCGGAGGCCGCCGTCATCGGCTTCGACGACTCCCCCATCGCCCCGCTGCTGTTCCCCTCGCTGTCCAGCCTCGCCCAGCCGCTCGACGCCGTCGGCCGTGCCTGCATGCGGCTGCTGCTGGATCGCCTCGGCGACCGCGACCGGCCCACCGAACACATCCTGCTGGAACCGGAGCTGGTCCTCCGCGAAAGCGTGTGACACCGCTCCCCGAAGGTCCTCCGCCAAACCCGCCCCTCGCAAGGAGATCCGCATGGCCACCTCCCGCACCCTCGCCGCGGCCGCCGTCTGCGCGGCCCTCGCCCTCGGCGCCGCCACCGGCTGCTCCTCCTCCGGCGGCTTCGGCGACTCATCGGCCGAGCAGTCCTCCGGCGCGAACCAGAACCTCACCGTGCTCATCGCCAGCTCCGGCGAGGCCGAGACCGCCGCGGTCAAGGCCGCCACCGCCGACTGGGCCGGGAGGACCGGCAACACCGTCACCGTGCAGATCGCCGCCGACATCAACCAGCAACTGGGCCAGGCCTTCGCCGGCGGCAACCCGCCGGACCTCTTCTACGTCAACTCCGACCAGTTCGCCAACTACGCCAAGGGCGGCTCGCTGTACGCCTACGGCGACCAGATACCCGACGCCGCCGACTTCTCCGAGCAGCTGCGCACGGCCTTCAGCTACCGGGGCAAGCTCACCTGCCTGCCCAAGGACAGCTCCACCCTGGCCCTGGCGGTCAACACCGACCTGTGGAAGAAGGCCGGCCTGACCGAGGCCGACTACCCCACCACCTGGCAGCAACTCTCCGACGACGCCGGCAAACTCACCCAGGACGGCGTGACCGGCCTGGTCACCGCCCCCGACCACCAGCGTCTCGGCGCCCTGCTCAAGCAGGCCGGCGGCTGGATCACCGACCCCGCGCAGAGCACGATGACCGCCGACAGCCCCGCCAACCGGCAGGCCCTGGAGTACCTTCAGGGCCTGCTGAAGGCCGGCTCCGCCAAGTACGTCTCCGAGGTCGACGCCGGCTGGGGCGGCGAGGCGCTCGGCAAGGGCAGGGCGGCCATGACCATCGAGGGCAACTGGCTCAAGGGCGCGATGGCCAAGGACTACCCGAACGTCCCGTACAAGGTGCTCCCGCTGCCCGCCGGACCGGCCGGGCCCGGCACCCTCTCCTTCAGCAACTGCTGGGGCATCGCCGCCAAGAGCTCCCACCGGGCGGCCGGCATCGACCTGGTCAAGCACCTCACCTCGGCCGACCAGCAGCTGGAGTTCGCCAAGGCCTTCGGCGTGATGCCCTCACGCACCAGCGCCCTGGCGACCTACGCCGCGACGTACC
The DNA here is from genome assembly GCF_055584725.1 of Kitasatospora sp. NPDC101108. Classification (NCBI taxonomy): domain Bacteria; kingdom Bacillati; phylum Actinomycetota; class Actinomycetes; order Kitasatosporales; family Streptomycetaceae; genus Kitasatospora; species Kitasatospora sp. NPDC101108. Next base: position 377,212 of record NZ_JBVJLM010000001.1, read on the forward strand.
CCGAGTCCAAGGCCTGGGTCGACGGCGTCGCCCACGCCCAACCGCCGGTCACCGTGCCCGGGTTCAACCGGGTGCTGACCCAGTTCGACACCGACCTCCAGTCCCTGCGCACCGGCGACCCGGCCGCCGTCCTGGCCGCCCTCCAGCGCAACGGCGAGCAGGCCCTCAAGAATGCCGGGTGACGCCCGTACCAGGGCCGGGCGCGGGCTGCGCGAGGGGGCCTGGGGCTGGCTGTTCACCGGCCCGATGGTCCTGGTCCTCGGCCTCTTCCTGGTCCTGCCGATCGCGATGGCCCTGTGGGTCAGCCTGCTGCACTGGAACGGCCAGTCCGACCCGTTCAACGGCGACGCGGACTTCGTCGGCCTGGACAACTACCGCCGGCTGTTCACCGAGGACGGCCTGGACCGCACGCTGTTCGCCACCTCGCTGCGCAACACCCTCTACTACGTGCTGCTGACCGTCCCCCTCCAGACCGCACTGGCGCTGTTCCTCGCCATCGCCGTCAACCAGCGGATGCTGCGCGGCCGGAGCGCCCTGCGCACCGTCTTCTACTTCCCCTCCGTCACCAGCTCGATCGCCGTCTCCACGGTCTTCCTGTTCCTGTTCCAGGGCAGCGGAGCCGTCAACCGGGCGCTCGCCCGGTTCGGGGTCGAGGGCCCCAACTGGTTCGCCGATCCGCGCGGCCTGGTCTGGCTGGTCCTCGCCCGGTTCGGCGTCGACCGGCCCGCGCCGTCGGGCGGCGGCCCGCTCGGACTGCCCTGGTCGGAGTGGTTCGCCGGGCCCTCGGTCGCGATGTGCACCCTGATCCTGATGGCGGTGTGGACCACCTCCGGCACCTTCATGCTGATCTTCCTGGCCGCGCTCCAGGACGTCCCGCGCGAACTGGAGGAGGCCGCCGCCCTCGACGGCGCCAACCGGCGCCAACTGCTGCGCCACGTCACGCTTCCCGCCCTGCGGCCCGTCCTGTTCCTGGTGCTGACGCTCGGCCTGATATCCACCTGGCAGGTCTTCGACCAGGTCTACGTGATGGGCAGGGGCGCCCCCGGCAACACCACCCTCACGCCCGCCTACCTCTCCTACACGGCCGGCTTCGACAACGCCGACTACGGGCAGGGCGCCGCCATCGCGTTCGTCCTGCTCGGCCTGATCCTGCTGCTCACCGCCGTGCAGCGGTTCGTCCTGCGGGAACGGGACGACAAGCAGCGGCGGTACCCGAAGGGAGGCCGCCGTGCGGCACGCTGACCGCTCCGCCGGACCGGACAGGGCCGGCCGTGCCGGCCCGGACAAGCCCGTGCTCGGCCGCTTCCCCCGCCCGCTGCGCCTCCTCGGGTACACCGCGCTGCTCGGCTTCGCGCTGGTCTACGTGCTGCCGTTCCTGCTGCAGCTGGCGAACAGCTTCAAGACCGACCCGGACGCGGCCGCCCACCCGATGGCCCTGCTGCCGGACGGCGGCACGCTCGACTCCTACCGGCGGTTGCTCGGCCTGGCGCGGGGCGTGGAGAGCGTCCCGTTCCTGAGCTGGCTGGGCAACAGCGTGCTGGTGACCGTCCTGGTCACGGCCGGGCGGGTGCTGTTCGACTCGATGGCGGGCTACGCCCTGGCCCGGATCCGCTTCCCCGGCCGGCGGCTGCTGTTCGGCTTCGTGCTGGCGGTGATGGCGGTGCCGGGCGTGGTGCTGCTGATCCCGAAGTTCCTGGTGCTGAAGAGTTTCGGGATGTTCGACACCTACGGCGGGATGATCCTGCCGCTGCTGGTCGACGCCGCCGGGATCTTCATCATGAAGCAGTTCTTCGAGTCGGTGCCGCGAGAGATCGAGGAGGCGGCGCGGATCGACGGGGCGGGGACGTTCCGGATCTTCCGGTCGGTCGTGCTGCCGATGTCCCGGCCCTCGCTGATCACCCTCACCGTGCTCTCCTTCCAGGGCTCCTGGAACGAGTTCACCCACTTCCTGGTCGCCACCCAGTCCAGCGACCACGACACCCTGACCACCGGTCTCGCGCACCTCGTCTCCGGCGGCCTCGGCTCGGGGACGCAGTACCCGCTCAAGCTGGCGGCGGCGCTGGTGTCGACCGTGCCGGTGGCGGTGCTGTTCTTCCTGTTCCAGCGTCACTTCGTGCGCGGGGCCAACTCCGGGTCGTCCAAGGGGTAGTCCGATGGGTCCGGCGGGGGCGAAATCCGGCCAAAGAGCCATCGTCCCGGACAGATCCGTTAAAGCCGGGGTCAAAAAATCGTGTGCGTCCTTGCTGATACTGTGCTCACATGTGTATGCGCTGCGGTGCACTTCGCCGCAGGGGAGGGTCGGCCTGACGTCGTTCGTTCAGGCCCTGTCACGCAGGAGATGCACCATCAACACCGCCATCCGCAAGGCCGCGCGCGGTGCGCTGCCCGTCGCGGTCACCGCTTCCGTCCTCGCCGCCGGCCTCACCGCCTGCGGGACCGCCGAGCAGATCTCGGCCGGCCAGAAGGTGTCCAAGGCCTTCGGCAAGATCGGTGACGGCAAGTCGGCCGGCTTCACGCTCTCCGTGGACGCCACCCCCGAGCAGATCGTCGCCTTCAGCAAGGCCACCGGCGACGAGGCCGCCGACGAGAAGAGCGCGAAGGCGCTGTCCGGCCTCTCCATAGCCGTGGCGGTCTCGGCCGACAAGCCGCTCAAGGACGTCGACGCCTTCAAGAACGCGACCGCCAAGGACCAGCAGGCCCAGAAGGACGTCACGCTCGACAAGTCGGTGCGGGTCTCCTACCGCATCGCCGACAAGAAGGGCACCCCGCTCCTGGAGTACCGCCAGGTCGAGGCCAAGGGATACCTGCGGATCGACCTGAAGACCGCCCTGAAGCTCACCGGCCAGGACGCCGCCGAGGTCGACGACGTCACCGAGGGCCTCCCGTCCGACATGGCCCCCGCCAAGAGCCTGCTGAGCGGCAACTGGACGTCCTTCGACCTCCAGGAGCTCGCCGACGCGGCCAAGAAGGACGACGGCGCCAAGGGCGGCAAGCCGGAGGCGGTGCCCTCGGTCGACCCGCAGACCGGCCAGGAGCTCTTCAACTCGCTGAAGGACGTCTTCAACCGCACGGTCACCTTCGAGGACAAGGGCAAGAAGGACGGCACCGAGCACATCTGGATGAGCGCCCCGGCCCGCCAGGCCGTGGACGAGCTCTACAAGGCCCTCAAGCCGCTCTCGACCAAGTTCCCCCAGCAGTTCAAGAAGTTCCCGACCGAGGCCCCGACCGGCGTCCCGGACCGCCAGGTCGGCGCCGACCTCTACCTCAAGGACGGCTCGCTCTCCTCGGCCACCTTCGACCTGGCGCAGCTGGCGAAGAAGGTCGAGCCGGGCGTCGAGTTCCCGGTGAAGCTGACCTTCGACCAGGACGCGCCCAAGGTCGAGGCCCCGTCGCCCGTACCGAACAAGATGACCGCCGAGGACCTCATGAAGACCTTCTTCATGGTGGCCGCCGGTGGCGCGGACTCCGGCCTCGGCGACGGCACCGGCCCGGGCGCCGTCCCGCCGTTCAGCACCGACGCGGCCCCGCTGACCGACGCCCAGCTCAAGGAGCTGACCGCGCTCGGCGTGCCGGAGGACCAGGCTCGTGCCCTCAACAAGGTCGGCATGGGCTTCGAGGACATCAAGTCCATGGCGCAGGAGAAGTGATCCCCTCCTGATTGTCGTCGCCCACCGACCGGCCGGCCGCACCCGCGGTCGGCCGGTCGCGCTCGTCCGGTCGCGCTCGTCCGGCACCGCTCAGTCAGGCGGTCCGACGTGCAACTCGACCCGGCCGTCCCGCAGGTGGCTGCGGTGGCCGTCGGTGAACTCCAGCCGGAGACTGTGGTCCGCCGGGGCGTCCACGACGACCGCGCTCTCGACCGTGCCGAAGGAGGAGTCGCGGTAGACCCACACCTGGTCGCCGACGTGGAACTCCAGCGTCTCGGACACGATCACCGCACTCACCTCCGCTCCGGCAGGCCCACTTGTCTGTACGGGCGGGAGCGGCTCCGGACTCACCGGATGCGCAATTGGGTCGGCGCGGTGATGGCCGGCAGATCGGTGGGCTCCCCGAGCGGGCCCGTCGGAGTGCTGTCCGGGTAGTGGGCGCACTCGGTGGCGGCCGCGACCGCGAGGGTGCCGGCCACCGGGTCGAAGCTGATCGAGACGCTCTCGACCAGGGAGCCGGGTCCGGTGGCCGGTGGGGTCAGCGTCAGGCCGGGGGCGGGGGCGGACTCGTCGTCGGCGGCGACCGTCCAGCCCTGGTCGGTCAGGGCCCGCCGGGCCCGCTGCCGGGCCTGCTGCCACTGCGGCCGGCTGACCCCGGCCAGGGTGAAGCGGGCGCCGAGGGCGGCCGTGCGGGGCTGGTCGGCGCCGGTGTCGCCCATGCGCTCCAGAAGGTGGGTGAGGCCCCGGGCGCGGCAGGCGCCGTAGCTGCGGGCCGTGATGCCGTCGCCGTCGCTCCCGCTGGTCAGCGTGGCGCCCGGCGGCAGGGCGAGGGCGTCGTAGACGGCCTGGGCCCGGGTGTCCAGATGCCTGGCGACGGCTGCCGGGTCGGCCACCGGGTACGGCGTCCCCGACCAGGCCCGGGGCAGCGCATCCGCCAGCGTCGCGGCCGCGTCGTAGCCGACCGTGCCGAGCACCATCGCTCCCGCGGCGGCCGCCGTGATCATCCCGACCCGCACGGCCTTCCGGCGGCTCTGCCTGTTCTTCCTCATGATCGTCATCGTGCACCGCCGCGCGGCACCGCCGCCTGAGTACGGGTACTCAGGCGGCGGCGTGCGGGGGCTCAGGCGCGGGCGATCGGGGCTCAGGCGTGGGCGGCGGCGCACTCCGGGTGGCCCCAGCTGCCGCCCACCTTGGTGATCTTGTCGCCCTTGGCGTACGGGCGGCTGCACGGGCAGGTCCCGGGGAAGCGGGCGTTCAGGGTGCGCGATCCGCCGCTGCGCTTGGCGGTGCCGGTGGCGGCGGACCCGGTGCTGCGCGCCTTGGGCGCCTTCGGCGTCTTCGCGGCCGCGGCCGGGTCGGGCACCGGCAGGTCCGCGGCCGTCCCGGCGGCGGCCTGCTGGGTGCGGGCGGCGTCGCTGGCGGCCTTGTCCGCGATGGCGTTCAGCGGGTCGCCGTCCACCTGGTGGGCGGGGACGTACACGAAGGTGACGTCCCGGCCCTCCAGAAGTTCGTCGATCCGCTGGATCAGTTCGCGGTTGGCCACCGGCTTGCCCGCGGCGGTCTTCCAGCCGTTGCGCTTCCAGCCCTTGAGCCACTTGGTGACCGAGTCGCGGGTGTAGGTGCTGTCGAGCCGCACCTCCAGCGGGACGGCCGGATCGGTCGCGGACAGCAGCTGCTGAAGCGCCGTCAGCTCGCCGATGTTGTTGGTGCTGTGCCCGAGCGGCCCGGCCTCCCAGCGCTGGGGCACCCCGGCGCCGTCCGCCACCACGTAGGCCCAGGCCGCCGGCCCCGGGTTGCCCTTGGCTGCTCCGTCACACGCTGCAATGACTCGTTCGACCATGCCCCGATCATGCCTGGTCAGCCGGCCGGTCGCCAAAGTGGTCGGAGGCGCAGCAGCAGGAGCAGCGGTGCGGCGGACCGGCTGAGGTCGGTGGAGTCGCGGCCCTTGCCGGTCAGCGGGCCGTGGTTCTTCCACCCCGGCCCGTCGTCAGTACCAGAGGGTGTGCCCGGCCACGCCCCGGCCGGTGCGGGCGGCGTGGCGGAGCACGCGCAGTGGGCCGTCGAGGAGGGCGTCGGCGTCGTGGTACGGGTCGTCGCCGAGGCCGGTCATCCAGGCGTGGATGCGCTGGACCGCCTCGGTCCGGCGGGCCCCGGTCAGGGTCAGTGCCTCCTCGGCGTCGGGGAGGCAGGCGCGGACCTGCCGGGAGTCGAGCAGGAAGTCGCCGAACCAGCCGGGCAGTTGGAGCGTCGCGTCCGGTCCGAGGGCGTAGGCGAGGGCCCAGAACGGGTTGGCCTTGCGTGCCGCGGCCGAGAACAGGCCCTCCTTCTCCTCCGGCCGGAACCGGCCCATGACGGCCTCCCGGAGGTCCTCCACCGCGTCGGAGCCGTCCCGGCAGCTGTCGAAGAACGCGCACAGCCGGAGGGCGTCCTCCCCGGCGCTCCCGTCACCGGCGGCCGGCTCGCCGAACAGGGACTCGCCCGCCACCCCGCGCCACCAGGCCAGCTCCTCGGCCACCCCGGGCGCCGCCGGCCCGGGCGCGGACGCGGCGGCGGCGGCGGGGCCGGCCTCGGCCGCCGCACCCAGCAGCTGCCGCAACTCCTCGTCCGACACCGTACCGATGACCCACAACCCCGTGGCGCTCAACCCGACCTCCTCGTTCCCGGCCCTGTCCCCTGATCATGCCCGGTGCCTCCGACACCGCGGCGCCGTGATGGATCCGTGGCGGGCCAACGGGCCTGCCACCCGAAGCCTGGGCAACGTCCACCACTCCTGCCGCCGGCCTCCACAAGCCGCCCGGCCCGGCAAAGGGTCCGCCCCCTCCGCTGCCCGTCCCCGGTTCGACCTGAGAGGATCTCCCGCCATGACGCACTACGAGACGTCCGGGCCGGGGCGGCGACCCGGCCCGGACGGACGACCCGGCGAGTCCGGCGAACCCGCCAGGTCCGGGAGGAAGTCCGGGAAAAACGACACGCCGTGGCCGAGACGGCCGCTGCTGACGGCCCTGTGGATCCCGGCCGCCGCCGTGCTGCTCCCGCTCGGCGGGGCGCTCGGGGCGCTCGGCACGTGGTTCCTCGTCCCCGCGGCGGCGCTGATCCTGACCGGGGTGGTCGGGCTGATCTACGCCGTGTTGTGCCTCTGCCAGTTCAGGGCGCTGCAGACCACCGCAATGCTCCTGATGATCGCCCCGGTGATCGCCGTCCCGATGATGAGCATGAACACCGTCCAGGCCACGGTGCTGTCCATGCGCGGCACCATCCACCCGGGTACCGTCACCGACATCACGGTGACCCACGGCAAGAGCACCAGCTACAGCTGCGCGGTGCGCTACGACGAGGCCCCGGGGCGCACCCGGTCCGTCACCTGCGGCAGCGGTGACACGACCGGCGAGCGGGTGAGCGTCACCGAGGACCCGGACGGCCTGGTGGAACCGGAGTTCACCGCGGCGGCCGAGAACCCCCGGTTCGACCTGGCGATGGCCGGCCTCGCCGACGTCTGCCTGCTCACCGTTACCGCCGCCACCGCCGGCCTCGGCGCGCTGCTCCACCTGCTGCGGAGGCGCCGTTATCCCGTTGCGCCGGCGGCGGGGTGACGGACATCATCCCTGGATGGAGCTGGCAGAGCAGGAAATCGTTCTGGGTGAGGTGACGCTGCGCCGTTTCCGCGGCGAGGCGGACTTCCCCGAGTTCTTCCGGGTCATCGAGGAGTCGCTGGAGCACCTGCGGCCCTGGATGCCGTGGGTCGCCGAGCACAGCGAGGCCAAGACCGCCGCTTTCCTGGCGGAGCGGCCGGAGCTGTGGGAGAGCGGGAAGGACTTCACCTACGCGATCCTGCTGGACGGCGCGATCGTGGGCACCTGCGGGCTGTTCCGGCGCGAGGACACCGAGGAGAACGGCCGGGAGATCGGCTACTGGCTGCACCCCGCCGCCACCGGCCGCGGCATCGCCACCCGGACGGCCCGGGCGCTGGCCGAACAGGCCTTCCGCCTCCCCGGCGTGGACTTCGTGGAGATCGTGCACGACCCCGCGAACCTCGCCGGCGCCGCCGTCCCGGCCCGGCTCGGCTTCACCGAGTACCGGCGCCGCCCCGCCGAGGCGCTCGCCCCGGCGGAGACCGGCGAGGAGCAGATCTGGCGGCTCCGGCGCGGCTGACGAACGGTGCCCGACGGTCCGCCGCCGTGGGGTGCGTGCGGACCGCCGGGCGACGCCGGACGGACGGGACGATCCGGCCGGGCGCCGTGGGAACGAACGCGGGCCGGGGACTGCCGTCCCCGCGCGGAGCGCCCCATCTCGAACCCCGCGTGCCGGCCGCGCACCCTCTGCCACGGCCTCCCGCGTTCGTTCCCATGCCCAGGAGACCGCCTGACCGGCGGCCGGATAACACTTTTCCGCTCGCTCTCTCCCCACCCGCCGCCGCGCCGGTGATCGTCTAGTCTCGGCTGAAGCCGACGGGGACAGGCCTGAGCCCCCGGTCCAGCCAGCAGCTCCCGCCGAGAGGCCCCACCGTGCCGCACGCACCCGTGATCCGCAGTGACGTCCCCGGTTCCTTCCCCTGGGCCGTCTTCCACGAGCGCCACCCCGTGCTGGTCCGGCGGGTCCTCGACGCCCTGCCGTACGGCCCGGCCGAGCGGGCGGCGATCGAGGCGCTGCTGGTGGAGAGCACCACCGGCCTGCTGGAGCCGCCGGAGGAGGACACCCCGGACGCTGCCCGGTGGCGGGAGTGGGGCGGACCCGTGTGGGGCAGGCCCTGGGGCGAGGCGCCGTTCCTGTGGGCGGAGAGCTACTTCTACCGCCGACTGCTCGACGCCACCGGGTACTTCCGGCCCGGCGCCTGGCAGGGCATCGACCCGTTCGCGCCGTTCAAGGACGCCGAACTGGCCGGAGCGGCGGTGGACGAGGAGCTGGCGGCGCTCGACCGGCTCGACGGCCTGCCGCCGTCCCGACGGGCGGACCCACTGCTCTCGTCGGCGCTGTGGGGCAACCGGGCGGACCTCAGCTTCCAGCTCACCGCCGGGCCCGGTGGCCGCGCCTCCTCCGATCTGCTCGCCGACGACAGCGCACTGCTCCGTTCCGAGCTGGAGCGGGCCGGCGGCGGGCTGGTCTGCCTCGTCGCGGACAACGCGGGCCGGGAGCTGCTGTCGGACCTCGTTCTGATCGACCATCTGCTGGCCGAGGGCCGGGCCGCCGAAGTGGCCCTGTACGTGAAGCCCCAGCCGTACTACGTGTCGGACGCCACGACCGCCGACGTCCTCGCCTCGGTCGAGCGGCTGCGCACCGCGCCGTCACCGGCGGCCGGGGCCGTCGGCGAGCGGCTGTGGCGGGCGCTGAACCTCGGCACGCTGGTGATCCGCACCCATCCGTTCTTCTGCGCGCCGCTTCCGTACCACGACCTGCCCGCCGACCTCCGGGCCGAACTCGCGGGCGCGGCGCTGACGATCCTCAAGGGCGACCTCAACTACCGCCGCCTGGTCGGCGACCGGCTCTGGCCCCCGACCACCCCCTTCGCCGAGACGGCCGGGCACTTCCCGTCGAGCGTCGCCGCCCTGCGGACGCTGAAGTCGGACGTGATCGTCGGCCTGGACGCCGCCACCGTCGCCCGGCTCGACGGGACCGGGACGGGGTGGCGCGTCAGCGGCCGCCACGCCGTCATCCAGGTCCACGCCCGGCCGTAGGGTCCGTCGTCGACGGCCTCCGGGCCCGTAGCGGCACGCCCGCCCCGCCGTCGAAGGCCACGCCCTGCCCACACCGACGCACCGGCCGCCCGCCCGCCACTCGACGTGAGCGGCGGGCGGGCAGGCGTTCCTCAGCGGCCGGACGCCACCGGCCGGGCCCTCAGCCCGCGTACACGTCCTCGACGTAGCGCCCGGCCTCGATCAGGCCCCGCAGCCACTCCTGCGCCCGCTGTTCGTCGGCCCCCGGCGTGCGCTCCCGGTAGAGCGTCCGGAAGGCCTCCCGCACGCCGGGCGCCATCCGGGCGCCGTCGCCGCACACGTACACCTCCGCACCGGCCTCCAGCAGCGCCCAGACCTCCGAGGCCTCGGCCGCGATGCGGTCCTGGACGAACCGCCGCCCGCCCTCGGGCTGCTCACTGAAGGCGGGCCGCATCGAGACCGCCCCCGCCCGCTCGGCCTCCTCCAGCTCGGCCCGGTGCAGGTAGTCCGCCTGCGGGGCGTCGCAGCCGAAGTACAGCAGCGCCGGGGCGAGTTCGGCTCCCTCGGCGGCCGAGGCCAGCAGCGCCCGGCGGTCGGCGACGGCGCCGCGGAAGGGCGCCAGTCCGGTCCCGGCCGCGATCATGATCACCGGGGTGCGGTGCCCGATCCGGAACGCCTCCCGGCACGGCTGGACCCGGGCCAGCACGGTGTCGCCGACGCCCACCCGGTCGAGGTAGCCGGAACCGGTGCCCCGGAAGGTGCCCCGGCCCGAGCGTGCCGGGGCGCTGAGCACCGAGACCATCAGGTCGACCTCCTGTACGCCCCCGGCCGCGGGCGCGGCGCTCGCGGGCGAGGAGGAGATCGAGTAGTGGCGGGGCCGGATCGGCGGCAGCAGCTCCAGCAGTACCGGCCAACCGAGCGCCTCCCGCAGGGCCGGGAAGTCCTCGACCAGGTCGAGCAGGGTGCGCGGGTCGTCCTCGGGCAGCGCCCGCAGCGCGGCCTGCTCGGGCGGGCAGGGGTTGAGCGCGGCCAGCGAGGCGCGCTGCTCGGCGGTCGGGCGGTCCTGCAACTCGACGTGGCGGGTGAGCAGTTCCCGTACGGTCAGCGGGCGGTCGACGGCGAGGCCGGTGCGCCGGTGGGCGACGATGCTCAGCACCGTGTCGAGGTCGGCGCCGAGCAGCTTGGCGGCGCGCTCGACCAGGACCGGGTCGTTGGCGGGCAGCACGGTCAGGTGGTCGGCGGTCCGGTACTCGGCGCCGGCCGGCAGGGCGAGCCGGACGAGCCGCTTCACCCGGTGGTAGTCGGGGTCCGTCAGGCTGCCGACGGCGGTGACGGTCAGTTCGCTCATGCCGTGCCGGGCGGCGAGCGCGTCCAGCGGGCCGCCGGTCAGCTCGGTGACGGTGTACCCGGCCTCCTCCTGCGGGGCGGCCGCGGCCTCGGCGTCGGCGTCGCCGTGGCGCGTCAGCAGGAGGTCGGCCAGTGCCTCGGTGAACTCCCGTACGGTACCGGCCAGATCGCCGGAGGCGTCGGCCCCGGCGCGGGTGAGCAGCCGGGTGCCGCCGAGGGCGGCGAGCCGGTCGTCGATCAGGGTGGGGATGCGCTGGTAGGTGGCGGCGTAGGTGCGGTCGCCGATGCCGAGCACCGCGTACTGGACGCCGTCGGCCGCGCCGTCCGGGGCCTCGGCCAGGCGGCGGACGAACTCGGCAGCGTCGTCGGTCGGTTGGCCGTTGTACGAGGCGGCGGTGATCACCACCGGGCGGTCGGTGGGCAGGCCGTCGGCGTACGCGTCCAGCGGAGCGGTCTCGGTGTCGCAGCCCAGTCCGGCGGCGACTTCGGCGAGTTGGCGGCTGAAGTCGCGGCAGGCGCCGTAGTTGGAGCCGTGCAGGAGCAGCAGGCCGGTGCCCTGGCGGACCCGGCCGGGGCCGTCGGGGCGCTCGGCGGCGCCGGTGGCCTGCCGCGGCACGACCGGCTGCACGGGCGGGGCGTACCGGGCCGGCGGGGCGGGGGTGCGCGGGGCGAGGGCGAGGGTGAAGCCGTCGGGCTTGATGGTGAGCGTCTGCTTGAGGGTCAGCTGGTAGTCGGCGTGGTCGATGAGCCGGTAGCGGTGGACCAGCATGCCGAGCAGCATGGTCGCCTCGTGCAGCGCGAACTGCCGTCCGATGCAGGCGCGTTCGCCGGTCCCGAAGGGCTTGAAGGCGTGCGGGGAGCGGGCCGCCTCGCGCTCGGGGTCGAACCGGGAGGAGTCGAAGAGCTCCGGGTTGTCGCCCCAGGCCGGGTCGCGGTGCAGCATCGGGGTCAGCACGAAGATCGGCATCCCCGGACGGACCGGGATGCGCCCGCCGAGCAGGGTCTCCGCCCGCGCCTCCCGGCTGAACAGGGGCGCCGTCGGCCACAGCCGCAGCGCCTCGTTGAGCACCTGACGGGTGTGGCGCAGCCGGCCGACGTCCTCGTACGAGGGCTCCGGGTCGGACTGGTCGCCCCAGAGCGCGTCCACCTCCTCCTGAACGCGCCGGAGTTCGGAGGGGTGCTTGCTGAGGTAGTGCAGCGCGAAGGAGAGCGCACCCGAGGTGGTCTCGTGGCCGGCGATCAGGAAGGTGATCACCTGGTTGCGGATGTTCTCGATGTCCAGCCGGGTGCCGTCGACGGGGTGGACCGCGCCGAGCATCAGGCCGAGCAGGTCCTCGGCCGGGCCGTCCCCGGCGCCGCTCTCCACCCGGGCGGCGATCACCTCGTCCACCACGCCGGCCAGGTAGTCGGCGTCCCGGCGGAAGGCGGCGTCGCGCTCGCCGTGGTCGAGCGCCGGGTTGCGGGTCAGCCTGGTCATCGCCCAGTCCAGGCAGCGCACCATGGCCTCGACGAAGGGGTGCGGCTCGTCCCGCTCGAAGGAGCCGAAGTCGAAGCCGAACCCGGCCAGACCGATGGTGTCCAGGGTCATCCGGGTCATGTCGCCGGGCACGTCCACCGTCAGCCCGGCGGCCGAGCGGCGGTCCCAGGCCTCGATGACCCGGCGGGCGACCTTCAGCATCACCGGGTGGTAGGTGCGCATCGAGCCGAGCGCGAAGGCGGGCATCAGGATGTCGTGCGCCCTGGCCCAGTTCGGCTCGTCGTTGTAGGCGGTGAACAGGCCGTCCCCGGTGAACTCGCGGACGTTCTCCAACGCCGGGCCGATCGCCTTGGTGAAGCGCTCCTCGTCGGCCAGTTCCTCGACCAGCTCCAGGCTGCTGACCATCAGCACCTCGCGGCCGTGCAGGCGCTGGACGAAGGCCGGGCCGTGCTCTCTGGCCAGCTCCATGCTCCGCAGCACGGGGACGCTGACCGGCGCCGCGGAGATGTCCACCAGGGGGACGGTCGGTCCCGCGGTGGTGGTACCGGCGCTGCTCGCTGCCTCGGTCGTGGTGTCGGTCATCGGTGGGTCCCTCCCACGGCGGAAAAACTTCTCGGTTCCTCCACTCTGAGCCCCCGCGGCCGCCGCCCGACAGTGATCACTACATGATTGTGTAGTGCTCGCACCGTCCGGAGACTTGCCTACGCCCCATCAGTTGCGGCCCGGTGCGACAGGAGGAGAACGACGCATGCGACCGATCGAGGGCCGCCGCCCCGCGCCGGTGACCAGGCAGGACCCGGCGGTGATCTGGCGCAACCGCGCCCTGCGGCTCATGGACCACGTGCCGCTGCCCATCGCGGTGTGCGAGTACGGCGGCCGGATCCTGATCGTCAACCGCGCGATGGCCGCCGAGTTCGGCCTGCTTCCCGGCCAGTTGCGCCACCAGCGGATCCTGGAGTTCTTCACCCTCCGGGACCGCGCCACCCTCCAGGCGCTCACCGAGGCCGTCCGGCTCCACCGCCGCTCGCAGTACCCGGCCAAGGTCTCCTGGACGCCCGCCGACGGCCGCGAACGGCAGGGCGAGATGACCGTCGAGCTGATCAGCGACTCCCCGGAGGAGACCCCGAACCTGCTGATCTCGCTGCGCACCCTCGCCGAGCCCCCCGCCCCGCCCGTCCCCCGGCAGCCCGGCCCGGGCGCCGAGGTCAGTCCGATCGAGGCCCGCATCCTCGCCGCGGCCGCCCGGGGCGCCACCACCGCCCGGATCGCCAAGGAGGTCGGGCTCACCACGGACGGCGTCAACTACCACCTCAGCCGGCTCTCCCGCCGCTGGCACCTGCCCAACCGCACCGCCCTGGTGGCCCGCGCCTACGCCCTCGGCGTCCTCGCCCCCGACACCTGGCCCCCGGAGGCCGCCGGCCCGCGCTGACGGGTCGTGGCCTGCGAACGGACGCGTCCGGCTCGCCGCCGCAGCGGGCGCGTGCTCTCGTAAGGCACATGATCACTTCATCGCTGGCCCGCCTGGCCGTCCCGCTCGCCACCACCGCCGTCCTCGTCCTCGTCGGCTCCGCCCCGGCCCGGGCCCTCCCCCACGACGTCACCGCCGAGCAGTGCCAGGAGAACGGCGGCACCGTCCAGGGCGGCGGGTACTGCGTGGGCGCCACCGGCGAGGACGAATGGGGTGCGGACATCGACGGACAGGGCATCGCCTAGAGTCCGCCCGAGTAGCGGAACGGGCACGCTCAGTGATTGAAAAAACACCGTACGCAAACGAAGCTGTGCGCATGACCGCCCCAGCACGGACCCCAGCACAGTTCACCGCGGACCTGCACGCCTACGCCGAGAAGTACTGGCACCGCCACCCCTTCCACCTCAAGCTCCACGAGGGCAGGCTGCCCCCCGGTCAGCTCCGGCTCTGGATCGCGAACCGCTGGTACTACCAGGCCTGCCTCCCACGGAAGGACGCGGCCGTGATCGCCAACTGCCCTGTGGCCGAGGTGCGGCGGCGCTGGACCCAGCGGATCGTCTACCAGGACGGGGCGGCCGACGGTCAGGGCGGCCACGAGGAGTGGCTCAGGCTCGCCGAGGCCGCCGGGCTCAAGCGGAGCGCCGTACTGGACGGGAGCCTGCTGCTGCCCGGGGTCCGCTTCGCCACCGACGCGTACGTGGACTTCGCCCGCACCCGTCCGTGGACCGAGTCGGTCGCCGCCTCGCTGACCGAGCTGTTCTCCCCGGACCTGATGCGCCGGCGGCTCGACGCCATCAAGACCCACTACACCTGGATCGACCCCTCCGGCCACGCCTACTTCACGGCCCGACCGCCGGTCGCCGCCGAGGACGCCGAGCACGCGCTGGGCCTGGTCACCACCTACTGCGTGACGCGGGCGGAGCAGGACTCCGCCCTCGCCGCGCTGTCGTTCAAGTGCGATGTCCTCTGGTCGATGCTCGACGCCATCGAACACGCTTCCGAAGAAGCCGCCGGAACCACCGCCTAGTCCTGGCCCGCCGCCCGTCCGGCCTGCCCCGTCGCCGTCCGATCCTCCGGAGGTCGTAGCGTGCCCCTGCTGCCCCCCACCGTCGTCGGACCGCTGTCCGAGTGCAGCACCTCGGTCCGTGTCCGCAACCAGCTCGTCGGCTCCACCGTCACCCTGCTCGTGAACGGCTCGCACACGGTCGGCGACCGGCTGGTCGGCGGCGGCGTCGCGACCTGGCCCGACCAGGAGTTCCCGCTCAACCCCGGTGTCGCCCTCCAGGCCGGCGACCAGGTCGCCGCGACCCAGCTGCTCGGTGGCGAGGTCAGCGCCGCCTCCGCGCAGCCGGTCGCCGTCCAGAAGAAGCCGGCCGTCATCGGCACCGTGCACTACGGCGGCCACCAGTACGTGTGCGGACAGTGCCTGTGGATCGACGGCGCGGTGCCCGGTGCCACCGTCACCGTGATGCAGGGCGCGAAGTTCCTGGGCAGCGCCACCGCCCCGGACGGCACCGCCCGCGTCCAGCTCGGTACCGCGATCGCCGCCGGTCAGGCGCTGACGGCCGAGCAGCAGGCCTGCGGCGACTCCGGCACGGCCACGCCCAGCCCGGTGCCGGACGCTCCGCCCCAGCAGCTGCCACCACCGGTCGTCCACGGTCCGCTGCTGGCCTGCCAGACCGGCGTGCCGGTGAGCGGCGTGTCCGAGGGAGCAGAGGTCACCCTGCACCGCACCGGCGTGCCCAACACGACGCGCGGCTGCTTCGACCTCGGCGCGTTGACGTTCCGGGTCCCGCCGCTGGTGCAGGGCGAGCTGGTCACCGCCGACCAGGCCTTCGCCACGTGCCAGGCGCTCGGCGGGACCTCGGCCGGCGTGGAGGTCGGGGCCGCCGACCAGGTTCCCGCGCCGGCCGTCGTCGCTCCGCTGTGCGCCGGCGCCACCTCGGTCCGGGTCACCGGGCTGGTGGTGGGCGCGCTGGTCACGGTCCTGGAGAACGGCGTCGTGCTCGGCACGGCGCAGGCCTTCGAGTCGAGCGCCGACCTCGACGTCCCCGCGCTGATCGGCGGCGGCACCGTCACCGCGCGCCAGGAGCTCTGCGGGTACACCGGCCCCGAGTCCGCGAAGGTGGGGGTCGACCCGCAGCCCGCGGGACTGCCCGCCCCGGCCGTGGTCCCACCGCTGTTCGAGTGCGCCTCCCGGGTCCGGGTCGCCAACGTGCACCCGGGCGCCCTGGTCCTCGTCTGCTCCGCGGCACTCGGCGCGCCGATCGGCCTCCAGTACGTCTACGCGGGACAGGCGGACATCCCGGTGGCACCGCTGCTCACCGCCGGGGACCAGGTCTACGCGGTGCAGCTCGGCTGCGGCCGGACCAGCCCCAGGTCGGCCCTGGTGACGGTGCAGAAGCTGGGCGCCGTCGAGCCGCCCACCGTGCGCACCCCGCTCACCGAGTGCACCCGCTGGGTGCGGGTGGACGGTGTGGTCCCGGGCGCCGACGTGGACGTCTACGTCAACGGCCAGTGGCAGGGGACGGCGACCTCGACGACCCCCAGCGTCCAGGTGGGCGTCTCCGGACCGCTGCGGCTGTACGACAAGGTGAGTGCCCGTCAGCGCATCTGCACCACCGTGACCGGGTTCGGCCCGTCCGCGACGGTGGCCTTCGGCCCGGTGTCGGTCACCACCCAGCACAACGACAACCGGCGTACCGGAGCCAATCTGCTGGAGGTGACGCTGCGACAGTCGAACGTCGGCCCGCAGACCTTCGGCAAGCTCTTCACCAGGGCGGTGGACGGCGAGATCTACGGCCAGCCGCTCTACCTCTGCCAGGTCGACGTGGCCGGCGTCGGGCAGCGCAACGTCGTCTACGTGGCGACCATGCACAACAGCGTGTACGCCTTCGACGCGGACGACCCGAACGCCTCGGCGCCGCTGTGGCACGCCCAGCTGGGCCCGTCGGTCGCGGTGCCCGATCCCAACATCGGCCCGCCCGGGTACGCGGACATCGCCGTCGAGATCGGCATCCTCAGCACACCCGTGATCCGCGCCGACCGGAACCTCATCTACGTCGTCGCCTTCACCAAGGAGGGCAACACCTACCACCACACCCTGCACGCCCTCGACCTGCGGTCGGGGCAGGAAGCCCTCGGCGGTCCGGTGCGGATCGCCGCCACAATCCCGGGAACGGGCGACGGCAGTGTCAACGGCACCATCACCTTCACCAGCAACCGCCAGATCCAACGGGCCGCGCTGACCCTGGTGAACAACCGGCTGTACGTCGCCTTCGCGGCCTACGGCGACCAGGGCCCTTACCACGGTTGGGTGTTCGGCTTCGACGCCGACGACCTGCGGCAGACCGGCGTGTACGTCACCACACCCGACACCGGCATGGGCGGGATCTGGCAGGCGGGACAGGGGCTGGCCGCGGACGAGAACGGCGACCTGTACTTCATGACCGGCAACGGCGGCTTCCGCGCCGACGGGTCGAACCTCTCCTGCAGCATCGTGAAGCTGAGCCCCGACCTCCAACTCCTGGACTGGTTCGCCCCGTTCAACCAGGCCTACCTGAACGGCCCCGCCGATCTGGACCTGGGCTCGGCCGGTCCGCTGCTGATCCCGAACACCAACCTCCTGCTGGGCGGCGGCAAGGAGGCGAAGTTCTACCTGCTGAACACCGGCGCGATGGGCCACTTCCAGGCCGGCTCCGACAGTCAGATCGTGCAGAGCTTCTGGCTGACCCAGAACCACACCAACAACCACATCCACGGCGGGCCGGTGTACTGGAACTTCCAGGACGGCCCGTGGGTCTACGTCTGGCCGGAGAACGTGCCGCTGCGCGCCTACCGCCTCTCCGGCGGGCTGCTGCAGACGGTCCCCGCCTCCACCAGCACCACCCCCGAGCCGCCCAGGCTCATCATGCCCGGCGGATTCCTCTCCCTCTCCGCCGACGGCAGCGATCCCGCCTCCGGACTGCTGTGGGCCTCGCACGTGCTCAAGGACGATGCCAACCATGCGGTGGTGGAAGGCGTCTTCCGCGTCTACCAGGCCTCCGACCTGACCAAGGAGCTGTGGAACAGCAAGATGAACGCCGCCCGGGACGACGTCGGCCTGTTCGCCAAGTTCGTGCCGCCGACCGTTGCGAACGGCAAGGTGTACCTGGCGACCGCCTCCGGGACGCTGAACGTCTACGGGCTGCTCGAATGAGCCCCGCCGTCCCGCGTTCCGCGTCCGGCCGGCGGAAGGTCGCGGACCGGTAAAGAGCACCACCCCCTGCCCCTCCCCCTCGCTGACCAGCCGCTACGCTCTGGGCCGCGCCGCGCCACGGGGGCCGGCGGATCCACCACGGGGGAACCACAGTGCGCTACCTGGTCCGCGACCGCATGTTCGCCTTCCACGAGGAGGCCTGGATCGAGACCGAGCAGCGGGAGAAGCTCTACCGCGTGAACCGGAAGTTCTTCCGGCTGCGCCGAACCTTCCGCCTGGTCGACACCCGCGGCGAGCACGTCGCGAGCATCGTCCGCAAGGCCTTCACCTTCCACCACACCCTGCTGATCAAGCAGGAGGGGCAGCCCACCGCGAAGGTCAGCAAGAAGCTGTTCAAGCTCTTCGGCGACCGCTTCAAGGTCCGCCTCGGCGACGGCCGCAAGCTGAGGATCAACGGCAACCTGTGGGACCGCGAGTTCGACATACGCCACGAGGGCACCACTCTGGCGCACGTCTCCCGCCGCTGGTTCACCGTCCGCGACGCCTACGCCGTGGACGTGATGAGCCAGCAGGACGCCCTGATCCTGGTCATCCTCGCGGTCTGCGTGGACCACGTGCTCCAGGACGCCAAGGGCGACCGGCTGACCAACCTCTGACGACGGTCAGGACGCGCCCAGAATCGCCGGGTCCTCGGCGAGTTCGGCCAGCAGGGCGTCCAGCTTGGCCCGGTCGACCGAGGGCATCACGAAGACGTGCACGTAGCTGCGCCGGGTGGCCTCGTCGCCCGGGACCATCAGCACGTCCTGGGAGGACAGTGACCACTTGGCCACCAGCTCCGGGCTCGGCTTGCGGAACCGCACGGTGACGGCGCCCGGGGTGCGGGCCGGCCAGAGCTCGACGCCGAGTTCGCGCTCCATCGCGGTCAGCCGCCGCTCCAGGTAGGCGGCCAGCTCCTGGGCCTCGCGGATCCGGTGCACCTGGTCCCGGTAGGAGTACCGGGACAGGTGGTCCCAGAGGATCAGCGGGGAGAAGCCGTTGCGGGAGCCGGCGAAGGTGGTGTCCGGGGCGCCGATGTAGTCCGGCTGGGACGGCGGCGAGATCTGGTACTTCACCTTGGTCATGTAGATGCCGCACGGCCACGGCGCGCCGGCCCACTTGTGGCCGCTCATCGCGATCGACGAGACCATGTCGACCTCACCGTGCCCGGCGGTGGGAAGCCGCAGGCCGAAGTCGAACTCGGGCAGCTCCGCCTCCGGCGTCCAGCCGTACTGCTCGGGGTCCTCGGCGGCCAGCCGCAGGAACGGCGCGTAGCCCGCGCCGAGCGCGCCGTCCACGTGGATCCAGAAACCGCGGCGCACGTCCACCAGCGGCCGGCCGGTCCGCGGGCAGCTGCCGTACACCACCTCGCGCCGGACCAGCCCGTGCCGCTCGAAGATCGGCAGCAGCCGCTCGCAGACCGCGCGGACGTCGTCGTGGGCGCCCTTGAAGGTGCTGCCGAGGTTGAGGTTGACGAAGACCGGGTGGCCCTTCGCGGCGAAGAACTCGACGAGTACGGCGAGGGCGTCGACGTCTATCTCGCCGGGGCCGTCCCAGGACAGGCCGGACGGGCCCGGGCGGGAGGGCACCTCGGTGGGCCAGGTGTTCAGGCCGGTCACCGGGTCGACCAGCGGGCACTCGTCGGCGTACTTCTCCAGGCCGACGGCGTGGAAGGTCTCCACGCCGAGGACGGCGACGGCCTTGGCGAAGGAGTAGTGGGTGTCCTCGGAGTAGAAGGCCACCGGGTGGTGGGCGTTGGGGTTCCGCCGGTCGGGGTCGGCCTTGACGTAGCGCACCGCGTCGAAGGGGGCGGCCGGCGGCTGGATCAGCGCCTTGCCGCTCAGGTAGTCCCGGGCGTTCCAGAGGGCGTACATGTTGCCCTCGGTCGAGCCCATGGACAGCATGTAGCCCCAGTAGGACTCCGGGTCGGCCGGGTCGTGCGGGCGCTCGGCGTGCCAGAGCTTGGCGTAGTAGTCGAGCACGGCCCGCTCGACGACCTTGGTGTTGGGCTTGTAGCCGCCGCTCTGGAACGGGTCGCCAAGGTTGTTGATGTTGTTCGGCATGAACCGGGCGAGGTCCAGCGCGGTGCCCTGCATGTCCTGGGTGGCCTGGTAGCCGACCAGGTGCTTGCGCTTGCGGGTCAGGTACTCGTCCACGGCGTCGAGCGCGCGCAGCCGCCGGTCGTCGTCCAGTCCGCCCTCGGGAAGCGTGAAGTCGCCGCCGTCCAGCTCCGGACCGGGATCGACGGCGATCGCGGTCGCGCGCGCGGTCGCGGTCTCGGTCTCGGCGGAGGGGAAGGCGGTCGGGCTCATGGGCGGGGCGCTCCGGGGGTGCGGTGGGGCGACGGGCCGTCGTCTGCGTCGACGACGGTGGTCGGTGAGGACCGTCCGCAAGGATGGAACTTCTGGGCGCTCTCCGGAAGCCTGTCCGAAGAACATTCGGTCCAGGCCCGATCAGGTTTGCGGATCTGCGGAACGGACTGCCATCCTGGCGGGCATGCCGAACAATCCGCAGGCCCGCCGGGCGCCGCTCGACGACGTGGACCGGGCGATCGTCCGCGCCCTGGCCGAGAACGCCCGCCTCCCGAACAACGCCCTCGCGGCCGCCGTCGGCATCGCCCCCTCCACCTGCCTGGCCCGCGTCCGGGCGCTCCAGGAGCGCGGCATCATCCGCGGCTTCCGGGCCGAACTCGACCCGGCCGCGATCGGGCTGCCGCTCCAGGCGATGATCTCGGTACGGCTGCGCGCCCACACCCGCGAGCAGAACGAGAGCTTCCGCAGCACCGCCCCCGACCTGCCCGGCGTGCTGGCCGTCTTCCACATGGCCGGCTCGGACGACTACCTGCTGCACGTCGGCGTCGCCGGGCCCGAGGAACTGCGCGACTTCGTCGTGGACCACCTCACCACCCACCCGGCGGTGGCCCAGACCCGCACCAACCTGATCTTCGAACAGATACCGGGCCGCCGTTACCTGGGGCGCTGACCAGCCGCCTCGGCCGCCTTCGGACAGCGGGCGATCGACCCGGCCGGCCCGGGCTGCGCACCCCGTCCCGGCGGAGGCGCCGGGTGCTCAGGCGTCCCCGGCCTCGATGCCGCCGAGCAGGGCGCGGACCGTCGTGCGGGCGAAGTCCTCCAGGGCGGCGGGGCGCAGGGCCCCGGGCGGGGCCTCGCCGGCGTAGAAGACCTCCAGGAAGGCACGGTGGAAGCAGGCGCCGATCAGCAGCATCGCGGCGGCGTCCGGGTCGACGTCGGCGGCGACCCGGCCGAGCCCCCGTTCGGCGCGCAGGTAGTCGGCCAGGTGCGAACTGACGTGGTGCGGACCGGCGTTGTCGAGCTTGCGGCGGTGGGCGGCGAGCAGCTCGGGGCTCGCGAGCAGCCCGCCGGCCATCGGGAAGGACTGCCGGTAGAACGGCACGGCGACCACCACCACGGCCTCCAGGTGCTCGCGCACGGTGCCCTGTCCGGCCCGGTCGGGGAGCTCGGCGACGGCGGCGGCCAGTCGCGGGGCGCGTTCGCGCAGCACACGGACGAAGATCTCCTCCTTGTCCCGGAAGTGCTTGTACAGCGCCGCCTCCGAGCAGCCGGCCTCCCGGGCGATCTCCTTGGTGGTGGCCCGGACCAACCCGACGGTGCCGATCAGCCGGGCGGCGGCGTCCAGCACCCGCGCCCTGGTCAGCGCCGCTCCGGTGAGCGGCCGGTCTTCCTCGTGTGCCCCGTCCTCGGTCATGCGCACCAGCCTACCTTGACAGGTGAGTGAGCACTCACCCACCCTGGAGGCGAGAAGGAAGTGAGCACTCACCCACCTCACACCCGCCCACCCCCTGGAGGGGTCATGAAACTCGCCGTTCTGGGCGCCACCGGCGGCATCGGCCGCCACCTGGTGACCCTCGCCCTCGCCGACGGGCACCACGTCACGGCCGCCGTCCGCGACCCGGCCCGGCTGCCCGTCCAGCACGAGCGGCTGACCGTGGTGCGGGCCGACGCGCTCGACCCCGCCTCACTGGAACCCGTGATCGACGGCGCCGACGCGGTCCTGTCCGGCATCGGCCAGGCCGGCCGGACCGACCCGCTCAAGCCGGCCTCGAACTCGGCCCGCGCGGCGGCCACCGCCATGGCGGCCGTCGGGGTGCGCCGCATCCTGGTGGTCAGCGCCGCACCGCTCAACCGCTCCGGGGCCGGGCAGCCCTTCCTCACCGCGAAGGCCTTCAGCCCGCTGCTCTGGGCGGTGCTCCGGGACGTGTACACCGACCTGGAGGCGATGGAACGGGTACTGCGGGAGAGCGACCTGGACTGGACGGCCGTCCGCCCGCCGCGGCTGACCGACCGGCCGGGCCGGGGCCGCTACCGGCACGCCGTCGAGGCCGGACCGGCCGGCTCCAGCATCCCGCGCGCCGACGTGGCCCGGGCCATGCTGGACCTGGTCCCCGACCGGACGAGCTTCCGGCACGCGGTCGGCGTCAGCTCCTGAGCCGGGCGGCCGCCGCGCCCAGAGGCATGTTTACGGTTCCTCCACGGATGTGCTCAGGAAGTGGAGTTGATGCGTCCTGACCCCTTGTCAGGCGGAACCTTCCTCCCTACCTTCGTGGATCGGGATCCCGGCCCACTGCGCCAGTCGCACGGGCCGCGGCCCGCACCATCACCGGAGGCACGACAAGATCTGGAGGTTTCCCATGCCCGGAACCATGATCGAGGAGATCCGCGACGCGGGTCCGCTGCTGGTCGATGACGAGACCATCGCGTTCGAGGACGACGACCGCACCGACCGCGAGGCCACGGCGTGTCTGGCCGACCCGTGGGTGACGGCGACCACCCGGTTCGCCTGCGACTTCAACTCCTGACGTGACCGGTTCCGCCGCCGGCCGCCGCGGGTGGTCCGATGACACCTGGACCTACCTGAACGATCCGCGGATGCCGGCGGTGGAACACGGATGGAAGCTGCACGTCTCGGCGCGGCCCGGCGAGCTGGCGGCCGTGATCGGACTCGTC
The DNA here is from genome assembly GCF_055584725.1 of Kitasatospora sp. NPDC101108. NCBI lineage: Bacteria > Bacillati > Actinomycetota > Actinomycetes > Kitasatosporales > Streptomycetaceae > Kitasatospora > Kitasatospora sp. NPDC101108. Next base: position 400,018 of record NZ_JBVJLM010000001.1, read on the forward strand.
CGGCCGGTGCTGCTGCGGTACGTCTGCCACGCCAAGTGGGCGAGCGGCCCGGAGGTCCTGCGGGAGCTCAACTCCGGGACGCGCGGCGCGGGTTCGGTCGGGAAGGCGATCACGGTGTACCCGGCGCCCGGCACGGTGGTCGCGCTCGCCGAGGAGCTGGTCGCGGTGCTGCGCGGGCGCGAGGGGCCGACGGTGGTGAGCGACCGGCGGGTCGATCCGGACGCGCCGGTCCACTACCGCTACGGGCCCTTCACCGGCGACTACCGGACCGGCCGGAGCGGGCGGCTGGAATCCGTCATGGTCGGCCCGGACGGCCGGGTCTTCGACGGCCTGGCGGCCGGTTCCTACCGGTGCCCGCCGTGGGCCGAGGACCCCTTCGAACGGCGGGCGGCCGCGGCGGCCCGACCGCAGGCCTCCCCCCGACTCGGCGGCGGACGCTACCGGGTCACCGCCGGCATCGCGCGCAAGCCGCAGGGCAACGTCTACCGGGCGGTCGACCTGACCACCGGACTGCCGGTGGTGGTCAAGCAGGCCCGGGCCTTCGTCGCCGAGGAGGAGTCCGGGGCGGACGCCCGGGACCGGCTGCGCAACGAGCGGGCGGTGCTCACCGCGCTCGACGGCCTCCCCGGGGTGCCCCGGGTCATCGACTCCTTCCGGCACCGCGCGGACGAGTACCTGGTGATGAGCAGCTGCGGCGACCGGGACCTGCGGCGGGAGGTCCTGGAGCGCGGCCCGTACGAGGCCGACCGGCTGGCCGGACTGGCCGCCCGGCTGCTGCGGCTGCTGGACGCCATCCACCGCCGGGGCGTGGTGGTCCGCGACCTGAAGCCCGACAACGTGGCACTCGACGCCGAAGGCCGGTGCCGGCTGGTCGACTTCGGGATCAGCGCCATCGACGGCGCCGCCCCGGACGGGGCGACGCCCGGCTACAGCGAACCGGTACGGCGCCCGGCCGGGCAGCCGGCCCGGCCCGCCGACGACTACTACGCGCTGGGCGCGACCCTCGGCTTCGCCGCCACCGGCCTGGACCCGGTCATCGTCGACGCCGACCCCGCCGTCAACCGGGACCGCACCCTGGCCGGGCTGGCCCGGGCGCTCCCCGGCGACGACCACCGCCGGTTCCGCGAGCTGATCGCCGAGCTGACGAGCCTCGATCCGGCCGTACGGACCGCCGGCGCCGACCGGCTGCGCACTGGGAAGCCCCGGGCGGCGTCCCGGGAGGCCGAGCCGCCGCGGGTCGACGCCGACCTGCTCCGGGAGATCGTCGAGCACACCACCGGGTACTGCGTCGCCGAGGCCGGGCGGATCGTCGACCCGGTGCTCTCCGCGCGCACGGCCGTGCCGACCCCGGTCGACGTCTACGGCGGGAGTGCGGGCCTCGGCCTGGAGCTCCTCCACCACCTCCACCGGCCCGGGGTGCCGGAGGCCGTCGAGGCGCTGGCGCGGTGGACGGCGGGTCGGTCCCGCAGCCTGTCGCCGGGCTTCTACTCAGGCCGTACCGGCGTCGACCTGTTCCTCGCCGAGGCCGGGATCGGCACGGGCGGGATCGGCACGGCCGGGATCGGCACGGGCGGGGCCAGCCCGGACGGGGCCGCCGTGCGTGGCGCCGTCGTGAACAGGGCCGAGGACCTGCCGACGCGGGGCCCGGACGGCGGGCCGCCCGAGGCGGACCTGATCGAGGGCGTCGCCGGGATCGGCATCGGCCGCCTGCTGCTCGCCCGGTGCTCCCCGGCGGACCGCGCCCGGCACCTCGCCGTCGCCGCCGAGTGCGCCCGGATGCTGGCCTCCGGCCGGGCCCGGCTGTCGCCCGCGGGCGCCGACACCGTCGGCCGGGCCGCCCTGCGCGAGGGGCTCGCGCACGGCACCGCGGGTGTCGCCTACTTCCTTCTGGAATACGGGAGTTCGAGCGGAGATCCGGCCGACCTGCGCCGGGCGGGGCAGGCCTGCGCGGAGCTCGCCGCCGTCACCCCGGAGCTCCTCGCCCGGGCCACCGCCCCGGGGGCGACCCGCCGCTACGGCTCCTGGTGCCGGGGACTCGCCGGGGTCGGGACGGTGCTCGTCCGGGCCGCCGACCGACTGGGCGAGCCCGGGTACCTCGCCCTCGCCCAGCAGGCCGCCCGCACCTGCGCCGCGCTCGCGCCGCGGATGCCGCTGGTCGGCCAGTGCTGCGGGCTCGCGGGCGTCGGCGACCTCCTGGTGGACGTCGCGGTCGCCTCCGGAACCCCGGGATCCTCCGCCTCCGAGGAGTTCTGGGACGCCGCCCGGGCCGTCGCGGCCGTCATCCTCAGCCGCAGCGGCGGCGCCCCGGCCCGCCCGGTCTTCCCGGACCCGGGTCTCGCCCGGGCGAGCGCCACCTGGGCGGGCGGCTCCGCCGGGGTCCTCGGCTTCCTGCGGCGGCTGCACGACCGGGGCGGACCGCGCCTCGGCCTCATCGGCTGACGGACGGACGCCGGGCCCCCCGCCCGCGGCGGCGCTATGTTCGGGTCATGGGACGACCCGAAGGCGTGCTGCTCGACATCGACGGCGTGCTCACGGTGGACTGGCAGCCGCTCCCCGGAGCCGTGGCGGCGCTGCGCCGGCTGCACACCGAGGGCCTGCCGTACGTGCTGCTGACCAACACCACCTCCCGCACCCGGCGGTCCGTCGCCGAGGCCCTCGCCGCGGCCGGGTTCCCGGTCGGCGTCGAGTCCGTGCTCACCGCGCCCGCCGCCACCGCCGCCCGGCTGGCGGGCTCCCGCTGCCTGCTGCTCAACAGCGGCGACATCCGGGCGGACCTGGAGCCCGTCTCCCTGGTCGACGACCCGGCCGAGGCCGAGGTGGTCCTGACCGGTGGCGCGGGTCCCGAGTTCGACTACCCGGCGCTCGACCGCGCCTTCACGGCCCTCCAGCGCGGCGCCCGACTGGTCGCCATGCACCGCAACGCCTACTGGCGGACCGGGGACGGGCTGCGGCTGGACGGCGGTGCCTTCGTCGCCGCGCTGGAGTACGCGGCCGGGGTGCGGGCCGAGGTGCTCGGCAAACCGGCCGAGGCGTTCTTCACCGCCGCCCTGGACCGGCTCGGGCTCGCCGCGGACCGGGCGCTGATGGTCGGCGACGACATCGAGTCCGATGTGCTCGCCGCCCAGCGGTACGGGATCACCGGCGTCCTGGTGCGCACCGGCAAGGCCGCCCCGGGCGCCCCGCGCCGCGGCGACGGCGACCCGGACCACGTCCTCGACTCGGTGGCGGACCTGCCGGAGCTGCTGTCCCGGCTCCGGCGGGAACGCTGAAGGTGCGGCGGCCCGCCCGGTGTGCGTCCCTGGTCCTCGAACGGACCGGACAGAACCGATCTCGGACAGAACAGACGCAGCGGACAGAACGGAGAAGTCGATGGGCCTGCCCCTGCTCGCCGGCCATGTCCTCGTTCGCCTCACGGACGGCGCGCCGGAGGTCGCCGGGGCCGTCCTCGACGCCCTGGAGGCGGCCTTCCCGACGCACACCGGCCGGGGCCGGACCCGGATCGGCAACGCGTGGGACGTACCGCCCACCCTGACCTCGGAGAGCACCTGGACGGTCGCCGAGGCCGGGCCCGAGGGCACCGAGGCGATCCCCGGGCCGGGGCCGGCGGTGAGCACCTCGCAGGCCTTCGACGTCCAGAGCCCGGCCCCGCCACCGGGGCCGCCCGCTCTGACCGGCGAGGCCACGGCCGAGCTGCTCGGCGCGCCCGAGCACGTCGAGACGATGCTGCGGGCGCTCTCCGCGCTCTGCCGGGTGGACGAGGAGGACCGCCAGGAGCAGGGCCCACAGCTGACCGTCCGCCTGCGGCTCGGGTGTCCCGCGGACGATGCCGGGTAGGCGCACGGCGACGGAACCACTGGCCGGACACATCCACGGGAGCCACCATGGCCGGACGACACACGCGACGCGGGGCAGGTGAGCGCCACGACTTCCCGCACACCCCGAGCGGCCCCGGCCGGACGACGCCCGAACTGCGGCCCCAGCCCGGGGTGCGCCGGGGCACCGAGCCGGTGAACGCCCGGTCCAACCTGGAGCTGCGACGGCTGCTGTCCCGGATCTCCCTGGTGCTGTTCCTCTGCGGGACGGTGGCCTTCGCCGTACTGGCCGCACTCGCCGCCCCGGGCCCGCCGCCCAACCGGGGCCTGTACGCCGTCCTCGCCGCCGTGTGCCTGGCCTTCGCGGGGATCAGCGCGCTCGACCTGAGGGTGATCCGCCGCCGCCTGGCCGCCGGGCAGGGGCGCGACGCCCGTCGGCACTGATACGTGAACGGAACGCTCGACCGGGCCGCCCGGCCCCGCTCACGACCGCTTGCCCCGTACGGCCGACACCGCGCGGGCCAGTGCCACCAGCACCAGCCGCTCGGCCTGCGGGATCAGCGGCGGCGCGGCGACGGCGACCGCGATCGAGGCCGCCACGCCCGCCCAGGCCACCGGGCCGAGCGGGGTGCAGCCGAAGAACCGGCTGACGCCCGGCGTCTGCACGATCAGCGCCAGCGCGGCCGCGGAACCCAGCACCGTCGCCAGCACCAGCGGGCTGCGGGCCCGCCCGGTCAGGGTCTGGGCCAGCTGGGCGCCGACAACGCCGCACAGGGCCATCGTGCTGGTGCGCCGGACCGAGCCGGGGGTCGCGGTCCCGATCAGCCAGGCGGTGGCCGCGCCGAGGGCGGTGACCAGGCCGCGGTGGCGGATCTGCCGGGCGAGCGGGGCGTCCAGCGCGGCGGTACCGACCCGCTGGGCGGCTTCGCCGTCCGGGGCATCGTCCCGCGGGGTGACCGCGACGGCCATCGCCGGGAACATGTCGGTGAGCAGGTTGACCAGCAGGATCTGCCGGGTGGACATCGGGGCGCGCCCGGACAGCAGGGTGCCCAGCAGGGAGAAGCCGATCTCGCCGGCGTTGCCGCCGATCAGGATGGTGATCGCGTCCGCGACGCTGCGCCACAGCGCCCGGCCCTCGTCCACGGCGTCGGTCAGCACGGTCAGTTCGTCGTCGGTGATCACCAGGTCGGCCGCATTGCGGGCGGCCGCCGAACCCCGGGCGGCGATCCCGATCCCGACGTCGGCCGAGCGGATGGCGGCGGCGTCGTTGGCGCCGTCCCCGACCATCGCCACCACCCGCCCGGATTCCCGGAGCGCCTCGACCACCAGCACCTTCTGCTCGGGGGCGACCCGGGCGACGACGTCGCAGTCGCCCAGCGCCCGGGCGCGGCCGGTCCGGTCGAGGCCGGCCAGCTCGTCGCCGGTCGCCAGGGTGAGGTCCTCGGGCCAGCCGAGGGCGAGGGCGACCGCGCGGGCCGTGGCCGGGTGGTCGCCGGTGAGCATCACGGGCCGTACGCCGGTGGCGCGAAGCCCCTCGATCAGCGCCGCGGATCCGGATCGCGGGGTGTCGGCCAGAGCGACGAAGCCGACCAGTTCCAGCCCCTCCAACGGCCGGTCGAGCGCCGCGTCGTCGGCGTCGGGAAGCGGTCGCAGCGCGACGGCGAGGACCCGCAGGCCCTCGGCGCCCAGGGCCGCCACGGTCGCTTCCCCGGTCTCCGCCGCGCCCGCGCAGGCCGGCAGCACGGCTTCGGGCGCGCCCTTGACCACCAGCAGCGCCCGTCCGTCGTCCGCCGTCCCGGTCGCGGCCGCGTAGCCGCGGCTGGCCTCGAAGGGCAGCGTCTGGGCGGGCGTCCAGCCGAGGTCGTCCGGTGCGGCGGCGAGCACCGCCTCGTCGGTGGAGTGAGCGTGCACGGCCTCACCCTCGTCGGCGGGCGGGCAGGCCCGGGCAGCCGTCCGCAGGACGTCGACGGCCGTGGGGTCGTCGGCCGGGTGGCGGGTGCCGTCGGCCGTGGCGACGCGGGTCACCCGCAGCCGGTTCTCGGTCAGGGTGCCGGTCTTGTCGAAGCAGACGGTGTCCATCCGGCCGAGCGCCTCCAGGGCGCGCGGGGTGCGGACCAGCACGCCCTGACGGCTGAGCCGGCGGGCCGCGGCCAGCTGGGCGACGGTGGCCACCAGCGGCAGGCCCTCGGGTACGGCGGCCACCGCCACGGCCAGCCCGCCCCGGACGGCCTCGCGCACCGGGCTGCCGCGCAGCACCGCGATTCCCGCGACGGCGGCTCCGCCGAGCAGGGTGAACGGCAGGCTGCGGTCGGTCAGTTCGCGCAGCCGGGCCTGGACTCCCCCGGCGGGCGGGGTGCGGGCGGCGAGGTGGGCGGCCCGTCCGGCCTCGGTGTCCTCTCCGGTGCCGACGACGACGGCCCGGGCGTGTCCGGCCACCACGGTGGTGCCCTCGAAGACCATGCAGCGACGGTCGGCGACCGTCGCCTCGGGGGTGGCGTCCAGCTGCTTCGCGACCGGGAGGGACTCACCGGTCAGCGCGGACTCGTCCACCTCCAGCTCGTCCACCTCGATCAGCCGGGCGTCGGCGGGCACCACCTCTCCGGTGCTCAGGTCGATGAGCTGACCCGGCCTCAGGTCGGCGGCGCCGATCCTCCGGGTCCGCTCGCCGTCGACCACCGTGACGCGCTGATGCTGCGTCACTTCCAGGGCGGACAGCGCCCGTTCGGAGCGTAGCCGCTGGAACGCGCCGATCAGCGCGTTCATCGTGAGGGCTCCGGCGACCAGCGCCGCGTCCACGGTCGATCCCAGCAGGGCGGAGGCCGTCGCCCCGACGAGCAGGACCGGCGTCAGCGGATCGTCGAGCTCGGAGTGCACCGCGCCGACCATCCGGCCGACACGGCGCAGCGGCGGGTGGGCGGTGAGCCGCCGAACCCACGGCGCGTCGCGGTGAGCCGGACGTCGGGCGGCCGTGAGCCGCGCCAGCGCCTCCTTGGGCGCGAGCGCGTGCCAGGGGACGCGCGGCGGCGGGTGGGGCGCCCGGCGGGTGCTGACCCGCAGGGCGGCCCGCCAGCCCGAGAGCAGGGCCGCGGCGGTGGCGACGTTGACCGGCGAGAGCCGGGCGGCGAGCGGGAGGGTGCCGTGCGGGCGCCGGCCCCGGGTGACGACCAGGAGACCGGACAGCGCGGCGCTCGCCTCGGCCAGGGTCTTGGAGTGGCGGGCGACGGTACGGGCGGCGGGGATCGCGGCCAGCAGCCGCCAGGCGGCGTCGAGACCGGTCAGGCCGTCCGGGCCGTGCGGGTGCTCCTGGCCGGTCGGGTCCTCCTGCCCGTTGGGGCTGTTCCGGCCGCTCCGGCCGCTCCGGCCGTTCAGCAGGAGGAGGTCCGCGCCCCACACCACCGCGCTGTCCGGGTCGGTCACCGCGACCGCGAGGTCGCCGCGCAGCAGTCCGGCGAGGAGTTCGCGGGCCTCCTCCGTCAACTCCGCTGCCCCGTGCGCCGGAACGCGGGCGATGGTGAGCACCACCCTTCCCTCACGCTGGAGTTCACGCACCACGTCAGCCAACGGCCTTTCGGCGCCGACCAGTTGGTCGGCCAGGGCACCGAAGTCGCCGAGCGTCCCGTCGTCGGCCACCACGACGTGCAGGCCGGCCCGGCGGGCGGCGTCCAGCGCGGCCTCGGCCACCGGGGCGATCTCCCGGCCGACCAGGACCGTACCGACGTCCACGCCCCCGGCGGACGCGACCAGCAGCCCCGTCCCGGCGTCCGGCCGGCCGGCCCGGTCCGGCACCGGCCGGAGTTCGAGGTCCGCCCCGGGCCGGTCCAGGGCGGCGACGGCCGCCTGCCACAGCCGGTCGTGGTCCCAGTCGGGCACGGTGGGATGGGCCTCCAGGACCGTTCTGCCCGTGCCGCGCAGCGAGTCGGGGTGCAGCACCACGGTGTCCACGAGCTCCAGTCGGCGCAGCCGCTCCAGGTTGCGGACCAGGACGCCCTCGCGGGCGAGCGCGGTGCCCAGCGCGGAGGTGAACGCGGCGGGGCCGTAACGCGCGGCCTTCGGGTTGCCCGCCACCAGCCCCTCGGCGGCCTCCGCCACGTCGCGGGTGAACAGCAGGGCCGCGGCGGTGCCGAGCAGGGTGCTGCCGACCGCCTGGTCCGCGAACTCCTCGCCGGGCAGCGGGCGCAGCGCGGGCCGGGCGGTTCCGGCACCCGCGACGCTCAGCCGTCCGGGCGCGCAGACCGTGTCGTGCGCGGCGTCGAAGGCGGCGGCGCCGGCGATCGTCTCCATCAGCCGCCCGGTGCGCAGCAGCGCGTCCAGGGCGAGCGCGCCGGGAGACTGCCCGGCGCCGTACGCCGCGGCGCCCGCGGCCGCCATCGCCAGGTCGGCGCCGGCCTCGCCGAGCCGGCGGCGCAGCAGGGCGCGGACGTCCGGGTCCTCGCGGACCAGGGAGACCAGGGCGGTGGCCAGCCGGGGCCCGGTGCGCAGCGGAACCGCCCGGGCTCCCACGGCGGTGACGAATCCGACGGCGTCGCAGGCCAGCGCGACCGCCTGGGCGCGGACGCCGCCGGTCCGCCCGGGGTGGGCGGTCTCCAGGACGTCCTCGTCCACCCGTTCCAGGCGCTGTCCGGCGGCGAGTTCGGTGGCCCGCTCCACCACGCGGTCGGTGGCCGCGTCCTGGGTCAGCTGCACCACCAGCCGGGCGAGGCCGCCGTCCCAGTAGGCGGCGATCACGTCCGGTCGGCGGGCCAGCCCCAGCGCCACCCGCCGGGCCGCCGCCTCGACGTTGCGCGCCGTGCCGGCGCCCCGGGGGCGCAGCGGCAGCTGGATCCGCGAGCCCGCGTGCCAGTAGCCGGTGCCGGCCTCGGCCGCGCTCCGGGCGACCCTGCCCACCCGGATCGCCGTCCCGGCGGCCGAGGAGGCGGTCCGGACGGTGCTGCGGACGGTGGTGCGGGCCCCGACGCGCCCGGCCTCGGCGGCCACCCGGGCGGCGGCGCGGGCCGTGGGCACGGCGGAGCGTGCGAGGACCACCGGTACGGCCAGGGTCAGTCCCAGGCCCGTCGCCGGTAGTCGGGTCAGTCGGCGCAGCACCACGGCTCGGCCCCGATCCGCCGGGTCAGCCGCTCTTCCGCCGGGACGACCCGGCGGACGCGGCGACGGTGGTCCGGCGGCGGCTCGGAGTGCCCCGGGTGCGCGGCTTCGCCGTCCTGGCCGCTCCGCTCCCACCTCCCGGATCTCCCGTCCGAGCGGTTGAGGCGGCGGACCCCGTGGAACTCCTCGGCCGCGCCTGGGTCAGCCACACGGCCGCGGCACCGGCCGCGGCCACCGGCCACTCGACCGCGCCCAGCGCTCCCAGCAGTCCGGCGCCGGTGTAGGCGGCGATCCGGCGGGTCCGCGGCGACACCAGTCCCACAGTGTCGAGCACTCCGTCGACCATTCCGCCCACGGCCCCGACACCCGGCACGCGCCGCACGGCGGAGGCGGCGGACTCCACCGGGCGCAGCAATCGGGCCGGGCCCGTCGACGGAGCTGATGAAGTCGATTCCTGGTCGTTCATGGCCGCTTCCGATCGCGCTTGTTTCCGGCCCCGGGCCTGCCGCGCGCGTACGCGCGCACGACCCGCGGGTCCACGTGTCCACCCCTGCGTCTGCCCACCAGCGCCGGCTCAAACATCAGCGCGTCGGCCCGACCGGCCCGCCTTGATCGAGTCGACCGAGGTGGCGCTCGCCACGGCCCGATCCCTCGACGTCCCGCGGCGGCCGGAAGGCCCCCTTCCCGGCCGCCGCTCGCCCCGCACTCCTGCGGGACGTCCTGCGGCCCCGGAGCCACGCCCCGGTGACCACGGCAGCCGTTTCCCCGCGCCGCCGTCGGGCAGACGCGTCCTCGCGCGGGCCGCCCGCGGGGCCGTGCACCCGATCGCGACCCCAACCGCTGATCCCAGCCGCTGCCCCGAGCCGCCGCCCCAACCGCTGACCGGCATGCCGAGCACTCGCCGACGACACGGACGGGCACCTCACCGTCGGCAACACCACCCGGGAACTCCGGGCGGCCGATGACAAGGATGCCCCCGTGAGATTCCTCGACCGAAGCGCCGCCGGGCACCAACTCGCCCGGGCGGTCCTGCCGTTCGTCGGCGACCGGACCGACGACCGGGTGGTCGTGCTCGGCCTGGCCCCCGGCGGGCTGCCGGTCGCCGCCGAGGTCGCCGAGACCCTGGACGCCCCGCTCGACGCCACCGTGGTCCGGCAGCTGAACGTGCCCGGCTACGACCGCCCGGTGGGGGCGATCGCCGACCGCAACCCGCCGCTGTTCGACCGGGAGTCGCTCAAGATCCTCGGCGTCACCCCGGTCGAGGTCGGCGAGAGCGTCAAGCGCGAGCGCGCCGAGGTGCACCGCCGCGAGGCGCTCTACCGCGACGGGCGGGCCCCGCTGTGCCTCCGGGGCCGCACCGTCGTCCTGGTCTCGGACGGTCTCACCGACGCCCTCACCGCGCACACCGCCGTCCGCGCCCTGCTCCGCGACCGCCCGGACCGCCCGGACCGGCTGGTCCTCGCGGCGCCGCTGTGCGACGCCCGGCTCGCCGACGAGCTGCGCCGGGACGTCGACGCCCTGGTCTGCCTCCACCTGCCGCCCTACGCCCACGCCGCCGGGCCGTGGTACGGCGAGTTCCACGAGGTCACCGACCGGGAGGCGGCCGTCCTGCTGCGCCGGCACGGCCCGCACGACGCCGCGGGCTGACCGGCGCGCCGTCAACCACGGTCCACCGCCCACGGTCCAGGGCCGATGACCCACCGTCGGCCGTCCCCCCTACGCCGGATGTTCCGGCACGCAGCGACCTGAGCCGCACCGACTCCCTGCACGCCCTGCACTGACGGCAGCCCCGTCGAACGGGCCCCGGCGGTACCGCCGGGGCCCGTCTACGTGCGCAACAGCCGCCGCCAGCGCGGCAGTTCGGTGCCGCAGCAGACGAGGGCGAGGAGCCCGACCAGCACCGCCGCCCAGCCCGGGAGGAGCAGCCCGGCGGCGGTGACGGCACCGGCGAGTTCGGCGAGCACCATCAGGACCGTGACCCAGCCGGGCACCGCGACGACCGTCCCCGGCTTGTCCCCGGGCGTCTGCAGGACCGCCGGGAGGCCGATCAGCAGCACGTCCACGCCGATCGCCAGCACCACCGAGTGCGGCCACAGCGCGATCGGCAGGCCGATCCAGCCGACCAGCTCCAGCCCGGCCCGCAGCGCGGTGGCGTACCAGGGCTCGGCGTGCTGCCGCTTCTCCATCGTTCCCCCTCGGTGCCCCATCGAACATGTCCACCGGCCTTTCGGCGACAAGGACTTGGTATGACCACGGCAAAGGCTTCGCACCGCTGCGTCCGCCATCTGGACGGCACCGCCGCCGAGTTGATGTGGTGTCCGGGCTCGACGAGCACCGACAAACCTCCCACACCCTCACACCCGGGAGCAGACGCATGCGCACACCGCTCAAGGCCGCCGCGCACACCCTCACCGCGCTGGCCCTGGCCGCCCTCGGCACCACCGCACTGGCCAACGGAGCCGAGGCGCAACCCGCCCCGGCCACCGCCCACTTCGGGACCAAGCCGCTCCGCCCGAGCACCGCCCCGCACCCGGCCGCGACCACCAACAACACCCTCTCGGTCCGCTCCTCCGCGACCCAGGGCGTGGTGTCCCCCACCCCGAAGGTGTACCTGGTCTTCTGGGGAAGCCAGTGGTCCTCCGACCCGGCCGGGGTGGCGGCCGACATGCAGAACATGTTCAAGGGCCTCTACGGCAGCCAGGACACCTGGGGCACCGTGCTCGACCAGTACTGCGAGGGCGTCGCCAAGGGCACCACCAGCTGCGGCACCAAGGGCGTCCACGTCCAGCACCCGGCCTCGACCCCGCTGGCGGGCGTGTGGTTCGACAACTCCGCCGCCGCGCCCGCGAGCGCCACCAGCACCCAGCTCGGCGCCGAGGCCGGCAAGGCCGCCGCCCACTTCGGCAACACCACCCAGGCGCCCAACCTCAACGCCCAGTACGTGGTCCTCTCCCCCACCGGCACCCACCCGGACGGCTTCCCCAACAGCGGCTTCTGCGCCTGGCACGACAAGACCAGCAGTTCCTACGGCACGCTGGCCTACACCAACCTGCCGTACATCCCGGACATGGGCGCGGGCGCCTGCACCACCTTCACCGACGGCCGGATGCTCTCCGGCATCGAGTCCACCGAGACCCACGAGTACGCCGAGACGGTCACCGACTTCTGGCCCAGCATCGGCTGGAACGGCGGCGGCGGGGAGATCGGCGACGAGTGCGAGAACCTCGACGCCTACGTCACCCTGAGCACCGGCACCTTCGACCTCCAGGGCCTGTGGTCCAACAGCGCCAACAAGTGCGTCACGCACGGCTAGTGTCCTGCGCGGGGCCGCCGCCCTCCCGGCGGCCCCGCCGCCGCTCACCCCACCAGACCCAGCACCGCCTCGACGAACGCCTCCGGCGCCTCCTGCGGCACGTTGTGCCCCACCCCGGGCAGCGTCCGCACCTCGCACGGCCCGGTGAACCGCTCGGTGCCGGTCTGGTCCGCGGCGGGGATCACCCCGTTCTCCTCACCCACCAGCACCACCGTCGGCACCCCGATCGGCGGCTGACCGGCGAGCCGCTCCTCCAGCGCCCGGTAGCGCGGATCCCCGTCCACCAGCCCGTACCGGTGCCGGTAGGAGTGGATCGCGACCTCCACGAAGTCCGGATTGTGCAGGCTGGGCGCGGACGCGGCGAACGCCTTCCCGGCATCCGCCCAGGTCGGCGACCACAACCGCCAGAGCAGCCCGCACAGCTCCTCACGGTTGCGCTCCAGCCCCAGGCGGCCCCGCTCGGAGTGGAAGTAGTACTGGTACCAGAAGTTGAACTCCGCCTCGGGGGCGGCAGGTTCCATCGCGCGGGCGATGTCCTGGATGTTGTAGCCGCCCGCCGTCACCAGCCCCTGGACCCGCTCGGGACCGGTCGCCGCGACGACGCAGGCCGCCCGCCCGCCCCAGTCGTAGCCCGCCACCACGGCCCGGTCAATCCCCAGCGCGTCCATGAAGTCCACCAGGTCCTGGCCGAGCGCGGCCTGCTGGCCGCTGCGCATCGTCGTCGCCTCCCGGAACCGGGTCGGCCCGTAACCGCGCAGGTACGGCACCAGCACCTCCCGCCCGGCCTCGGCGAGCAGCCGCGCCACCTCGTCGTAGGCCCGCACGTCGTAGGGGAAACCGTGCAGCAGGATCACCGGGGCGTCGGCCTTCCGGCGCCGCCGGCCGGTCCGGTGGTAGGCGATCTCCAGAACCGGTGTCGTCACCCGGTGCAGCTCGTACAGCTCGTGGGAACTCGCAGTCATCCGGTCATGCTCGCACGCCCGGGCCGGCCGGCAACTGCCCCTGGGGCGGCCGCCGGTCCGACCGGCCCGGCTGACCGTCGACGGCGGCTCGGGCCCGTTCTCGGGCGCCTCGACCCACCGGCCGACCGCGCTCGCCCCACACACCGCCCAGTTCGGCGACAGCTCCCGTCCCGCCGTCTCCGCAGCCCCCGAGGCCATCGCCCTGTCGGGCCACCGGCCGACCCCTGGGCCGCCCGGGTGACCAGGCTTGTAGGCTCGCGTCCGAAAAGCTCTGTTTCTTGAAGGGGGAGCCCGGTGCGCGCCCGTCGGTGGACAACTGTGGTCGCTGGAGTCGTCGCGCTGAGCAGCCCGACCGTCGCGTACGCCCGCGGCGGGGGCGGTAGCCACGGGTTCGGGGGCAGCGGCGGCAGCCATGGTGGCGGGGGTAGCCATGGTGGCGGCTTCCACGGTTCGACCGGCGGCGGCTCCGGTTTCGGTTACGGATCCGGTGGCGGTGAGATCGTCCCCCTGTTGGTGATCGTGGTCGTCGTCCTCCTCATCCTGTGGCTCGTGTACCGGCGCCGGAAAGCGGGGCAGACAGTCGGTCTGAACACCGTGTCGGACCGTACGGCGCACCGCGCGGACGCGCAGGCGCGTGAGCGCGCCGCCCAGGTCGGGGCCCGGGTCGATGCCATTGCCGACACGGATCCGAGCTTCGATCGCGCCGCGATCGAGCGCCGAGCCGTCTGGCTGTACGTGACCGCCCAGCGTGCCTGGACCCAACACGATCACGCCACCCTGCGGCAGATCCTGTCCCCGGTGCTCTACGGCAAGTGGGCCGACGAGCTGCGCGACTACGAATCACGCGGCGAGGTCAACGTCGTGGAGATCGTCTCCGGCCCGGTGGTCGAGCTGGTCGACGTCGCGAACCGCGCGGGCGAGGTGAACGACACCGTCACCTTCCGGGTCACCGCGACGCTCAACGACTACGTCCGCCGCAGCCACGGCCCGGATGCCGTGCGCAAGGACGGTTCGACACGCCCGGTCGAGTACTGGACGCTGCGCAAGAGCCGGGACGGAGAGTGGATCGTGTCCTCGGTGGAGCAGGCGGCCGAGGGTGCGCACCACCTGACCAGCGCCATCGAGACGGACGGCTGGGACCAGAAGGAGGTCGCTCGCGAGGCGGTGCTCGAAGTCGCCGGGAAGACCGCGGTCAAGGGGGTGAGCGACATCCTGTCGCTCACCAACATTTCGTGGAGCACGGATGCCGACGCCGCCGTCGGCGATCTGAGCGTGCTCGACGGCCGGTTCGACAAGGCGGTTCTGGAGGTCGCCGTCGAGCGGTTCCTGGAGGAGTGGGTCATGAACGACGGCAGTCTGGACTTCACGTCCGTGCGCACGGTCGATCGAACCGTCATGCGTGACGCCGTCGTCAGGTCGGTCATGGTGCGCTCGCTGGTCTCACGTGACCCGATCGTCTTCCGTGTCGCGGTCGACGCGGAGGGCGTCTACTACGAGGTCGACCGGCGCAGCGAGCAGGTGCTCCGCGGCGACGCACGCCGGCGCAGGCCGATCAGCTTCGCGTTCGACCTCCGCAGGGACGACACGTCGACCGGAGCCTGGACCGTGATCGCCACCCACGTGGAGTAGGCGGAGCCCTCGCCGGGGTCGCCTCTTGAAGGCGGAACCGGGGCGGGCTCCTCCGGAACGGCCCCGGTCGGCTGCGGCCCCCGTCACCGCCGGGCCAGCAGGCCCCGTACGTAGGCCGCCTGGCCGGCGTGCTGGAGGTCGTCGGCGATCACACTGACAAGACGTACGCCCAGGGTGACCGGAGGCTGCCACGACTCGTCGACGATCCTGGCGAGGGAGCGGTTGTCGAGGCCGCGCACGTAGGCGACGGTCCGGGCGTGGACGGCCTCGTGGTAGCCCACGAGGAGGTCGGCGGTGGCGGTGACCTTGGCGACCTGCGCGGGCCGGTGCCCGTAGCCGGTCGAGGACGCGGTAAACGGCAGCCCGAACCGGCCCGCCCAGCCGTCGGCGGTCCACACCTGTTCGCGGTCGGCCGCGTCGGCGAGGTGGTCGTCCTGCACCCGGGTGAGGTGCCAGACCAGCCAGGCGATCGAGTTGGCCGAGTCCCGCACCCGGAACGCCAGCTGCTCGGGGGTCAGGCCCTCGACCACGTCGGCGACCGTTTCACGGATCCTGTCGAACGCGTCCACGAGAAGATCGGTGCTGGTCACGCCGGTCACAGTCGCCTCCCGGTCCGTACCCGCCCCACCGGCGGCATGGCGGATGTCGCGCCACCCCGACGATTCTGTCCCGCCCGTGGCGCCCCGGCCACCCGGGACCGGCTGCGACCGGACCGGACCCCGGCGTCCGTCGGCCGGCGGCCCCCTGGTCGCGGTATCGCCGGGCGGGGCCGAGGGTGGGCAGCGGACCGCTCGGCCCGCTGCCGGCGCGGACAGGACCCGAGGAGTGGCCGATGACCGAGTACGAGCGCACCCGCACCATGCCGGCCCTGCCGGAACTGGTCTTCGACCAGGCCTCCGACCCTGGGCGGTTCGACGCGTGGATGCCCCGTGATCTGCACGTGCGGGTCGACGATCCGCCCGCGGTGACCGTGCACGAGGACCGCACCGGCGAGGACCAACGCGGACTCCTGCGGGCGCAGAAGGACCAGATGCGGATGGAGTGGGGGACCCGGGAGAACGGCCGGTACGCCGGCTGGCTCCAGGTGGCGGGCCTGGACACCGGCACCAGCCAGGTGACCGTCCACCTGTCGTTCTTCGACCCGCGGTCGGCCCCGCCGCGCGAAGAGGTCGAGCAGGCGCTGGACGACAGCCTGGCCCGGCTGGAGGAGCAGGTCCGTCTGCGGGCCGACTCCAGCGGCTGACCCCCATCCGGGCCCTGCCCGGACCCCGGCCCCGGCCCCACCTGGGCAGGGCCAGGGCCGGGGTCAGGAACGCGGGGGCAGCCGGTGGAGCCGTACCTCGGTGAGGCGGCCGTCGTCCGCGCGGGCGGTCAGGTAGGTCGCGAAGGGCTGGCGGCGCCGGTCGGTCGGGGAGCCGGGGTTGAGCAGCCGCAGGCCGCCGGGGGCGTGGCTGTCCCACGGGATGTGGCTGTGCCCGAAGACCAGAACGTCCGTGTCGGGGAAGCGCGACCGGCACCGCTGTTCGCGCCCCGGGGCGGGGCCGGTCTCGTGGACGACCGCGAAGCGCAGGCCCGCCAGTTCGACCCGGGCCACTTCGGGCAGCCGGTCGCGCAGCGCCTGCCCGTCGTTGTTGCCGTGGACGGCGACCAGCCGCCGGGCCCGGGCCTCGAACAGGTCGAGTGTGGCCGTGTCGACCCAGTCCCCGGCGTGGAACACCGCGTCGGCCTCGTCGAGGGCGCGCAGCAGCGGGGCGGGCAGGGAGCGCGCCCGGGTGGGGACGTGGGTGTCGGAGGTGAGGAGCAGTCGCACGCCGGTGGACTCCGGTTCGGGTCAGGACCTCGCCGAGGGGTGTCAGTCGTCGCCCGAGCCGGGCTCGGCCATCCTGCGGTGGATCTCCGCCTTGGTGCTGTCGGGCAGCACCTTGTTGGCCGCGGCCTGGGCGCGGGTCTTCAGGGAGCCGGCGGTCACCTTGTCCTTGCCGGCCATGAGGGCCTCGAAGCCCTGCCGGGCGACCTGGGCCGGGTCGTCCTTGTCCTGTTGGCCGAGCTCGGTGTCGGTCATGTCGGCGCGGTGGAAGAAGTCGGTTTCGGTGGGGCCGGGCATCAGCGCGGTCACGGTGACGCCGGTGTCCTTCAGCTCGTTCTGCAGGGCCTGGGCGAAGGACTGGAGGAAGGACTTGGAGGCGTTGTAGACGGCCTGGAACGGGCCGGGCATGGTCGCGGCGATGGAGGAGGTGATGAGGACCCGGCCCTCGCCGCGGGCGGTCATGTCGCGCAGGAGGTGCTTGGCCAGGCGGACGGTCGAGGTGATGTTGAGGTCGATGATCTCCAGTTCGTCGCACAGGTCGGTGTCGACGAAGGCGCCGCCCCGGCCGACACCGGCGTTGAGGGCGACCGCCGAGACGGGTCTGCCGGTGGCGGCGATCGCCGACCACAGGGTCTCCACTCCGTGGCGGGTGCGCAGGTCCGCGTGGACGTCCGTCACGACGGCGCCGTCGGCGCGCAGGCTCTCGGCGGCCGCGGCGAGGCCGCCGTCCTCCGCGTTGATCAGGAGGTCGAAGCCGTGGTCCGCGAACTGGCGGGCCAGTTCGTAGCCGATGCCGCTGGAGGCGCCGGTCACCACGGCGAGGGGTCGGGTGGGAGTCGTCATGCCGCACGACTACCCCGGCCGATCGCATGCGAATCACGCCGGGCGTGCCACCGGAGGACCCGGCCTCGTACAGGGCGTGGCCCCCCGGTCGGCCCGGCGGCGTCGTGGTGGTGCTCAGTTCGCGGCCAGGCGCGGGGCGAAGGCCGAGAACCACAGGGCCGCGAACGTGGCGACGGTCATCGCGGGCACGAGGAGCCGGGTTTCCAGCTTCCCGCCGGTGCGCCGGATCAGCACGAGTTCGAAGCGCTTGGGACAGGGCCAAAGGAGGGGCGCGCCCCGGCGGGTCAGGCAGTCGCCGAGCAGGTGGGACAGGGTCCCCAGGCAGACCGTGTAGGGCAGCCAGACGGCGACACCGGTGAACCAGGCGGCCACCGTCGCCGTCCCGACACCGGCCAGGCCGACGGAGGTCACCCACGCCGTCAGCCCGTTCCCCGGCGGGTGCAGGTGCAGGGCCCGCGCCGCGAGACCGAAGAGCACGAAGGTGAGGCCCAGGGTGAAGCCACCGCCGAGGCGGGTGACGCCCATCCAGGTGCCCCAGCCGGTGAGCGCCACGAAGAGCAGGGAGTGCGTCGCATGGCGGTGCCCCCCGCACAACCTGCCCACCAGGCGGCACAACCCCTTCGACAGCGGGCCCAGCAGGTGCGCGGGCGTCGCGTCGTGGTGGTCGAGGTCCGGCAGCAGCGCGGCCCCGGCACAGAGCAGCGTGCCGACCAGGATCTCGCTCGGCCGCGGCTGCACCCCGAACAGGGCCTCCGGCAGGAACGGCGCGGTCGCCGCGTAGAGCAGTGCCCCGCTGATCGCATGCGACTGACCCAGCACGTCGACCCGTCCCCTCCCGTTGCGCTCCCTCCCGCACCACCTGCCCGGACCGCCGTCCGGAACCCGCGGAGATCCCTCTGCTACCCGCCTCGCCCCTCGCTACTCCCGGCCCCCGCGGGCAGGGGCGGGGCTCCCGTTCTCAGTACGGATCGTCGGCTACGCCTCGGCGAGGCGGGTGGCCAGGTCGTCGAGGCCGAGGGAGCCCTGGGCGAGGACGGCGGTGTGCCAGGTCCGGAGGTCGAAGGCGGCGCCCTGGCGGCGCCGGGCGGCCTCCCGGCCCTGGAGCCAGGCCCGTTCGCCCAGCTTGTAGCCGATGGCCTGGCCCGGCCAGCCGAGGTAGCGGTCGATCTCGCTGGTGCGGCGCGGGAGTTCGCTGCCGTGGTGGGCGGCCATGAAGTCGAGGGCGAGGGCCGGGGACCAGCGTTCGCCCGGGTGGAAGCCGGAGTCCGCCGGGATGGCGAGTTCGAGGTGCATGCCGATGTCGACGATCACCCGGATGATCCGCAGCATCTGCTTGTCCAGGTAGCCGAGGCGCCGGGCGGGATCGGTGAGGAAGCCCAGTTCGTCCATCAGGCGCTCGGCGTACAGCGCCCAGCCCTCCTTGTTGGCGCTGACCGCGCCGAGGGTGATCTGGTAGGTGCTGAGCCGGTCGGCGCAGGCGGTCCAGCGGGCGGTCTGCAGGTGGTGGCCGGGGACGCCCTCGTGGTACCAGGTGCTGACGAGCTGCCAGGTGGGGAAGGTGCGTCGGCCGAGGGCGGGCAGGTAGGTGCGGCCGGGGCGGCTGAAGTCGAGGCTGGGGCCGTTGTAGTAGGGCGCGCCCGAGCTTCCCGGCGGCGCGATCAGGGTCTCGACCCGGCGCATCGGCCCGGCGATGTCGAAGTGGGTGCCGTCGAGGGCGTCGATCGCCTCGTCCATGATCTGCTGCAGCCAGGCGCGGACGTTCTCCTCGCCGTCGACGGCGTGGCCGTGGGCGTTGAGGTGGTCCATGGTGGCCCGGACGCCGGCGCCGGGGAGGATGCGCCCGGCCTCGGCCCGCATCTCGGCGGCCGTCCGGTGGAACTCCTCCCAGGCCCAGGCGTAGGCCTCGGCCGGGTCGATCTCGGCGCCGTTGGCCCAGCGGGCGGAGCGCAGGTAGTGCTCGCGGCCGACGGCGTCCGGGGTGCCCTCGGCAGCGGGCAGGTAGGTGTCGGCGAGCCAGTCGCGGAAGGCGGCAGCGGCGGCGGTCGCCCGCTCGGCGGCGACATCCAGCTCGGGGCGCAGCGCGGCCGGGCCGTCCGCGACGAAGCCGGTGAACCAGCTCGTTCCGCCGCCTGATCGCCCGGTCCAGGCGTCGAGTTGGGCGATGGCGGCGCGGGCCTGCCGGGGTGCGCTGAGCAGTCCGCGGCCGATGCCCTCGGCCAGGGTCGCCCGGTAGCCGTCCAGGGCGCCGGGGATGTTGCGCAGCCGTCCGGCGACGGCCGCCCACTGCTCGGGGGTGTCGGTGGGCATCATGGTGAGGACGCCGCGGACCTTGTGCAGGGGCGAGTTGACGTTGCGCAGCTGGCGGTAGTGGTCCCCGGCTTCGTGGACGGCGAGTTCGGCGGTGAGCCGCTCGCGCAGCAGACGGGCGCAGTCCAGTTCGGCGGGGTCGTCGACGGGCGCCGCGGTGCCGAGGGCGGTCAGGGTCCGCCGGGCGAGTTCGGCGAGTGCCTCGAAGCCCTCCGGTGACAGGTCCGGCTGCCGGTCGTCCTCGGGATGGAGGCCGAGTCTGGTCGAGGTCGCCGGGTCGAGTTCCGCGACCCGGGCGACGTGGTCGTCGGCGATCCTGCGGGGGGACTTCGGCGTCTCGGGCATGCGCCCCATGCTGGCGCAGCCGCTGACCTGCCGTCCAGGGCGCCGGGCCCCGGACGGCAGTCAGCGGCTGCCGCGGAGGACAGGCGGGCTCGGCGCCCGGCTCTCACCACGGCTCACTTGACGATCCGTCAGCCCTTGCAAAGGCCCCGGCTGTAGTCGAAGGTCGCGGCGGCCTGCGAGTACTGCCACTGCGGGGTGAGCAGCTGCTGGTCGAGCTGCCCGGCGGCGGCCCGGTTCTCCACGACGTAGCCGAAGTCCTGCAGCCAGGCCGGGTAGAGGTTCTTGGAGCCGATGAAGAAGGCGGATCCGTCGACCGAGACCACCTTGTGGTGCAGCGCGTACGGGTGGCCGTCGGCCCAGGTCGGGGCCGAGGAGGCGCGGAACGGCGCGAGCTGCAGGTTCTGGCACATCGCCGTCTTGGCCTTGCCCGGGTCCCCGAGGCGGGCGGTGAGGCGGGCGGCCAGGGTGTCGCTGATCTCGTTCAGGGACTTGATCTGCGAGTAGCCGCCGCTGCCGACGGCGCCCCGGTTGCCGGGGTCGCTGACCACGATGCGCACCTTCACGCCGTCCGCGAGCTTGCCTGCGAGCAGGTCGAAGAGCCGCACGTCGTAGCGGGGCATCGGCGGGCAGGTGCCGGTCACGTCCTGCTGCCACTCGCCGCCGCAAAGGCCGACGAGTCCCGGGCCGATGCGCACATCGACAACGCCGCGCGCGCCGGAACGCGAAGAAGCCGGGGTCGACACGATCATCGTGTCGACCCCGGCTTCCGTTGGTAGCGGGGACAGGATTTGAACCTGCGACCTCTGGGTTATGAGCCCAGCGAGCTACCGAGCTGCTCCACCCCGCGTCGGTGAGACCACCATAGGCGATGACCCCGCCGAAACGGAAATCGGTTTCCCCGCACACCCCCAACGCCCCGGAGACGGCGCGGGTCAGCAGATCCGGGGCAGTTGTTCGCCCATCGGCAGGTCGACCACGCGGGTGCCGCCGAAGCCGGTGCGGGCGACGACCATGCCGGGGTGGTCCTCGACGCACTCGCCGATCACCGCCGCCTCCGCGCCGAGCGGGTGGGCGCGCATCGCGGCGAGCACGGCGTCGGCCTCGGTGCGCGGGACGAAGGCGACCAGCTTGCCCTCGTTGGCGATGTACATCGGGTCCAGGCCCAGCACGGCGCACGCGTTGGCCACCGGGTCCGGGACGGGGACGGCGCGTTCGCTCAGCACCACGCCGACCCCGGCCGCCGACGCGATCTCGTTGAGCGCCGCCGCCAGCCCGCCCCGGGTGGGGTCGCGCAGCACGTGCAGGTCGCGGGTGGCGCCGAGCATCGCCTCGACCAGGCCGCCGAGGGCCGCGCAGTCGCTGCGCACCTCGACCCCGAACTCCAGGCCCTCCCGGACGCTCAGGATCGCCACCCCGTGCAGCCCGATCGGTCCGCTGACGATCACCACGTCGCCCGGGTGGGCCCGCTGCGGCCGGATGTCGACCCCGGCCGGGACGAGCCCGATCCCGGCGGTGTTCAGGTAGACGCCGTCCCCGTGCCCGGCCTCGACCACCTTGGTGTCCCCGGTGGCCACCTCGACCCCGGCGGTGCGGGCGGCCTCGCCGAGCGCCCGGGCGATCCGGTCGACGGCGGCCAGCTCCACCCCCTCCTCCAGGATGAAGCCGCAGGACAGGTAGGCCGCCCGGGCCCCGCTCATGGCGAGGTCGTTGACCGTGCCGTTGACGGCGAGGTCGCCGATGCAGCCCCCGGGGAAGAACAGCGGCCGCACCACGTAGGAGTCGGTGGAGAACGCCAGTCGCGCGCCGCCGAGTTCGAGCACCGCCGAGTCGCCGAGCCCGGCCAGCACCGGGCCGCCGAACGCGGGCGCGAAGAGGTTCTGCACCAGTTCGGCGGAGAGTGCCCCGCCGCCGCCGTGGCCCATCACCACCCGGGGGTGGTCGCGCAGCGGCAGCGGGCAGCTCCAGCCGGAGAAGTCGGGCGCGGCGGGGTCGGTGAGCAGTTCGGTGTCAGCCAACGGGGCTCGCCTCCTGGGCCGGGTTCGGCGTGCTCAGCCGCCGGTAGAGGTAGTACGCGGCGCAGGCGCCCTCGCTGGAGACCATGGTGGCGCCCAGCGGGGTGCGCGGGGTGCAGACCGTGCCGAAGGCCTCGCACTCGTGGGGCTTCAGCAACCCCTGCAGCACCTCGCCGGCCCGGCACTGGGCGGGTTCCCGGGTGCGGATGCCCGTGACGTCGAAGCGGTGCGCGGCGTCGTGCTCCCGGTAGCGCGGCGAGAGCCGCCAGCCGCTCCGCGGGATCACGCCGATGCCCCGCCAGGCGCTGTCGGTCACCTCGAAGACGTCCTCCAGCATGGCGCGGGCCGCCGGGTTGCCCTCCGGCCGGACGGCCCGGGCGTAGGCGTTCTCGACGGTGTGCTCACCGCGCTCCAACTGCCGTACGGTCCGCCGGATGCCCTCCAGGATGTCCAGCGGCTCGAAGCCGGTGACCACGATCGGCACCCGGTGGCGCTCCGCGAGCTCCGGGTACTCGGCGGTGCCCATCACGCTGCACACGTGCCCGGCGGCCAGGAAGCCCTGGACGCGGCAGTCCGGCGAGGCCATGATCGCCTCGATGGCCGGGGGCACCCGGACGTGCGAGACCAGCATGCTGAAGTTGCGCACGCCCTGCTTCCGGGCGAGGTGGACGGCCATCGCGTTCGGCGGGGCGGTGGTCTCGAAGCCGATGCCGAAGAAGACCACCTCCCGGTCCGGGTTCTCCCGGGCGATCCTCAGCGCGTCCAGCGGCGAGTACACCACCCGGACGTCGCCGCCCTCGCCCCGCACCCGGAACAGGTCGCGGTCGGTGCCGGGCACCCGCAGCATGTCCCCGAAGGAGCAGAAGATCACTTCAGGGCGGGCGGCGATGGCGAGCGCCCGGTCGATCACCTCCAGCGGGGTGACGCACACCGGACACCCCGGGCCGTGGATCAACTCGACCTCGTCCGGCAGGAGTTGGTCGATGGCGTGCCGGATGATGCTGTGCGTCTGGCCGCCGCACACCTCCATCAGCGCACACGGGCGGGTGACCGTCGCCCTGATGTCGGCGAGCAGGCCCTCGGCCAGCTCGGGGTTGCGGAACTCCTCCAGGTACTTCACCGCTCGGCCTCCTCAGCCGTTCCTGCCGCCTCGGCCGCCTCCCACGGGTCGCCGAACTCCTCCTGCAGCAGCCCGAGTTCCTCGAACAGCCGGAGGGTCCGCCGGGCCGACTCCTCGTCCAGACGCTGCAGTGCGAACCCCACGTGGACGATCGCGTACTCCCCCACCGCCAGGTCGGGCAGGTACTCCAGGCAGACGTCCTTGACCACCCCGCCGAAGTCCATCACCGCCATCCTGGTCCCGTCGCGTTCCCCGATCTCCGTCACCCTGCCGGGCACCGCCAGGCACATCCGCTCTCACTCCTCCCGGTCGGCCGACGCGCGGCCGGCCACCATCAGCTGGCCAAGCGCCAGCCCTCCGTCGTTGGGCGGCACCCGGCGGTGCCGAAGCACGGTGAAGCCGTCCTCCCCGAGGCCACCGGCGCAGGCCGAGGAGAGCAGCGCGTTGGCGAACACCCCGCCGCTGAGCGCCACCGTGGTGATGCCGTACCGGTCCCGGACGGCCGCGCAGACCTGCCGCACCGCCTCCGCCACCCCGGCGTGGAAGCGCGCGGCGACCAGCCCGGCCGGGGCACCCGCGGCCAGATCCGCCACCGCCCCGGCCAGCACCGGCCCGGGTTCGACGACCCAGCCGCCCGCCCGCTCCGCGAGCCCGAAGCCGTAGCCCCCCGCCGGGCCGAACTCCACTGCGGCGGCCTCCAGTTCGATCGCCGCCTGGGCCTCGTACCCGGCCCGGTGGCAGATCCCGGCGAGCGAGGAGACCGCGTCGAACAGCCGGCCCATGCTGGAGGTCGGCACGCAGTTCAGTCCGCGCTGCAACTGCCGCTCCAGCAGCCGCAGTTCCTCAGAGGGACAGGCCCCGACCGGCGGCAGCCCGGCGGTCCAGGGCAGCCCGGCCGCGCGCAGGTGCGCCAGCGCCGTGCGGTACGGGCGCTCGACGGCCGCGTCGCCGCCCGGCAGCGGCACGTACCCCAGGTGGGCGAGCCGGCGGAATCCGTCGTAGTCGGCGAGCAGCACCTCGCCGCCCCAGATCGCACCGTCCTCGCCGTAGCCGGTCCCGTCGAAGGCCACCCCGAGGACGGGCCGGCCGCCGTCCAGGCCGTGTTCGGCCATCACCGCCGCGATGTGGGCGTGGTGGTGCTGCACCCGGCGCACCGGTCGGCCGGCGGCGGTGCGCTCGGCGTGGTGGAGCGAGCGGTAGCCCGGGTGTCGGTCGGCGACCAGCAGTTCGGGCCGCACCCCGGTGACCGTGCCGAGCTGGTCCACCGCCCGGTCGAAGGCGCGCAGCGTGGCCAGGTCGTCCATGTCGCCGACGTGGCCGGACAGCCAGGCGTAGCCGTCCGCGGCCAGCGCGAAGGTGTTCTTCAGGTCCCCGCCGACGGCCAGCACCGGCCGGACGGGCACCGGCAGCGGGAGCGGCAGCGGGGCGTACCCGCGCGAGCGGCGCAGCGGCAGCTGTTCGCCGTCGACCACCCGCACCACGGAGTCCTCGCAGGGCACCCGGATCGGCCGGTCGTGGCCGAGCCAGCCGTCGACCAGCGGGGCGAGTGCGTCCAGCGCCTCCCGGTCGTCGGTGACGATCGGCTCTCCGGAGAGGTTGGCACTGGTCATCACCAGCAGGTCCGGCCCGGGCGCGGCGAGCAGCAGGTGGTGCAGCGGGGTGTACGGGAGCATCACCCCGAGGTCGGGGCTGCCCGGGGCGACAGCCGGGAGTTCCGCGGCGAACCCGCCGGGGCGGCGCAGCAGGACGATCGGCCGGACCGGTCCGATGAGCAGTTCCCGTTCGACGGGCCCGATCGGCAGCAGTGCCTCGACGGTCGCGAGGTCACGGGCCATCAGGGCGAAGGGCTTGTCGCCACGCCGCTTGCGGCGGCGCAGCAGGGCGACGGCCTCGCGGTCGCGGGCGTCGCAGGCCAGGTGGTAGCCGCCGATGCCCTTGACGGCGAGGATCGCCCCGTCCGCGAGCAGCCGCCGGGCCCCGTCGAGGGCGTCCTCGTCCCGGCGGTCGGCGTGCCCGGGGACGGTCAGGGTGAGCCGTGGTCCGCAGCCGTGGCAGGCGACGGGCTGGGCGTGGAAGCGGCGGTCGGCGGGGTCGGTGTACTCCCGGGCGCAGTCGGCGCACATCGGGAAGCCGGCCATCGTGGTGTTGGCCCGGTCGTAGGGCAGGCCGGTGACGATGGTGTGCCGGGGGCCGCAGTTGGTGCAGCTGATGAAGGGGTGCCGGTGGCGCCGGTCGGCGGGGTCGGTGAGTTCGGCCAGGCAGTCGGCGCAGACCGCGACGTCGGGCGGGATCAGGGTGGCGCGCGGGCCGTCGGTGCGGGAGGCCGTGATGGTGAAGCCGGTGGCGCCGGTGGCGGCGAGCGGCTGGTGCTCGACGGAGGCGACCCGGGCGAGCGGCGGGGCGTCGCCAGCCACCCGCCGGCAGAAGGCGTCCAGGGCCTCCGGGCTGCCCTCGACCTCGGCGAGCACGCCCTCGCCGGTGTTGGTGACGCTGCCGGCCAGTCCGAGTTCCCCGGCCAGCGCGTAGACGAACGGCCGGAAGCCGACGCCCTGCACCAGGCCCCGGACGGCGACCCTGCGCCGTTCGACGCCGAGCGCCGTCACGACGGCTCCGGCACGGGGTGGTGGTGGCCCTGGTCTCCCTCACGAACCTGTGCAGCCATCACCGGCCGGTGCGGCGCGGCGCCGTCCAGCACGGCGAGCGCCCGCTCCAGCAGCGCGCCCACGCCGTTGCCGGTGCGGGCCGAGGTGGTCACCACCTCCACGCCGGGGTTGACCCGCTGGACGTTGGCGAGGAACGCCGCCTCGTCGAATTCGGCCGCCGCGGCGAGGTCCGCCTTGGTCACCAGGACGAGGTTGGCCAGCCCGAACGCGGTCGGGTACTTGAGCGGCTTGTCCTCGCCCTCGGTCACCGAGGCCAGCACGACCCGCAGCGATTCGCCGAGGTCGTAGGAGGCCGGGCAGACCAGGTTGCCGACGTTCTCCACGAACAGCAGCCGGCAGTCCCCGGGCAGCCAGCCGTCCAGGTGCCCGGCGAGCATCCGCGCCTCCAGGTGGCACAGCCCGTCGGTGAGCACCTGCTTCACCGGCGCGCCCGAACGGGCCAGCCGCAGCGCGTCGTTCTCGGTGGCGAGGTCGGCGGTGAGCGCGGCGACGGACACCCCGCGCCGTCGGGCGAGCCCCAGCTCCGCCTCCAGCAGGGCGGTCTTGCCGCTGCCGGGGCTGGAGAGCAGGTTCACCGCGACCGTCCCGCGGGCGGTCAGCGCGGCGCGCAGCTCGCGGGCGCCGTCGTCGTTGCGGGCGAGCACCGCCCGCCGCAGGTCGGCCGTCCGGCCCGCGTGTCCGCTCTGGCACATCGGCTTTCAGCCCTTCCGTTCGGCCGGGACGCCGGGGCGTTCGGCCCACTCGACGTCGAGGATCTGGAGTTCGCGCCCGGACAGCAGCTCGACGCCGCCGCCGGTGCGGCAGCCGGGGCAGGCGAGGTCCGGCGGCATGCCGACGGCCCACTCGACGCCGCAGGGCGCGCAGCGGGCCCGTGCCGGGACGGACTCGGTCTCCAGCGCCGCGCCCGCCACCAGCGTGCCGGCGCAGGCGAGTTCGAAGCAGAAGTCCAGGGCTTCGGGGACGACGCCCGCCAACTCGCCGACCCGCAGCCGTACTCGTGCCACCGCGGCGGCCCCGTGTTCGCGCGCGGCCGTGTCCACCTGCTCGACGACGGCGGCGGCGATCGACATCTCGTGCATCGGTCCCTCTCCACGGCGGCCGGCGACGCGCCCCATTACAGGGCGCGGTGGCGGCGGCGGCTCGAAGCCGCGCCGCCACCGTGTCCGGGGCTGCACCGTTCGCAGCAATCCGCGGCTCACATCCGCGAGATCTTCAGGTACCGCTTGAGGTCGGGCAGGCTCTGCCAGACCAGCGCGCCGATCCCCGCCAGCAGGGCCGCGCCGATGAGCTTCCTCAGCATGGTGTCGTCCTCCTCTCCGGCGACCGGGTCTCCTCCACCGACAGGGTCTCCGCCACCGGCAGCGCCTCCGCCACGGCCCCCAGGACCACGCGGACGGCCTCCTCCACGGCGGCGGCGACGGGCTCGCTCAGCCCGATGCCCTCCTCCAGCGACGCCGGCTCGCAGCCGACCACCAGCACCCGCCCGGGCGGCTCGCCGCCGGTGCCGGCCGCGAGCGTGGCGAGCAGTCCGAGCACGGCGTCCGGCCCCATCCGGTGCCCGTCCAGGACGGGCACCTCCAGCGGCTCGGCGGCCGCCTCGATGAGGTACACCGTGCCGGGCGGGCCGCCGCGGCAGGTGGCGTCGACCAGGACGGCGGTGCGGTAGCCGTCGAGCAGCCGGTACGCCAGGTCGACGCCGCGCACGCCGACGTCGACCAGCTCGACGCCCTCCGGCAGCGGGTGGGCGGCGAGGCGCCGGACGGTCTCCACCCCGAACCCGTCGTCGCCGAGGAAGATGTTGCCCACCCCGGCGACCAGCACCGTCGGCCGGGTCACGACTCCTCCAGCGGGGTGATCTCGTCGGGCTGGAAGTACCGGAAGCGCCCCTGGGCGCGCCACAGGTCCGCGCCCGGGTCGTCCTCCACCGTGACGGCGAGGTGCACCGAGCCGTCGAGGTCGTGCAGCACGGCCTCCACCACGGCGGTGCGCCCGTCCAGGAAGAGGTCCTGGGCGTCGGTGCGCCGCCGTCCGGGCCGCAGCAGCACCCGGCTGCCCGCGCCGACCTGCCGGCCGTCGACCAGCACCCGGTCGTGCTCGGGGTCGACCTCGGGGTCGTTGCCCGGGTCCCACCAGGGCTGTTGCGGGTCCGGGCCGCAGCCGGTGATCTCGCGCAGCCCGCGGATCGCGCCGTGCAGCCGCTCCAGCACCTCGGGCGGCATCGACTCGGCCAGGTCGATCACCGCGCCGGCCCGCTCGTCGGTGCCCCGGGCCTCCCGCTTCTCCCGGTCGGTCAGGGCCGCCGTCCGCAGGGCCAGGATCTCGTCGATCTCGGTGGCGTCGTACAGGGCCCCGAGGCTCTCCGGGGCGATCCGCGGGTGGTCCTCCAGGATGATCGGCGAGGACAGCACCACCTGGTACCCGCCGTCCGGCCCGGCGGGCACGGGCCAGGTGCGCTCGTTGCGGCAGCGCTTGACGGCCGCCCGGGCCCACTCGGGCGGGTCGGCGACCGACAGGAAGCGGCCGTGCTCCAGCCCGAGCAGCAGATGGGTGGAGACCAGCGAGCGCGGCAGCGCCTCGTCGCGGCCGGCCCCGCGGCCCGGCGTCCAGTCGGAGGCGTTCTCCACCTCGACCGTCAGGCGCTGCGCCCGGTACGGGCCGGGCAGTTCCTCGACCCGCAACCGCACCACCCCGTCGAGCTGTTCGCGCCGGCGCACCAGCCGTCCGACCGCGCTGCCGTGCTCGTGCAGCAGCTCCGTACTGCCGACGCCCGGCAGCCGGAACCCGTGCTGCAGCCCCTCGCGGGTCAACTCCTCGACGTCCAGCAGCAGTTCGACCCGCTCCTCGACGGCCTCGTCCCACTCGACGAGCACCCGGTCGGCGAGCTCCAGCTCCTCCACCGGCTCGAACCCGCCCTCCTCGACGGCCCGTTCGACGGTGCGCCGCTGGACCCGCAGGAAGCGCAGCTCGACCGCCAGCCGGTCGTCGCGCCGCGCCTCCATCACGCACTCGGTGCGCTGGTGGGAGTGTTCGCCGCCCTGCCTGGTGTACTCGGGCGGCACCAGGACGCCGAACTGCCAGCGCAGCCGGTTCTTGGCCGCGGAGGCGCGGTACGGGTAGAGCACGTAGCCCTCCATCAGCACCGCGTCGGCGATATGCCGGGCGGCCGCGAAGCCCCGCTCGATCCCCTCGGGGAAGCTCTGCTCGCTCATCCGACCCCCTCTCCGACCGTCGCCGAGGCGAGCAGCTCGCGCACCGTCGCCTCCCAGGAGGGCAGCGCCCGCCGGGAGCGGTAGGCCAGCAGCTCGTCCATCAGGTCCTCGGGCAGCCGCAGCCAGCCGCAGCCGGGGAAGTGCCGGTCGACCGCCTCCCGCCAGACCGCCACCGGCATCCGCACCCTGGCCTCCTTGTCCCACGGCACCGGCGTGACCTGGAAGCCGCCCGGCCCGGCGAAGGCGGTGCCGGAGAAGAGCAGCAGCAACGGCACCTCGCCGCCCTCCAGTGCCCGGAAGTACCGGGCGCAGGCCACCTCCAGGTCGTAGCTGCACGGCACCGCGAGGTCGGCCTCGGTCTCCCCGGTGAATCCGGGCACCAGCAGCGGCACGGTCGCGAACTGGATCGGGTTGAGCGTGGTGGCCCAGCGCTCCCGCTCGCCGAAGAGGTCGCCGAGCCGCTCTCCCTCGGCGTCGCCGTAGGACCGGCGGCCGGGTTCGATCCGCAGCTGGCACTGCAGCGCGAGGGCGTGCACCCGGGTGTCGGCGGGAGCGGTGATCCGCAGCCGGAACACCAGGGTGGGCACGGCCGCGTACGGGTCGGAGCGCACGCCGGTGCAGGCGAAGGCAAGCGTGGTCACGCCCTCACCTCCGCGGGCAGCGGGCGGGTCCGGACGGCCAACTGCTCGAAGAAGGCGTCGAGTTCGGCCCTGGCCTCGGCGCCGCCGTCGAAGCCGTGCCAGCACCGCCGCAGCCGGCCCACCAGCTCGTAGCAGACGTCGATCGGCACCAGGAAGCACTCGACCCGTCCCTCGGCGCGGCGCAGCAGCAGCGCCTCCACGTCCGGCTCCAGGGCGCCGGCCAGCCGGCTGGTGCCGAGGGCGCGCTCCCAGGCCTCCTGGTCCAGCTCGCTCTCGGTGGCGCCGGCCGGCCCGGGGTAGAAGGCGAGCAGCCGGTCCAGCACGGCGTTGCGGAACAGGAACACGGTGCCGACCGGGACGCCCAGCACCGACCAGGCGCGCTCGTCCGGTTCGCCGTCCGGGTCGCTCAGGTAGCGGTCCGGGACGGCGCGGTAGCGGCCTCCGGCCGCGCCCGGCTGCCGGAACAGCAGGCCGCAGGCGGTGCAGGTGCAGGCCAGGGCGCGTTCCTCGACGTCCACCAGGTGGCGGTGGCCGGGCGGCAGGTCGTGGCCGCAGAGGGCGCACTGCTCGGGCCGCGGCGGGGCCGGTTCGCGCAGCCGGCGCAGCAGGGCGGTGCCGTCCCGGGAGACCCGTCGGGTGTTCATCGCACCTCCGCGGGCCGCGGCGGGCGGGTGCCGATCTGGAGCAGTTGGGGGGCGCGCTCCAGTTCCAGGGCCGTCACCTCGGGCGCGTGGCAGGCGAGGGCGGCCTCCACCTCCTGCTCCCCGCAGCCGCAGCCGCTGGCCGTGCGGCACAGCCGCAGGGTGCCGGTCTCCGGCGCGAAGCCGAGCACCTCGACCCGCTCGGGCAGGGTGGCGAGCGCCCGGTCGATCCTGGCGCTCACGTCCTCGGGGTGCAGGTCGTGCAGGAGCAGCAGCCCGGCCACCACCGGGTCGTCCAGCATCCGTTCCAGGGCGGGCGGGGGCAGCGCGGGGACGAGCCTGGCCAGGCCCTCGCCGTAGAACTCCATGAGGTCGCGGACGAGTTGCTCGCCCGTCTGCTCGGCACCGCTGCCGGCCAGGGCGTCCAGGGCCTGCTGGATCCGCAGCCCGGTCTGCTCGGCCGTCATGCGGTGAGCCCGCTCAGGCCGGTGGGCACGTGCATGGTCTTCAGGGTCCGCCCGTTGCCCACGTACATGTGGACGCCGCAGGGCAGACAGGGGTCGAAGCTGCGCACGGCGCGCATGATGTCGATGCCCTTGAAGTTCTCCGGGGAGTTCTCCTCGAAGATCGGCGTGTTCTGCACCGCGTCCTCGTACGGGCCGGGCGTGCCGTAGCTGTCGCGCACGCTGGCGTTCCAGGGGGTGGGCGGGTACGGGTGGTAGTTGGCGATCTTGCCGTCGCGGATCACCATGTGGTGCGAGAGCACCCCGCGCACGGCCTCGGTGAAGCCGCAGCCGATCGACTCGTCCGGCACCTCGAAGCGCTCCCAGGTCTGGCTGCGCCCGGCGCGGACCTCGTCGAGCGCCTTCTCGGCGAAGTGCAGGGCGGCGGCGGCCGCGTAGGCCTGGAAGTAGGTGCGGGCGCGGTTGCGTTCGATCGCGTTGCTCCACTGCGGGATCTTCCACTCGAAGGTGACCTCGGGCTTGGTCATCGAGCGGGGCAGGTTGATCTGCACGCTGTGGCCGGTGGCCTTGACGTAGCCGATGTCGACCAGGCCGGACAGCGCCGTGGACCACAGCCGGGCGATCGGGCCGCCGCCGGTGTCGAGGGCGAGGTGTTCCTTGCCGTCGAACCAGCGCGGGGACATCACCCAGCTGTACTTGTCGTCGAAGTTCCGCTTCTGCGGCTGGGGGATGGTGTGCTGGTTCCACGGGTGCCGGGGGTCGACGGGGTTGCCCAGCGGGTCGTGGGTGACGAACAGCTCCTTGCCCTCCCAGTCCTCGTAGTAGGAGGAGCCGAGCAGGATGCGGATGCCGAGGTTGATCTGCGTCAGGTCGTTGGTGACGAGCTTGCCGTCCACGACGACCCCGGGGGTGACGAACATCCGCCGGCCCCAGTCCGTCATGTTGCGGTACGTGAAGTCGCAGTGGTCCGGGTCGTTGAGGCTGCCCCAGCAGCCGAGCAGGACGCGGCGCCGGCCGACCTCCTCGTAGCCGGGCAGCGCCTGGTAGAAGAAGTCGAAGAGGTCGTCGTGCAGCGGCACGACCTTCTTCATGAACTCGACGTAGCGCATCAGCCGGGTCAGGTAGTCGGTGAACAGCTGCACCGTCGCGACGGTGCCGACGCCGCCCGGGTAGAGCGTGGAGGGGTGCACGTGGCGGCCCTCCATCAGGCAGAACATCTCCCGGGTGTACCGGCTGACCTGGAGCGCCTCGCGGTAGAACTCGCCCTCGATCGGGTTGAGCGAGCGCATGATGTCGGCGATGGTCTTGTACCCGTGGTCGCCGGCGTGCGGGGCCTCGGTGCGCTCGGCGAGTTCCAGGACACCCGGGTTGGTCTCACTGACCATCTTCTCGCAGTAGTCGACCCCGACCAGGTTCTCCTGGAAGATGTTGTGGTCGAACATGTACTCGGCGGCCTCGCCGAGGTTGATGATCCACTCCCCCAGGTGCGGGGGCTTCACGCCGTACGCCATGTTCTGGGTGTAGACCGAGCAGGTGGCGTGGTTGTCGCCGCAGATCCCGCAGATCCGGCTGGTGATGAAGTGGGCGTCGCGCGGGTCCTTGCCGCGCATGAAGACGCTGTAGCCGCGGAAGACCGAGGAGGTGCTGTAGCACTCCGCGACCCTCTTCTGCTTGAAGTCGATCTTCGTGTGGATGCCCAGGCTGCCCACGATCCGGGTGATCGGGTCCCAGGACATCTCGGTCAGACCGCTGCCGTCGCCGGTCGCCCTGGTGGTCGGTGTTGCCATCGTGTCCGCGTGTCCTTCTCTGCGAGATCGACGGGCCGCACACCGGGGCGGTGTGCGGCCCTTCCCTGTCACCAGGGCGGGCGGTAGCCCGTGGTCAGGTGGCGGCCGGTGTGGCGCCACTTCGGTTCCTTGTCGACGGTGTTCAGCGTGATCGCGCGCAGCCGGCGGATCAGCGAGCCGTAGGTGCCGCTGACGCCGGTGGACACGCGCGAGCCGGGCGGCGGGTCCATGAAGGGCATGAACTTGTCCGGGAAGCCCGGCATGGTGCAGGCGATGCAGATGCCGCCCACGTTCGGGCAGCCGCCGACGCCGTTGATCCAGCCGCGCTTGGTGACGTTGCACTTGACGACCGGGCCCCAGCAGCCGAGCCGCACCAGGCACTCGGGGGTGCCGTAGTCGGTGGCGAACTGGCCCTGTTCGTAGTAGCCGCCGCGGTCGCAGCCCTCGTGCACCGTGGCGCCGAACAGCCAGGCGGGCCGCAGCTTGTCGTCCAGCGGGATCATCGGCGCGGAGCCGGCCAGCTGGTACAGCAGGTAGGCCAGCGTCTCGGCGAAGTTGTCGGGCTGGATCGGGCAGCCGGGCACGCAGACGATCGGCAGCCCGGCCTTGGACTTCCAGTCCCAGCCGAGGTGGTCCGGCACGCCCATCGCGCCGGTCGGGTTGCCGGCCATCGCGTGGATGCCGCCGTACGTGGCGCAGGTTCCGATCGCCACCACGGCCGTCGCCTTGGGGGCGAGCCGGTCCAGCCACTCACTGGTGGTGATGGGCTGTCCGGTGGCGGGGTCGTCGCCGAAGCCGCACCAGTAGCCCTCCTTCTTGATCTTCTCGTTGGGGATGGACCCCTCGACGACCAGGACGAACGGTTCGAGTTCGCCGCGGTCGGCCTTGAAGAACCACTCGATGAAGTTGTCCGCGCCCTGGACCGGGCCGCACTCGAAGTCGATCAGCGGCCAGTGCACCGCGACCCTGGGCAGGCCGGGCAGCGCGCCGGTGACGATCTCCTCGATGCTCGGCTGCATCGCGGCGGTCAGCGAGACGGAGTCGCCGTCGCAGCTGAGGCCGGCGTTGATCCAGAGAATGTGCACCACGTCGGTGTCGGTTGTCGCGGCGGTTGCGGCAGTTGCGGCGTTGGCAGCGGTTGCAGCACCCATGAGGATGCCTCCTCGGGGATGGGAGCCGGAGGAAATGGCTCGGATCCAGTCATAACAACGGTCCGGACCGCCCGCCCGTCCGCGGGCCCGGCGGACCGCCCGGAGCGCGCGAGCCGGGCGCGGCCGTTCGGGTCACGTCCGGGCGAGGAGCCCGGCGGGCACCGGGCGTTTGCGGACGAACGCGGACCGCAGCGCGTGGTACGGCGATTCGGGTGTGAAGAACTGTCCGCGCATCACCGCGAGCTCCTCCTCCCGGTACGCGGCGAGCGGCTTCGCCCGCTCGTCGGCCTCGCGCGCGGCCTTCTTCGCCGCGATCCGCTGCTGGGCGGCGGGCGAGGCGGCGAGCAGCCCGGCCAGGTGGGCCGCGTTCGCCCCGAACTCGCCCGGCCCGCAGTCCAGCACCCGGTCGACCAGGCCGATCCGCTCGGCCGCCGCCGCGGACACCGGGAGGGCCCGGTCGGTCAGCCGTCCGGCCTCGGCCGCGCCCACCCGGCGCGGCAGGGTGTACGTCCAGTACTCCGACCCGTACAGGCCCATCAGCCGGTAGTGCGGGTTGAGCACGGAGCCGCCGCGGCACCACACCTCGTCGGCGGCCAGCGCCAGCATCACCCCGCCGGCCGCGGCGTTGCCGCCGAGGGCGGCCACCACCAGCCGGTCGGTGGTGGTGAGCACCTCGGCGACCAGGTCGTCCATCGCGGTGATGTTGGCCCAGGACTCGGCGGCCGGGTCCGGCGCGGCCTCGATGACGTTGAGGTGGATGCCGTTGGAGAAGAAGTCCCGGCCGCCGCCGAGCACCAGCACCGTGGTCGGGCGGCCGAGCGCGAAGCGGTACGCCGCCAGCAGCCGGCGGCAGTGCTCGGTGGACATCGCCCCGCCGGGGAAGGCGAACCGCAGCAGGCCCACCGGGCCGTCCTCGCGGTAGCGGATGTCCGACCACCCGAGTTGGCCGCCCTCGTCCGGCATCAGCGGCGCGGGGTCCTCGGGCAGCGGCGGGAGCAGGGGGCCGAGCGCGGTGACCGCCGGGAGCTTGAAGGTCGCCGGACCGCCCGGGGCGCGGCGGCGGCGCAGTTCGGGGATCCACACCGCGCCGTCCGAGGTGGCCCGGCAGACGGCGCCGGCCCGGGTGGCGAGCAGTTCGCCGGCCCGGCCGCGCAACCGCGGCTCGTGGTGGCCGCCGTGCAGGTACCACTCGGCGCCGCACAGCTCGTCCAGTACCCCGGGCTGGGAGTCCGCCGCGCGGAGCCTGCGCAGCACCGTCTCGGTGGGGTCGGTCGCCCAGTCGATCCGGCGGTCCTCCTGGCGCAGGAAGGGCCGGGTGCGGACGGCCTCGCGCCAGCCCGGGCCGTGCTGCGGCTGCGGCGCGTACGTGCCGGAGGCGACGCGCTCCACGGCGAGCAGGGCGGCGGCCACGGCGGCGTCGGAGACCTCGTTGCGGTAGAGGTCGCTCTTGCCGCGCTCGGGCAGCCCGCAGGGCTCCGCGGCCCAGACCGGCCCGGCGTCCAGCTCCGCCTCGGCCTGGAGCACGGTGACGCCCCATTCGGTGCGGCCCTCCTGGATCGCCCGGTCGAGCGAGGAGGGGCCGCGGTCGCCGGGCGGGCCGGGGTGGACGATCAGGCAGGTGAGCCGGGACCAGACCTCCTCGGGGATCGCGGTGCGCAGCATCGGCGCGAGCAGCACGTCCGGCCGGAACCGGTCCAGCGTGGCGGACAACTCCTCGTCGTCACCGGCGAGTTGGAACTCCACCTGATGGCGTCGGTCGCGCAGTTCGGCGTGCAGCCGCTGGCTGAGGCTGTTGAACGCGCTGGCGAGGAGCAGGATCCGCATGTCCGCCTCCGACGGTGAGGGCCCGGGATTCCGGCGATCATCGCCTCCGGCCCGCCCGTCACCCGGCCCGCCCAAGCCCGCCGCGCCGCCCGTTCACCCGGGCGGCGGGGACCGGTGCCGGCGTTCCCTGGATACGGCGACGGCGGTGGTCGAGCAGCAGGACGGTGAGCGCGGCGATGGCGATGCCCTCGGCCCAGACGGCGAGGGCCTTCTCGGCGAACCAGACCGGCTCGTACATGTTCGGCAGCGGGCCGAGGGTGCCGACGTCGACGTAGCGGTAGAGCAGCAGCGCGCCGAGACCGGAGGCGGCGACGAGCCAGGCGTAGAGGTCGCCGGTGCGGTGGCGCCAGAGGAGCACCACCAGGACGGCGAGGCTCGCGGCGGCGGCTTCGGCGCGGAACAGGGTGCCCTGGCTGAGGCTGTCACCGACGGCGTCGTAGCGGTCGGCGAGCCGGGCGTGGACGACGGCGTCCACGGCGAGGCCGGCGGCGGCCACCACGCGCAGCAGGAGGTGGACCGGGCCGTGGCGGCGGGCGGGTGCGGGGGTGGCCACAGGGCCTCAGCCCACGGTGAGGGTGCCGTGCATGAACGGGTGGATGGTGCAGATGTACGGGTGGTCGCCGGTCTGCTGGGGCGCGGTGAAGGTCGCGGTGGCGCCGGGCGCGATCGTGCCGGTGTCGAAGGACTTGTCGGCGGCGGTGAGGGTGTGGGCGGTGGTGTCCTGGTTGGTCACGGTGACGGTCTGGCCGGGGCCCGCCTTCAGGGTCGCGGGCGTGAACGCGAAGTCCTTGATGGTGACCTGGAGGGCGGCGGCGCTGCTCTGCGTGGGGCTCGTCACGATCGTGCTGGCCTGCGCGGGGCTCGTCGCGGCGGTCGTCGGCGTACCGGAGCCGGAACCCGAGCTGGAGCAGGCCGCGAGGACGGCGGGGAGCAGCAGTGCGGCGGCTGCCTGGAGGGGCCGGGGTCTGGTCACGTTCGGGCTCCGTTCGGGAGGGGGGCGGCGGGAGCGGCCCGCACCCCAGCCTCCTCCGGCGGGTGACCGTCGCGACCTGGTCCAGGGCTCCGGACAGCCCGCCATTTCCTTCGTAGGAGTGAAAGCGAAGGCCAGGAGTTGACGGGTGCCGGCGGGCGGTGCAGGCAGCGGATGCAAGGGAATTGTGGAGATTCGTCCGCCCCTGGCTGCCTGTGGACGCGCCGGGTAGACGCCCCGGGCACGCCGGGCCGTCCCGGTCCAGCGCGTGGCGATCACAGGAGGCCGTACCGATGCAGTTGTCCACCGTCCGCCCGGTGCCCGTGACCTTCCCCGAGAGCGCGGCGCCCGACGTCCCGGTCCAGGCGGAACTCCGCTTCGACGCGAGCCTCCCGTACGCGGCCTGCCTGGCCTTTCCGCTGACCCCGTGCCAGTGCACCGGGGACGCCGCCCGGGTGTGCTGGTACTTCAGCCGGGAGCTGCTGAACGAGGGCCGGCTCGGCCCGGTGGGCAGCGGTGACGTGAAGGTCCGTCCGGGGTCGGCGGGCGAGGTCCTGATCACCCTTCGGGGGCCCGGCGGCGGGTCCCTGGTCAGCGCGCCGGAGGACCTCGTCACGGCCTTCCTCTCGGACTCCTTCACCCTGGTGCCCGCCGGATCCGAGCCCGAGCACCTGGACATCGACGCGGCCCTGACCAGACTCCTGACCAGCGGCTGAGCCCACCGGCCGAGCCCGTCGGCCCATCCCTCCGGCCGACCCCTCGATCGCACGCGGTCCTCCGTAGAATCCACGGGCCGATCCCACTCCCCCGCAGGAGGCCGCGTTGACGTCCCACCCCGGACCCGGTGTGCTCACCCACCTGGAGTCCCTGCTCCACCAGGCTCCCGCCGACCGCGGCGGAGCGCTGTGGCGCCTCCAGGAGGAGGGCCGGCAGCTGGACGCGAACATCATCCG
The DNA here is from genome assembly GCF_055584725.1 of Kitasatospora sp. NPDC101108. Taxonomy (NCBI): domain Bacteria; kingdom Bacillati; phylum Actinomycetota; class Actinomycetes; order Kitasatosporales; family Streptomycetaceae; genus Kitasatospora; species Kitasatospora sp. NPDC101108. The sequence continues at coordinate 437,553 of NZ_JBVJLM010000001.1, forward strand.
CCTGTCGGCGAACGCCGAGGTGGCCGCCCACGTGGAGCCCGACCTGGACGTCCTGGTCCAGGTGCTCGACGGGAGCGGCCTCCTGGAGACCGACAACGGCCGGCAGGAGCTCTCCGCGGGGTGCACGGCCTGGCTGCCGCACGGCGCGCGGCGGTCGGTCTCGGCGGGCGGGAACGGGCTGGTCTACCTCACCGTCCACCGCCGCCGGCCCGGCCTGTCCATCCGCTCGGCGCCGCTCGGGTAGGCCCCACGGCGGACGGGGTCCCTCGGGCGCCCGGGGCGAGTTACTTGACAGTCTCAACCTTTCAGGCCTAGCGTCGTCGCCAATTGCTTCACCTGATGAAGGATTGAGGAACAGCCCTGATGACCCCGCAGGACCACGGCACCGCCGTCGCCGCCGAGACCGCCCGCTTCGTCGCCGCCGTACGGCAGGCCGACCCCGCCCTCCCGGTGCCCGGCTGCCCGGGGTGGACGCTGGCCGACCTGGTCCGCCACACCGGCAGCGTGCAGCGCTGGTTCACCGTGCTGCTGCGGCAGCGGATCCAGGAGCCGCCGCGCAGCCGGGACGTCGACCTGCGGCTCCCCGAGCGGCCCGAGGACTACCCCGCCTGGCTGGCCGAGGCCGCCGAAGAGGCCGCCGCGGCCTTCGCCGAGGGCGACCTCGGCGCGCCGATGTGGGCCTGGGGCGCCGACCAGCACGCCCGGTTCTGGGTGCGCCGGATGCTGTTCGAGACCCTCGTCCACCGGGTCGACGCCGAACTCGCGCTCGGTCTGGAGCCGGACCTCGACCCGGCCCTCGCGGCCGACGGGGTGGACGAGTTCCTGACCAACCTGCCCTTCGCGGCCTTCTTCGCCCCCGGGACCGCGGAACTGCGCGCGGAGAACCGGACCATCCGCTTCGCCCGTACCGACGGCGAGGGCGACTGGCTGGTCCGGCTGCGCCCCGACGGCTTCGGCCTCGACGACGCCGAGGGCGATGCCGACGGGGGCGCCGACGGGAATGCCGACGCCACCGTCCGGGCCTCCGCCGCCGAACTGCTGCTCATGCTGTACGGGCGCCTCGACCGCAACACCGCCGGCATCGAGCTCTCCGGCGACCAGGAGCTGCTGGCGCACTGGTTCGCCCACTCGTCCTTCTGAGCCCCCGGCGGGCAGCGGCTCAGGCCGTCGCGGCGAGGGTGCCGTCGAAGGTGGCGGCCGCGAGGCCGAAGGAGAGGGTCATCCCGATGCCGGAGGTGACCGAGATGGCCCGGACGCCCGGGGCGAGGTCGCGCACCAGCAGCGGACCGCGCGGGCTGCTGGCGTAGACGCCCTGCCAGCGCTCCAGGATCCGCAGGCGCGGCACGCCCAGCACCCGGGCGACGGCGTCGATCAGCAGCTCGTACGTGCGCTCGTCGACGAACGGCGGGGTGGTGGCGTCGTAGTGGTGCGAGTCGCCGATCAGCAGGGTGCCGTCCGGCTGGCGGGTGAACATCACGTTGGCGCCGATCTCCAGCAGCTCCGCGCTGTGGCCGAGCACCTCCTCCCGCAGCCGGGCGGCCGACGGCCGGGCGGTGAAGGCGTCGTAGCGCAGCATCGAGGTGGCGGTCAGCACCGCGGAGTCGGTGTGGAAGCCCTCCGGGGCGGCGGCCCGGGCCATGGTCAGCCGGCAGCGCTCGATCCCGTGGTCCTCGGCGATGTCGGGGAGCAGGTGGTCCAGGTCGTGGCCGACGCAGACCAGGACGCGCTCGCCGTGGACCGGGCCGCGCGTGGTGTGCACGGTGCCGGACTCGACGCCGGTGACGGCGGTGCCCCACAGGACGCGGCCACGCGGCTGCTCGGCCACCCAGCGGGCCAGGCCGGGCGCCGCCTCGCGCGGGTCGACCCGCAGGTCGGCGGGCAGCACCGCGCCGCCCACCAGATCGCCGTCCCGGCCCGCCGCCCGGCCGAGCGCCTCGGCCGTCTGCGCGGCGCTGCGCAGCTGGACGGCGTCGCCCCCGCGTTCGGCGCGAAGCTCCTCCAGGACGGCCGCCTCGGTCGCCGAGCGGGCGACCACCAGGGTGCCCGCCTCCGCGGCCCAGATGCCGGCCGCCTCGGCGGCGCGCAGCCAGCCCGGCCTGGAGCGCTGGGCGAGGGCGAGCAGTTCGCCGTCCTGGGCGCTGATGCAGCAGTGGCCGAAGTTGCGGACCGAGGCGCCGACCGGACGCCGGTCGCGGTCGACGACGGTGACGGAGAGTCCGTTGCTCAGCGCCTCGAAGGCGTGGGCCAGGCCGATGATGCCGGCGCCGACGATCACCACGTCGCTGCGGGGGGTGGTGGAGGGGGACACGGGTGGGGTGCTGCTGCTCATGGGTCAAGCTTCCGGACTTCCGGGCCCTGCGGTCAAGACCTGTATGTACAAGTCACCGGCTGTTCATCCGTCCGACGATCACCGGGATCAGCTGGTGAACAGGAGAAACCGCAGCTGGACCGGCCTTGAGAAGTTCCGGGCCCGGGTGTCATAGTCGACTTGTGAAGACAAGTGAGGACCTCCCTCTCCACCAACGGCTCGGCGCCGAGTTCCAGCGCCGGATCGAGTCCGGCGAGTGGCCCGAGGGCGAGCCGGTGCCCAGCGAGTCGCAGCTCTGCGCCGAGTTCGGCACCTCCCGCGGGCCGGTCCGCCAGGCCCTGGCCATGCTGCGCACCGCGGGCAGCCTGGTCGGCGGGCGCGGCAAGCCACCCGTCGCCGTTCGCACCGCGCCCTCCCAGCCCTTCGACACCTTCCTGTCCTTCACCCAGTGGGCCCGCGGCATCGGCCGCGAACCCGGGCAGCAGACCGTCGAGGTCGCCCGCCGGCCGGCGTCCCCGGAGGCGGCGGCCCGGCTGGGCCTGGCGGAGGGCGAGCCGGTCGTCCAACTCGTCCGGCTGCGGCTGCTGGACGGTGTCCCGGCCATGCTGGAGCGCTCCACCTTCGTCCACGAGGTCGGCCGCATCCTGTTCGACTTCGACCCGGACACCGGCTCCGTCTACCAGGAACTGCTGCGCCGGGAGGTCGACCTGCACCGCGCCCGGCACACCATCGACGCCGTCGCCGCCGGGCCGCGCGACGCCGAACTCCTGCGGGTCGACGCCGGAGCGCCGCTGCTGCGGGTGCGCCGGCTCACCACCTCACGCCTGGGCGTGCCGCTGGAGGACGCCGACGACCGCTACCTGCCCGCCATGGCCACCTTCACCATCGAGAACACCATCGAAGGCCGTACCGTCATCGGCCGCTACCGCACCGAAGAGGACTGACACCGTGATCGAGCTCGCCGCCCTGGACATGGCCGGGACCACCATCAACGAGTCCGGCGCCGTCTACCGCGCGCTGCGCACCGCCGTCGAGCGGAACGGGGTGGCCGTCGCCGAGGCCGACCTCCAGACCTGGATGGGCACCGACAAGCGCGAGGCGATCGCCGCCCTGGTCCGCCTCGGCGGCGGCACCCCGACCCCGGAGCTGGTCGAGGAGAGCTACGCGGCCTTCGCGGAGTACCTGCGCGAGGCCTACCGGACCACTCCCCCGCAGGCCATCCCCGGGGTCGAGGAGGCGCTGGCCGAACTGCGGCGGCGCGGGATCAGGGTCGCGCTCACCACCGGCTTCAGCGACGACGTCGCGTACCCGCTGCTGGAGTCGCTCGGCTGGTCCACCGGCGAGGGCGGCAACCTGGACGCGGTGGTCACCTCGGACGAGGTCCCGCGCGGCCGCCCGGCGCCGTACATGATCCACCGGGCGATGCAGAAGACCGGGGTCATCGACACCCGCCGGGTGCTGACCGCCGGCGACACCGTGGTCGACGTGGAGGCCGGCCGCAACGCCGGGGCCGGCGTGGTCGTCGGGGTGCTGACCGGGGAGCTCACCCGCGCCGACTTCGAGGGGCACCCGCAGACCCACGTGCTGGCCAGCGCCGCCGAGATCCCCGCCCTCGCCGAGGCCCGGCCGGGCGCCTGACGGCTCCCCCGCACGGGCTGCCGGGCCGTCGCGGCGCGGTCCGCCGGCCCGTTGTGCGCCGCGCGCGCCGACCCGCTAGCGTGGACCGCTTCGCCCCCACCGAGGTCCACCGAGGAGAGCAGCGCCGTGTCCGACAGCTTCGCGCACCTGCACGTCCACACCGAGTACTCGATGCTGGACGGGGCGGCGAAGAACGGCAAGCTCTTCGCCGAGGCGGAGAGACAGGGCATGCCCGCCATCGCGATGAGCGACCACGGCAACATGTTCGGCGCGTACGAGTTCTTCCACGCGGCGGCGAAGACCGGGGTGAAGCCGATCATCGGCATCGAGGCGTACGTCGCGCCGGCCTCGCGCTTCCTGAAGAAGCAGGTGTTCTGGTCGCCGGGCGGCCAGCGCCCGACCGGCGCCGACGGCGAGGGCGGCAAGGACGTCTCCGGCGGCGGCCGCTACACCCACATGACGATGTGGGCGCAGAACGCGACCGGCCTGCGCAACCTCTTCAAGCTCTCCTCGCTCGCGTCGATGGAGGGCTACTACATGAAGCCCCGGATGGACCGCGAGCTGATCGCCGCCAACGCCGGCGGCATCATCGCCACCACCGGCTGCCCCTCCGGCGAGGTGCAGACCCGGCTGCGGCTGGGCCAGTACGAGGAGGCGGTCAAGGCCGCGGGCGCGTACCAGGACATCTTCGGCAAGGAGAACTACTTCCTGGAGCTGATGGACCACGGCCTGGACATCGAGCGCGACGTCCGCGAGGACCTGCTGCGGCTGGCCAAGCAGCTGAACATCCCGCTGCTGGCCACCAACGACTCCCACTACGTCACCGCCGACCAGGCCGACGCCCACGACAGCCTGCTCTGCGTCGGCGTGGGCAAGAACAAGGACGACCCGAACCGCTTCAAGTTCCAGGGCACCGGCTACTACGTGAAGACCGCCGAGGAGATGCGCGAGCTCTTCCGCGAGCTGCCGGAGGCCTGCGACAACACCCTGGCGATCGCCGAGCGGGTCGAGTCGTACGAGGAGGTCTTCACCTACGTCGACCGGATGCCCCAGTTCGACGTGCCCGAGGGCGAGACCCAGGCCTCCTACCTGCGCAAGAAGATCGAGATCGGGCTGAAGCACCGCTACGGCGACAACCCCAGCCAGGAGGTGCTGGACCGGATCGAGCTGGAGATGGGCGTGATCACCCCGATGGGGTTCGACGCCTACTTCCTCGTGGTCGCCGACATCTGCCAGTACGGCCGGGACAACGGCATCCCGGTCGGCCCGGGCCGTGGCTCGGCGGCGGGCTCGATGGTCGCCTACCTCACCGGGATCACCCAGCTGGACCCGCTGGAGCACGACCTGCTGTTCGAGCGCTTCCTCAACCCCGAGCGCATCAACCCCCCGGACGTCGACATCGACTTCGACGACCGCCAGCGCGACCAGATGGTCCGCTACGTGACCGAGAAGTACGGCGCCGCGTACACCGCCCAGGTCAACACCTTCGGCACGATCAAGGCCAAGGCCGCCGTCAAGGACGCCAACCGCATCCTCGGCTACCCGTTCTCGATGGGCGACCGGATCACCAAGGCGATGCCGCCGGACGTCATGGGCAAGGGCGTGCCGCTGGCCGACCTTTTCGACGAGAAGCACGCCCGGTACAACGAGGGCACCGAGATCCGGGCGCTCTACCAGAACGAACCGGACGTCAAGAAGATCATCGACACCGGGCGCGGCATCGAGGGCCTGATCCGCGGCACCGGTGTGCACGCGGCCGCCGTCATCCTCTCCTCCACCCCGCTGCTCGACCTGATCCCGCTGCACATGCGGGACAAGGACGGCGTGATCATCACCGGCTTCGACTATCCGTCGTGCGAAGCCATGGGCCTGATCAAGATGGACTTCCTGGGTCTGCGGAACCTGGGCATCATCGACCACTGCATCAAGATCGTGAAGGCCAACCGGGGCATCGACGTCGACATCGAGAAGATCCCGATCGACGACCCCACCACCTACCAACTGCTCGCCCGCGGCGACACCCTGGGCGTCTTCCAGCTCGACGGCGGGCCCATGCGCGCCCTGCTCAAGCTGATGAAGCCCACCGAGTTCGCCGACATCTCCGCCGTCTCCGCGCTGTACCGGCCCGGCCCGATGGGCATGAACTCCCACACCAACTACGCGCTGCGCAAGAACGGCCAGCAGGAGATCATCCCGATCCACCCCGAGCTGGAGGAGCCGCTCAAGGACGTCCTCGGCCCCACCTACGGCCTGATCGTCTACCAGGAGCAGGTCCAGCGAGCGGCCCAGGTGCTGGCCGGCTACTCGCTCGGCCAAGCAGACCTGCTGCGCCGCGCGATGGGCAAGAAGAAGAAGGAGGTGCTGGAGAAGGAGTTCGTGCCCTTCCACGCGGGCTGCAAGGAGCGCGGCTACTCCGACGAGGCCATCCAGGCGGTGTGGGACGTCCTGGTCCCGTTCGCCGGCTACGCCTTCAACAAATCGCACTCCGCCGCGTACGGCCTGGTCTCGTACCAGACCGCCTACCTGAAGGCCAACTACCCGGCCGAGTACATGGCCGCGCTGCTGACCTCCGTCGCCGACGACAAGGACAAGATGGCCGTCTACCTGGCCGAGTGCCGGCAGATGGGCATCAAGATCCTCTCGCCGGACGTCAACGAGTCGGTGGTCGACTTCACCGCCGTCGGCAGCGACGTCCGCTTCGGCCTCAAGGCCGTGCGCAACGTCGGCGTGCCGGTGATCGAGTCGCTGGTCGGCACCCGGGAGGAGAAGGGCAAGTACACCTCCTTCGCCGACTTCCTGGACAAGGTCGAACTGGTGGTCTGCAACAAGCGCACCGTCGACTCCCTGATCAAGGCCGGCGCCTTCGACTCACTGGGCCACACCCGGCTCTCGCTCAGCAGCGTGCACGAGAGCGCGATCGACTCCGTCACCGGACTCAAGAAGCAGCAGGCCATCGGCCAGGACGACCTGTTCGGCGCCCTCGACCCCGGCGACGGCGGCGGGCCCGGCATCGGACTGGACTTCCAGCTCACCGACAACGAGTGGCCCCGGCGCCAACTCCTCGCCCTGGAACGGGAGATGCTCGGCCTGTACGTCTCCAGCCACCCGCTCGACGGCGCCGAGCACATCCTCTCCCAGAACCGCGACACCTCGATCGCCGAACTCCTCGGCTCCGGCCGCTCCGAGGGCGAGGTCCGGCTCTCCGGGCTGATCACCGCCGTCGACCGGCGGATCAACAAGGCGGGCAACGCCTGGGCGATCATCACCCTCGCCGACCGCGACGGCTCGGTCGAGGTGCTGTTCTTCCCCGCGACCTACAACCTGATGGCCGACCAGATGGTCGAGGACAACGTGATCTCCGTCCGCGGCCGGCTCAACGAGCGCGACGGCTCGCTGAGCATCTTCGGCCAGGAGATCTCCACGCTCGACGTCTCCTCCGCCGAACTGGGCACCAAGCCACCGGTCCAGATCACCGTGCCGGTCCACCGGATCACCCCCCAGATGGTCGCCGAGCTCAAGCTCGCCCTCCAGGCCCACCCCGGAGACGTCCCGATCCGGCTGCTCACCACCAACTGGGACAAGAACACCCTCTACGAGCTGGGCTTCCTGGTGAACCCCGACAACGGGCTCGCCTCGGACATCAAGACCCTCCTCGGCAACCGGGCCTGGACGGGGGCGGCGGTCCGCTCGTAGGGCCTCGTCCTCGGACTCCCGTGACGGGACGAACGGGCCCCGGACCGGCCGCAGCCGGTCCGGGGCCTGTTCAACGGGTCCTCGGGGCGAGGGGTCAGCCGCCTCAGCCGTCGTTCTCGGCGGAGGGGATGTAGGCGCCGGGGACGTCGTTCGGGGCGTGGATCTCGTCCTCGCCCGGGTAGGGGGTGGTCCAGTTGTGGGTCTGGTACCAGGTCAGGTGGTTCATCTGGGCCGGGTTCGCGCGGTCCGGGGCGGCGTTGGGGCCGGTCAGGTGCTGCTGGGACTTCCAGGTGTCCCACTGGGCGGCGACGCCCTGCTCGGCCGCCGGCGGGGCGGTGGTCACCGGCGCCGCCGCCGCGCTGCGGTCCTGGGCACCGGGGACGTCGACGCCGCAGGAGGGCGGGGTCTTCAGGCCGTCGGTCAGCGAGGTCCGGTTGGGCACCGCGGTGAACGGGGTGTAGTCGGGCTTGTCGGTGAAGGCGGTGGCCATCGGGGTGGCCGCGCTGTCCTTCTGGTTCATCGGGTGGATCCCGAGGATCTGCTCGATGGTGCGGACCATGGTGATCTGCGAGTAGTAGCGGCTGTCGACGGCGCCGTGCTGGGCCCAGGGGCTGATGATCTGGATCGGGGCGCGGTGGCCGTCCACGTGGTCCAGGCCGGCCTGGGAGTCGTCCTCGACCACGAAGATCGCGGAGTCCTTCCAGTACTCGCTGTGCGAGATCTCCTGGACGATCCTGCCGACCGCCAGGTCGTTGTCGGCGACCTGCGCGGCCGGGCCGGCCGGGCCGCCGGTGTGGTCGCTGGACAGCCAGAGCATGTTGAGCGCCGCCGGGCCGTTCTGCTCGAAGTCCTGCTTCCAGATCTGGTACCGGTACTGGTCCGGCACATCGAGGTCGAACTTGGGGAAGCCGGGCACCGACACGTCGTTGAGCGAGGGGATCGGCGAGGAGGAGTTGAGCGGGTAGGCGGTGCCGTCGCCGGTCGCCTCCATGTGCTTGGCATCGCAGTACAGGTTCTGCCAGTTCGCGCCGGCGGGCTTGGTCAGGAACTGGTGGAACTCGCCGAAGTCGCGCACGTCCTTGCCGGCCGCCTGGGCGCCCGTCCACAGGAAGCCCGAGCGCTGGTGGCCCAGGGCGTCGTCCTCGGTGTCGTAGCTGCGCTCGTACTCGCCCGCCGAGGACTCGGTGTACTCCGGGTTGTCCGCCTGCATCAGCCAGTTGTGGCCCTCGGCGGAGTTGGTGCCGATGTCGTAGGTGTTGTCGTAGAGCCCGAACTGCTTGGCCAGCGCCTGCTGGTTGGGCGTCACGTCGGCGCCGAACTGGGCCAGCTTCGGGTCGCCGTTGCCCTTGCCGATGTCGCCGAAGACCTGGTCGTAGGTCCGGTTCTCCTTGACGATCAGGAAGACGTGCTTGATGGTCGACGGGTCGCCGATCCGGGCCGGTACGGCGACGGGCTTCGCCCCGCGCCGGTCGGCGGTCCGGACCGCGTTCTTGGTCCAGCCGTTCTGCTGGAAGACCTTGTCGGTCAGGGAACGGATCTCCTTGTCACCCGGCAGGGTGAACCGGGTCAGGCTGGAGGTGGTGTCGTGGGTGTTGTGGGCGCCCGTGGAGTTGGGGCGCCGGGCGTCGATGCCGCGGGTGTTGGAGACGACCACCTTCGAGCCGACCGTGGTGACCTCGGCCGGGAAGTAGTCGGTGGGCAGCAGACCGACGTAGCTCACCGGCTCCTGGGCGCTGGTGAAGCGGTAGACGGCCACCGCGTTGGCACGGCCGAGGGTGACCAGCAGGCGGCCGTCGTCGGTGAGCGTCACCGAGGTCGGCTCGTAGCCCACCGAGGCCTCCGGCCACGGCTTGGTGGAGATCCGCTGGACGACCTTGTCGTGCTTGGTGTCGATGACCGACACCTGGTCGGAGGCGGTGTCGGCGACGAAGACCGTTCCGTTCTTGGCGTACACCGCGGTCGGGTGCAGGCCGACGTCGATCGAGCCGACGGCGGCGGACGGGGCGGAGAGGTCGATCACGCTGACGGTGCCCGAGGTCGCGGCGCCGGTGTCCGGGTCGGCCGGGACCTGGGTGCCGTAGGAGTTGAGGGTGTCGTCGTCGGCGGTCGCCGGGCGCCCGCCCTCGTTGCTGACGTACAGCTTGTGCCCGACCTGCACGATGCCGCGCGGCGCGTTGCCCACCGTCCAGCTCTGCCCGAGCGCGCCGGTGGCCGTGTTGATCGCGACCACCCGGTTCTGGCCGTTGACGGCCGCGTACAGCGTCGAGCCGTCGGCGGAGAACACCGCGCCCGAGGCCAGCGCGTGCTTGTCGCCGTCGGCCGGGATCGCCACCTTCACCGGGTCGGCGAGCGAGCCGTCGGCCTTGACGGTGAACCGGGTGTAGCCGTTGAGCTGGCCGAGCCACAGCTGCTTGCCGTCCGGCGAGTAGACCGGGGCCTCCTGGCCGACCGAGCCGTCGGTCAGCTTGAGGTCGGCCGTCTTGGCCTTGCCGGCCCGCTGCTGCACCTGACCGGTCCTCAGGTCCACCACGACCAGCGAGGCGTCGCCGTCGGCGAGCGAGGCGGCCAGGTGGGTGCCGTCCGGGCTGACCCGGGAACCCATCAGCTTGCCGTTGTTGATCACCAGCCGGTCGCCGTACGGGGCGATGTACTGGTCGCTGGAGATCACCTGGCCGTCGGCGGTGACCTGGCCGACCTGGTCGGTGCCGAACTGGTGGGTGGCCGCGAAGGCCGTGCCGGTGGCCACGGCCACCGCCGTGATGCACGCCGTGGCCAGGGTGGCCCGGCGGCCCACCCGCCGGGCGGGCAGCACCGGCTGCTCCTTCTGGACACGTCGACGACGCGTTACCTGCATGGCCTCAGCCCTTCGTTGTGAGTGCGCGGTTGCGCCTGGGGATGTGGGGGTGCGGGGGGCTTCGGGCGACGGGCCCGGTCAGCCGGTCTCGGGGGCGAGCAGATCGATCTGGCCGTCGAACTGCCACAGCGGGTTCGGCGCGTCGCCGGCCCCGGTGTGCACCAGGAAGTAGCCGTTCACTTCCTTCGGGCCGTCGCCGTCCGCCATCACCCGCCCGTCCGAGGCGACGTCCAGCTGGTAGACCGCCGTCCCCGGCGCCGCCGTACCGGGCAGGTGCCAGGTGACGGCGCAGCGCCAGTCGTTGCCCGGGCCCTCCGGGTCGACCTGGCCGTCGCCCCGGCCGCAGTCGGCCGTGACCCGCAGGTCGGCCTCGGTGACGGCGGGGCGGTGCAACTGCTCGGTCTGCAGCCGGTACAGGTGCGCGAACACGGTGGCCACGGTGCGCTGAACCTTCGCCTGGGTGATCCCCGACCCGGTCGAGGGCGTGGCCACGGCGACCGCGCCGAAGGTCAGCACCAGCAGCCCGGCCAGCGGCGCCACCCCGAAGGCGAGCGCCCGGCGTCCGCCTCCGTCCTCACTGCCGTTGGTGAAGTCCCGCCGGACGAACAGCAGGTACGCCGCGGTGGTCGCCACCACGGCCCACACCAGGCTCACCGCGACGGCGATCAGCAGCTCGGTCAGCCGCGCCGGATCGGCGAACAGCCCGTTCCAGGAGACGAAGGCGTAGCCGGGCAGGGCGAGGCGCAGCGCCACCGGCAGCGGCAGCATCTGGGCCAGCTGCATCGCGACGGCCGACAGCGCGGGAACGAGCAGCCCCATCGGGGAGCGGCCCAGGATGACGGAGCCGAGCAGCCCGAGCGCCGCCAGTGCCAGGGTGGGCGCCAGCGCGCAGGCCCAGGCCAGCAGGACGCCCGCGGCCGCGTCGGACGGCGCCAGCCGGTGCCCGTCGACGCCGACCAGCGGCTGGTCTCCGACCGCCGCCAGTCCGCCGACGGTGCCGGAGGCCACCAGTCCGGCCACCAGCAGCGCGAGCACGGTCGCGCCCGCCAGGATCTTGGCCAGGAAGATCCGCCGCGGCGAGCGGACCGCGACCAGCAGGTGCCGCCACGTCCCGAGGCGGTCCTCGGCGGCGAACACGTCACCCGCGACCACCGAGGTCAGCAGCGGCAGCGCCCAGGAGCCGGCGAAGCCCAGCACCACCAGCGGGCCGGCCCAGCCGCTGGCGTGCATCCAGCGGCCGAACAGGGTATCGGAGGGCAGCGTCCCCTGCTGGGCCACGGCCGCCACGAACAGCCCGGGCAGCGTCCAACAGGCCAGTGCCAGCAGGCGGATCCGCCACTGCGAGACGAGTTTGACCAGCTCGAATCGGTACACCCGGCCCACCGGCACCCGGCGTGCCCCGACTGCGGCGGCGGAGCCGGTTCCGGCCACCGCCCTTCCGGCCGTGACCGTGCTCATCGCCCGCCCTCCCGCTGTTCCGCCGTGAGCTGCTCCTGGATGAGGGCGAGGTACGCGGCCTCCAGCGGCGACACCACGGGGGCGACCTCCCGTACCCGGACGTCCTCCCGCACCAGCGCGGCCACCAACTGCTCGACGGCGGGCCCGGAGGCGCGCACCACCAGCGCCTCGGTGCCGCGCCACGCCCCGGCGCCGTCCACCACTCGCACTCCCGCCGTCCCGGCGGCCACCCGGTGGGCGGTCGGCGGGTCGGAGGTGAGCAGGCGGTGGTCCAGTTCGCGACTCTCGGCCGCCAGGCCGCCCAGCGGGCCGGAGAAGCGCACCCGCCCGGTGGCGAGGATCGTCACCTCGGAGCAGAGCGCCTCCAGGTCGTCCATCCGGTGGCTGGACAGCACGACCGTCACGCCGCCGTCCGCGAGCCGGCGCAGCGCCCCGTGGACGTGCTGCTTGCCCGCCGGGTCCAGGCCGTTGGAGGGCTCGTCGAGCACCAGCAGCCGCGGTTCGGTGAGCAGCGCGGCGGCCAGTCCGAGGCGCTGGCGCATGCCCAGCGAGAAGCCCCGCACCCGGTCGTCGGCGACGTCGGTGAGCCCGACCTCGGCCAGCACCTCGTCGACCCGCCGGGCCCCGGTGTCCTGACCGCGCAGCGCCGCCAGTGCCGCCAGGTTCTTCCGGGCGGTCAGCGACGGGTACAGGCCGGGGCCGTCGACGAATCCGGCGACCCCGTCCGGTGCGGCCAGGGCCCGTCCGACGGGTGTGCCCAGCACCTCCAGCTCGCCGCTGTCGGCGACGGCCAGCCCGAGCAGCAGTCCCAGCAGGGTGGTCTTCCCGGCGCCGTTCGGCCCGGCCAGCCCGTGGATCCGCCCGGGCACCAGCTCCAGTCCGACCTCGTCGAGCGCCATGACATCACCGAAGCACTTCGTCAGTCCGCGTGCCCGTACGGCAGGTTGCGTGTCTTCCATGGCTCCTTCTCGCAGTCCCCCAGGGAAGTTAGGGGGTTGACGGTACGGAGTCGAGACCGCGTGGTTGAACACCGATGGAACAGCTGACGGTCGTCTCGGAGGCTGCTGACGGCTCAGACGGTGACGGTCTGGTACTCGGTGGAGGTGCCGAGGCCGACGGAACCGAACTCGCGCCCGATGCCGCTGGCCTTGAAGCCGCCGAAGGGGCCGTCGAAGCCGACGGGGGCGCCGTTGACGGTGACCGTGCCGGTGCGCAGGCGCCGGGCGACCGCCAGGGCGTGCTCCTCGTCGGCCCGCGGGGACATGGGGGCCACCGGTGACCAGCCGGGCGCCCTTCGTCCAGGCCGAGGGCGATGTACCGGCGGACCTGCTCCTGCTGGTCCGCCGGATCATCGGGCCGATGAGTGTGACACTCATTCAGATAACCGATCAAGACGGTGACGAATCTCGGGGAGCGAGAGGGTCAATTCCCTGACAGATCCGGCATATTGCCACCGGGGCCGGCGGATCAACCTTGACGCAGTCGAAAACTCCTGCCCATACTCGTCACCAGTTAGAGCGGTGACCACAACGGCGGCTCATCGGACCGGCACTCATGAGGAGAGACGGCCATGGAAGTCAGCTGCACCGGAACGGTCGTCGTGGCGGGCGAGGGCCGGAACGGCGGGCACGTCGCCTCCGGCGACAGCCACCGGCCCTGACCCTGCCCCACGGCGACGGCGAGGAGTTCGGCCGGAGCGCCGCGTCCCAATCACGGTCAACGCCACCGCGGTGAACGGCTGACGCGACGGCGCGCCCCGCGGGGTCGCAGAAACGCGGAACCCCCGCCCGACGGGCGCGGCAGCGACCGGGGCGGGGGCGTCAGCCAGGTTGGCGGACAGGTCAGTTGTCGTCGGCGCTCCCATGCTGGCGGGCCCGGTAGGTGGCGGCCTTGACCCGGTTGCCGCAGGTCCGCATGGCGCACCATTCGCGCCGGTGGCCGCGCGAGCGGTCGAGGTAGACCTGGGTGCACTCCGGGCGGGCGCACTCGCGGAGCAGGGCGGCGTCGTCGCCACCGAGGATCTCGACGGCCTCGCGGGCGAGCGCGGCGAGGCCCTGGGAGACGGATCCGGTCCTGGACGCGCCCTCGGGGCGCAGCCGCAGCGTCACCGGCAGCCCGGCCGCGTGCCGGTTCAGCTCGGCGATCGCCCGGGCCGGCATCGGCTGCCCGTCGAGCCGGGCGGCGACCAGGGAGTAGATCGCCTCGCGCAGGTCCACCGCGATGTCGAGGTCGGTCTCGTCGGCGCCGGGCGCGCTGTCGAGCATCCCGGACTCCAGGAACCAGGCGTCCAGTTGCTCGGGCGAGGCCAGCTTCTCCAGCGGCGCGGCGTTGCGCCGGGCGCGCAGCGTGCCGACGAAGTCGAGGGGCAGGGTCCCGCAGGGAAAGGCGTGTATCACGTCACCATACTGGCCAGTCACTGCCCGAAGCGCAACGCCCGGAGCTCCCGCTGAAGACTCCGCCGACGGGCCGCCGTGTTGCGGCTTCCGTCACTTCCCAGACCAGTAACGTTCTGCCCGGCTCGGTCCGCGGACCGGGCTCCGCACTTCCGGAAGGCATCTCATGATCGACAGGCGTAGCTTCCACAAGACCCTGGGATTCGGCGCCGGGGCGGCCGCCCTCTCGCTGACCGGCCTCCAGGGCACCGCCGCCGCCGCGCCCGTTCCCGACGGCCCGGCACCGGTGGTGCCCGTCATCGCCCCCGGCACCCACACTTCCTTCCCGGTGCTGAAGCAGGTCACGGCCGGCCTGCTTGACGTCGGCTACGCCGAACTCGGCCCGGCCGACGGCCCGGTGGTGCTCTGCCTGCACGGCTGGCCCTACGACATCCACAGCTTCGTGGACGTGGCCCCGCTGCTCGCCGACCTCGGATACCGGGTGATCGTCCCCTACCTGCGCGGCCACGGCAGCACCCGCTTCCTGTCCCCGCGCACCTTCCGCAACGGCCAGCAGGCGGCCGTCGCCCAGGACGCCGTGGCCCTGCTGGACGCGCTGCGGATCGACCGCGCCGTGGTGGCCGGCTTCGACTGGGGCTCGCGCACCGGCGACATCCTGGCCGCCCTGTGGCCCGAGCGCGTCAAGGCGCTGGTGTCGGTCAGCGGCTACCTCGTCACCAACCGCGACGCCCAGTTGAAGCCGATCGCCCCGGCCGGTGAGCACACCTGGTGGTACCAGTACTACTTCGCCACCGAGCGCGGTGCGGCGGCCCTGCGCGACAAGGACCTGAGGCGCGAACTGGCCCGCTTCGTCTGGCAGTCCGTCTCCCCCACCTGGAGGTTCGACGACGCCACCTTCGAGCGCACCGCGGCCGCCTTCGACAACCCCGACTACGCGGCGGTCGTCCTCCACAACTACCGCTGGCGGCTCAGCATCGCCGACGGCGAGCGCCGCTACGACCACGTCGAGCACCTGCTGGCCCGCAAGCCGACCATCGGCGTGCCGACCGTCACCCTCGACCCCGCGCTGGACCCGTTCACCCCGGCGCCCGGCGACGGCTCCGGCTACCGCGCCATGTTCACCGGCCGGTACGAGCACCGGACGCTGCCCGGCATCGGCCACAACCTCCCCCAGGAGGCGCCGACCGCCTTCGCCCAGGCCGTCGTCGACGCCGACCACCTCTGACGCCGACCACCTCTGACACCAACCGCTACTGCCGCCGACCACCTCTGCCGCCGACCACCCCTGACGCCGACCGCTCGTGACGCCGGAGCCCACCGGGCCGGGGCCGTTCCGTTCACCGCGCGGGGCCCGAACCCGGGGCGGAAGAATGGGCGGCGCCCGGCGCAGTGGACGGCCCCGAGCGCGTGAACCGTGCGGCTCCGGTTCACCGGCGTGGCAGGCGTGGTCCTGCCACGCCGGCGGACCGGAGCTTCGCCTCGGTCAGCGCGGTCAGCCGGGCGGCGACCGGCGCCTGCTCCTCGCGGTGCCGGTCGATCAGCCGGTACTGGGTGGCGGCCCTGCTCCAGGCCTCCAGGCTGTCCCGGTCCCCCAGCAGTCCGGGGTTGGCGAGGTAGCGGTCGGCCATGGCCGTGGCGAGTTCCTCGATCCTCGGATCGTCCGGGTCCCAGTTCCGGGCCTCCCAGCCGCGCTGGGCCAGCTCGACGAAGCCGGGGTCGTCGAGCTGGTGTTCCAGCTGGGTCAGGAAGCCGTCGAAGCCGTCGGGCACCAGCACCCGGGCCAGCACCAGCGCCTCGCGCTGCGCGGCCACGTAGTCCGGCTCGAAGCCGAGGGCGGGCATCCGGTCGAGGATCACGCAGGCGCGGTCGGGCAGCAGGGCCCGGTCGCCCTCGGCGAGCCGGTGCAGCGTCTCCCGGCGCACCGCCAGTTCGGCGATCCGTTCGGCGAGCCGCCGTTCGACGTCGGCCAGGGCGGCGGCGAACTCCTCGGCGTCGGCGTCGAGCAGGGGCCCGATCTCGGCCAGCGGCACCCCGGCGGTGGCCAGGGTCCGGACCTGCACCAGCCGCAGCAACTCGTCCGAGCCGTACCGCCGGTAGCCGGAGGCGTCGCGCCGTGGTTCGTCGACCAGGCCGTGCTCGTGGTAGTGCCGCACCGTCTTCACCGAGACGCCGAGGAACCCCGCGGCCTGACCGATCGTGACTCCGCTCATCATCCGCCCACCCTCTCGTGCGTGCGGACCGACCGGGGACGCGCCCCCCTACTTCGGCGTGGCACCGCAGAACACCTCGGCGACGAGCAGCTGTTGGGCCTTCTGGAAGGCCCCGGCGATGGTGAGCTCCGCGTCGTCCACCCAGGTCAGCCCTGCGGTCAGGGTCCTGCTGCCGTCGGGGGTGCCGTACATCAGCGCCGCCGAGCCCATGGTGGCGCCGTTGTGGTGGAAGACGGTGCCGCTCTCCGTCTCCTGCGCGAAGAGCCCCAGGCCGTAGCCGACGGTCGCCTCCGGCGTGCGCATCTCGTCCAGCAGCCCGGCCGGCAGCAGCCTGCCGCCCATCAGGGCGGAGAAGTACGTGTGCAGGTCCCGGGTGGTCGAGATCATGTCGCCACCGGCTCCGACCCAGGACGGGTTCTGCCGGGTGACGTCGACCGTCCGCTCCTGCCCGGCGTCCTGGTAGCGGTAGTAGCCGTGGTTGTGCGGCTCGGGGATCTCCGGCGAGGAGCCCGGCGCCACGGTGCCGGTCATCCCCAGCGGCCCCAGGATCAGCCGCTGCAACTCCTCGGCGAACGGACGGCCCGTGACCCTCTCGACCACCAGCCGGGCCAGCACGTAGTTGGTGTTCGCGTAGCTCCAGCCCGCACCCGGCGCGAACCGGGCCGGCTTGGACAGCGAAAGCCGAACCAGTTCCTCGGGCAGGTAGGTCCTGAACCGGTTGTCCACCCACTCCTTGCCCTGCCAGGGGACCCCCAGCACGATCGTCCCGTCCTCGTAGAGCTCGCCGGTGTGGTTGAAGATCCCGCTGGTGTGCTGCAGCAGCATCCGCACGGTGATCCGCCGGTCGAGGCCGAACTCGGGCAGGTAGTCGTCGGCCGGGGCGTCCAGCGTGACGAGGCCCTCCGCCACCAGCAGCAGCACCGTGCTCGCGACGAAGCTCTTGGTGCTGCTGCCGATGCGGAAGTGCCCGTCGGTCAGCGGCTCGGCGCCGGAGCCCAGCTCGCGGGCCCCGGCGCTGCCGACCCACTCCCCCCGTTCGTCGGTCACCCGCAGCTGCACGCCGAGGAAGCCGGATCCGGCGAGATCCTCGATCGCCCGGCGCAGTTCCGGGCGGTCCTGGCCGGAGGAGGTGGTGGCGGTGGGGAGGGTGGTGGACATGGTGTTCCTCGGAGTCCGTCGGGTCCGGATCGGTGTCCGGCTGGTGCGACGAATCTCCACCCTGCCCCAGGGGAGGGCTCAAGTGTGTCCCGGCTCACGGTCCGGGGGGGGGGCCCACGGGCTGCGCTCAGCCGGTGACCTCGATGGTGACGTCGTAACTGCGCTGGTCCGGCGCGCAGTTGACGGCCTCACCGCAGGAGGTGCGCGAGGTGGTGAGGTGCGCCGTGCCCGCTGTCCGGGCGGCGAAGGAGGTGGTGACGGTGCCGCAGCCGCCGCCCGGGTGGCAGGACGGGGCGGGTGCGGTGGTCGGGGCGCCGGCCGGGGCGAGGACGTCGGTGGCCGAGCTGGTGACGGCGGACCAGTAGGTGCCGTGCAGTTGGACCGAGAGGGTCGCGCCGACGGCGACCTTCAGGGTGGTGTGGTTGGCGTGTTCGTCGGCGGTCACGGCGGCCGGGGTGGTCAGGGCCGTGGTGGTGGGCGCCGGGGCGGACGCGGCCGTCGCGGCCCCCTTGGAGCCGCAGCCGGTCAGGGCCAGCAGGGCGGCGGCGCAGGTCAAAACAAAAACAGCGGGTCTTCTCAGGTTCACGGTGGTTCCTTGGTGCAGAGGTGGGAGCGGTACCGGTTCGACGCACCGGCGGCCGGATCGGATCCCCCCGAAACCGAAGAAACACACCGGGGCGGGCGCGAGGCCCACCCCGGTGCGTCGAGCCGAGGCGATCGTCAGGAGACGGTCACGTCGTCGTAGTAGGTGTAGGTCGGGTCACCCGCGTAGTTGTCGTCGTGGTTGCTCAGGGTGAGCGTGTACGAGTGACCGGGGGTGACGGTCGCGCTCTGGTTGGTCCAGGTCGCGGCGGAGGAGCAGGTCTTGGCGAGGACCGTGGTGGTCGTGCCGGTGGTGTTGTCCTTCAGCGTCGCGGTGGCCCAGTCGTAGGTCACGGTGTCCGGGCAGGTGTTGCTGTACCAGAAGGACAGCTTGCTGGAGCCGGTCGGCGCGGTGAAGGTCTGGGCGGCGGAGGAGTCCGTGCTCGGGCTGCTGGAGCCGAGCTGCAGGCCGTAGCTGCCGCTGTGCGCGGCCGCACCGAGGACGGAGGCGCTGCCGCTGGTGGTCCAGCCGGTCGCGTTGCCGTTCTCGAAGCCGCCGTTGGTGACGGCGTTGCCGCCGCCGGAGGTGGACGACTCGGTCCAGGTGAAGGTGGTGTTGCCCGCGGCGCCGGTGGAGTCGGTCGCGGTGACCGTCACGCTGGAGGTGCCGACGGCGGTCGGGGTGCCGGAGATCAGACCGGTCGAGGAGTTGATCGACAGGCCGGCGGGCAGGCCGGTGGCCGAGTAGCTCAGGGTCTGGCCGGAGGCCGAGTCGGTGGCGTGGATCTGCAGGCTGGCCGCGGTGCCGACGGTGCCGGACTGGTTGCCCGGGTTGGTGACGGTGACCGTGTTGCCGTGGGTCAGGATGGCGTGCGAGATCGCGCAGGAGTTGGTGTCGTTCGACCAGCTGGCCTGCTCGGCGAAGGTGCCGTAGGAGCCGAAGGAGATGTTCGCGGCGCCGCCGACCGAGCCCGGCTGGATCCAGGCGCACTCGTCCGAGTTCTCCTGGCCGTTGTACGAGCTGCCGCTCACGTGGTTGGTCCAGCCGCCGGCCGGGTTCTGGTCCGACATCATCTCGTGCCACTCGTGGCCGAGGGTCATCGTGTAACCGTCCAGCGTGCCGGGCGAGTTGACGAAGCCGACGCCGCAGGTGCTGCCCTGGTCGATGTTGTACGGCTGGTTGGAGAAGGCGATGTCGCCGTAGGGCGAGCTGGCCGCGCCACCGGTGAGGGTGGTGTCGCCGTTCCAGTCGTGCCAGGCGCAGTACCCGGTGGTCGGGTTCTGGTAGTCGTCCGGGTTGGTGCCGTGCGGCGACAGGATGACGTAGTACGCGTCGCGGTTGGCGGCGGCCGTGGTGTTGCCGAAGTGGCCGGCGGCCTTGACGGCCTCCTGGGCCAGCTGGTTGCCGGTGGCCTGGGCGGGCGAGGCGGCCGCGTTGTCGTACCAGACGCCGGACAGCACGCCGCCGCTCTGGTACGGGATGAAGTTGGCGTTGGACGGGCAGCTGGTGGCACCGGTGGCGACGTTGGGGCCGTCGCACCACTGGGTCAGGTCGGCCGACCAGGTCTCACCGTTGGTGCCGATGCCCTTGAACATCTGCTGGGTGGCACCGGCGGCGCCGGCCGAGTCGCCGGAGAACTTCGCGTTCCCGTTGGCGTCGGTGGTCTGGGTGCCCCACTGGGTGCCGTAGAAGACCAGGTAGACCTTGGAGTGGCCGCTCTGCACGCCGATGCCGTCGACGCCGCCACCGTAGGACAGCGTCTCCTGGCCGGTGGCCGCCGCCTGGTTCTTGGCGGCGAGCCACTTCTTGTACTTCTCCTGCTGCTGCTTGCCCGGGACCGCGCCGTGGCGGTACGGGTGGCCGTTCTGCGGGCTCCAGGGGTTGAACTCGTTGCCGATGCTGCCCGAGGAACTGGGGGTGTCCTGCGCGGCGGCCGGGCCGGCCGCACCGGCCAGGCCGGCGGCGGCGAGGGCGAGGGACGCCATGCCGGTGAGCGCCGCGTACTTCGCACGCCGCAATCTGTGGGAGTGACCCATGAGGTGAGGGTGCCTCTCTCTACCGATCGCCCGCACGGCCATGGGGGGCCGCGAACGATCCCTTTGTGGGGAAGGAGCAGACGGCGGAATCCACCCGAACGCCAAATCCGGTCATTTCTTCCGGGCAACCGGAATTGACTGTCTTTCGGCGGAGCTGCCTGCTGGGCATGAGGAAAGCAGAGTTGATGAACGCAGGTCAACGGCCAGGGGTAAGGAAATATTAAGAACGGAGTTCGCGCAGCTGAAGCCCCTGATCCAGAACCCTTCCGAAGAGTCCGACATTCACTGAATAACAGTCAGAACACTGTTTCCGCATTCAGTGAAAACGTCGCTGTTTCAACATTTCTTCACGAGTGGGAACGGTCGGTTCGGCTACGACCGGGCGACCGCCCGCCGCGACCGCCCGTTACCGCCTCCCCTTACAGCCGCCCGCCGGGGCTGTCCGCCGAGAGCCGCTGGGCCAGGTACACCGGGACGACGGAGAGCAGCACCAGCACCGCGGCCACCACGTTGACCACCGGGGCCTGGTTGGGCCGTGCCAGGTTGGCGTAGATCCAGACCGGCAGGGTCTGGACGCCCGGGCCGGCCGTGAAGGTGGTCACCACGATCTCGTCGAAGGACAGCGCGAAGGCCAGCAGCGCGCCGGCCAGCAGCGCCGACCGGACGGCCGGGAAGGTGACGTACCGGAAGGTCTGGAAGGTGTGGGCGCCGAGGTCCGCCGAGGCCTCCTCGGCCGAGGGGGACATCCGGCGCAGCCGGGCGACGACGTTGTTGAAGACCACGACGATGCAGAACGTCGCGTGGCCGATGACCACGGTGAGCAGGCCGAAGCCGATGCCCGCGGGCCCGAGGACGGTCCGGAACGCGGCGTTCAGCGCGATGCCGGTGACGATGCCGGGCAGCGCGATCGGCAGGATCACCAGGAACGACACCGTCTGCCGGCCGAAGAACCGGTGACGCTGGACCGCGAAGGCGGTCATGGTGCCCAGCACCAGGGCCACCAGGGTGGCACCGGCCCCGGCCTGCAGCGAGGTGAGGACGGCGCTGCGCGCGCCCTCGGACCGCCAGGCCCGTACCCACCACTCGGCGGTCAGCCCGGCCGGCGGCCAGGCGAAGGAGCGGTCCCGGTTCAGCGAG
Organism: Kitasatospora sp. NPDC101108; assembly: GCF_055584725.1. Lineage (NCBI taxonomy): Bacteria > Bacillati > Actinomycetota > Actinomycetes > Kitasatosporales > Streptomycetaceae > Kitasatospora > Kitasatospora sp. NPDC101108. The sequence goes on from NZ_JBVJLM010000001.1 coordinate 459,021, forward strand.
TTGAGCAGGACCAGCAGCAGCGGCAGGTAGACCACGGCGAGGCCCGCGACCATGGCCAGGCGCAGCGCGATCCGGGCACGGCGGGAGAGGATCACGGAAGTCGCCCCCCCTACAGGGAGTCCAGGGCGCCGGTGCGGCGCACGGCGAGCAGGTAGCCGACGATCAGCGCCACCGGTACGCAGGACAGCGCGGCGGCCAGCGGCAGGTTCAGCGTCACGTTGTCGGCGATCGCCGTGCCCAGCACCTGGGTCTTCCCGCCGACGATCCGCACGGTGACGTAGTCGCCCAGGCTGAGCGAGAAGGTGAACACCGACCCGGCGAACACCGAGGGCAGCACCTGCGGGAGGACCACCGAGCGGAAGGTCCGTCCGGCGGAGGCGCCCAGGTCGGCCGAGGCGTCGAGCAGGTTGGCGGGCAGGTGCTCCAGGCCCGAGTAGATCGGAAGGATCATGTACGGCAGCCACAGGTAGGCGAGGACGACGATCACCGCCGTGGTGCCGTACCCAGGACTGGAGAGCCCCAACGGGCGGCCCAGCCAGTCGAGTAAGCCGCCCTGGCTGAGGATGACCCGCCAGGCGTAGGCCTTCACCAGGTAGCTGGCCCACAGCGGGGTCAGCACCGCGACCACCAGCAGCTTGCGGGTGCGCGGCCGGGCGACCCGGGCCATGTAGAAGGCCATCGGGAAGGCCACCACGGCGTCGATCACGGTGACCGCGACGGCGATGCCCAGCGTGCGCAGGGCGATCGCCCGGTAGACCGGCTCGGTGAGGACGGTGGTGAAGTTGGCGGTGTTCCAAACCCGTTCGACCTCGTAGGTGAAGTCGTCGACGGCCCAGAAGGCGGACAGCAGCAGGACGGCGAGCGAGCCCAGGTAGGCGAGCACCAGCCAGGCCATCGGCGCCGACAGCAGCAGCGCCAGCCGCAGTCCGGCGTACCGGTGCAGGACGGAGGCCGCCCGGCGCAGCGGCCGGGCGGCCGTGAGGGGCTGGACCATCAGCCCTTGATCTCGGTCCAGGCCGCCGTCCAGGCGGCGTAGTCGGTGCAGGCCACCGTACGGCCGTCCAGGCAGGTCTTCACGGGGGTGGTCCAGTAGTGGACGTCCTTCCAGTAGGCCTCGTCGGCGGCGTGGAAGGTGGTGCAGAAGTCCTTGTCCGTGGTCCGGTCGCAGGCCTTGGCGTTGGCCGGGGCCTCGCCGAACCACTGGGCGACCTGGGCGTTGGCGGTCGGTGAGACGATCCAGTTCATCCACTGGTAGGCGCAGTTGGGGTGCGCGGCCTTCGCCGACACCATCCAGGTGTCCGACCAGCCGGTGGCGCCCTCCTTCGGCAGCACGGCCTTGACCGGGGCGTGGTCGGCCTGCGCCATGTTGGCGATCACCTGCCAGGTGGTACCGACCACGGTGTCACCGGTCCTGAAGGAGTTCTCCGACTTCTGGAAGTCGCTCCAGTACTCGCCGACCGCCTTGTGCTGGGTCTTCAACAGGTCGACGGCGGCCTTGAGTTGGTCCTGGTCCAGGGCGTAGGGGTTCTTGATTCCGAGCTCCGGCCTGGACTTCATCAGGTACAGCGCGGCGTCGGCGATGTAGATCGGGGAGTCGTAGGCGGTGACGTGGCCGCTGTAGGGCGAGGCGCCGTCGAAGACCACGCTCCAGGAGTCCGGGGCCGGGGTGACCTTGTCGGTGCGGTACATCAGCAGGTTGGCGCCGCGGCCGTGCGGGATGCCGTACATCTGGCCGTTCACCGAGTTCCACGGCTGGTTCTTCAGACCGTCGAAGACGTCGGCGTAGTTCTGGACCAGGGCGGTGTTGACGGGGGCGACGTCGCCGGCCGCGATCAGCCGCAGGGTCGCGTCGCCGGAGGCCGAGACGGCATCGTACTGGCCGGTTTTCATCAGCGAGACCATCTCGTCCGAGGTCCCGGCGATCTTCGTGTTGACCTTGCAGCCGGTCTGCTGCTCGAAGGGGTGGACCCAGTCGACGGACTTGTCGTCCGAGCCGTCCTCGGCGTAGCCGGCCCAGGCGACCAGGTTCACCTGGCCCTCGCCGGGGCCGAGGGACTGGAGCACCGGCAGTTTCGGCGGGTTCAGGCCGCCGTGGCCGCCGGTCGTTCCGGCCGTGCCGCCGCTGCCGCACCCTGCGGCGAGCAGGGCGGCGGCGGTGGCGGCGGCCGCGGTGCGGGCGATCCGGGAGATACGCATGCGAGGTGTTCCGATCTTCGGGTCTTCGGGTCTTCGGGTCTTCGGGGGGTGAGGGTGGTGAGGGTGGTGAGGGTTGTTCGGGCTACCCGCCGACGCGGACGGTGTGCTTGCGGTGCCAGGCCAGGACGACGTCCGTACCGCGGTGGCGCTGGACGTCGGCGGAGCCCTCGTCGCGGTTCTGCCGGACGGCGGTCAGCCGCCCGCCGGCCTCCAGGTCCACCAGGAACCGGGTGTGGCCGCCCGCGTAGACGACCTCGGCGACCCGCCCGGGGGCGGACAGCTCGTCGGGCCCCGCGGGGTCGTCCGGGTGCGCTATCCGGATCTTCTCCGGCCGGACGCTGAACAGCCCGGCCTCGCCCACGACCCGCTCGGCCGCCGCGCCGTCCAGCAGGTTGGAGGTGCCGACGAAACCGGCGACGAAGGCGGTGGCCGGGTGCTCGTACACCTCGGCGGGAGAGCCGACCTGCTCGATCCGCCCCGCGTTGAACACCGCCACCCGGTCGCTCATCGTCAGCGCCTCGTCCTGGTCGTGGGTGACGAACACGAAGGTGATCCCGACCTCGCGCTGGATCCGCTTGAGCTCCGCCTGCATCTCGTGCCGCAGCTTCAGGTCGAGCGCGCCGAGCGGCTCGTCGAGCAGCAGCACCTTCGGGCGGTTCACCAGCGCCCGGGCCAGGGCCACCCGCTGGCGCTGGCCGCCGGAGAGCTGGGCCGGCCGGCGGCGCTCGAAGCCCTCCAGGCGGACCATGGCGAGCGCCGCACGCACCCGCTCCGCCCGTTCGGCCTTCGGCACCCGGCGGACCATCAGGCCGTAGCCGACGTTCCGTTCGATCGTCATGTGCGGGAACAGGGCGTAGTCCTGGAACACCGTGTTGACGTCCCGGTCGAACGGCGGGAGCCCGGTGACGTCGGCCCCGCCGAGCAGCACCCGGCCGGCGGTCGGCCGCTCGAAGCCGGCGATCATGCGCAGCACCGTGGTCTTCCCGGAGCCGGACGGTCCGAGCATCGCGAAGAACTCGCCCTCGCCGATCTCCAGGTCCACCCCGTCGACCGCGCGGACCTGGCCGTCGAAGGACTTCGCCAGCCCTTCGAGCCGGACGGCACCGGCGGCCCGGTCCGGGTGGGGCGGGCTGTCGTCGCTCTTCAACTCCGGTGGCCCCTCTGCTCGGTGACGACAGGACGGGCGGATCGGCCGTCCCGGTCGGATCTTTCGGAACACTAGGAGAAGATCCGTTCCTTGAAAGATCGGTAAACCTCGGGGATTCGCCCGGTAGGGGGCGAACGCCCTGGTCCGTCCCTGCTCGCCGCGCCGGTCCGGTCGACAGGCAACTTCTTGATTAATCGCATCAGTGGCCGTCGTGAAGGGCGCTCGCTAGGCTGGCGGCATGGCACTGCGCAACGCGATCATGTCGACCCTGCTGGAGGGCGAGGCGTCCGGCTACGACCTGGCGAAGGCGTTCGACGCGTCGGTGGCGAACTTCTGGATGGCCACACCGCAACAGCTCTACCGGGAGCTGGACCGGATGGAGGCCGAGGGGCTGATCAGCGCCCGGGTCGTCGAGCAGGAGCGCCGGCCGAACAAGCGGCTGTTCTCGCTCACCTCGGCGGGCCGCGCCGCGCTGCGCGCGTTCACGGCCACGCCGCCGCGGCCGTCCGCGATCCGGGACGAGCTCCTCGTCCAGGTGCAGGCCGTGGACGCGGGCGACCCGGACGCCGTGCGCGCGGCGCTGCTGGAACGCCTGACGTGGGCGCAGGCCAAGATCGACCGCTACGAGCGCCTGCGGGCGCGACTGCTGGACGGGCGTTTCGAGGACGAGTACCTCGCCACGGCCGAACGGATCGGGCCGTACCTGACGCTGATGCGCGGCCTGTCGTTCGAGCACGAGAACCGGCGCTGGTGCGAGCAGGCGCTCGCGGTCCTGGAGCGGCGGGCCGCCACGCCGGCCCCCGCGGAGGAGCCGGCCTGACGGTCGCCGGGGCCGGCCGGTCAGTGCGGCCGGCGGGAACCCTCGACGGGCCGCAGTTCGGGGCGCTTCGCGACCCGCCCGTCGCCGGAGGAGCGGCCGCGCAGCCGGCGCAGCAGCCACGGTCCGAGGAAGGTGCCGATCCAGGCGGCCTCCTCGGTGGCCCGCTGCCGGATTCCCGCCGCCGGGAGCGGCGGCAGCGGTTCCGCCCACCCGTCGTCGCTGCCCGGCACCGCGAGCGCGTGGGCCGCCGCGGCGGCGATCCCGGCGTGGCCGAGCGGGCTGGCGTGCAGCCGGTCCGCGCTCCACATGCGTGGATCGGTCGTCACCAGGTGCGGGAAGAAGTCGACGACCACGACGCCGCGGTGGTCGGCCGCGGCCCGGATGCGTGCGTTGAGGTCCAGGACCCGGGGTCGCAGCCCGCGGGCCAACGGCGCGATCCGCCCGATGTCGGGGAAGGTGAAGGTGAGCACCCGCGCCCCGGTGGCCGTGAAGGCGGCGAACATCGCGTCCAGCTCCGCCACGACCGCGCCCGCGTCGAAGCCCGGCCGCATCAGGTCGTTCATCCCGGCGACCACGGTGACCAGGTCCGGCCGCAACGCGAGGGCCGGCGCGAGCTGTTCGGCCCGTACCTGGCCGGCGAGCCGGCCGCGGACGGCGAGGTTGGCGTAGAGCAGGCCGGGTTCCCGCTCGGAGATCGTCTCGGCCAGTCGGTCCGCCCAGCCACGCCAGCCGGTCGTCCCGTCACCGTCGCCCAGGCCCTCGGTCTGGCTGTCGCCGACCGCGACGTAGCGGCGGAAGCCCGTCGTCGCACTCACGCCTCGGACACGCCCAGCGCCTCGGCGGTGATCCGCTCGAACTGCGCGCCCATCGCGGCGGCGAGTGCCTGCGCGCCGGAGAGGGGGCGGACCATCACCGTGAACTCGTCGATCAGCCCGTCCTCGTCGAAGTGGAGGAAGTCGCAGCCGTGCACCTCAAGGCCGTCGACGACGGCCTTGAAGACGAAGGCGCGGTCGCGGCCGTCGGCGCCGTTGATCTCGCGGACGTAGTGGAAGTCCTCGAAGACCCGACCGGCACCGCGCAGGATCGCGGCGGTGATGGCCTTGCCGGGGTAGGGCTTGAAGACGACGGGGCTGGTGAAGACGACGTCCTCGGCCAGGAGGGCCTCGATGGCGTCGTGGTCACCGGCCTCGACGGCTGCGCGGAAGGGGTGCACGGCGGGCTCCATAGTCAACAAATTGAATATCTTCCTGCGCGAGAGCCTAGCCTCGCACTCCAGGTGCTGTCGAGGGTGCGTGCAGGTGGCGGCCGCGACCCCAGGGCCGACTGTTTGAGGACACTGCCGGGGAAACCGTTTTGTGAGCGCTAACAGAAGCATAGGATGCCCAGCGGCGGCGCCCCTGGCCGGCACGGCAAGGCAGCGCCCGGCAAGGCTCGTTGACCGCAACGTTGACCGCTTCACCCCCGAACGAGGACCCCATGACAGAGTCGAACCTCGTCGTGCTGTCGGCCGGTGACGCGGCCATCGCGCTCGACACCACCGGACCCGAGGTGCCCCGGGTGCTGCACTGGGGCGCCGATCCCGGCCTCCGCGCCGACGGGGCCGCCCAGCTGCTCGATGCCATGGGCCGGACCCCGGGCCAGCAGGCCGGGAGTCTGATGCCCTCCCAGGGGCAGGGCTGGTTCGGACGTCCGGCCCTGACCGGGCACCGCGACGGCCGGGTCCGCCCCCCGCGTTTCGAGCTCGTCGAACCGGTCGCCGTGCGCGCCGTGGACGGCCGCGGCGGCACCGTCCACGCGCGGGCCCTGGACCGTGGCGCGGGACTCGCGCTGGACACCGAGCTGCAGATGACGGAGCACGGCGTGCTGCGGCTGCGCCACGCCCTGACCAACACGGCGACGGACACCTACACCCTGGACGTGCTGGCGTGCGTGCTGCCGGTCCCCGCCCAGGCCGTGGAGCTGCTGGACTTCGCCGGCCGCTGGGCCCGCGAACGCTCCCCGCAGCGCGCCCCGCTGCGGCAGGGCGTGTGGTCGCGGGAGAGCCGCCGGGGCCGCACCGGCTTCGACGCCGGGCTCCTGCTCGCCGGCACCGCGGGCTTCGGCTTCCGGCACGGCCAGGTCTGGGGCGTGCACGCCGCCTGGAGCGGCAACCACGTCCACTACGCGGAACGGCTGGCCGACGGAACGACCGTCCTCGGCGGCGGAGAGCTCCTGGCGGCCGGTGAGATCCGACTGGCCGAGGGCGAGTCCTACCGGACCCCGTGGGTGTACTTCGCGACCTCCGGGGCGGGCCTGGACGGGATCAGCCACGGCTTCCACGACATGCTCCGGGCCCGGCCCGGGCACCCGGCCACCGCCCGGCCGGTCACCCTGAACATCTGGGAGGCGGTCTACTTCGACCACGATCCCGAGCGGTTGCACGCCCTCGCGCAGACCGCGGCCGCCGTCGGCGTGGAACGGTTCGTCGTGGACGACGGCTGGTTCCGGCACCGCCGCCACGACCGGGCCGGCCTCGGCGACTGGTACGTCGACGAGGAGGTGTGGCCCGACGGTCTCCGTCCGCTCGCCGACCACGTCCACCGGCTCGGCATGCAGTTCGGTCTCTGGTTCGAGCCCGAGATGGTCAACCCCGACTCCGACCTGGCCCGCGCCCACCCCGACTGGCTCCTCGCCGACCCCGAACGCCTCCCGTTCGAGCAGCGCAGCCAGCACGTCCTGGACGTCGCGCACCCCGACGCCCACGCCTACCTGCTGGAGCGGATCAGCTCCGTGGTCGGGGAAGTGGGCGTCGACTACCTCAAGTGGGACCACAACCGCGACCTCGCCGACGCCGTCCACGACGGCCGGCCCGGCGTGCACGCGCAGACCACGGCGGTCTACCGGCTCCTGGACGAACTGCGCGCCCGCCACCCCGAGCTGGAGATCGAGTCCTGCTCCTCCGGCGGCGCCCGCGCCGACCTCGGCATCCTCGACCGCACCGACCGGATCTGGGGATCGGACAACATCGACCCGATCGAACGCCAGGCCATCCAGCGTTGGACCGGCCTGCTGCTGCCCTACGAGCTGATCGGCTCCCACGTCGGCTCCGCGCCCGCCCACATCAGCCGCCGCGACACCGGACTCGCCTTCCGCTGCGCCACCGCGCTGTTCGGCCATGCCGGCATCGAGTCCGACCTCTCGGGCTGGTCGAAGGACGACCTGACCGCGCTCACCGCCTGGGTCAGCGCCTACAAGCAGCTGCGGCCGCTGCTCCACGGCGGCGACGTCGTCCGCACCGACCACCCCGACCCCGCTGCCTGGGTCCACGGCGTCGTCTCCCGGGACCGCGCCCACGCCGTCTTCGCCTACGTCCAGTTGGACACCTCCGTCGCCGAGAACGGGGCGCCCGTACGTCTCCCGGGCCTGGACCCCGCGACCCGCTACGCCGTGCGCGTGCGCCCCGAGGTCTCCTCCCCCGAGGAGACCTGGCCCGCCTGGGCACGGCGGACCACCGCCCTCACCCTGACCGGCCGCTACCTGGACCACCTCGGTCTGGCCGCTCCGAACCTGGCCGACCGCCCCGGCCACGCGCTGGTGATCGAAGCACAGGCGCAGCCGCCCGCCGCGCAGGAGTGATCCCCCGCCCACGCGGCCGGTGCCGTGCCTCTCCGCGGTGCATCGCCTCCGCGCACCGCCGCCGCCGACCTCCTCCCCCGCCGACTGGCCTGTCCGGCCTGGGTTCGCCGATCGTCTTCCGGACACATCCGGGCCACCGAAACCGGATCAATCCCATCGATCGACCGCCGAGGTGACGGTGAGCGGACCAGGGCCGGCCGCGCACTCGCGGCCGACGACGTTGCCGTCGGAAGGCCGCCCGTCCGCGCGGACGGCCGAGTGCTCCTCACGCGAACCACACGTGATCTCCGCAGAAGCCTCGCTCCGGGCCGGTGTCGCGAGCGGGGCGGATCTGCATAGGCTCCGCAGACCGCCCGTCGCGGCATGCGGGCACCTACGGAAGATCGAATGAGTTACTGCACGCTCTGCCAACGGCATCTCAACGGCGCACTCTCCTGCCCCGGCTGCGGGCGGCCGCAAGAGGCGCTCCCCCAGCACGAGCCCGAATACCCGGTCGCGCACCCGCCCACCGCTGCTCCCCCACCCCGCAGGGCCCGGCGGCGAACCGCCCGTCGGCGCGGCGCCCGGCTCGCCCTGGCCGTGCTCGGCGTGGCGGCGGGCGGACTGGCCACCGCGGTGGTGGCCCTCGGGCAGGGCGATGGCGAGGCGCTCCCGGTCCCGTCGGGCGGTACGGCGGCGGCCACCTCGACGGCCGCGCCGTCCACCCACGGGCCCGCGAGCCTACCCACCACGGCGACGGCCGCACCGAGTACGGCGAGTCCTCCGGCCCAGCCGTCGGTCACCAGCACCCGGCCCAGCGCGTCAAGGACGGCCACGCCGTCACATGCCGCCCCGACCGAGGCCATCCCTTCCCAGCCCACGACGCCCACCACGCCGACGCCCACCCGGCACTCCCCCGGCCCGACCACCCCCACGGCAACGGCGACGCCGTCCTGCAAGCCGTTCCTCTTCTGGTGCGCCTGACCCTCCGGGCCACCGGCACACCGGCGGTGGCGGCGCCACGGACCGGACGAGGGGCGAACGCCGCCACCGTGAAACTTTCACCGGTGCGACCGGACCCGCCGGCCGTGTCCGCAGGGAGATCGTGAGGCGGCCCGGTCACTCCTTGACAGCCGAAGGCCACTGCTGCAGCGTCAGCAAGCGAAAGCGACACCGGAACAGGAGCAGGTGCCGGGAACGCCGCCGTGAATGTGAGCGCTCACATGAGCGGCAGGCCCTTCCGGGGCAACCTGGTCGCCTGCTCAACGCACCGGCGTCCACGTCCGCGGAAAGGGGTCCCATGCTGCGTTCCCGGTACTCGAAGTCCCGCCTGCTCGCCGTACTGCTGGCGGTCGGCGCCGCGTTCGGGGTGAGCCTGTCCGCCGCGCCCCAGGCCGGCGCCGCCTCGTTGACCCGGATCACCGGATTCGGCGACAATCCGACCGGCCTGCAGATGTACGTGTACGTGCCGAACAGTGCCAAGGCACGTCCACCGGTCCTGCTGGCGCTGCACGGCTGCCAGGGCTCCGGGCCCTACCTGTACTCCAGCACCGACTTCGGAGCGCTGGCCGACCGGTACGGGTTCATCGTCGTCTACCCCTCGACCAGCCCCGGCGGCAGTTGCTGGGACGTCTCGTCCGACCAGGCGCTGACGCGCAACGGCGGCAGTGACCCGGTCGGGCTGATGTCGATGATCAGGTACACCGAGCAGCACTACGGCGCGAACCCCGACGCCGTGTACGTCACCGGCGAGTCCTCGGGAGGGATGATGACCAACGTCATGCTCGCGGACTACCCGGACGTCTTCAAGGCGGGTTCCGCGTTCATGGGCGTGCCCTACCACTGCTTCCACACGGGCACCGTGCGCGGCTGGAACGGCCCCTGCGCCGGGGGCCAGGTCTCCATGACGGCGCAGCAGTGGGGCGACCTGGTGCGCCGCGCCGACCCCGGCTACACCGGGCCGCGCCCCCGGGTGCAGTTGTGGCACGGCACCGCCGACCCGATCCTGAACCACCGCAACCTGGGCGAGGAGACCAAGCAGTGGACGAACGTCCTCGGGGTGCGCCAGACCCCGTCGTCCACGGACACCCCGGCCGCCGACTGGAACCGCGCCCGGTACGCCGACCGCTCCGGTGTCACGCAGGTCGAGGCGTACAGCGTCACCGGCGCCGGCCACCAGCTGCCGGTCCAGGGCACGCCGATGGCCGCCTACGCCGTTCACTTCATGGGGCTGGACCGCAGCTGAACAGCGCTTCGGGGCCGGTCGCCGCCGCCGCGGGACCGGCCCCGGAGCATCCGCCCGCCGGGGGAAGTCGGCGGGAGCGGGGGCTTCCGCCCTTACGAGGTGACCGCCGGCGGGAGGCCGTGGACGGTGACGGTCGGGTGCAGGCGGCGGGTGTGGTCGAGCGGGCGGACCTGGCCGGTGAGGCGCAGCGGCACGGTGAGGCGGGGGTCGGTGCTGGAGGCGGAGATCCGCAGTTCCAGGGCGCCGGGTTCGACGATCCGGCGGCCGTCGCGGCCGGTGAAGGAGGCCAGGTCGGCGGGGAGGGTCAGCTCCACCCGGCAGCCCGCCCCGGCGTCCAGCGGGATCCGCCGGTAGCCGACCAGCCGCTGAACCGGCTGGACGACGGAGGCCACCGGGTCGTGGAGGTACAGCTGCACCACCTCGGTGCCCGCCCGCGGGCCGGTGTTGCGCAGCTCGAAGGAGAGCCGGAAGGCGCCGTCGGTGCCGGTCTCGGCCACCTGCACGTCCGGGCCGGACCACGCGAACTCGCTGTATCCGAGCCCGTGTCCGAAACCGTAGGCGGGTGTCGGGTCGGTGCTGGAGACCCCGCCCGCCTGGGCCAGCCTCGCGGCCAGGTAGGTCGAGGGCTGGACCCCCGGGTGGGCGGGGACGGAGACGGGCAGCCTCCCGGACGGGTTGACCCGTCCGCTGAGCACGCCGGCGAGCGCCTCCGTCCCGGCCTCCCCGGGGAAGAAGCACTGGACGATCCCGGCCGCCTCGGTGACGGCCCGCCCGAGGGCGTAGGGGCGCCCGGCCAGCAGGGTGACCACCACGGGCTTCCCGGTGTCCAGCACCGCGTCCAGCAACTGCCCCTGTCTGCCGGGCAGTTCGAGGGAGGCGACGTCGCAGCCCTCGCCGCTGGTGCCGCGGCCGAACAGCCCCGCCCGGTCGCCGAGGGCGAGCACCACCACGTCGGCCCGCTCGGCGGCGCGCACAGCTTCGGCGATGCCGGCGGTGTCCTCGCCGTCGACCTTGCCGTCGACCTCGCCGTCGACCGTCACGCCCCGCACCGTGCACAGCTCGCTGTCGGGGAACTCCGCCGCCAGCGCCTCGCGCAGGGTGGGGAGTCCGATGCCGAGCGGGATGTCCGGGTGCCGGCTGCCGACGTGCACGGGGAAGGAGTAGCAGCCGAGGACCGCCGTGGGTTCGTCGGCGTTCGGACCGATCAGCGCGATCCGGCCGGGCTCGCGCAGCGGCAGCAGGCCGTCGTTGCGCAGCAGTACCACGGCCTGCTCGGCGAGTTCGGCGGCGAGCGCCCGGTTGGCGGGCCGGTCCAGGTCGACCAGGCCGCGCAGCGCCCGCGGTTCGCTCGGGTCCACGTCGGCGAGGGCGGCCGGTACGGGCGACCAGTCGGCGTCCAGCAGCCCGAGTTCGGCCTTCTGGACGAGGACGCGGCGCAGCGCCCGGTCGATCAGCCGCTCCGGGACGGTGCCCGAGACGACCGCGTCGAACAACGGCTGTCCGAAGGTGTCGACGGTGGGCAGTTCGACGTCGACCCCGCTCTCCAGGGCCAGTGCGGCGGCGGCGGACCGGTCCTCCGCCACGCCGTGCAGGGTGTGGAGGAAGGCGATGCCGAAGTAGTCGGCGACGACCGTGCCGGTGAAGCCCCAGGTGCCCCGCAGCAGCCCGGTGAGCAGGTCCCGGTCGGCGGCGGAGGGCAGGCCGTCGGTGTCGGTGTAGGCGTGCATGACGGACCGGGGGCGGCCCTCCCGCACGGCCATCTCGAAGGGTGGCAGGATCACGTCGGCGCGCTCGCGCGGGCCCATCGAGACGGGGGCGAGGTTGCGGCCGGCGCGGGAGGCCGAGTACCCGGCGAAGTGCTTGAGCGTGGCGACGATCCCGGCCGACTCCAGCCCCTGGACGTAGGCGGTCCCGACGGTGCCGACCAGGTACGGGTCCTCGCCGATCGTCTCCTCGACGCGTCCCCAGCGGGCGTCGCGGACCACGTCGAGCACCGGCGCCAGGCCCTGGTGCACGCCGACGGACCGCAGGTCGCGCCCGATGGCGGCGGCCATCGTCCGGACCAGCTCCGGGTTGAAGGTGGCGCCCCAGGACAGCGGGACGGGGTACGCCGTGGCACCCCAGGCGGCGAAGCCGGCCAGGCACTCCTCGTGGGCGAGGGCCGGGATGCCGAAGCGGTTGGCGGCGGCGATCCGCTGCTGGGTGCGCAGCAGCGAGAGCGCGCCGAGCGCCGGGTCGACCGGGGCGGTGCCGAACGACCGGGTCAGCTGGCCCAGCCCGAAGGGCAGGAGGGTGTCGAGGTCGGGTGGCGGCTCCATCTCGTGCTGGTGCGGGGCGACTTCCTCGCCGTCGGCGTCGGCGCCGACCCAGACGCCGACCAGTTGGGCGGTCTTCTCCCGCAGCGTCATCGCGGCGATCAGGGCGTCGGCCCTGGCCTCGGGGGTGAGCGAGGTGTCCTGCCAGGCGGGTACGGGCTCGGGGTTCCGGTGGTCGTTCACTTTCCTCCGACCCCCGTCAGGCCCTGGACCAGGGCGCGGCGGGCGAACAGGTAGACGATGAGGACGGGGAGCATGGACAGCACCACGGCGCTGAGCAGTCCGGGCACGTCCACACCGTGTTCGGTCTGGAAGTCGTACAGGCCGAGGGTGATGACCTTGGTGGAGTCGGACTGGGTGAGGATCAGCGGGAAGAGGAAGCCGTTCCAGGCCTGGAGGGCGGCGAAGACCGTGATCGAGGCCAGTCCGCCCTTGGACAGCGGGAGCACCAGCTGCCGGAACACCCGCGCCGGGGACGCGCCGTCCATCGCCATCGCCTCGTACAGCTCGGGGCCGATGTCGCGCATCGCACCGGTCAGCACCAGGGTGCAGACCGGCAGGCAGAAGGCCGCGGTCGGGAGGATGACGCCGATCAGGTGGTCGTACAGGCCGGTCTGGCTGATGACGTAGAACATCGGCACGATCACCGCCTGGGCGGGGATCGCCAGGCCCAGCAGGAACAGCCGGAACACCCAGCCGGTCGCCCGGCCGCGGGCGCGCACGATGGCGTAGGCGAGCGGGGGGACGACCAGCAGCACGATGGCCACCACACCGGCGGTGACGGTCAGGGTGTTGAGGAAGTCCTGGCCGAAGCCGTTCGACAGGTCGGTCAGGTAGTTCTGCACGGTCCACTGCGCGGGCGGCTTCAGCGGGCCCTCGGTGGAGTAGTCGGAGCGGGTGCGGAAGGTGGCGATCAGCAGGACGTACAGCGGCAGGCCCACCAGCACCAGCCACACCAGGGAGCCGAACCCGGCCAGGACGTTGGGGCGTCGTCGCATCACAGGCCCTCCGCCGTGCCGCGCATCCGGTCGTAGCCGGAGAGCCGGACGACCGCGAGCGAGATCAGGGTGGCGACCACCACGAGGACCAGCGCGATGGCCGAGCTGACACCGAAGTCGAAGCCCTTGAAGGCCTTTTGGTACATGTAGTAGGCGGTGACGGTGGTGTCGGTGCCGGGGCCGCCCTGGGTGAGGATCAGCACCGTGTCGAAGGTGGTCAGACCGCCGACCACCATGAGGATCACCGAGGTGATGATCGTGTTGCGCAGCTGCGGCAGGGTGACGTGGAGGAACTGCCGCACCCGGCCCGCGCCGTCGACGGCGGCGGCCTGGTAGAGAACCTGGGGGATCGCCCGGGCGCCGCCCTGGTAGATCAGCGCGTGCAGCGGGGTGAACTGCCACACGCCGACGAAGGTCAGTACGCCGATCGCGCCGCCCTTGCTGCCGAGCAGGTTGCCGTCGCCGAACAGCCAGGTGAGCTGGGCCGGCACGCCGAAGTTGGGGTCGAGGACGGCCCGCCACACCACCGAGACGGCGGTGGCCGAGAGCAGCAGCGGCACGAAGTAGACCGCCGAGAGGACGGCCCGGTTGCGCTGCTGTCCGGCGGCCCAGACGCCGAGCAGGATGCTGACCGGCGTCTGGGTCACCACGCCGAGGGCGGTGAGCAGGAGGGTGGTCCAGACGGACTGGAGCATCACCGGGTCGTGGAGCAGGGCGGTCCAGTTGTCCAGGCCGTTGAAGCGCGGTTCGCCGATGCCGTCCCAGCTGGTGAAGGAGAGCACGACGACCAGCAGCAGTGGTGTGAGCGCGAACATCAGGAAGAACACCGCGGCGGGGAGCGCCCAGACGAAGCCCGGGCGGGTCGCCGCCGCGCCCGGGCGCGCGGCGCGCGTCATGACGTCGGCAAGGCCTGCATGGCCTTGATGAAGCCGTCGGTGTCGAGCCTGCCGTCGAAGAACTGCTGGACGGCGGTGTGCATGGGGGTCATGGCGCCCGGCGGGTAGGCCTGGTCCCAGGAGAGCTGGAAGGACGGCGCGGCCTTGACCAGCTCGTACTGGTCCTTGGAGTACCCGGGGCTGGCCGAGAGGTCCAGGAACTTGACGGTGCTGGTGGTGGTCGGCAGGTTGCCGATGGCCAGTTGGGCCTTCACGAACTCGTCGGAGTACATCAGTTGGAGGAAGGCCGCGACGGCCTCCGGGTGCTTGGTCCTCTTGAGCACGGAGTAGAAGTTGTTGGTGTTGCCGACGACGTCGGCCGGGTCGCCCTTGCCGCCGTTCAGGGCCGGGAAGCCGGTGTAGCCGAGGCCGGACCTGGCGAAGTCGGGGTTGGCGTCCTGCTGGGTGGAGTAGTACCAGGAGCCCATCAGCTCGAAGGCGGCCTTGCCCTTGGCGACCAGGGCCGGGGATCCGCCGTCGGTGAACTTGACGGAGTCGTAGTTGCTGCCGAAGGCGCCGGCGTCGACCAGCTGCTTGAGGGTGGTCAGCGCCCTGCGGCTGTCCTCGCTCGCCCAGGCCTCGCGGTCGCCGCCCAGCGCCCGCTGGAACAGGCCGGGGCCGGCGATCCGGTCGTAGAGGTACTCGAACCACATCAGGGTGGGCCACTGGTCGCCGCCGCCGAGCGCGATCGGGGTGACGCCCTTGGCCTTCAGGGTCCTGGTGGCGGCGACCAGGTCGTCCCAGGTCTTCGGCGGGGTGAGCCCGGCGTCCGCGAGCACCTGCTTGTTGTGGAACAGCAGCACCGGCTGGGTGCCGCGCATCGGAACCCCGTACGGTTTGCCGTCCACCACCGCCGAGTTGAAGACCGAGGGCAGGAAGTTGTCCTTCAGGCCCGGGTCCTTGGCGACGAAGTCGTCCAGCGGCAGCAGCAGGCCTGCCTTGACGAACGGCTGGATGGAGCCGCCGCCCCAGTTGAAGAAGACGTCGGGGGCCCGCGGCGTGTTGATCACGGTCTGGAGCTTCTGCTGGTAGTCCGCGCCGGGGATGGTGTCCAGCACGGCCTTGACCTTGGAGGTCTTGTTGAAGGTGTCGACGAGTTGCTTCTCGACCTTGTTGGCGGCGTCCCCGTAGACCAGTACGTGGATCGTGCCGTCGCCGGAGGCGGAGGAGGAATCCCCCGAGCCGCAGGCGGCGGACGTTCCCAGGACGAGTGCGGTGACCGCGGTGATCGCGGCGACTCTCGATCGCATATCCTGCCCTCTGTTTCGAATGTTTCGAGCAAGTTGCCGAATGTTGTGGGAAACCTAGATCCGCGCTGACCGACCGTCAAGAGCCCCGACGGGATCGGCCCGCGACTCGTCCGGGGGGCTAGCATCCGTGCGGTACGGCCACCCGCGGTCGTCCCGTACAGCCATCCACGACGGAGTTCGCCCAGCAGGGGCAGTGCAGGAGGAACCCGTGACCAGAGCGGCCACGCTCGCCGAGATCGCGCAGGAGGCCGGAGTCTCCGCGCCGACTGTTTCGAAAGTCCTGAACGGGCGCGCCGACGTCGCGCCGGCCACGCGCGAGCGGGTGGAGGAGCTGCTGCAGCGGTACGGCTACCGGCGGCGGCGCGGCAACCGCCGGTCCAGCCCGCTGCTGGAGCTGGTCTTCCACGAGCTGGAGAGCGCCTGGGCGGTGGAGGTGATCCGGGGTGTCGAGAACGCCGTCCGGGAGGAGGGGCTGAGCATCGTGCTCTCCGAGTCCGCCGAACGGCACGGTCCCGGCCAGTCCTGGGTGGACGGGGTGCTGGCGCGCCGCCCCACCGGCGTGGTGCTGGTACTGTCCGACCTGGACCGCTCGCTGCGCGAGCAACTGGCCCGCCGGGACATCCCGTTCGTGGTGCTGGACCCGGCCGGCGACCCCGGCCAGGACGTGCCCGCCGTCGGCACCACCAACTGGGACGGCGGTCTCGCCGCCACCCGGCACCTGCTCGACCTCGGACACCGCCGGATCGGCCTGATCGGCGGCCCCGCCCGGATGATGTGCAGCCGCGCCCGGGCCGACGGCTACCGGGCGGCGCTCGACATGGCGGGCATCCCGTACGACGCGGACCTGGTCCGCGAGGGCTCCTTCCACCACGAGTCCGGACGCCTGCTCGGACTGGAACTGCTCGGTCTGCCGCAGCGGCCGACCGCCGTGTTCGCGGGGAACGACCTCCAGGCGCTCGGCCTGTACGAGGCCGCCCGCGAGCTGGGACTGCGCATTCCGGAGGACCTCAGCGTGGTCGGCTTCGACGACCTGCCGCTGGCCCGCTGGGTCGGGCCGCCGCTGACCACCGTGCGCCAGCCGCTGACCGAGATGGCCGAGGTGGCGACCCGTCTGGTGATCGACCTGGCCCGCGGGGTGCAGCCCGGCACGCTCCGGGTGGACCTGGCCACCAGCCTGGTCCAGCGCAGCAGCACCGCCCCGCCGCGAACGGCCCTGCCCGGCCAGGTGGAGCGCGGTTGACGGGCGTCCGGGCGGGCCGCCGGTCCGGACCGTCGGGCCGTCGGACCGTCCGAGCCGTCGGACCTCGCGGTCCGTGGGACCGCGGAAAGCGGTGCGGCCGGACGGCCGGGGAACCCGGCGACGTCCGGCCGCACCGCACCGCACCAATCCGTCAGCCGAGGCTCCACTGCTGGTTGCTCCGGCCGCTGCAGGTCCACAGCTGCGCCGGGGCGCCGTCGGCGGTGGAGCTGCCGGCGACATCCAGGCACAGACCGGACTGGACGCCCGTGACGGTGCCGTCGGCGTTCAGGTGCCACTGCTGGTTGGCCTGTCCGTTGCACGGCCAGACGACCACCCTGGTGCCGGGCGCCGTGCCCTGCCCGGAGGCGTCCAGGCACATCCGGCTCGCGTCGCCGTACACGCTCAACTGGTCGGCGGAGGTGTGCGTCCAGATCTGGTTGGTGCCGCCCCAGCAGCTGTAGACCTGGACCTGGGTGCCGGCCGTGGTCGAACCGTTCGGCACGTCGAGGCACTTGCCGGCACCGACCGCGTGCAGCTCGCCCGTCGTGCCGCCGCCACCACCGCCACCGGTGCTCGACCCGCCGAGGGCGGAGAGCGTCGCGGAGAAGGCCGGCTTGGGCCGGTCGTTGTCGTCGTACATCGTGGCGGCGCCGTACCCGGGGAAGGTGCCGGGGATCCAGGAGTGCGCGTCGTCCACGCCCCACTGGCTCACGCCCACGCAGCGGGAGACGGCCAGGCAGGCCCGCACCACGGCGGCGTAGTCGGCGGCCTGCTGCTGGAGGGCGCCTGCGGAGGCGGGCAGCTGGATCCGGTCGTCCAGTTCGGTGACGGCCACGTCCAGGCCCAGGTCGGCGAACCGCTGGATGTTGGCCTGCAGATCGGCGGGGACCTGGCCGACGACGAAGTGGCTCTCCAGCCCGATGCCGCCCAGCGGCACGCCCTGGGCGAGCAGCGACCGGGCGAGGCTGTAGAGGGCGTTGCTCTTCGCGTTCACACCCTCGATGTTGTAGTCGTTGATGTAGAGCTTCGCGCCCGGGTCGGCGGCGTGCGCGGTGCGCAGCGCGTCGGCGAGGTAGTCCGCTCCCATCGCCCGGTAGAACACGTCCGGGACGAGGGAACCGTCGCCGTTGAACGGCTCGTTGATCACGTCCCAGGCGTAGACCTGCCCCTTGTAGTGGCCGGCCTCGGCGGTGATGTGCGCCTCCATGGCGGAACGCGCCTGGTTCAGCGGCAGGTTCGACATCCAGCCGGGGAGCTGGTTCTGCCACACCAGGTTGTGGCCGCGCACCCGCATGCCGTGCGCCCGGGCGAACTGCACGAGCTGGTCGCCCGGGCCGAAGTTGTACGAGCCGGGCGACGGCTCGGTGGTCTCCCACTTCATCTCGTTGGTCGGGGTCAGCGCGTCGAACTGCGCCCCGACGACGGCGGTTTCCCCGCCGACACCCAGGTCGCCGTCCGACAGGGCGGTGCCGAAGTACCGGCCGTTCGCCTCCGCGGCCGCCTTCAACGTGCTGCCGGCCGCCGCGGCCGGGGTCGTCGCGGCCAGCGCGCCGGTCGCGAGCACCAGCGTCAGGACCACCACGGCGGTCCAGGCATGGTGAATTCCGTTCAGTATCCTTCGAAGAGGCATGGTCGCCCTCCAGCGTCGCTCCAGGGAAGGTGCACACCCGCGCTGACGGCGGGTCGTGGCGCACGAGCGAATGACGGCGGTGGGGCCGTCGGTTCGGGGAACGGGAGCGCTGCGGCGACCGTCCGGCGGACGGCGCCCGGGTGGGTTGCGCTCCCGGGGCTAGGTAACTCGGAGTGCGCGAGACCCGTCAATACGTGGTTGAAAGTTTCGACAATGTTTCGGAAATCACCGCCCGACGCCCGGAGCACCGGCGGCCCCGGAGGCTGCCGGCTGCCCTGGCGGCCCGGGCAAGGCGCCCTCCCCGGTGCGGCGGCATGTAAGTTACAGCCTCTTCTGGGAGCGCTCCCGCGCCTATTGACGCCGATTCTCAGGCCCTGGCTTGATGTGACGGGGGTCACCGCGCCTCATTTGGGCGCGTTCCCACGCGATGTCCGCGACCCCCGTCAGGAATCCCCACCCATCGGAAAGGACCCGGACGTGCCTCATCCCGTCCTGCGTCGGCTCCGCACGGCAGCGGCCGCCACGCTGTTCGGCGCCACCGGCCTGCTACCGAGCATCGGCGCCGCCGCCCCCGCCCACGCGGCGCCCGCGGCCGCCGTTCACCTCACCAACCCGTTCGCCGGTGCGACCGGCTACCTCAACCCCGACTTCGCGGCGGAGGTCAAGGCCCAGGCCGCGGCCGACGGCGGCAGCCTGGGCGCTCTCGAAACCCAGGTCGCCGCCAACCCCACCGCGGTCTGGATGGACCGCATCGGCGCGATCGCCGGCGACGCCACCCACCTCGGCCTCCAGGCCCACCTCGACCACGCACTCAGCCAGCAACAGCAGGGCGGCACGCCGGTGGTCTTCCAGGTCGTGATCTACGACCTGCCGGGCCGGGACTGCGCCGCGATCGCCTCCAACGGCGAACTCCCCGCCACCGCGGCCGGACTGGCCACGTACGAGGCACAGTACATCGACCCGATCGCGGCCGTGCTGGCCAACCCGAAGTACGCCGGTCTCCGGATCGCGGCCGTCATCGAGCCGGACTCGCTGCCCAACGCCGTGACCAACCAGTCCAAGCCGCCCTGCGCCACCGCGACCCCGTACTACGAGTCGGGCATCGAGTACACGCTCAACAAGCTGCACGCGATCCCCAACGTGTACAACTACCTGGACATCGGCCACGCGGGCTGGCTCGGCTGGTCCAACAACATGGTCCCGGCGGGCAAGGAGTACGCCAAGGTCGCCCAGGCCACCACGGCCGGGTTCGCCAGCATCGACGGCTTCATCAGCGACACCGCCAACACCACGCCGCTCACCGAGCCGTTCCTCACCGACCCCGACCTGACGGTCGGCGGCCAGCCGCTCAAGTCGGCGAACTTCTACCAGTACAACCCCGCGTTCGACGAGTACCACTACGACACCGCGATGTACTCCACCCTGGTGTCCAACGGGTTCCCGAGCAGCATCGGCATGCTGGTCGACACCTCGCGCAACGGCTGGGGCGGCTCCGGCCGGCCCACCGCCCTCAACTCCGCCCCGACCACGGTGGACGCCTACGTCGCGGCCAACAAGGTCGACCGGAAGCCCTTCCGCGGCGACTGGTGCAACGTCAACGGCGCGGGCATCGGGGAACGTCCGCAGTCCCTGCCGTACGGCACGGGCAGCCCGATCATCGCGTTCCTCTGGGTCAAGCCGCCGGGCGAGTCGGACGGCGACTACCCCGACGCCTCCCACCCCCACGGCGACCCGCACTGCGACCCGAACGGCACCCAGAGCGACGGCAACGGGAACACCTACCCGACGGACGCCATCCCCGGCAGCAACATCCCGGCCGGACAGTGGTTCCCGGCCCAGTTCCGGCAGCTGGTGCAGAACGCCTACCCCGCGTTCGGCGGCGGCTCCGGCGGCAACACCGGCCCGAGCGTGCCGAGCGGACTGACCGTCACCGGCACCACCAGCAGCAGCGTGTCGCTCAGCTGGACGGCCTCCACCGACCCGGCCGGCGTGACCGGCTACTCGGTGTACCGGAACGGAGCCAAGGTCGCCACCGTGACCACCACCGGCTACACCGACTCCGGGCTCTCCCCCGCCACCGCCTACCAGTACACCGTCACGGCGCAGGACGCCGCCGGGAACGTCTCCGCCGCCTCCGCCGCGGTGACCGCCACCACGACGGCGTCGGGCGGGGGTGGCGGCAGCACCGGCTGCTCCGCCGGCTACGCGGTCGCCAACGACTGGGGCAGCGGCTTCACCGCCAACGTCACGGTCACCAACACGGGCACCACGCCGACGAAGTCCTGGACGGTCACCTGGACGTGGGGCGGCAACCAGCAGATCGGCAACAGCTGGAACGCCACCACTGCCCAGAGCGGCAGCGCGGTGACGGCCGCCAGCCAGAGCTACAACGGCGCGCTGGCGCCCAACGGCACCACCGGCTTCGGCTTCCAGGCGAGCTACTCGGGCGGCAACACCGCTCCGACGCTGACCTGCACCGCCAGCTGACCCGCACCGCCAGCTGACCTCACCCGGCCGGGGCCGCACCGGCGGCCCCGGCCCCCACCCACGAGGACCCGGCATGCCCCTGAACGCCACACCCCGCACGGCCGCACTGGCGGCCGCCACCGCCGCCTGCACCGCCCTGGCCGTGCTCCCCCTCACCGCCTCCGCGACCACCTCCGCCCCGGCCCCCGCCTCCGGCGTCTCCTGCGACGTGAGTTACGCCGTCAACGACTGGGGCAGCGGGTTCACCGCCAACCTCACCATCACCGACACCGGCACCACCCCCATCGACGGCTGGACCCTCGGCTACTCCTACACCGGCAACCAGACCCTCCAGAACGGCTGGAACGGCACCTGGAGCCAGACCGGACGCACCGTCACCGTCACCAACCCCGGTTACGCCCCCACCATCAACCCCGGCGCCGGCTACACCACCAGCGCCAACTTCTCCTACACCGGCACCAACACCGCCCCCACCGCCTTCACCCTCAACGGCATCCCCTGCGGTCCGCGGTCGAGCCCGTCGCCGAGCCCCTCCCCCACACCGACCGGCACCCCGCCGACCACGCCGCCCCCGAACGGACCGGCCCCGGCCGTGCACGTCGCGGGCCGGACGCTGGCGAGGGCCGACGGCACCCCGATCACCCTGCACGGGGTCGACCGCTCCGGGGCCGAGTTCATGTGCGTCCAGGGCCACGGCTTCTTCGACGGCCCGGCCGACCAGGCCTCCGTCACCACGATGAAGTCCTGGCACATCAACTCCGTCCGGGTACCGCTCAACGAGGACTGCTGGCTCGGCCATTCCAACGTCGACCCCGCCTACGCCGGTGCGGCCTACATCGGTGCGGTGCGCAGCTACGTCGACCTGCTGGAGCGGAACGGCCTGGTGGCGGTCCTGGACCTGCACTGGACCGACGGGGTGTACACCGGACCCTCCGCCGGCTGCCCGGACGCCAACGCCACCTGCCAGAAGCCCATGCCGGACGCGGCCGGTGCCGTCCCGTTCTGGACCTCGGTGGCGCAGACCTTCAAGGGCGACGACGCGGTGGTCTTCGACCTGTTCAACGAGCCGTACCCGTCACGCGCCACCGGGAGCGAGGACAGCGGCTGGACCTGCTGGCGCGACGGCGGCAGCTGTCCCGGAATCGGCTACCAGGTCGCCGGGATGCAGGCGATGGTCGACGCGGTGCGCTCGACCGGCGCGGACAACGTCCTGATGCTGGGCGGCCAGGAGTACGCCAACGACCTCACCCAGTGGGCCGCGCACCAGCCCGCCGACCCGCTGCACAACCTGGCCGCGTCCTGGCACTCGTACAACTTCAACGCCTGCAGCACCGCTTCCTGCTGGGACGCCCAGATCGCCCCGCTCGCCGCCCAGGTGCCGGTCGTGGCGGGCGAGTTGGGCGAGAACGACTGTGCGCACGGCTATCTGGACACCCTGCTGCCCTGGCTGGACCGGCACGGCGTCTCCTACCTCGCCTGGACGTGGAACACCTGGGACTGCGGCAACGGACCGGCGCTGATCAGTTCCTACGACGGCACTCCGACGGCCTTCGGCGCAGGCTACCGCGCCCACCTGGCCGGCTTGTAACGCCGCCGGACCGGCCCCGGTCAAGAGGACTCCCGCACCACCAGTTCCGTCGGCAGGACCGTCTGCCGGCGGAACCGGCCGGGCTGGGCGATCTCCTTGAGCAACGACCGGACCATCAACCGCCCCATCTCCTCGATGGGTTGGCGGACGCTGGTGAGCGGCGGCTCGGTGTGCCGGGCCACCACGGAGTCGTCGAAACCCACCACGGCGACGTCCTGCGGCACCCGCCGGCCCGCCTCGCGCAGCGCCTGCAAAGCGCCCGCCGCCATCAGGTCCGAGGCGCAGAACACCGCGTCCAGACCGGGCCGGCGGGCGAGCAGTTCCCGCATGCCCTCGCGGCCGCCGCGCTCGGTGAAGTCCCCGTGGGCCACGAGCCCCTCGTCCGCCGGCACCCCGGCCTCGGCGAGCGCCTGCCGGTAGCCGGCCAGGCGCGCCGCGGCGCCCTCGATGTCGAGCGGCCCGGTGACGGTCCCGACGGCCGTCCTGCCCCGGGACAGCAGGTGCCGGACGGCCGCGCGGGCGCCGCCCGCGTTGTCGGCGTGGACGTAGCTCAGCGGTTCCTGCTCCGAGCGGCGGCCGCCGAGCACGGCGGGCAGCTCCAGTCGCTCCAGCAGTTCGGGGAGCGGATCGTCCTGGTGGACCGAGACCAGGAGGACGCCGTCCACCCGGCGGGCGGTGAGGTAGCGCGTCAGCCGCTCCCGCTCGTGCTCGTCACGGACCAGCACCAGCAGCAACTGCAGGTCGGAGTCGGCGAGTTCGGCGGAGACTCCGGTGATGATGTCGGAGAAGTAGGGCTCCGAGCTCAGTTTCGCGACGCTCTCCGGGACGACCAGGGCGACCGCGTCGGTCCGGGAGGTGACCAGGGAGCGCGCCGCCTGGTTGGGGACGTAGCCGAGCTCGGCGATGGCCTGTTCCACCGCCGCGCGGGCCTTGGCGCTCACCTTGGACGAGCCGTTGACGACCCTGGAGACGGTGCCCCGGCCCACTCCGGCCCGCGCTGCCACCGCCTCCAGGGTGGGACGGGCAGCGGACGGCGGCTGCTCGGCTCGACTCATGATCGTTCTCCCCGCGGGCGGTGGACGGACGGTGGACGGCGACGACCGCGGCGGGGCGTGCGGACGACACGGTCCGGTAACGGAGCCGTTGCCCGCCCTTGACACGCCTCCCGCGGCGAAGCAATCTTCCCACATCGACGTGGGAGCGCTCCCACATTGCTGCCCTCGCGATCGCGCACCCTCGCACTCCCACCAGTTCCGAGCACGACGGCCGTGCCGCCCCCCGTGGCGTGGCACAGCCACGCACCCAGCCTGGACAAGGAGATTCGGCCATGCGGAACCCCGGTACACCCCACGGCGGCAGAGCCACCGCCCGCCTCCCCCTGCGCAAGATCCCCAAGCCGCTGCTGAGCGCCGCGACCGCCGCCCTGTGCGCCCTGCTGGTCGCCGGGTGCAGCAGCTCGGGCTCCGGCTCGGGCGGCGCCGCGGCCTCGGACGCCAAGATCACCCTGACCGTCGGCGACTACGGCACCTTCGGCTTCAAGCAGGCCGGCCTGTTCGACGCCTACATGCGGGAACACCCCGGCATCACCATCGTCGAGCACACCGTCGAGCAGGAGACCGACTACTACCCCGCCCTGCAGACCCACCTCGCCTCCGGCAGCGGCCTGGACGACATCCAGGCGGTCGAGGTCGGCCGGATCGCCCAGGTGGTGAAGAAGCAGGCGACCAAGTTCGTCGACCTCGGCAAGGCGGACGGGGTCGACAGGAGCGCCTTCCTGCCGTGGAAGTCGCAGCAGGCCAGCACGACGGACGGCCGCACCATCGGCCTGGGCACCGACATCGGCCCGATGGCGATCTGCTACCGCAAGGACCTGTTCCAGCAGGCCGGGCTGCCCACCGACCGCCAGGAGGTGGCCAAGCTCTGGCAGGGCGACTGGGCCAAGTTCGTCGAGACGGGCAAGCAGTACCAGGCCAAGGCACCCGGCGGCACCTTCTTCACCGACTCCGCCGGCGGCCTGTTCAACGCCGTGGTGTCCTCCAGCACCACCCAGTACGACAACAGCAACGGCCAGCTGGACTACAAGAACAGCCCCAGCGTCAAGAACGCCTGGAACCTGGCCACCGGCGCGGTCCAGGCCGGGATCAGCGCCGGCCTCAAGCAGTTCGACACACCGTGGTACCAGGCGTTCGCCAACTCCAAGTTCGCCACGGTCGCCTGCCCGTCCTGGATGACCGCCATCGTCGCCGACAAGTCCGGGAGCGCCAACAAGGGCAAGTGGGACATCGCCACGGCGCCGGCCGCCGGAAACTGGGGCGGTTCCTTCCTCACCGTACCGAAGGCCGGCAAGCACCAGAAGGAGGCCGAGGCGCTCGTCGCCTGGCTCACCGCACCCGCGCAGCAGGCCAAGGTCTTCACCACGGTCGGCAACCTGCCGTCCAACACCAAGGCGCTGAGTCAGCCGGAGGTGCAGAACGCCACACTCGACTTCTTCGGCGACACGCCCACCGGCCGGATCTACGCCGCCACCGCGCAGTCCATCCAGCCGACCGTGATCGGCGAGTGGGACGGCCTGGTCAAGGACACCCTGACCAACGGCGCCCTGCTCAGCATCGAGCAGCACCAGAGCGACCCCGCCAACGCGTGGAGCAACGCGGTCAAGGAGATCGACGACAAGGTCAGCGACTGACACCCGGTCTCCCGCCGTCCGCCCGTCCCGGCCCCCGCCGCCCCGGCCGGGCCGGGACGGCGCCACCCACCAGAGAGGTCCTCACCCATGCTCGACGAGGCCGTCCCGGCCAATCCCCTCGGCAGGCCACGCCCCGCTCCCCCGCCGCCGCGCCCCTGGCGCGCCCGGCTCTACCGGTGGGACCTCAAGGCCTCGCCGTACCTGTACGTCACACCGTTCTTCCTCTGCTTCCTCGCCTTCGGGCTGTTCCCGCTGCTCTACACCGGCTGGGTCTCGCTGCACAGCGTCGACCTGCAGACCTCCGACCAGATGCAGTGGCGCGGCTTCGACAACTACACCCGGCTGCTCCACGACGACCTGTTCTGGAACGCCCTGCGCAACACCGTCACCATCGGCCTGCTGTCCACCGTGCCGCAGCTGCTGATGGCCCTCGGTCTGGCGCACCTGCTGAACTACCGCCTGCGCGGCCGCGGCTTCTTCCGGATCGTGATGCTCGCGCCGTACGCCACCTCGATCGCGGCCGCGACCCTGGTGTTCACACTGCTGTTCGGGCGTGACTACGGGATGGTCAACTGGCTGCTGGGCAACCTCGGCCTGGGCCACGTCGACTGGGAGGGCGGCACATGGACCTCCCGGATCGCCATCTCCACGATCGTCACCTGGCGCTGGACGGGCTACAACGCCCTGATCTACCTCGCCGCCATGCAGACCGTCCCGCACGACCTGTACGAGGCGGCGGCGCTCGACGGCGCCAACCGGTGGCAGCAGTTCCGGCACGTCACGGTGCCGTCCATCCGGCCCACCATCCTGTTCACCGTCGTGGTCTCCAGCATCGGGGCCACCCAGCTCTTCGGCGAGCCGCTGCTGTTCGGCGGCGGGGCGACCGGCCACAGCGGCGGCTCGGCCCACCAGTACCAGACCCTCGGGCTGTACCTGTACGACCAGGGCTGGTACGCCTTCCACCTCGGCCGGGCCGCCGCCGTGGCCTGGACGATGCTGCTGATCCTGCTGGCCATCGGCGCGCTCAACCTCGCCCTGGTCCGCATCCGCCGCGCCCGGAACGGAGGTTGAGAACGATGACCGTCAACCCGGGACGACGGCGCGCGGGAGCCCGCGGCCTCACCGGAGCCGGGCCGTTCACGTACGCGGTGCTGATCCTCGTCGCCGTCCTCTCCCTGTTCCCGCTGTACTGGACGCTGGTCGGCGCCTCGACCTCCGGCAGCAGGATCGCGCAGACCCCGCCCCCGCTGCTGCCCGGCGGGAACCTGTGGCACAACCTCGACATCGCCTGGAACGAGGTCCACATGGGCCGGGCGCTGCTCAACTCGGTGGTGGTGGCGGGCTGCGTGACCGCCAGCACCGTGCTGTTCGCGACACTGGCCGGCTTCGCCTTCGCCAAACTGCCCTTCCGCGGCCGCAACGCCCTGCTGAGCCTGGTGGTGGCGACCATGACGGTGCCCGCCCAGCTGAGCGTCATCCCGCTGTACCAGATCATGGCGCGGCTGCACTGGACCGACCGGCTGCAGTCGGTGATCCTGCCCAACCTGGTGGCCGCGTTCGGGGTGTTCTTCATGCGGCAGTTCCTGTCGGAGGCGTTGCCGATCGAACTGGTCGAGGCGGCCCGGATGGACGGCGCGAGCAGTTTGCGGATCCTGTGGAGCGTGGTGCTGCCGATCGCCCGGCCCGGCATGGCCGTACTCGGCATGCTGGTCTTCGTGCAGTCCTGGAACGACTTCTTCTGGCCGCTGATCGCACTGAGCCAGAGCAATCCCACCGTGCAGGTCGCGCTGGCCGGTCTCGGCGGCGGATCGTACGACTCCGACCAGGCCGTCATCCTCACCGGCGCGCTGCTCGGGACCGCACCGCTGCTGCTGGTGTTCGCCCTGCTGGGCAGGCAGGTCGTCGGCGGCATCACCGCCGGCGCAGTCAAGAACTGATCGTCAGTCGATGAACCCCGCCAGAAACGGAGAATCCAGCGATGACTTCCGTACGGACCGGGTCGGCCCCGGTCGACGCCTCCCCCTCCGCCTTCCCCGCCGGCTTCCTCTGGGGAGCCGCAACGGCGGCCTACCAGATCGAGGGAGCCGTCGACGTCGACGGCCGGACCCCTTCGATCTGGGACACCTTCAGCCGTACCCCGGGCCGGACGGCCGGTGGCGACACCGGTGACCGCGCCACCGAGCACTACCGCCGCTACCGGCAGGACGTCCGGCTGATGAGCGAACTGGGCCTGGGCGCCTACCGGTTCTCGGTCTCCTGGCCCCGGGTCCAGCCGACCGGCCGCGGGCCGGCCGTCGAACGGGGCCTGGACTTCTACCGGCGCCTGGTGGACGAGCTGCTGGACCACGGCATCCAGCCCGCCGTGACGCTCTATCACTGGGACCTGCCACAGGAGCTGGAGGACCTCGGAGGGTGGCCGGCCCGCAGCACCGCGGAGCGTTTCGCGGACTACACCGCGCTGGTCGCCGACGCCCTCGGCGACCGGGTCGGTCTCTGGACCACCCTCAACGAACCCTGGTGCTCGGCCTTCCTCGGGTACGGCTCCGGGGTGCACGCCCCGGGCCGTACCGACTGGACGGCCGCCCTGCGCGCGGCCCACCACCTCAACCTCGGCCACGGACTCGCGGTCGAGGCGCTGCGCGCGGCGCTGCCCCGGGACGCGCGGGTCGCGGTGTCGCTCAACCTGCACGAGGTGCGGCCGCTCACCGCGTCCGCCGCGGACCGCGAGGCCGCCCGCCGGATCGACGCGGTGGGCAACCGGGTCTTCACCGGACCGATGCTGAACGGCGCCTACCCCGACGACCTGCTCACCGACACGGAACACCTGGTCGACTGGCAGGCCCTGGTCCACGACGGCGACCCGGCCGCGATCGCCCGGCCGGTCGACCTGCTGGGCGTCAACTACTATACTCCGACGGTCGTTTCGGCCCTCCCGCACGGCCAGGACCCGGACCCCGCGACCGCGGGCGAGGCGGGTCACGGCGACAGTGCCCAGTCCCCCTTCGCCGGCTGTGCCGACGTGCTCTTCCACCGCGCGCCCGGCCCGCGCACCGTCATGGGCTGGCCGATCGACCCCTCCGGCCTGACCGACCTGCTGCTGCGCCTCCACCGCGAACACCCCGGACTGCCGCTGATGGTCACCGAGAACGGTGCCGCCTTCGACGACCGGCTGACGCCGGAGGGCACGGTGCACGACCCGCAGCGCGTCGACTACCTGCACGGACACCTCGACGCCGTCCGGCGGGCGATCGCCGCCGGAGCGGACGTGCGGGGCTACTTCCTCTGGTCGCTGATGGACAACTTCGAGTGGGCGTGGGGCTACGGCAAACGGTTCGGTCTGTACTACGTGGACTACGCCACCCAGGCCCGGACCGCCAAGGACAGCGCCCGGTGGTACGCGGAGGTGATCCGCCGGAACACACTGCCCGACCTGCCCGGCTGAGGGTGCCGGATCCCTTGACGCAGACCGTTCAACCCTCCAAGCTGGCAGCCGGTGGGTGGACCGGAGCACGACCGGTTCGGGGTGCGGTTCCCGTGTCGAGGATCGATCCAGGACGGCCCCCATGCCCCAGCCCTTGCGCAGCAACGACCCCGCTCCGACACTGGCCGAGGTCGCCCGGCGCGCCGGTGTCTCCACCGCGACCGCCTCCCGGGTGCTGAACCGTTCCGCCCCGGTGTCCACCGACGTGGCGGCCCGGGTGGAACGGGCGGCCCGCGAGTTGGCGTACGTCCGCCTCCGGGCGGCCAGTGCCCGGGGGACCGGCGTGGTGGCCGTCGTGGTCTTCGCCGATCCGGCGCGGTACCACGCCGACGCCTTCCCTGCGCGGTTGCTGTCCGGGCTGCGACGCTCCCTGCCGGGCGCGGAGCGGGAGCTGGCCGTCTTCACGGTGCCGAGACGCTCCCGGCGGCCACCACTGGTCCGCTACCTGTGCGGTGGTCACGTCGACGGCGTGCTGCTGGTCGGCCCCTGGGGGGACACCGCGCTCGTCAGGCTGCTGCACGCGGCCAGGGTGCCCGTGGTGTCGCTGGGCCGGCCGCCGGAGCCGGGCACCGTGGCGTTCGTGGACGCGGACAACCTCGCCGGCGCCAGGGACGCGGTGCGGCGGCTGTGCGCGTCCGGGCGCCGCTCGGTGGCCACCATCGCCGGACCGCCGGACACCGCGGCCGGCGCGGACCGGCTGGCCGGCTACCGCCAGGTGACGGCCGCGGTGGCCGCGGTCCGGCCCGCCGTGGTCTACGGCGACTTCAGCAGTGCCTCGGGTGAGCACGCGATGCAGCGGCTGCTGGACCAGTACCCCGAGGTGAACGCGGTGTTCGCCGCCTCCGACCAGATGGCCGCGGGCGCCCTCCGGACCCTGCGGCGGCACGGCCTGCGGGTTCCGGAGGACGTCGCGCTGATCGGCTTCGACGACGCCCCCGTCGCGGCGCGCTGCCGGCCGGCCCTGACCACCGTCCGCCAGCCGGTCGAGGAACTCGGCTCGCGCGCCCTGGAGTTGCTGCTGGGGAACCCGGCGCGCGGCGACTCGGTGGTGCTCCCCACGCGGCTGGTCGTCCGGGCATCCGGCTGAGCGCGCCGCGGAGCGGTCGTCCGTACCGCCCGAAACTTTCGAGCTTTCTGTTCCTGCGACCCACCGCTTGCCCTGCGCGGGGCGGCCGGGATCCCCGTCGGCCTGCTCGGTCACCAGGGGCGTGACCATGGCCTTTGAAGAAAGAGGCGGGACCGCTCCCTGGCCGACTCTTTCGCCTTCTCCGCCGAAAGAGTTGACAGCTTGTCGGGAGCAGGCCAACACTGTCGCCGTCGACACCTGTGCACCGCCGTGGCCCAGGATCCGGGTCACATGTCGCGTGCCGCCGATCACCTCTCGCCGTTCGCCGGAGCGGCGGTGACGGCCCGTCGGCTCCCTGCGCCGCCGTTCGATGCCGTTCGACCCACCCTTCCGTCGGCGGTCACCGGGGTGGCGCAGGGCCGCCGCTCCCCAAACCCCACCCATCGGCAGAACGGATCACCCTGTGAATCCTTCCCACCTCAAGAGCCGCAAGGTCGGCCGCCTCCGGCGGTCCGTCGGCAAGGTACCCGTTCTCGCACCGGCCCTGGCGGTCGTCCTGCTCCTGCCCGGCACCGCCGACGCCGACACCGTGACCACGAACCGGACCGGCACCGACGGCGGATACTTCTACTCGTTCTGGACCGAGGGCACCGGCTCGGTCTCGATGTCGCTGAACGGCGGCGGTCACTACGGCACGTCCTGGACCAACGCCGGCAACTTCGTCGCCGGCAAGGGCTGGAGCACCGGATCCCGCAATCCGGTGACGTACTCGGGCACCTGGAGCACCAACGGCAACGCCTACCTCTCGCTCTACGGCTGGAGCACCAATCCGCTCGTCGAGTACTACGTCGTCGACAACTACGGCTCCTACAAGCCCACCGGCACGTACAAGGGCACCGTCACCAGTGACGGCGGCACCTACGACATCTACGAGACGACCCGCTACAACGCCCCCTCGATCGAGGGGATCAGGACCTTCAACCAGTACTGGAGCGTCCGCCGGGACAGGCGGACCGGCGGGACCATCACCCTCGGGAACCACTTCGACGCCTGGGCCGGGCACGGCATGAACCTCGGCACCCTGAACTACGAGATCCTGGCCACCGAGGGCTACCGGAGCAGCGGCAGCTCCGACCTCACGGTGGGCAGCGCCCCCGGCGGGGGCGGCGGCGGCACGCCTGGCGGGGGCATCGCCTCCGGCACCGTCTACACGCTCACGGACGCTGCCGCCGGTCGCGTGCTCGACGAGCCCGCGGGGCAGAACGGCAACGGAACTCCGCTCCAGGTGTGGGACGCCGGCGGCGGTGCCGCCAACCAGAAGTGGCGGGCCGACCGGAACGACGACGGCTCCTACACGCTCACCAACGTCGCCTCCGGCCGGGCGCTGGACGAGCCGAGCGGCCGGACGGCCAACGGCACGCCCGTCCAGGTCTGGGACTCCAGCGGCGCCGCCAACCAGCACTGGCGGGCCGACCGGAACGGCGACGGCTCCTACACCCTGACCAACGTCGCCTCCGGCCGGGCGCTGGAGCTCCCCGGCGGTCAGACCGCCAACGGCACGCCCGTCCAGGTCTGGGACTCCAACGGCGGCGCCAACCAGCACTGGAACTTCGGTTGAGCCGGGCCCCGGGGCAGGCGTCGCCCTCAGCGCCAGTCTTTGTTAGCGCTCACATGTCCGTCTGTCGGCCCCACCCGGCCGTGAAGGAGTATCCCCATGCGTGAACGAAGGTCCGATCGCCGGCGACCGCACACGATGCTCGTCGCCGTGGTCGCGGCCGTGGCGGCGTTGGCGGCCGTACTGGTCGCCGGCCCGGCGCAGGCCGCCACCAGCGGCGCCCTCCGAGGCACCGGTTCCGGCCGGTGCCTCGACGTGGCGAACGCCAGCCGGACGGACGGCGCTCCCCTCCAGATCTACGACTGCTGGAACGGGACCAACCAGCAGTGGACGTCGACCCCCGACAACCGGCTGACCGTGTACGGCGACAAGTGCCTGGACGTTCCCGGCCACGCCACCACCGCCGGTACCCGGGTGCAGATCTGGACCTGCACCGGAGCCGCGAACCAGCAGTGGCGGGTGAACGCCGACGGCACGGTGGTCGGCGTGGAGTCCGGGCTCTGCCTGGACGTCGAGGGCGCCGGCACGGCCAACGGCACGGCGGTGGACATCTGGCCGTGCAACGGCGGCAGCAATCAGAACTGGACCGGCCTGTCCTCCTCCGCCCCGCCGGGCGGCTCGTGCGCGCTTCCGTCGACGTACCGGTGGTCCTCGACGGGCGCGCTGGCCCAGCCGGCGAACGGGTGGGCCGCGGTGAAGGACTTCACCGACGTGGTCTACAACGGCAAGCACCTGGTCTACGCGTCGAACGTCTCGGGGTCCTCGTACGGCTCGATGGCCTTCGCCCCCTTCACCAACTGGTCCGACATGGCCTCGACCCCCCAGACCGGGATGAACCAGGCCGCGGTGGCGCCCACCCTGTTCTACTTCGCGCCCAAGAACATCTGGGTGCTGGCCTACCAGTGGGGCCAGTGGCCCTTCATCTACCGCACCTCCAGCGACCCGACCAACCCCAACGGCTGGTCCGCGCCCCAGCCGCTGTTCACCGGCAGCATCCCCAACTCCGGCACCGGCCCGATCGACCAGACGCTGATCGGTGACGACCAGAACATGTACCTGTTCTTCGCCGGCGACAACGGCAGCATCTACCGGGCGAGCATGCCGATCGGCAACTTCCCCGGTAACTTCGGCTCCTCGTACACCACGGTCATGAGCGACTCGGTGAAGAACCTCTTCGAGGCCCCGCAGGTCTACAAGGTCAAGGACCGGAACCAGTACCTGATGATCGTCGAGGCCCGCGGCGCGAACGAGCAGCGCTACTTCCGCTCCTTCACCGCCACCAGCCTGAACGGCTCCTGGACCCCGCAGGCCGCCAGCGAGAACAACCCCTTCGCCGGCAAGGCCAACAGCGGTGCCACCTGGACCGACGACATCAGCCACGGCGACCTGGTCCGCAACAACCCCGACCAGACCATGACCATCGACCCCTGCAACCTGCAGCTTTTGTACCAGGGCAAGTCCCCCACCGCCACCGGCCCCTACGACCAGCTCCCCTGGCGGCCGGGCCTCCTCACCCTGCAACGCTGACCCGATCCGTCACGACGAGGCACGAGGAACCCCGGCCGCCGTAGCGGCCGGGGTTCCGTCCGCCGCGGGCCCGGTGTGCCTTCCCGGTTCCGGGGCGGCACACCGGCGCGTTTCAGAGACGGGTGAACAGGAAGCCGAGCTTGTCGACCTCGTCGCCGGCGCGTCCGTGGAACCCGGCGAACTGCCAGCCGTCCGGCGCGGTGCGGGTCACGCAGTCGCCGGTGGTGGTGCCACCGGACAGGGTGCGGCCCAGATTGGTGCCGAACGAGGCGTAGAAGATGCGGGTGTGTCCGTTGTACGAGCCCTGGCAGAGAGTTGCCGAGTTCACGTACTCGCCGCTGCCCAGGGTGAGCGAGGAGGCGGTGCCGCCGGAGCCGCCATGAGTGAGGGAGGTGCCGTCGGCGAGGGTGAGGCCGACCTGGTCGACCCGGGTGCCGGCCCGCAGACCGACCGTGGTGGCCCGCGCACCGGCCGGGAGGCGGTCGATGTCGTCGTAGAAGTCGCCGTGCGGGCCGCCGAACTGGTCACTCGCCAGGTAGGCCGGGTTCCGGGTCCAGGTGAAGCCCACGGCGACCGGGTCGTGGTCGGAGAGCATGCTGCCGGAGCCGTCGAGGAAGTCGGCGTGCTTGTTCGCGTACGAGGTCGCGGTGAGCGAGACCAGGGCGCTGCTGCGGTACAGGACCTTGTCGACGATCTCGCAGGTGTCGGTGGGCGCGTTCTGGTCGCACAGCAGCGGGTCCGCGCCGCGGGTCGGCGCTACTCCGCCGCGTTCCAGTTGCACCCACGCGTCGGTCAGCCCGTTGTCGGCGGCGAAGCCGGCGATGGTGTCGTCGGCGCGGGTGTAGCGCGTGTTGGTGTCACCCATGACGACGACGGCGTTCCCGGCCGAGTGGGTCCTGATGAAGCCGGTGAGCTGGGCCAGGTTGGCGGCGCGGGCGGCCTCGTCACCGGGCTCGGTGCCCGCGTTCGCGTGGAGGTTGTAGAAGTCCACGTACACGCCTTCGGCCAGCCGGGTCCGCATGAAGGTGAAACCCTTGGGCGTGAGGCAGTCCCCGGAGTCCAGCTGGCAGTCGTTCCACTTGACCCGCTGGAAGTCGTCGGTGTCGTAGCTGAGGTCGGAGAGGGTGTTGAGGCCGCTGCCGATGCCCGCCCCGCCGCTGGTGGCGGTCCGGTACGGGTGGGAGTCGGCGGCGTACAGCGCGGCGTGGTAGTTGAAGTCCTCCTGGACGTTCACCACGTCGTACGGCGCGAGCCGGCCGCCGATGGCGGTGGTGCTGCTCTGCCGGTCGGTGGAGGCGCTGGACAAGACCTGCGGAAGGCCGGCCACGTTGTACGTGAGCGCGGAGAACGATCCGCCCGCGGCAGCGACTTGGACGACCGGCGCGCCGGCAGCGGCTTGCGCGACCGGCGCGTCGGCGGCGGCTTGCGCAGCGGGCGCACCGAGCAGGCCGCCCAGCGCGGTGGCCGCGCCGAGCGCACCCACGAGGGCTGACCGGAGGAAGGGGGGACGGGGGCGGGGCTTGGACATCAACGCTCCGTTCGGAGTACGGCCACGGGGATCCGGTGCCGGAGCGTATGAGCGGATTTTGTGAGCGTCAACATCGCCGGTGAACGCTCACGATCGTTCTGACCCGCTATTTCATGACACCTCGCCGGGTTTCGGCCAAAGATCCTGTGAGCGCTAACAGACTTTGTCCGAAGCTGGAGGCGCCCTCCGGACGGACCCCGGTGCGCGCCGGCCCCGTCCGGCGCTTCGAGGATGCCGGGCGCAGCGCCCCGGCATAGCGTGGGCGACGGCACCCGCCCCGGTGGCGGTTCGTGAGGCCGCAATCCCGCTTCCCTGGAGGTCAGTTCATGCGCGCCGTGACCTACGACTCGTACGCCCGGGACAACTCCCGGCTGAAGTACGGCGAGGTGCCCGACCCCAAGGTCGGCCCCGGGCAGGTGCTGATCCAGGTCCGGGCCGCCTCCGTCAACCCGGTCGACTGGAAGGTCATGGCGGGTGGCCTGGACGGCATGATGGACGCGGTCTTCCCCGTCATCCCCGGCTGGGACGTGGCCGGCGTCG
This sequence comes from Kitasatospora sp. NPDC101108, assembly GCF_055584725.1. Classification (NCBI taxonomy): domain Bacteria; kingdom Bacillati; phylum Actinomycetota; class Actinomycetes; order Kitasatosporales; family Streptomycetaceae; genus Kitasatospora; species Kitasatospora sp. NPDC101108. Next base: position 493,909 of record NZ_JBVJLM010000001.1, read on the forward strand.
TCACCCGCACCGGGCCGGACACGCCCGAGTTCGCCCCGGGGGACGAGGTGATGGCCTACGCCCGCAAGGACGTGGTGCAGGCCGGCACCTTCGCCGAGTACGTCGCGGTCGCCGCGCCCGCGGTGGCACGCAAGCCGTCCGGGCTCGACTGGGCCCAGGCGGCCGGACTCCCGCTGGCCGGCCTCACCGCGTTGCGCAGCCTGGACCGGCTCGACGTCGGTCCCTCCGACGTCCTCCTGGTTCACGGCGCCGCCGGCGGCGTGGGCAGCCTTGCGGTGCAGCTCGGCCGCGACCGCGGGGCCCGGGTGATCGGCACCGCCTCCGAGCGCAACCACGCGTTCGTCCGCGGCCTCGGCGCCGAGCCGGTGACGTACGGCGACGGCCTGACCGAGCGGGTGCGCGCACTGGCACCCGGCGGCGTGTCGACCGTCGCGGACTTCGTCGGCGGCCAACTGGAGACGACCCTGGCCGTACTCGCCGAGGGCGGACGGCACGTCTCGGTCGCCGATCCCGAGGTGTCCCGGCACGGCGGCCACTGGATCTGGGTCCGCCCGGACGGCGCCGAGCTGGCCGAACTGGCGGCGCTCGTGGACCGCGGCGCGCTGACCGTGGAGGTCGCCCGGACCTTCCCGCTGGAGCGGACGGCCGAGGCCTTCGACGCCAGCCGCACCGGTCACACCCGCGGCAAGCTGGTCGTCGAGCCCTGACCGACCGTGCCCTCCCGGCTGGGAGCGCGAGTGGCGGGAGCCGGCCCTAGGGTGGAGCGAGGCCGCCGGAATCCGTTCCGGCTTGCACCGCTGCCCGGACGGAGGCGCGCGTGGAGACGACTGGCGAGCAGGACGCACCCACCGCCGCTGTCGTGGTCGGTCCGGACGGGGTGGTGAGCGGCTGGAGCGAGGGCGGGCGGCTGCTGCTGGGCTGGAGCGCGGAGGAAACCGTCGGGCGCCCCGTGACGGACTTCCTGGTCGATCCCCGGCGCGGCTGTCCCGGGGACGCCGGCCCCGGCACCACGTCGCTCACGCTGCGCCACCGGGACGGGTCCACGGTGGACGCCGCGGTGACGGCCCACCCCCTGAACGGCGGCGACGGACGGCCGCTGGGCCGGGTGCTGACCGTCCAGCGCTGGGACCGCCGTCCGGTGATCGCCGACCGGGCCTTCGAACAGTGCCCCTTCGCCCTCGGGGTGTACGACCCCGAGCTGCGCTTCCTGTGGGTGAACGCCGCCGCGTGCCGGGTGATGGCGCACTCGGAGGCCCAGGTGCTCGGTGACAAGTACCGCGAGCTGTTTCCCGAACTGGACGACGCCGCGTACACCAACCGGCTCTCCGAGGTGGCCAGGACGGGCGAACCCGCGCGCCTCATCACGGTCTTCCGGCCGCTCGGCAGCGCCTACGCCAATGCCTGGGCCACCAGCATGTGGCCCGTCCGGGACACCGGGGGCAGGGTACGCGCGGTCGCCAACTGGGGATTCGACATGAGCGCGGAGTACTGGGCCCGCCAACGCCTGCTCCTCCTCAACGAAGCCAGCAGCGGCATCGGCCGGACCCTCGACGTGATCAGCACCGCCCGGGAACTGGCGACCACCCCGGTGCCGGGCTTCGCCGACCTCGTCACCGTCGACCTCTTCGACGAGGTCCTGCGCGGGGAGGAACCGCCCGCCGCCGCGGTGCCCACCGGTGGCACCGTCATGCTCAGCCGCGCCGCCCGGCACAGCGCGCAGGAGGACCCCGACGGGCCCTCCGGCCCGGTGACGCCGGTCGGGTACGCCCCCGGTTCCGTGGCCGCCCGCTGCATGGCCGCCGGCACGTCCATGGTCCAGCTCGCCGCCGAAGCCGACCAGGGCGGCGAGTGGGCCTTCGGTCCGGGACTGGCCGCCGACCCCGCCCACTGGCCGCCGGGCCTCCCGCTGATCGACCGGACCATCGCCGCCCAGGGACTGACCGGCCGGATCACCGTGCCGCTGCTGGCACGCGGCGCCGTGCTGGGCGTCGTCGCCTTCGCCCGGAAGGACCGGCCCGAGGCCTTCACCGCCGACGACCTGATCCTCGCCGAGGAGCTGGCCGCCAAGGCCGCCATCGCCATCGACAACGCCCGCAGGTACACCCGCGAGCACACCACCGCGCTGACCCTGCAACGCAGTCTGCTGCCGCAGCGGCTGCCGAGTCACCGGGCGGTCGAGGTGGCGTCCGGCTACCTGCCCGCGGGGGCGGGCGCCGGCGTGGGCGGCGACTGGTTCGACGTCATCCCGCTGTCGGGCGCCCGGGTCGCCCTGGTCGTCGGTGACGTCGTCGGCCACGGCGTGCACGCCTCCGCCAGCATGGGCCGGCTCCGCACGGCGGTGCGCACCCTGGCCGACGTCGACCTGCCGCCGGACGAGCTGCTCACCCACCTGGACGACCTGGTCCTCCACCTCCCCGACGACGCGGGGCCCGACGACCGCTTCGAACCGACCGGCGAGACCGGCGCCACCTGCCTGTACGCGGTGTACGACCCGGTCGCCCGCCGCTGCGCCCTGGCGAGCGCGGGCCATCCGCTGCCGCTGATCATCGCGCCGGACGGCACCCCCGTCCCGCTCGAAGCACCGCTGGGGCCCCCGCTGGGCATCGGCGGCCTGCCGTTCGAGGCGACGGAGTTCGAGCTGCCCGAGGGCAGCCTGCTCGCCCTCTACACCGACGGGCTGGTGCGGAGCCGCGAGGGCGACGCCGAACGGGGGACCGCAGCCCTGCTCCGGATCCTGAGCGAGCCGGGCACCTCGCTGGAGGCGCTCTGCGACACGGCGATGAGGGCCATGCTGCCGGAGCACCGCACCGACGACGCGGCCCTCCTGCTCGCCCGCACCCGGGCGCTGGACCCCGACCACGTCGCCGACTGGGCCATCGAGCACGACCCCGCACAGGTGGCGCGCGCCAGGCAGCTGGCCGCCGACCAACTGGCCGTCTGGGGCCTGGAGGAACCGGCGTTCGTCACCGAGCTGGTCGTCAGCGAGCTGGTCACCAACGCGATCAAGTACGGTCAACCGCCCATCAGGCTGCGGCTGATCCGCGACGCCGCACTGATCTGCGAGGTCTCCGACAGCAGCGACACCGCCCCGCACCTGCGCCGGGCCCGCACCTTCGACGAGGGCGGACGCGGCCTCATGCTGGTCGCCCAGCTCACCCAGGGCTGGGGCACCCGCCACACCACCAACGGCAAGACGATCTGGTGCGCCCAGAGTCTCGGCCCGGCGTAGTCCCTTTCCGCACCCGGCAGTCGGTCCCCCTCGGATCGGCGTCGGGCGGGAATGAGGGCGCTCCTGTCGCCAAGCGGTGCAGGGCGCCAGCTCCGAAGAGCGGGCGCCCTGCACCGGTCGAGCCCTGACCGCGCCGGCGGACCGGCTCGGTCAGGGCTCGTCGCACGAGCCGTCGGATCAGGCGTGGGCCAGCCCCTGTTCGGCGGCCGGGGATTCCGGAAGGTCCGCGGCGGCAGCCTTCCGCATCCCCTTGAGCAGGACGACCACCGCCGCGGTGAGCACCGTGCCCGCCACGACCGCGAGCAGGTACAGGAACGGGCTGCCGATCAGCGGGAGCACCCAGATCCCGCCGTGCGGGGCCCGCAGGGTGGAGCCGAAGGCCATCACGAGTCCGCCGGCCGTCATGCTGCCGACGATGCTCGCCGGGATGACCCGCAGCGGGTCCGCCGCCGCGAACGGGATCGCGCCCTCGGTGATGAACGAGGCGCCGAGCACCCAGGCGGCCTTGCCGTTCTCCCGCTCCTCCGCGGTGAACAGGGTGCGCCGGACGACGGTGGCCAGGGCCATGCCCAGCGGCGGGGTCATGCCGGCGGCCATCACGGCGGCCATCACCTTGAGGCTGCCGGCGTCCGGCGTGGTGCCCGCGGTGGTGAGCGCGCCGGCCGCGAAGGTGTAGGCCACCTTGTTGAGCGGACCGCCCATGTCGAAGGCCATCATCGCGCCGAGCAGCGCGCCGAGCAGGATCGCGTTGGAGCCGGAGAGGCCGTTCAGCCAGTCGGTCAGGCCGTTCATCGCCGAGGCGATGGGCGAGCCGACCACCACGAACATCAGGAAACCGACCGCCGCCACCGACACCAGCGGGATCACCACGACCGGCATGATGCCCCTGACCGCGCGCGGCACGTTCCAGCGGATCATCCACAGCACCAGGAAGCCCGCGGCCAGACCTGACACGATTCCGCCGAGGAAGCCGGCGCCGACCGCCACCGAGATGGCGCCGCCGGCGACGCCTGCGGCCAGTGCCGCCCGGTCCGCGATCGCCCAGGCGATGTACCCGGAGAGAATCGGGACGAGGAAGCCGAAGGAGGCCTTGCCGGTCTGGAACAGCATCGCCGCCCAGCTGTGCGAGGAGGTCCAGTCGAAGTGGCCCAGCACGGACGGCGCGGAGGCGATCTGGTAGCCGCCGACGGCGAAGGCGAGGGCGATCAGCAGACCGCCGGCCGCGACGAAGGGGATCATGTAACTGACGCCCGTCATCAGGTACTTGCGCAGCCGCTGGGCCCAGTGCTCACCCGCCGGCGCGCTCGGTGCGGGAACCGGCGCGGCGGCCGGGCGCGTGCCCCCGCCGGACTCGGCGACCAGCCCGGCGGCCCGGGCGATCAGGTCGTCGGCGCGGTTGACGGCGGCCTTCACCCCCACGTCCACGGTCGGCTTGCCGGCGAAGCGGGCACGGTCCCGTACCTCGACGTCATGGGCCAGGATCACCGCGTCGGCGGCCGCGATCACCTCGGGCGCGAGCACCGTCGTCCCGGCCGACCCCTGGGTCTCGACCTCGATCCGCGCACCCGCCCGGGCGGCGGCCAGTTCGAGGGCCTTGGCGGCCATGTAGGTGTGGGCGATGCCGGTCGGGCAGGAGGTCACGGCGACCAGCCGCAGCCCACCGTCCGGAGCGGCCGCCACCGGGGCCGGGGCAGGGGCCGCCTCCGGGGCCGCCTCCGGGGCTGCCTCCGGGGCCGGGGCCGTCTCCGGAGTGACGGCCGGCGCCTCCTCGCCGTTGATCAGGGCCGCGACCGCGCCCGGGCTCCCGGCGTCGCGGAGTGCGCCGGTGAAGGCCGGGTCCATCAGTCGGCGGGCCAGCGCGGCGAGGATCTGCAGGTGGGTGTCGTCCGCGCCGGCCGGTGCGGCGATCATGAAGATCAGGTCGGCCGGCCGGCCGTCCGGGGCGTCGAAGTCCACGCCCCTGGTGCTGCGGCCGAAGGCCAGGCTCGGCCCGGTGACGTGTGCCGATCTGCAGTGCGGGATGCCGATCCCGTCCCCCATCCCGGTCGGGGCCTGGGCCTCCCGGGCGGCCACGTCGGCGAGGAAGCCGTCGAGGTCGGTCACCCGGCCCTCGGCGACCAGCCGCTGGGCGAGGGAACGGAGGGCTTCGCCCTTGTCCGTCGGGGCGAGGTGGAGATCAACGAGTGCGGGTGTGGTCAGTCCGCTGGTGTCGCTCATCGTGTCGGTCCTTCAACTGGTGCCTGACAGTCTTCCCTTGCCCCCGGGAATGGTCGCCGTTCCGTCCCACACGGTCGGGCGTGCTGCCTCCGGCAGGAGGCCGTTCTCAACCGCGGAGCGGTCGTTCGAGCGGGATGTCCGCCGTCACGACCACGGCGGCCGGGTCCAGATCGGCCGGGGTCGGCATGACGCTCCCCGGCAGTTGTACGGCGGCGGCGCCGTGCGCCAGCGCCGCCGCCAGTGCCTCGGGGCCGGTGCCACCGGCTCCGAGGAAGCCCGCGAGCGAGGCGTCGCCCGCTCCCACGTCGCTGCGCACGGCGGCGACCGGTGCGCTGCCGTACCAGCCGCCCTCCTCGGCGATCAGCAGCATCCCGTCCGCACCGAGGCTGGCCAGGACCTGCTGGGCACCGCGCTTGCGCAGTTCCCCGGCCGCGTCCACGGCGTCGCCGACGGTGGTGACCTGGCGGCCCACCGCCTCGGCGAGTTCCTCCCGGTTGGGCTTGACCACGTCGGGACGGGCCGAGAGCGCGGCGAGCAGCGCGGGGCCGGAGGTGTCCAGGGCGATCCGGGCGCCACCCGAGTGCACCTGGGACACCAACTCGGCGTACCACTCCGGCGCCAGCCCGCGCGGCAGGCTGCCGCAGCAGGCCAGCCAGTCGACGCCGTTCCCGGTGCCCCGTCCGATCCGCTGGGTGTCGCGGACGAGCGCCAGCAGCGCTGCCGACTCGGCGGCGCTGAGCTCGGGGCCCACGGCGTTGATCTTCGTGAGGCCGCCGCCGTCCTCGGCGATCGAGACGTTGATCCTGGTGTCGCCCGCGATCGTGACGGCCGCCACGTCGATGCCCTGGCGTTGCAGCAGATCGGAGAGCAGACCGCCGGAGAGGCCGCCCAGCGGCAGGACGGCCGTGGTGCGGTGGCCCGCGGCGGTCAGCGCCCGGGAGACGTTGACGCCCTTGCCGCCGGGGTCGAGCCGGTCGTGCGCGGCGCGGTTGACCTCGCCCGGGGTGAACGTCGCCAGCTCGTACGTGCGATCGAGACTGGGGTTCGGGGTGATGGTGACGATCATGCGCGGACGACCTCCGGTCCGTGGTTCTCGATCTCGGCGGTCTGCTCGTCGTTCAGTCCGGTGTCCGTGACCAGCACGTCGACCTGGTCCAGCGAGCCGAAACGGGCGAAGTGGCGGGCACCGTACTTGGAGGAATCGGCCACCAGGACCACTCGGCGGGCCCCGGCGAGCATCGCCCGTTTGACGGCGGCCTCGGCGAGGTCCGGCGTCGACAGGCCGCCCTCCGGGGAGAAGCCGTTGGTCGCGACCACCGCGACGTCCGCGTGGATGTCGGCCAGGTCGCGCAGCGCCCAGGCGTCTACGGCCGCCTGGGTGCGGTGGCGCAGCCGCCCGCCGATGAGGTGCAGGGCGAGGGCGGGGTGGTCGGCCAGCCGGGCCGCGACCGGGAGGGCGTTGGTGACGACGGTGAGGGCGCAGTCGACGGGCAGCAGGGCGGCCAGCCGGGAGACGGTCGTCCCGGCGTCGAGGATCACGCTGCCCTCGCCGGGCAGCAGGGCCAGGGCAGCCCTGGCGATGCGCTCCTTCTCGGCCGCGGCGGTGGAGTCCCGTTCGGCCAGGCCGGGTTCCAGGTGCAGCGCGCCGACCGGAAGCGCCCCGCCGTGCACCCGGTGCAGCAGGCCGGCCCGGTCCAAGGCGCTCAGGTCACGCCGGATGGTCTCCTGCGTGACACCGAAGTCCTCGGCCAGGGTCGGCACGTCCACCCTGCCCCGCTCCTGGGCGAGGCGGAGGATCTGTTGCTGCCGCTCCGGTGCATACATGTGGGTTCGGGTCCGTTTCATGTCCGTTTACGCCTGGTGAAGCCCGACCATACGCGCTCCGCGCCAAAAAGCAAGAGGTCGTTCCGCCTCTCGTCCAATTTCTGGATGACGCCCGAATGTGTTGACATCGCCGCACAATCGGGCGTAGAACCAACCGAAACAACGCCGTAACGGGCGTGAAACCACAGGTTGCCCGGTCCCCGCGACCGCCCCCGTACCGCGAGGACCAGGCACCCTGCCCCGGTGGCCCGCGCTCCACCCTCCGCGCGGGCCACCGGATCCCCGTCCCACCTACCCGGTTCCCACCCGGGTCGGCGACCATCTCCTCCGTCTCCCTCAAGGACTCCCATGCCCTCGATCCAGATCACCGTCGGCTCCAGCAGCGGCCTGCACGCCCGCCCGGCATCCCTGTTCGTCCAGGCCGCCGCCCGCCAGCAGACCAAGGTCACCGTCGGCCGCCCCGGCCAGACCCCGGTCGACGCCCGCAGCCTGCTGTCCGTCCTCGCCCTGGCCGCCCGGTGCGGCGACACCCTGGAACTCACCGCCTCCGGCGACGGGGCCGAGGAGGCACTTCAGGCGCTCGCCGATCTGCTCTCCTCCGACCTCGACGCCGCGGCCTGAGTGGCCTGAGCGACCTGAGCGATCTGATCCGGCGTCGAGGCACCGGCTGCCAGGTATTCCCGGCCCTGCCGAGGATGGCCGCCGACCCGGGCACGGGCAACGCGCCGCCACACCGAATCCCGGTGCGGCGGCGCGCCGTTCGGCCCGCGAACTGCTCCTGGCGGACGGCCGGGCGGTGGAGTTCTCCGAGCGGGAGACCGCCGGGCGGCCTGGCACGACCACTCCTGACCGGCCCGACCGAGCGGATGCCGCCCACGCCGTCCAACGCGCCGGTGAGGTGCGCGGCATCCGCGCCCGGTTCTCCTACGATCAGGGCGACATCGGCCCCCAGGAACGGAGTTGACTCCCGTGACCGATCACAGCGCCCTGATCGACCGGTCGAAGCCCAGCATCGCCCGGGTCTACGACTACCTGCTCGGCGGCAAGGAGAACTACGCCGTCGACCGCGAGATCGGCGACTTCTTCCTCCGGGACCTGCCCGGCTCGGTGGCGATCGCCCAAGCCAACCGCCGGGCCCTGGTGCGGGCGGTGGGCGCGATGGCCCGGGAGGGCGTCCAGCAGTTCGTCGACATGGGCAGCGGCCTGCCGACCGCCGACAACGTGCACCAGGTCGCCCTGCGGCACGACCCCGAGGCGCGCGTCGCCTACGTCGACCACGATCCGACCGTGCTCGTCCACGGCCGCGCCCTGCTGGCCGCCGCCGGACGCAGCACGCTGGTCCAGGCGGACCTGCGCGAACCGGAGTCGATCCGCGACCACCCGGACGTGCGGCGCCTGATCGACTTCAACGAGCCGGTGGCCGTGGTCTTCAGCGGCGTCCTGCACCACCTCAACGACTCCGAGCGGCCCGCCGAGCTGGTGCGCTGGTGGGTGGACCGGGTGCCCCCGGGCAGCCTGGTCTACATCTCGCACTTCCGCTCCGGCGGGAACGAGGAGACCCGGATCGCCGAGCAGAAGCTCCAGGACAGCTTCGGGCGCGGCCGCTGGCGCACCGACGAGGAGATCCTCGGCCTGTTCGACGGCCTCGAACTGCTCGAACCGGGCCTGCTCCCCTGCTCGTTGTGGCGCCCGGACCCCGAGGCGGACGGCACCGCGGCCCCCTCGGACGAAGGCGACCTGACGGTGTGGGAGCGGCTGATCTCCTGCGCCCTGGCCCGCATGCCCTGACCGTTGCGCGACGCGCCCTCGTTCGTGTGAGGCTGCCCGCCCGGGCCTGAGGGCGGTGGTACCAGTACGTGTCACCGCAAACTCGACGGAGGCCCACATGACGACCGCCAACGGCTGGACGGATGAACTGCTCGACCGGATGCGCGCCACCGGCGACCCGCTCGGGGACACCGCGATCGCCGAGACGTACGCGCTGGGACAGCAGGAGCAGGTGCGGAAGGCACTGCTCGGCTTCGGCCGGAACACCGACACCGTGCCGCCCGGGCTGCCGCCCCAGCTCCAGCGGTACTTCGAGGAGACGGCCGTGCTGCCGCCCTGGGCGGACCGGGCGCTGATGGAGCGCGGCCACGAACTGCTCGGCCGCTACCAGCCGCTGATCGCCGCGGTCCTGCTCTGCGGCTCGCTGCCGGTGTGCTACAGCTGCGGCAACGGGGCCGAGGTGCTCGCCCGCTCCCAGCGCCTCACCTCCGGGGTGTACCGGCGGCTGATGGAGACCTCCCAGTTCGTCGTGGACGTGCTCGACGACGACGGCCTGGGGCCGAGCGGTCGCGGGCTCCGCTCGGCCCAGAAGATCCGCCTGCTGCACGCCACCATGCGCTACCACGTGTCCCAGCTCGGCGACTGGGACGCCGCCCGGCTGGGAATGCCGATCAACCAGGAGGACCTGGCCGGCACGCTGATGAGCTTCTCGGTGGTGATCCCGCGGGGCCTGGCCAAGCTGGGTGTCGAGCTGCTGCCCGAGGACCGGGACGCCTACTTCCACATCTGGCGGGTGATCGGCCATGTCCTGGGGGTGCACGAGCAGCTCAACCCCCTCAAGTTCGGCGACGGTTCGGCCCTGATGGACGTCATCCTCAACCGCCAGCAGCACCCTTCGGAAGCCGGCACGGCACTGACGAAGGGCGTCCTGGACTTCATCCGCGAGGTGCTGCCGGTCCCGCCTGGAGCGGGTCCCACGCTGATCCGGCACCTGATCGGCGACAGGTCCGCCGACCTCGTCAAGGTGCCCCATGCCGACCCGGTCAGCCGGCTCGGGGTGAGCGCCGGCGCGCTTCCCAACTTCGGCTACGGCAAGGCGGGGGACACCGTGCCGATCGTCGCGAAGGTGGCGAGCCAGCTGGGGCTGCTGGTCTTCAAGGAGGGGCTGCTGCTGACCAACCAGGGCCGCCGCCGCGACTGGCAGGTTCCCACCGGTCTGACCGACTCACCGTCGTGACCTGATCGCGGCCGTCCTCGACGACCCGCGCCCGGGACAGGCCGGGGCGCGGGTCGTCAGCAGATGGCGGGCGGGTCATCGGCGGGTCATCGGCGGGTCATTGGCGGTGGCTCAACGACCTTGCAGCGACCTGACGTTGTCGCCGAAGCTCCAGCCCTTCGAGCCGTCCCAGTTGAGCGACCAGGTCATCAGCCCCTTCAGCGCTCCGCCGAACGCGCTCCACGACTGGCCGACCGATCCCGGATCCATGTAGCCGCCGCCCGCACCGGGTTGGGCCGGCAGGCCGGGCACCTGCTTGTCGTAGGGCACGGTGATCGTGGTGCCCTGGACGGTCAGCCCCTTGGCGAGGCAGCTGGTCTGCGCGGTGAAGCCCTGGACGGTGCCGGCCTGGTAGGAGTCGCCGGAGCAGCCGTACATGCTGCCGTTGTAGTACTGCATGTTGAGCCACCACAGCTGCCCGTTGTCGACGTACTTCTTGATGATCGGCAGGTAGGCGCCCCAGATCGAGCCGTAGGTGACGCTGCCGCCGGTGACGTAGGCGGTCTCGGGGGCCATGGTCAGGCCGAAGCCGGCGGGCATCTGGGCCAGTACGCCGTCGATGATGCGGATCAGGTTGGCCTGGGAGGCGGACAGCGTGTTGATGCTGCCGCTGCCGGACAGGCCGGTCTCGATGTCGATGTCGATCCCGTCGAAGTTGTACTTCTTGAGGATCGGGACGACGGTGGCCACGAACCTGTCGGCGACGGCGCTGGAGCTCAGGTCGATGCCCGCGGCGGCGCCGCCGATCGACATCAGGATCGTCGCGCCGGCGGCCTTGGCCTGGCACATCTCGGCGGGGGTTGACACCTTGACGTTGGTGTCCATGCCGTCCTGCCACTGGACGGTGCCGTCCGAGAGGATCACCGGGAAGGCCGCGTTGATGACGTTGTAGCCGTGGGCGGCGATGCGGCTGTCCGTGATGGGGACCCAGCCCAGGCCCGGGTGCACGCCGTTGGAGGCGCCGTCCCAGTTCTCCCAGTAGCCCTGGAGGACCTTGCCCGCGGGCTTGGGCTTGGTGGGGCAGGTATCCCCCGGCGCCGGTGTCGTGGGCGGCGGGGTGGTGGGCGGGGTGCTGGTCGGCGGGGGCGTCGTGGGCGGCGGGGTGGTGGGCGGGGTGGTCGGCGGCGCGCTGGTCGGGGTGGCGGTGGGCGAGGGGCTGCTGCCGCCGGGGCCGGTGAGCGACACGTCGTCCGCGTAGTACGCGGGCTGCCCGTACCAGCCGTGCAGGTAGACCGTCACCGAGGTGGTGGTGGGGCCGGTGGTGAAGCCGACGCCGAGCCGGCCGTACGAGGCGTTCCCCGCCGTCCAGGTGGAGGGGTCGCTTCCGCCACCGGTTCCGGTCGCGCCCAGGTAGACGTAGCTGCCCTGGACATAGGCGCTCAGCGTGTACTGGGAGTTGGGCTGCACGCTGACGGTCTGGCTGCACTGGGCGTCGTCCTGGCCGCTCGGCGTGGCCTGGAGCGCGGAGGCGCCGGAGTGGACCGGGCTGCCGACGACCGTCCCGGAACCGCCGGAACACGTCCAGCCGGAGAGTCCGTTCTCGAAGCCGGGGTTGGACACCAGGTTGGTGGTGGCGGCTCCGGCGGTGACCGGGCCGACCGCGGCGATTCCGGCCCCGATGACGGCGGCGGCGCTCAACCCGGCGAGGGAACGCATCAGGACGCTCGGGCCCTGTTCGGTGCGGCCGGGATCCGGGCTGCGGTGGAAACCACCCGACGACGCGCGCGTGGCGCGCGGCCTCCGACGGAACATGCTGTGCTCCCTTCCCGCCGGGCGCCAAGGGGGAGTGACCGGCGCGTGGGGGCGTGCCGCCCGGCTGTGGGTGAGGTGGGGACATGTGGGGCTGTGCCGGACCGGATCGTAGGAGGGCGGGCGGAGTCGGTCAATAGGTCTGGACCATTTAGGTCTGGACCAATTTCGCGGGATGGCCCTCGCGGGCCACGCCGTCCCGATCGCGACCGAACCGCGCAACTGGCGCCCGCGCTACGGCCTCCGCCGCTGGGCCACCGTCTTCCCCTCGGCAACGCTCGCCCCCCCACCGCCCGCCAGGGCCGCTGACTCCGCGAGCACGACCCCCGTACGATGCTGCGGGTGATCAAGGAAGAGCCCGCGAACGCCGCCGTCACCCCGCCGCGCCCCCTGGACGTCATCGCGATCTTCCCGGAGCTCGCGACCCACGCCAGGACTGCGGTCCGCCTCCACCCGGCACCGGCCGAGCCGGGCCCGCGCGACAGCTCGGTGGGCGGACCGCTCGCCTGGCCCGAGGACGAGCCGTGGCCGACCTGCCCGGGCGGCACCCACCTGAGCCACTCCCGGCCGCACCGCCCCGCCAACGTCCGGGGCGAGCGGTCGACCCGGTCCGCCCACCACGGCGAGATCAGCTGGGACGCGATACCCGAGGACACGTCGTGGCCGCTGCTGCCGGTACTGCAGGTGTACGCGCGTGACGTGCCCTGGTACGACGGGTTCCCGGCGGGCACGGACGTGCTGCAGATCCTGTGGTGTCCGTTCCAGCACACCTACGGCGGTCCGGCGGCGCCGTACAACGGCATCGCCGGGCCATGGGTCCAGGTCCGCCACCGCCGTAGCAGTGACCTCGGAGACCGCTTCGCCACCCCGCCGGAACCCCTCGCCATCGGCGAACCCGGCTACCTGCCCACCCCGTGCCTGCTGCGCCCTGAGCCGGTGACCGAGTACCCGCACCCGGGCGCCCTGGGCGAGGAGTTCGAGACCCGGGTCGACGAATGGGAGCAGGCGACCTTCCCCCTGCCCGACGACCCCGAGGACTACGATCCGCGCTACTCCTGGGACCTCTCCACGGCCCCCGGCTGGAAGCTCGGCGGCCACGAACCCTGGAACTACCAGGGCTACTTCGGTCCGGTCCGCTGCGGCAGCTGCGGCAGCGCGATGCACTTCCTCGCGGCGGTCGCCAGTAACGAATGGGACGGCGGCACGGAGAGCTGGGCCCCCGTGGGGTCCCTGGACGGGCGCCCCGGCGACCGCCGCCGGCGCCAGGAACCGACCGACGTCCTCGGGGGCCTGGAGACCCTGCGGATCTTCACCTGCCCCCGCTCCCCCGACCACCCGGTCGTCAGCGACTTGGTCTAGCCCGGACGGCGGCGCGCGGTGCGGGGAACGCCTCCTGACGCTGTGCGAGCCGGTGCGCGGGACGTCGGAGGGGCCGACTTCCCACGCACCGGGCACCCGGTCAGTCGCTGGTCGAGGTAGCCACGCCGACGCCGACGGAGCGCCCGGTACCGACGACGGGCCGGGGTGAGAGGCCGGTCTAATCGGTGGGCGGCGCCGGGCACGTGGCGGGCGGGCACGGCGGGCAGGTGGGCGCCGGCTGGACGCAGACGGTCACGGAGTCGGTGTTGTTGTCGGGGTGGAGATCGGTCTCGTTGCCGTGGGCGGTGGCGGTGTTGACGACCCGCCCGGTGACGGTGGCCTTGGCCCGGAGGGTCAGGGTGGCCGTGGCGCCCGCGGCCAGCGTCCCGACGCTCCACACCCCGGTGGCGGAGTCGTAGTCCCCGGCCGTGGCCGTGGCGGAGAGGAAGGCGAGGCCCTTGGGCAGGGGGTCGTCGACGGTGACTCCGGTGGCCTGGTCGGGGCCGTTGTTGTGCACGGCGACGCGGTAGCTGACGGTCTGTCCCACGGTGGCGGTGGTGGCATCGGCGGACTTGGTCACGGCCAGGTCGGCGGCCGGGAGCACCTGGGTGTCGGTCACGTTGGAGGTCGCCGTGAGGGGCTGCGGGGTGGGGCCGAGGCGGTTCTCGTAGCTGGCGGTGGCGGTGTTGGCGACGGTGCCGGCGGCGACGGCCTCGTCGACGGTGACCCGGAACTCCACCGTCGTCCCGGTCGGCAGGGTGTCGGCGTTGGGCAGGCTGCCGCCCTGGCCGGCCGTGGCGCCGTTGCCCAGGTTGAACACCACCCGGTTGTTCGCGGCGTCGAAGAACGCCTGGTCGTCACCGGCCCGGTCGGTCTTCGGGCCGGTGTTGGGCCCGTTGACGATGTTCAGCGACCCGGGCACGTAGGTGGTGCCGGCCGGGATGGCGTCGGTCACGACCAGGTTCTCGGCGTTGCCGCCGCCCTGGTTCTCGGCGACGACGCGGTAGGTGATGACGTCGCCCACCCGCACCGGCCCGACCGGGATGGCGTACTTGGTGAGGGTGACGGAGGGGGCGGTGCCGAAGAAGATCCCGTCGAGGAAGTTGCCGACCGACTGGTTGCCGCCGGCGGCGGAGACGGAACGGAACGCGAAGCGGGTGGTGGTCTGCCCGGCCGGGACGGTGTAGGTGCCGGTGTAGAAGCCCCAGGCGGTGTTGCCGTCGGTGAACTGCCGCTGCTGGACGACCGCGCCGGGGGCCCCGATGTCCAGCGCCATGGTGTCCTGGCCGAGCCGTCCGCGGTGGTAGAGGCGCCAGTAGAGGACGGCGCCCGGAGTGGTGGGCAGGTCCTGGTAGAGGGTGGAGACCTGGTTGGCGTTCAGCTCGGCGAACTGCGTGCCATGGGCGGCCGGGACGCCGTTGAAGCCGTCGTGCCAGATCTCGATGACGTGGTCGGTCGCGGTGGTCAGCCACCCCGGGACGTGGTTGGGGGCCTGGGTCTGGGAGGCGTCGGGGAAGAACCCGACCCCGGTGGTGACGGTGGGCTGCTCGAAGCTGCCGTTGACGAGGGCGATGCGGGACGGGACGGGCGTGGTCACGGTCGTTCCCCTTCGGGCCGGTGGTGCGTGCGACTACCGAGCCTCAGGGTGACTGATCGTTTTTATACGCACGAGGGCGTGCGGGCGACACCCGCAGCACGAAAGGTGGTGAAATGCCCGGATCGCACCCGGTGGTGATCGATCGGGCGCGAACCAAGGCCGGGGCGCGGCACCGAACATCCGCACGCCCCGTCCGAACGGGGTTTCAACCCGTCCACCGCGCGCCGCCGCCCCCTCGGAGCCTGTCCCCTCCGCGCCCGCCTGCTCGGAGCCCGCCCACTGGCCGCCGTGCGGGCTGCGCGGGCAGGCCGCTCAGGCCGTCGGCAGCGGTGCCGGGGCGGCCGGGCCGGTGTAGCGGGCCGACGGGCGGATGATCTTCGAATCGGCGGCCTGCTCCAGGATGTTGGCGCTCCAGCCGATCACTCGGCCCGCGGCGAAGGTGGGGGTGAACATCTCCCGGGGCAGGCCGCACAGGTGCATGACCACACCTGCGTAGAACTCCACGTTGGTGTGGAGTTCGCGCCCCGGCTTCAGCTCCGCCAGGATCGCCTCGACCTGGGCCTCGACCTGGACCGCGAGGTCGACCAGCTCGCCGCCGAAGGACTGCGCGACGCCGCGCAGCATCCGGGAGCGCGGGTCCTCGGTGCGGTAGACGGCGTGGCCGAAGCCCATGATCCGGTCGCCGGCCAGCACCCGCTCCCGGATCCAGCCGTCGATCCGCTCCGGGGTGCCGATCGCGTCCAGGGTGTCCAGCGCCCGGCTGGGGGCGCCGCCGTGCAGCGGTCCGGAGAGCGCGCCGAGCCCGCCGACCAGGCAGGCCGCCAGGTCGGCCCCGGTGGAGGCGATCACCCGGGCGGTGAAGGTGGAGGCGTTGAAGCCGTGGTCCACGGTGGATATCAGGTACTGCTCGATCGCTCGGGCCTCGGCCGGCCCGGGCTCCTTCCCGGTCAGCATGTAGAGGTAGTTGGCTGCGTGGCCGAGGTCCTCGCGCGGCTCGACCGGCTGCTCGCCCTTCTGCAGCCGGTACAGCGCGGTGAGCACGGTGGGCACCAGCGCGGCGGCGAACAGGGCGTCCTCGACGCGCTGTTCGGGGGCGGTGTCGTAGAGCGGCCGGATGCCGCGGTCGGCGGCGGCGATCGAGAGCGCGGCGCCCAGGGCGGTGAGCGGGCCGCCGTGGGCGGTGCTCGCCGCAAGGGTGGGCAGCACCGGGCGGAGCGCGTCGGGCAGTCGGCGCAGCGGTGCGGTACGGGCCAGGAAGGCGGCGCGCCCGGCCGGGTCGGGGAGTTCGCCGAGCAGCATCAGGTGCCAGACGTCCTCCAGGGTGCGCTGCTCGGCGAGGTCGATCGCCGAGTACTGGCGGTAGTGGTAGAAGCCCTCCAGCCCGCGGACGTCGCTGAGTTCGGTCTCGGTGACCACGACGCCCTTGAGTCCGCGCGGGACCTCGATCTCGGTGGTGCTCGGGGTGTTCGACATGGCGGGAGTCCTCCTGGGGGTGTTCGTTCCCGTTGACGTTCTGTACTCTCCGACTGTTGATCCATATTGTCAATGTTGACTGTAATCAATGTGGAATACTGTGGATCGGGATCGATCACCATCAAGTCGCGGGACGAGGACGAGGGCAGACCATGACCGAACGCCTGACCACCCAGCAGGTCGCCGAGCAGCTCGGGGTCAAGGTGGAGACGGTGTACGCCTACGCCAGCCGCGGCCAGCTCAGCAGCGAGCGGGCCCCGGGCGGCAGGGGCAGCACCTTCGACGCCCGCGAGGTGGCTGAACTGGCCGCCCGCGGCCGCCGCGCACCGGTGCGCCCGGCGGGCGCGGCGTCGGTCGGCGACGCCCCGGCCGTCGACCGCTCCGGCGCCGAGGCCTGGCCCGGTGGGCCGGTCACGGTGCGGAGCGCGCTGACCCTGATCGAGAACGGCCGGCTCTACTACCGGGGGCGGGACGCTGTCCGGCTCGCCGCCGAGCACGGCTTCGAGGCCGCCGTCGCCTGGCTCTGGGGCCTGGGCACCGACGCACCGGTCTCCCTGCGGGTGCCGCCCGCCACCGCCGAGGCCCTCACCCGGGCCGCCGCCGCGCTCCCCGACGGGATCCGGCTGCCCGACCGGCTGCGGATCTCGGCCACCGTCGCCGCCGCGCTCGACCCGCTCCGCTTCGACCTGCGCGAACAGACCGTACTGGCGGCCGGCTCCGCCCTGATCGCCGCCATGGTCGAGGCCCTGCCCCGCACCGCGCCCGACCCCGGGCCCGACGCCACCCTCGCGGCCCGGCTGTGGAGCCGCCTCGCCACCACCGCGCCCACGCCCGAGGCGCTGGCCTGCCTGGACCGCGCCCTGGTGCTGCTCATCGACCACGAGCTGGCGGTCTCCACCGTGGCGGCCCGGGTCGCGGCCTCGGCGCGGGCCCACCCGTACGCGGTGGTCTCGGCCGGCCTCGGCGCCACCGACGGCCCGCTGCACGGCGCGGCCAGCCCGCTGGCCCACCGGATGCTCGCCGAGGTACTGGCCGACGGCGCCGTACCCGTGGTCTCCGACTACCTGCGCACCGGCCGGCCGATCCCCGGCCTCGGCCACCGCCTCTACCCGGACGGCGACCCCCGGGCGGTCGCCCTGCTCGAAGCCGTCGCCCGGCTCGACGGCGGCGCGGCCGTGGTGGCGGCGGTCGCCGAGGTGGAAGCGGCGGCGGGGCCCGCCGGTCGGCCGGCCCTGCGGGCCAACATCGACCTCGCCCTCGCCGCGATGGCCCTCGCCGCCGGCCTCCCGCCGGAGGCCGGCGAGGTGGTCTTCGCCGTCGCCCGCACCCCGGGCTGGCTGGCCCACGCGGTGGAGGAGTACCGAGAGGAGCCCCTACGGATGCGCGCCCGAGGCCTCTACAGCGGGCCTCGGCCGCAGCAGGACTGACCCCGCGTCGGGTCCGAGCGGAGTTCCGAGGGGCCGTCCGCCGAACTTCCCTAGCCGGCGGGCTTCCAGAGGGTGAGCAGGAAGCTGTACGCCGGGGGGTCGAACGGCTGCCCGGTCGGCTTCACGTCGGTGAGCTTGAGCATGGCGAGGTTCCCCTTGTCGGTGACCGTGCAGAGCACGTCGCCCTTCTTCAGGGCCTTCTGGTCGATCAGCGCCGTGTTGCTGAGCTCCGCGGGCAGGGGTGAGGTGTCCACCGACTGACGGCACTGCTCGGGTGACGTGCCCGGGCTCTTGGCCATGGGGGTGCGGAAGTGCATCCACTGGAGGAGGTAGTAGAAGTCGGCCTGGTGGTCGTCGAGATCGCCGCTCGGCACCACCTTGGGCGTGTCCAGATCGACGGTGATCACCGCGCCGATCACCGGCGGGCCGACGAGCAGCGGACGGTCGACGAAGACCGGCTCGTAGCCGCTCTTCGGGGTGGCGGTGGCGGACGCCGTGGCGGGCGGGGCGGCGGACGCCGTGGCGGGCGGGGCGTCGGCGGGCCGCGGGCCCGGGGTCCCGGTCGCGGCCGCTGAGGCGGGCGCGGTCGTCGTCGGCGTGCCGGTGGCCGCGGTGGTACCTGACGTGTCGTCGCCGGACAGGAACCAGGCCGTACCGGCGGCGACCACGGCCAGGGCCGCCACGAGGGCGACTGCCATCGGCGTCCGTCGACGCGACGGCCGCTCCACCGCCGCCGGGGGCGCGGCCTGGGTGGGCGCGCTGTGCACGTCACCGCCGCCGGGATGGCTCGACACCTCGGTGGGCACGTACGTGGCCGCACCCGCCCGGCCCTCCGCTGCCGGTACGAACGGCGCCGCCCCCGCCAGCAGCCGCTCGGTCTCGAACCCGCGCTCGGCGACGGCCGCGGCGACCGGTGCCGGCAGCCAGCCCTCGCCGGGCTTCAGTGCGCGGCCCAGGGCGCGCTCGCACAGCTCCGCCAGCTCACTCGGCGTCGCCCGGGCCGCCGGGTCGGCGGTGAGCGTACGCTCCAGCAGCGGCCGCAACTCCTCCGGGTACCCGGTCAGGTCCGGCGGCCGCAGCTCGGTGTTGGCGATCTGGGTGGCCACGGTCAGCGCGCCGCCCGAGCCGTACGGGTGCCGGCCGGTGGCCGCGACGGCGGCGATCAGGCCGAGCGAGAAGACGTCGGCGGCCGCGGTGACCTCGGCACCCGTACCGTGCTCGGGCGACATGTACTGCGGGGTGCCGATGAAGCCGCCGCTGCGCGTCAGCTGGGTGGCCTCGGCGGCCCGCGCGATCCCGAAGTCGATCACCCAGGGGCCGTCCGCCCCGAGCAGGATGTTGGCGGGCTTGAGGTCGCGGTGGACGATCCCGGCCGCGTGCACCGACGCCAGCCCGCGGGCCACGCATCCGACGAGCTCCAGCGCCACGGGCACCGGCAGCGGGCCGAACGCCGCCAGCGCCTCGTCCAGCGGCAGGCCGGGCACGTACGCGGTCGCCAGCCAGGGCTGTCGGCCGCCCGCGTCGTGGTCCAGCACCGGCACCAGGTGGTAGCCCCGCACCTGCTGCGCCGCCCGCACCTCGTGCTGGAAGCGGCGGCGGAACTCCGCGTCCTCCGCGAACTCCCGGCGGATCACCTTCAGCGCGACCGGCTGCTTCCCTCGCGTGCACGACAGGTACACCGACCCCATGCCGCCCTCGCCGATCCTGGCGAGCAGCCGGTAGCCGGCGATCTCCCGCGGTTCATCCGCCCCGAGCGCACCCAGCGCGCCACTGTTCCCACCGATGGGACCCACCCCCGATCACGTTGAAGATCAACAATAGTGGGTCGGCCACGGAGGGTCGCGCGGCCTGGCCCCGACGACGCCCGTCCGTCCGTCCGTCCGACCGCCGGAATCGTTGACAGTGCCACGACGGGCTCCTAGCGTGGCGCACTCGATTACCCGCAAGTAGGGACTGCTGATGGCCGAGCCCCGTGCGTACGACCTCGTCCTGTTCGGTGCCACCGGCTTCACCGGCGGACTCACCGCCGAGTACCTGGCCCGGGCCGCGCCCGAGGGGTGCCGCTGGGCACTCGCGGGACGGGATGAGGGCAGGCTCGCCGCCGTCCGGGCGAAGCTGGCGCGGATCGACCCGCGCTGCGCCGAACTCCCCCTCCTGGTCGCGGACGCCGCCGACCGCGAGGCGCTGCGTGCCGTGGCCGCCGACACCCGGGTGGTGATCTCCACGGTCGGCCCGTACCTGCAGCACGGCGAGCCCCTGGTGGCGGCCTGCGCGGACAGCGGCACCGACTACGTGGACCTCACCGGCGAGCCGGAGTTCGTCGACCGGATGTACCTGCGGCACCACGAGCGGGCGCTGGCCACCGGTGCGCGGCTGGTGCACGCCTGCGGCTTCGACTCGGTGCCGCACGACCTCGGCGTGCTGTTCACCGTCGAGGAGCTGCTGCGCCGCGGCGGCCCGGCGGCCCGGATCTCGGTCGAGGGCTTCGTCCGCGCCGGCGGCACCGTCTCCGGCGGCACCTTCGCCTCGGCGATGACGGCCTTCTCCCGGCCGCGGGCGATGGCCCGGGCCGCCCGGGCGCGCCGCGCGGTGGAGCCCCGGCCGAAGGGGCGGCTGGTCCGCACCCCGGCCGGCCGCCCGCACCGGTCGCGGGCGGCCCGCGCCTGGGCGCTGCCCCTGCCCACCATCGACCCGCAGGTGGTGTCCCGTTCGGCCGCCGCGCTGGACGAGTACGGCCCGGACTTCGGCTACGCGCACTACGCGGCGGTGCGCCGGCTGCCGATCGCCCTCGGCGGTGTCGCGGCCGTCACGGCACTCGCCGTCGCCGCCCAACTCCCGCTGCTGCGCCGGGCCCTGGGGCGGCTGCGCAGGCCCGGCGACGGCCCGAGCGCGGAGCAGCGGGCACGATCCTGGTTCTCCGTCCGGTTCGCGGCACGGGCACATGACGGGCGGACGGTCCTCACGGAGGTGTCCGGGGGCGACCCCGGCTACCAGGAGACCGCGAAGATGCTCGCGGAGTCGGCGCTCTGCCTGGCGTACGTCGATCTGCCGCCCCTGGCGGGCCAGTTGACCACGGCGGTGGCGATGGGTCGACCGCTGATCGACCGGCTGATCGCGGCGGGCATCTCCTTCCGGGTGCTGGACACCCCGCCGACGACCGCTCCCGGCCGCTACAGGGCCTGAGCCCGGGCGGGCGTCCGGATCACGTCACCATGACCCGGCCGCCCGACTGCCCGACCGCTCGACTGCCCGGCCGCCCGCCTGCCCGCGCCCGGCCGCCCGACTGCCCGCCTGCCCGACTGCCCGACTCAGGCGGTACCGAGCGGGTTGAGGAGGGCGAAGCGCCAGCTGCCGTCGGAGGGGTCCTGACGGGCGATGTTGGCGGTGGTGCCGGTCGGCGCCACGCGCTCGCCGGCGGGGGTGTCGATCTCCATGGTCCAGTCGGTGACCAGCAGCGCGGTGCCCGCACCGACGAGCGTGTGCCGCTGGACGTTCGTGAGCCGGCCGCGGGCGGCGACCGTCCCACCGATCTCGGCGCGCAGCGCCCCGGGACCGGTGATCAGGTCGCCGGAGACCGTGCGCATGGCCGCACCGGGCGCGAACAGGGCCAGGACTGCGTCGACGTCCCCGGCGTTCAGGGCGTACTCGAAGGCGACGGGCAGCTGCGCGGGGTCGGTGATGAGGGGGGTGGACATAATGAACGGGCCTCGCTTCTCGAAGAGTTGACAGTGGCGGCGACGCTCTGCCGCCGTGACTCCACGATCCCGCCGCGGCCGCCCCGCAGGCGAGGTAGGGTCGGGACTCGTGATGGTCGAAACTGGACAGCGCGACGTCATCGACATCGCCTACGACAACCCGGACCGACTGCACACCGGCATCGAGGTGCTGACCTTCGACGCCCTGAAATCCCGGCTGAAGAGCTCGGTGGCCCGTCGGCCGAGCCGCCTGGACTTCCACCAGCTGCTCCTCGTGCGGGGCGGCGAGGGCACGGCGATGGTCGATTTCGTCACCCACCCCTGCGCCCCCGGCACCCTGCTGCACCTACGGCCGGGCCAGGTCCAGCGGCTGCCCCACGACCCCGGCGGCCACCCCGCCGAGTTCGACGCCGTACTGGTCCTCTTCACCGCCGACTTCCCGCCGCCCCTGCCCTCGACCCGCTCCGCGCTCGACGGATTCGGGCCCGTCGCATGGCACCTGTCACCCGGCGACCAGGCCGCCTTCGACCGCGCCACCACAGAACTGGCCGCGGAGTACGCGACGCTCCAGGCCGCCCGCGAGACCGCCGAGCTGACGGGTGCCCTCCTGCGCCAGCTCCTCGGCGCGCTCCTCATCCGCATCGCCCGCCTCCCCGGCCCGGCCGCGCACCCCGCCCCCGGCACCGAGCTCCACCTCGCCTTCCGCCGCGAACTGGAGCGCTCCTTCGCCACCACCCGCTCCGTCGAGGACTACGCCGCCCGCCTCGGCTACTCCCCGCGCACCCTCACCCGCGCCTGCCTGGCCGCCACCGGCCGCACCGCCAAGCAGCTCGTCGACGCCCGCGTCGCCCTCCAGGCCCAACGCCTCCTCGCCCACACCGACCTGCCCGTCGCCACGATCGGCCGCACCCTCGGCTTCACCGAACCCACCAACTTCGGCAAGTTCTTCACCCGCGAAACCGGCCAGTCCCCGGGCACCTTCCGCCGCACCCAGCGCTGACCCTCGACCCTCCCGTCGGCCGGGGCCGCTCCTCCCCCCTCCCCCGCACCCCCACCCGCGCCCGCCCGGCCGACGACCTCGGCGAGGGTGCCCCGTGGATCCCTGCCGGGCTCCCGGGGCTCAGCGGCCCGCCGCGGCCACGCCGTCAGGCGTTCCTGCCGCGTGCGGCCACACGCCAGCGGCCGACGAGCTCGCCGCCGCTGACCACGGCCACGTCGTCGACCAGGTTCACCGCCACGCAGACGTGGTTGGGGATCACGCGCAGCCGTTCGCCGAGCCCGGGAAGGTCGCTGTCGGCGGGCCAGACCACGGTGGCATGGTGCTCGGAGAGCGCCGTGATGCGGGCTCCGGGGTGGTCCATGAGCCGGCCGAAGCCCGTCGCCCACGCGGGCCGGTCGCCGCCGAGGACCTTGCTGCCCGCGTCGAGGACGACCCGCCGGGGCGTGGTGTCGTCCCCCTCGTGACGGCTGACGACGGTCGCCGCGACCGTCAGCGCGATGTCCGCCGTGGAGCACCGGCCGAGTTCCAGCTGCTGCGCGTCGCCGAACACGTAGACGCCCGGCCGTACCTCGGTGACCGCCGAGCTCCCGGTCAGCTCCGCGGTGGGGGTGGAGCCGCCGCTCACCCGCGTCACCTCGAAGCCCGCGGCGGTGAGCGCCTCGACGGCCTCGCCGAGGGCCTTCTCCTCCTCCGCGGCGGCCCGTTCGGGCATGTCGGGCGCGTAGCCGTGGCCTGGGAAGGTGAACACTCCCCCGACCCGGAGCCCGGCACGGGCCGCCGCGTCCGCGACCTCCACCGCCCGGGCCGGACGGACGCCGCTGCGGTGGTGGCCGCTGTCGATCTCCACCAGGACCTCGACGTCACCGGCCGCGGCTCCGAGCTGACGGCCCGCCGCCTCGGCCGCTTCGACGGAGTCCGTGCCGATCGCGATCCTGGCCCGGGTGGTGAGCCGGCGCAGCCGCTCCGCCTGGCGGGGCCCGATCCAGAGCGGATAGGCGATGAAGAGATCGGTCGCGCCGTGCTCGGCGAAGACCTCGGCCTCGCCGATGGTCGCCACCGTCAGCCCGACGGCCCCCGCCGCGAGCTGCCGCGCGGCGACCTCGGGCATCTTGTGGGTCTTCGCATGGGGGCGCAGCCGCAAGCCCTTGGCGGACAGGGCGGCCGCCATGCGCTCGATGTTCCTCTGGAGCACGTCCAGCTCGACCACGATGTCCGGGGTGTCGATCTCCACCGGGATTCCGCTCATCTCGTTCCTTTCCGACTCGATTCGCACCGGCCGTATTCTCGCTGCCCCGGGCCCGGTCCTGGCAATTCCCGTCGACCCGGCCACCGGCTCCGACCCCTGGCCGGACCTGCCGGCCGCCCGGCCAGGTCGCCGCCCGCCGACGAGATCTGTCGCCCCCTGGCCGCCGGACCTGCCGGCCACCCTCCTCGATGGCCTGATGTGACAGATCCTGGTCATTGCGGCCATGGCCGGCCCGGCGGAATGATCAGGGCATGCCCCCACCGCACCGCGTCGTGATCGCCGCCTTCCCCGGAATCGAGCTGCTGGACGTCACCGGCCCGGCCGAAGTGTTCTCCGTCGCCACCCGGGTCGCCGGAGCCGACCGGCCGGGCTACCTCGTGCGGATCGCGACGGCGGACGGCGGCCCGGCGGCCACCTCCGGCGGCGTCCGGCTGATGGCCGACCTGGCCCTCGACGACGTGGCCGGTCCGATCGACACCCTGCTGGTGGCGGGGGCGATCGAGATCGTCGACGGCGGCGTGGAGCCGGTGATCGATCCCGAGGTCACCGACTGGTTGCGCCGTACGGCCTCCCGCGCCCGGCGGGTCGGCTCGGTCTGCGCGGGAGCCCACCTGCTGGCCGCGGCCGGGCTGCTCGACGGCCGGCCCGCCACCACGCACTGGCTCACCGCCGCCCGGCTGGCCGCCGAGCACCCCCGGGTCAGGGTCGACCCGGACCCGATCTTCATCCGGGACGGACAGGTCTGGACCTGCGCCGGCGTCACCTCCGGGATGGACATGGCGCTGGCCATGGTCGCCGAGGACCACGGCCAGGACCTCGCGCTCGCGACCGCCCGGATGATGGTGATGTACGTCAAACGTTCCGGTGGACAGAGCCAGTTCAGCGTGCCGCTGTCCGTCCAGGGCTCCGAGGACGACCGGATCGACGAACTGCGGATGTGGATCGCCGAACACCTCACCGAGAACCTCTCCCTCGAAGCCCTGGCGGCCCGGACGCACCTGAGCGTGCGCCACTTCACCCGGCTGTTCCAGCAGCGCACCTCCACGACACCGGCCGCCTACGTCGAGGCGGCCAGGCTGGAGGCCGCCCGGCGGCTGCTGGAGGAGAGCGACCGCAGCCTGCCCGAGGTCGCGGCCGCCAGCGGCCTCGGCTCCGTGGAGACGCTGCACCGCGTCTTCCGGCGACGGCTGGGCACCACCCCGGCCGAGTACCGCCGCCGCTTCTAGCCAGACACCCCCCCACCCCACGAGGAGAGCCATGTCCCGTACGAAGGTCGTCCCGGTCCCGGTCATGGGCCGGCACAACATCAACGCCTACCTGCTGCTCGGCCGCAGGCCCGTCATCGTCGACGCCGGGACCCCCGGGAGCGGCCGTCGGATCCTCGACCAGGTCACCGCCCACGGCGTCGACCCCGCCGACGTCGCGCTGATCGTCCTCACCCACGGCCACATCGACCACTTCGGTTCCGCCGCCGAACTGCACCGGCTCACCGGCGCGCCCGTCGCGGGCCACGTCGCGGACCTCGGGCCGTACCGCTCCGGCCGGGTCCGCGAGCCGTACCTGCCCACCGGCCCGATGGGCCGCCTCATGGCCCGCAACCAGAACCTCCACGTCCAGGCCGAGCCGGTCGAACCCGGCGTTCTCGTCCGCGGCGAGACGAGCCTGGAGGACTACGGCGTCGCCGCGCGCATCATGCCCACCCCGGGCCACACCGCCGGGTCGGTCTCCGTCCTCACCGACGACGGGGACCTCGTCGCCGGCGACCTGATCGCGGGCTCCTTCATGGGCCTGATCCCCGGCAGGCCCGCCAACCCGCCCTTCCACGACGACCCCCGGCAGAACCTCGCCAGCCTCCGCCGCATGCTCGCCCTCAACCCCACCGCCCTCCACGTCGGCCACGGCACCGCCCTCGACCCGGACCGGGTCCGCCGGTGGGCGGAGAAGGAACACGCCCGCCTCACCCGCCTCGACACCGCCGGACGCCTCACCACCCGCGCCGAAGATCAGGAATCACCGACCAGGTGACCCCCCGCACGCTCCGCACCCGACGAGGCGGGGATCCCCGCGGGTCGGGACATTGGCCGTCGGCGCGTTGTGGTTGTCCTTACCGCAACCGTGCCCTGAGGGCTCAGCTCCAAGCCCGGCTCCAGTGCAACCCGTTCGGGGCTGCCAGCGCCGCCCTTGGCGCGCGGTCTACACCCATCGGGCCTGTCCTGACGTCCCCTTGACGCCCCTGCGGCCGAACGGGTGCGGCCCCGTCCTGTCATGATCTGTGGCCATGGACCTGGAGACGCTGCTGCGCCGGCTCGCCGACGAGTACATCGAGGACCCCTGGGACCGGCCGGAGGAGTACCACCACGCCGGTGACGCGACCTTGCCCGGCCTGCCGCCGGGCTCGCACCCGGTGCACATCGGCGCCGAGATCATCGACAACGCCGCAGTCGGGGCGGAGGAGGCGTTCGTGGTCCTGCTGCTCGTCCAGCTGGGCCCGCCCGAGCGGATCGCCGAGGCCGAGTTCGTAGCGGCCGCACCGCACTGGCAGGCTCTCAGCGCCGACCTCGGACTGCTGTGGGACGCCGCCACCATGGAGCACCGGACCGGACCGGGCCGCCACCAGCGCGTCTGGCTGGCCCGCCAGATCGCCCCGAACATCAGCCTGCCCGCTCTCCCGACCTTCGCCCAGAACGCCGTCTGCCGCGAGGGCCGCACGGCCGACGGGGCGCTGGTCGCCCTGCTCTTCACCGGCAACCAGCGGCCCTCCTGAGCGTAAATCAGTTGAGCGGGCACTCGGCGGCATGCGAACCTCCCCGCGACGACGCCGATGTCAGGAGACCCCGTGACCAGTACCCTCCCGCCCAAGGTGGCCGCCCTGTTCCGTGACGGGCGCCTGGAGGTCATCCCTCGCAAGGCCGCCCGCCGCGACCCGTTGCTCGACCACCTCGCCGCGACGCTCTTCGAGCCCGGCCGCGACTACCGCGAGGTCGAGGTCAACGAGGCCATCCGCACGGTGCACGACGACTTCCCGGCGCTGCGCCGCTACCTGGTCGAGAGCGGCCGGTTGAGCCGGGCCAAGGACGGCAGCAGCTACCGCCGCGCGAGCTGACGCCGAGGAGCGCCTACGAGCTGCACCGAAGCGCCGCCCACAGGTCCAGCTGGTCCTCCAGCTTGAGCAGGCTGCGGCCGGTGAGGTCCTCGATCCGCTTGATCCGGTAGTGCACCGTATTGACGTGGATGTGCAGCGCCTCGGCCGTCCTCGACCAGGAGGCGCCCAGGCGGAGGAAGGCGTCCAGAGTGTCCAGCAGCGACACGGAGTTGCTCCGGTCGTGCTCGAGCAGCGGTACCAGGAGCCGCTGGCGGAACACGGTGGTGACCTCGGCCGGGCAGGATTCCAGCACACCCTGGTGTTCGAAATGATCGACGAGGCGAGTCATCTGCTCTACCTCATCTTCGGCACCCGCCACGGGCGGGGCGTGGAGAAGATGAAGGAAGCGATGTGGGTCGTAGACACCACCTCCGGTGTCCGCTACCGCGACCCCAAGGGCCCGAACCAGCAAGCCCTCGACCTCGAACTCGAACCGGACACCGGACCTCTGCGCCGCATCCTGCTCGATCACCTGCACACGGACCCGATCCCGCGCACCGTCGATCAGCTCAAGAAGTACACCCTCCTGGAGACCGTCTACCGCCCCGCCCAGGTCATACCCCTTCTGAAGCGGATGCGCGACGAACGGGACATCGACGTCTCGCCCGGCCGGATCATCGGCACCAGCACGGTCGAAACCCTTCAGCAGAGCGCCCTGTTCTGAGCGAAGGCCGAGCCTCAAGGTGCGGCCGACGGACCTCCCCGCTGCTCTGCCACCGACGGGGGCGCAGGGCGCCAACCATCCGTAATGACAGCTGCCCCGCAGGCCCGCTGAGGCATGCGGTTCAGCGGTGTTCGGGGTTCTCGAAGTCGAAGCGGCAGCCGGCGTCCCACTCGGAACGCTGGTTGCCGTGAGCCGGGATGCCGCCGGCGTCCTTGAGCATGCGGGCCAGGTGGAGCTGGTTCCAGGTCATGAAGGTGGCGTTGCGGTTGGTGAAGTCGTTGTCCGGGCCGCCCGAGCCCTCGTCGAGGTAGGACGGGCCCGGGCCGGCCTCCCCCACCCAGCCGGCGTCGGCCTGCGGCGGGATGGTGTAGCCCAGGTGCTGCAGGCTGTAGAGCACGTTCATCGCGCAGTGCTTGGCGCCGTCCTCGTTGCCGGTGATCAGGCAACCCCCGACCCGGCCGTAGTAGGCGTATTGGCCCTTGGAGTTGAGGATCGAGGAGCAGGCGTAGAGGCGCTCGATGACCTTCTTCATCACGGAGGAGTTGTCCCCGAGCCAGATCGGCGGAACGCACTGGCACCCTACCTGACCAGGAAAGCTTTCTGGAAGGAGCCGGAACAGCGACTATGGCCCGGAAGGACGTCCGACGTCGGCGGTTGCTGGCCGAGTATGCTTGGCGGCCACCCTGCGGCCCGCTCCATGCTGGCGTGCACCTCTACCGGGTTCCGGCGTGAGACGACCGATCAGGGTGATGGCCGAGGACCGCACGATTCACCGTGCTCGTCACGGCAGTATCGTGCAGCCCCGGCCAAGCAGAACCAAGCCGCCAGAGTCTCGCTAGTCCTGCGTTCCGCGCCCGGCTCCCGACGATGTCCCGTTCACCGCGCCGTTGCCCCCTGTCCAGCCCATGCCCGGCCCGTCATCCGCTGCCTCGGCTGGCTGTTCGTGACCGGACGAGCGCCCGGGGCAACCTCCCTCATCGCCCAGTAGAGCTTTCCGGATCAGTCTGGCCGGTTCCGGCAGGCCCATTGCATCGGTGAACTCCGCCACCCGGCGGGTATAGACCTCCCTCGCAGGGGAGTCTTTCGCCAAATCAATGTCGTCCAACAGCTGGTTCAGCGGACCGACCACCATCGGCCCCGAGCTCGGCCCCGCAGGCCCCGGGTGACCGGACGGCCCCGTCTCGACACCGCCCACCCCGTCGTCGTCCGGGCGGCGCCGGGAAGGCGCCACCTCGTCCAAGAACGGGATCGCCTGCGACCTCGGCTGTGGGATCAGGTGCTCGTACAACTCGTCCACAGCCTCGTCATTGGCCGCCGCCGAGAGCTGCGCGAGTGGACCGATCATGTCGACCGCCTCCCTGACCTGGTCTTCGTGACGGGCCAACCACCACACCACCGCACTGCCAGGCGACTTCAGGGCATCGTCGCCGAGGTAGGCCCGCTTGCTCTGCTCATACCGCCGTTCGTGCTCCCAGACCTCCTCGGTCTTGCGCACCTCGGAGAGTCTTCCCAACCGCTCCCGATCGTCCTCCGAGAGTCTCAGTTCGACCTGGCCTCCCATGGCCTCCACCAGGCCCGACGTGTCCCGGATCTGTGTACCGAGCACGCCGTTCAGACGGTGCCGTAGCAGGCCCAGTCGCTGGGGAACCTCACGCTCGGTCAACTCGCGGGCGCGAGCCAGCACTGTCTCGATCGCCAGACTGGCGGGGTCCGCGTGCACCAGCCCGGTCGCATTCGGGATCGGACGCCACCACACCGCGGCCGAAAAGCGAAAGTCATAGTCCGGCACCCGGCTCGGCAGTGCCACTCCGTCCACTCGGGTCTCCTCCCACCGCGGCTCATCCGAGTCCGCAGGCTCCGATTCCGGCTCCGGCTCCGGAGATCGCGTCGATGCGAGCAGAATCGCCAGCACCATGGCGATCACAGTCGGCACGGCCCACAGCCAGACCGGCCACCTGGCCGACACTCCGAGAACCACGGTCATCAGGCCCGCTGCGAGGGCTAGACCGACGAGCGGTGCCTTTCCCGTGCCCTTCATACGTCTCTCCCCTCGTTCATCCCGGCCGAGGCCAGGTCCAGCGGCTCGATGCCCTGCGCGCGGTCGATCTCCCGGCAGAAGCGCGCCGCCACGTCAGTTCGACTCGTCGGCCCCAGTTCATCGTCCGACTCGGCCGCCCATTGACAGGCCAGCAGGTAGTAGCGGCTGAGAACGTCGAGCCCGCCGTCGGCGGCCTCGATGAGGATTCCCATCAGCCGCTCGCCCCCGTCCCGCTCCCACCGGGCCGCCGAGAGCCATGCCGCGATTCCGGGCCCCCATTCCTCCGGCGCCGC
Organism: Kitasatospora sp. NPDC101108; assembly: GCF_055584725.1. NCBI lineage: Bacteria > Bacillati > Actinomycetota > Actinomycetes > Kitasatosporales > Streptomycetaceae > Kitasatospora > Kitasatospora sp. NPDC101108. Next base: position 523,905 of record NZ_JBVJLM010000001.1, read on the forward strand.
CACCGTGAACACCCCGCGCCAGCCCGCAGCCACCTCCTCCCGCCGCACCTTGGACGCGGGTGGGTCCATCAGCTGCAGGAAGATCCCGGCATCCGAGCGCCCGAATTTCCCTCGCTCCATTCCCTCGCGCACTCGACCAAGCAGCCTCTCGTACAACCGCTGGTCTCTGCGAGCCAGTTCGAGCAGAGACTCGCGGGCGTACCGCGGTGCGCGCCCAGGCTCCCTCCGCGCAAGCTGGTGCAGGCGGACAAGCGCCTGGTCAGGGTGGTACGGCGCCATCACGTCGACACAGATTCTCGCCAGACCTCGTACCAGATTCGGCTGCAGCCGCGGCTCCCTCGACCAGGCGTAGATCTTCACCCTGAATGCTGCACCCGATTGCTCATCTCTGAGCCCCTGGTCCAGTACTGCCATCGCCTCGGGAAGCAATCTGCCCTCCTTCGCCCATGACTCGACCAGATCGGTCAGGACATAGACGTCGCCGGCCCTCAGTGCCTGTTCGGCGAACCGGCGGACCAACTTCCGGCGCGCGATCTGGTCCAGCCACTCCGCTTCTCTGACCGCGGCTTCCACCCAGGCTCCGAAGGCTGCTCGCAAGTCCGGGTAGTAGAGCCAGAAATGAGACCGGACCGCCGATCCGTACGCCAAGGCATCGAAACCGATCCGCCCCTGGCTCACCTTTACCCGCACCTCGGTCAGGCGCTCGGTCAGATCAGTCTGGTCAAGCCGGGGCCGCTCGTCCTCCGGGTGGCCGAGCTTCATCAACAGCTCAGTGGAGAGCCGGAACACCACATCCGCCGGAGCCCCGTCCAGCATCGCCGCCGTGAACAGCAGCGCCCGCTGGCGCCCGTCTGTCAGAGCAGCGATGTGCTGGGCAACCTCGTGGCCGCGGTCCCGAAGAGCGGCGACGGCCTTCACGGCCCAGGCGGCGAAGGATCCACCCTGTGAGCGCGCCTCGACCACCAGCTCCGACAGCCGCTGCAGGTCACCCATCGGCGAATGTTGCAAGAGTTCGCCAAAGGCCGACTGGTGTAACTCCGGAAGCGACATCTCGATGCCGTCCCAGAACAGGTGCCGTGCCACGACCTCGGCACCGTCGGGGCGGCCGGTCCGCACCAGTAACTGGCGAAGATCCGACTGAAGGAGGTGCTCTCGTTCCCGGGGCAGGACCACCACCAATCGGCCGCCGAACCGTTCAGCCTTGTCCCAGTACGACTTGACCATGGCCTGTGCGTCGACGAATTCCTGTTCAGAGACGCTCGACAGGTCGACAAGGACACGCTCGCCTTCCGCCAATTCCGCGGACTCGTCCCCTTGATCGTCCAACACGACCTCGCGGAACGGGTCGTCGCGAGTGCCCATGCGGTGAAGCAGCACGACGCCGACGGTACGGCGACCGCTGCCAGGGGTGCCAGAGAGCAGAACCGCCGTTCCGGGTTCCTCCAGCCTCCTGACCGCCTCCCCGTACCCGGGCGGAGGGACGAACCGCTGACTCAGCCATAGGCGCCGATCAACCGCCACGCGCAGCGGATCGGCACCACCGCGAATGAGTCGCTCCGAGGCGAAGTAGTAGTAGTTGTAGTTGTTCTGGGGTCCACTGCCGGTGTGTGTCTGCCCCGCAGCGTGGCCGATCCACGTGGTGTCCCCTGCGTCACTCACCGCCGTCGTCCCTCGCGGTCGCGCCGTCCGCCGAACCGGTTGTTGACGGTGCCACGTTCAACGTAGTTACTGCCGTCGCCGTGGAACTCGACGCCTCCATGTCGGATGGTGTTGTTTTGCGTGCCACCTCCGGTGTGCACCGGCCCGCTGGCGTTGTTGATGAACGTTCCTACGTCGCGGCCCACTTTGCCGATGCCACCGCTCTGATCGTGCCGATTGCTACGGGCGTTGACGACGTCGCCGTCGCCCTGGCCAACCTGGTGTGGCATCTCGCTGAGGCCGCCGCCTGCTTGAGTGATCCTCCTCTCCGCTTCGGCAAGTTGGGGAATCGCCTCAGCGAGGTCGTCGCCGAGACGGCTGAGGCCGGAGTCCGCATCACGGTGGTCGAAGCGGCGGTACTGGCAGTCGGCGAGCCTGGCGATCTCGGGCGGCAGGTCGTGCCGGTCGAGCCGCGTAGCGCGCCCGACGAGCACCGGAACGACCAGAGCTCCGCTCCCGAAGGCCTCGGTGATCTCCCTGCGGGTCCAGTCCTCCGGGTCGTCGAGCGCGCGTCGCCCGTCCGCGGTCCGGGCGGCGGCCCAGCGCTGGCCGATGACTGCGAGAAGGACACTGCTACGGCGGACGGCGGTGACCAGCTCCTGGGGGAAGGCGCGGCCGATCCTGATGGACTTGCTGGCGCGGAACACGTGATCGGTGCCGAAGCGTCGGGAGAGCTCGCGCTCGATCAAGGTGGCGGTGGCGTCCTCGTCGTTGGTGCGGTAGTTGACGAAGATTTCGGGCATGGCGGGTTACACCTCCGGTGAGTGAGGGGCGGACAGCGGGCTGCGGCTGCGCGGTTTACGGGTGCAACGCTGTGGCGAGCAGTGACTGAAGATCCCGAACGCTCCGGCTTGCCCGGAAGCGGTGCAGTTCTCGGGCAAGCCGCCGGACGTCGGCCTGGATGGTGGCCGACCGCAGCGCCGGAACGAACGGGAGCAGTTCCGAAGCAACATCGCAGGCACGCTCCGGTTCGCCGCTGGCGGCGTGTGCGAGGGCGCGCCGAACGCCGTACCGGGCGCGACTGCGGACTGCGGGTGCAGGAATCCTCGAGCACTCACGGTCGAACACCTCGGCAGCCTGGTCGGCTCGGCCGAGGTCGTACAGGCACCATCCGGTGACCATGGCAGCCGGGTCGGCCAGGCTGACAGTGCCGAGGACGGGTGCACCCCCATCAGTCTCCGCATCGGCTATGGCCAGCAGGTCCCGGGCGCGGTCCAGGCTGCGCCGGCAGGCGTAGTCGTCCCCGGCGAGGGCGTGGCCCTGGGCCTCACGCTGGGCGGCGAGGCCGCGGATCCTGGGCGGCAGGCCACTGGCCTGCGCCGGCCCGACGAACTGTACGGTCCGGGTCGCGTCGCCCGCGTAGAAAGCGACCAGAGCCCGCCGAACCAGAGCGTATGAGGCGAGATAGCGGTCGCCGCCAGCCTCCGCGAGTTCGACAGCCTGTGCGGTCCACCAGAGCGCCAAGGAGTTGTCGCCGGCCTCCTGGGCCATCCAGCCCGCGTACTCGGCGTACCGGGCGGCGAGCACGAGCAATCGGCTGCGGTTCACTGCGTCGGCTTGAGCGGCGAGGTCACCCAGCGTATGTGTCTGGATGGTGAGCAGCGGAAGCAACGTACCGGGGGCGCTGATCTGACCGAGGCGCCGCATCTGATCAAAATGGTCCCGGAAGATCTCGGCTGGGGCGGATTCTACCGCCGTCTCTCCGCGGCCCGTCGCCGTGAGTGCGGTCGGCCGCAGCGAGACAGCAAGGTCGCCGCCGAGCAGAGATGACGCCCCGACGGCAAGCAGTTGGCGCCGCCCAAGGCCTCCGGAGCGTCGGGCACCTCCGTGTTCGCCCAGTGACGGCGGCTCCTTTACGGCGTTGGTCCCAGCGGTCCCAGCAGGGCGAGGCCTCCGGGGCTCGGCCGGTAGGAGCCGCTCGAGTTCACCACCGGCGCCAAGCTGCGCGTCGCACCGACGGGCGAGTTCTGGTGGCGGCGCCTTGTGACCACGTTCGATCTTGCTGAGGTGGCCTTTGCTGTAACTGAGCAGTTCAGCAAGTCGGGCGAGCGTCAACCCCGCGGCGATTCGCCGTTTGCGGAGTTCTGGGCCGAACTCGCCGCACCGCTCCATGGGCACACTCATGCCAACCCCCTGTTCCCGACTCCAACCGCCCAGACGCCCATCGTGTCGTGAGCTGGAAGCAGACCTTCCTCGCTTCCGCCTGAATCTTGGCATGCGATCGTGCCGCTAGCGCAGGGATCGGTTGGGTTTCCTGTTTCCTCTTTCTGTTCGAATCACATTGCAAACAAAACGAGTTGACGATATTTACACGGCTCGACTGCGCGACCGCAAGGAGAGATCGGGCCTCCGGCTGGGGCCACCGCTCAGAGATGCCCTGGCCACGGCATCAACAACAACGGCCTTAACAGCGGGCTCATCGTCTCCGCCGCCCCATTGCCCATCGACATCCCACCCAAGCGGCCAAGGAATCCCTGCGGCGTTGGCTCCGTCACCGAAGACACCCACCCGACGGCCGGCGCAGGCCAGTGTCGACCGAACCTGGTGCCGTTTGGGCCGGGCCCACCACAGTCGCCACAACATCCGCGAAGGGGCAGAACCTGCTGGCCTCCATGGAGGCCAGCAGGTTCCAGAGGCAACACCGGAAGGAGGCTGGTTAGTGAGTTGGCACGGGATGCGGTTGCTGCCGGACCTGATGACCGGGGTGCTCAGCGGGGACGGTGGTGGGCAACGTGCGGCTGGAACGCGGACTACGGAACCGCCACGAGCATCAAGACACCCTCGTCGCCTGCGAGGCACCGAAGACGAGGCTCACCTGCGCGGTCGCGCCTATCGGGCGGGATACAGGCTCATTCCTGCCAGCGGCTTCGATCAGCGGCAGTCCCTGCCCGTGACGTAGCCAAGGTTCGCCGTTTGCTGCGGACAGGTTGCCCTGCAAAGCCCTGTTCGGACGGCAGGCAAACTCCGGGATGTCCCGGAGACCATGGCCCCACTCCTGGCAGCGATAGCCAGCGGAACGACACTGGCCTTGTCTGTGCGAAGGAAAACGCGTAAGTACTGCGGAGCACCCGAATCCGGTGACTGTTGGTTAGGAGGGTTGGTGGTATAGGTCATAGGGGTAGTCCGGCTCGGGCTGGCTCAGCAAACGAGTAAAAACTGACTTGTTGACGGAGCGGAGGGGAGCAAGCGATGGACATCAACACCTGGGTCACGGTCGGCACGAGCGCGGTAGCGGTAGTCGGCACGCTCGCTGGGACGCTGCTCGCCGGCTGGATGAATAGCCGCACGTCTCGCGCCGCGCAGGCTTTGGCCGATGCCAAGGCCCGGCGTAGTGAGGTTGTAAGTAGCGTAGCTGCTCTTGTAGCAGCCCTAGACGACCATCGCCGAGCCCAGATGATACGCGCCAAGGAGATGGCCCGGACTCTCGCCGCGACCGGTGACATCGCGACGGTCGACGAGCAGTACACCCCGGCCGTTCACCAAACCCGCAGCGCGGTCTCCGGCCCAAGCGTCACCCTGCGGATCATTTGCCCGGAGCTGGCGGCGGCTGCCGAGCAGGCGGTCCGGGCAACCTTCGCGATCAGGGATGCCGAGAACCTCACCGAGGCCGAGCATCTGCGCCTCCAGTCGAAGCTCGTCTGCGACGCGCTGGTCGCAGAGGCCAGTCAACTCCTCGCCCGCAGCGCCTGGCCGGGGTCTGTTCAGCCAGTGCCGTAACTCGTCCAGGGATGCTTCATACGTCGCGGGCCTCAGCCTCGACCACCAGGGCTGCCCCCGGATGCGGGTAGTCCCTGAACTTCCTGACCCAGGAGGCACTGGACGATGCGGCTCTACAGCCTTGTGCGCAGGGTCCTCAAAGTCAGAGCAGCAACCCGACACCCCATAGCACGGCACCCGCCAACGTGCAGATGCCAGGGTGTTGCCCCCAACCCAGATCGGCGGAACACTCTGGCACCATAGCTGACCTGCAGCAAAGACATCGAGACCTTCGTGGTCCTTCCAGGGGTGTACGAGATCCGAAAGCCCCACACACAACAGCGGCACGACGGCTCAATCGTCCTGGTCCAACCTGAACCCCCACCTGGCCGCCAGTATGAATGAGTTTATAGCCGCCCAGACTGGCTCACCATCTACCACTTGCCCCCGTACGCACCCGACCTCAACCCGGTCGAGGGGATCTGGTCACTGCTGCGACGCGGCTTCCTATCCAACGTCACCTTCGCCGACCCGGAGCACCTGGTGCGGATGGTCAGACGAGGCTTACGGAAGAGCCAGTACCGCCCGCATCTCATCGGCAGCTGCCTGGCCTGCCCCCGGGCTGCCCCTTACCTCGCCGTGACTACCGACATCGCGAGTTCAACCTGAGCAGCCGTCCCCAGGCGGTTCCGCCTGGGGACCGACAGGTCAAGTTTCGACGCTATCAGCGGCCTCGAATCTGCTTGGCCACGCCGGTGGTGTTGTACCGGTAGCGGGCCATCTCCTCGGTCACCCCGTAGTGCTCAGCGATCTGTGCCGGCCCCCACTGACGGCGCGCCGCGCTGAGCAGCAGCGGGCGGGGCAGCATCAGGGTTCCGCCGAAGGCGGTCGCCTGTTCCTCCTCGTCGGGCCGGCAGGTCCTGAAGGGCATGCCGCTGACTTCGCGGATCTCGGTGAGATCGTGCTTGAGGACGAGGTGGGAGAGTTCGTGGGCCACGTCGCTGGCCCTGCGGCCCGGGGTGCGGAGCGGGTTGGTGACGACAATGTTCCTGTCGGCGATCTGGAAGGTCGCGGCGAAGAAGGCATAGGCCTGGACACGTTCAAGGTCTTCCAGGCGGTCGCGGGTGACAAGCTTCTCGCCACTGATGATCTTGACCTTGAGGTGCTCGGCGAGATCATCGACGTCCATGGCGTCGGTGTCTCCGAGGCGGAGTTCCCGGCGCGGCCGGAGGGCTTCTCGTTCGGCGTTGGCCTTGAAGCCTCGGGGGAGGGTCACAGTTCTCCCGCTTCGACGAGTCGTTCGAGTTCGGTGTTCATGTCGGTGAGCAAGTCTGCGAGCCGCTGGGGGACGCCGGGGCGCAGTACCGAGGCGGCGCGGAGATGGCAGGCGAGGGCGGGGGTGGCGGGAACCGCTTCTTTGGCGAGGGCGTCGTAGAGGTCGCGCAGGACGGAGCTGATCTTGTTCGCCGCGTCGCCAGTGAGCCGGGGGTCGGCGTGGAGATGAGTGATGGCCTGGTCAAGAGGTGAGATCCGGCGGGTCGCAGTCGGAGTGAAGAAGCGATTCGGGGGAACGCCGAGCCAGGCGCAGAGGCGGGTGATCGAGAAGCCGAACGTCACCTCCTACAGCATCGGCACCCTCATCGACGCGGCCGTGCTCCTGCCGCAGGTGCGGCTGATCGCCGCACGCCTGCGGCGGATCGAGGTCACCCCGTTCCACGACACGATCCAGGACGCCATCGAGGCCGTCGACACCGGCAGCCTGTCGTGGCCCCGGACCGTCCTCGGCGGACTGGACAGCGTCGATGCCCGGTACGACCTGCAGCGGCTGCACGCCGACCTCACCCTGGACGGCAGCACCGGCGGCCCGGTCGGCACCACCGTCGCCCTGCACGAGCCACTGCCCACCGGCCCCTGCCTGTGCTGCTACTACAAGGCCGACCACTCTGGGAAGAGCGCGGAACAGCGGCTCAACGAACTGACCGGGCTCCCGCTGGCGCGGATCGCCCGCGGTCAGGAACCTCTGACCGAACAGGACCTGGAAGGACTGGACGACCAACAGCGGCAGCTCGTACGACAGCTCCTCGGCCGGCCGGTGTGCGGGCTGATCAACTCCGCTGAGTTGGGCGGCGGAACGGACGACGCTTTCCCGCCCTCGGCCGCGTTCGTGGCCCAGCAGGCCGCCTGCTTGGCCGTCGGTGCCTGGATCGCCCGCAGCACGGGTCTGATCACCGGACCCGCGCGGCGCATCGAGTACGACACCCGCTTCGGCCCCCGACCCGACCAGATGACCGATCACTGGACCCCCTCCCCCGGATGTACGTGCCAGAAGGACGCCGACCTCATCAGCTACGTCCGGGAAGCCCGACGCACCATCAGCTGAATTTAGGGAAGCAAATCTCAGCTGCGATCCTGTTGCCACTACCAGTCTCATTACCAGGATCCGACAAGACCCTCAAAGTGCCAGCACATCGCTCCCCAGAGTGGAAGGCTGGGTGCGGAACCCTCTCAGTGGCGGGCGGGTGCCAGCGAAGGAGGATCCTGGGTGGACGGGGGGCGTGTTGCCGCACGCGGCTACCAGTACCAGTACCTGCGCACGTTGGAACAGCTCATCGCAGTGATCGACGATGAGCAGGTGGCGTCCGTCCGCGTGGAGGGACCCTCCGCTGCCGAGGGAGCCGAGGAGCAGGTGGACTTCGACGTCGTCGACCTCGACGGCTCCCTGCGGTCTGTCGTCCAGGTCAAGAGCAAGGTCTCAGGTGGCGCGATCAGCGGGGCAACGGCGCTGGGCATCCTCCTGGACATGGTGCAGGGCAACCAAGAGTCCCGCCAGTACTGGCTTTTGACCAATGGCCGACGCGGTGCACTCAGCGACCAGCTCGATGACATCCTCTCCTCACAACCGGAACCCTCGCAGCTGCGCAGCCGCCTGCTTGAACTGTTCCGTACCGCTCCACAGCGTCGCAGGCAGCTGGAAAGCCTCAACGAGCAGCAACTCGCCCGGCTGGCGCGCTGCCGAGTGGCCTACGACCAGCGCGGCGACGAGGAGATACTCGAGAACCTACGCGAGGCACTACGAGTCTTGCGCAACCGCGCACGACATGGGCTCGGAGAACGGTCCGCTGGTCTACTGACCGGATATTTGATCTCCGAGATCCTGGGCCGAGCCGCTGACGTCACCGGCAACCGGGCGAGCTTTTCGGTAGAGGAGTTGCGCAAGCTCGTGCTGGTCGACGGCGAGACCTTGACTCGCTCGATCGGACTCCGGGATTGGGGCACGCTTGTCGGGTCACTCCCCACAATCCCGGATGTTGAACGACCTAGATTACTCGCACCGCTGGAGAGGGCGTTCGAGGTAGATACCGGGCAGACAGTGCGCCGTGCGACGCTGGTCGGCCCGTCAGGCATCGGAAAGTCGAGTGCCGCTGCGCTCTTCATCGCGGCCCACGCTGATGAGTACGACCTCATCGGGTGGATCGACTGTGAGACGGAGTCCTCAACCCGAACGTCTTTCGAGCGCATCGTCGCCGCAGTTGACCCAGGTGCCGCGAACGCCCTGTCCGGGGAGCCGATCTGGGTACTCCAACAAACGGTGCAGGATGTTCTCGGCCGGTTGGCGGGGCGCTGGCTGCTGGTTCTCGACAATGCGAACTCGGCTCGGGAGGTTGAGAGGTGGGTACCGAAGGTGGGTCGTGGTGATGTGGTCATCACCACCCTCAACGGGGCATCCCACCCTGGTGGTGGTGCAGTCATCGCGGTGCCGGTGACGGAGCGCGGCGAGTCCGTCGAGCTGTTGAGCCGGCGTCTTCGGCTCAACGGTGATGAGCATGCCCTGTGGGAGCCGGTTCTCGGTCGCCTGGCTGAGACGTTGGGCGACTGGCCGCTGGCCTTGGAACTGGGGGCCGGCTACCTCTACGGCTGTGATCACGGGCTCGAGTACGTCGACAGCTACCTGGAAGAGCTGACGGTTCGCTCCCTCAGTGACGAGGACTCAATTCCTCTCGGATATCCCAAGACGCTGGCGGCGGCACTCAACCTCTGTATCGACCGCCTTGAAGCCCGTACTCAGCCTGGCGTCACTGACCTGCCGACGCTGGCCCTGAACATGCTCTACGCATCTGCATATCTGGCGTCACACCGCATCCCGGGACACCTGCTCCTAGCAGCCGCACTCACCGATATCGATTCACAAGAAGGCGAGCAGCACAGGTACTTCCTCGTCTCGCCCGAACTCGCCAATCTCGGTGAGACGCTTAGGGAACTCAATCGATTCTCACTGGTCAAGAACGACCTCCCGCTGCCATCCACCGCCCTCGGGACAACCCTGCCAGACGCGGATCGAACTTTCGCCGTCAATACTGTCAGCCAGGCCCTGCTCCGGGCACGGCTGCAGGCGAACTACGACCTGCCCGCCGCCCTGAACCGGCTCCTCGGGCACCTTGAGCGCTGGCTCTACTGGCCGATGCAGCTCGGAGAACTCGAACGGGTACGGGCGATCACCCCCCATGCCGAGACCTTACTGTCCCGCATCGAGCAGATGCGCTTCTCCAGCACACGCGTTGCCCACTTGTATGGCAATCTCGCCGGCTCCTATCACACTCAGGGAGATGTGCTCCGCGCAGAGGCGCTATACAACCTCGAACTCCAGCACCTGGGGCGCCTCAACCCCACAAATGATGTGCTGCTTGTACAGACTCGACAATCCCTGGCCCTGATCTATATCCAGGCCCAAGAGATAGGCGGTGACCTGAAGGCCAACCTCACGACCACCTTCCAAGAGGCAGTAGATCACCTGGAGTTCATACTCCAGCAAGCCAGAGCATGGGCGTTCGACGCACCGAAGGCCGCCCTCAAGCTGGCCATCGACTCACGGATAGCGATTCAGTACGCGCATCTGCCACAGGCCGAGGCAGCACGGCTTGCACCGCTGGCGCTCGCCTTCGCCGATTTGGAGGGAAGAATCGAACCGTCCACCTACTCCACCAGCCACAGAACTATCGAGCACGCGAATCAGCTGATCCATCAGGGCCAGTATGCCGAAGCAGAGCGGTGCTGCCGGAAGCTACTGGCCGACGGACTGGTCGGCCCGACTGCAGGGGAAACCCGGCGTTTCATGATTGAGGCTCTCGCCCGGCAGGCGAAGTGGCGTGAAGCCATCGAGGAGGTTCGCTTCTGGAAGCTATCAACTGAGGGTCCCCGCCTGTTTCGCCACTCCGTTATCGACCTCCTCCGCAACGCCGGCCACGCCTGTGCCGAGGCGTTGCTGGTTGGCGATATGCGCTCCGCTGCCCTGCTGAGCGAACTCATCGAGTGGCCGGACCTTGACGACTTTCTCGCCGTGGGAAATGACGACGATCGATTCGTGATCCACAACATGCGCGCCCTGCACGAAAGGTTTCAAGGACGCTGACATCGGACTACTGAACTTGATTGGTATGTCGACGGTGGCCGGTTCATTCCGGTAGCCCTGGATCGTGAGATACGCGCAGGGCAGCGGGCTGACCGGCTACGACATCACCCAATTAAGTTCAGTAGCCTGAAACCGAACCACCGAGTGGCCGTCGCTACACCGCTCCAACGGACGTTTTCCCCGTCCGAATTCCCCTGATGCCACCGTACCGCTTGTAAAGGTTGGGCCGCCCATGGTGTGACACTCCCCGCAGTAGGGGCCGTAGACGTCGTCGGAGACGGAGACCGGCGGCGTCAGGTTGATGCGCAGTCACGGACCGCACCCTGCAAACCGATCGTGGCAGAGCGACCGTTCGCCGGCCGTGCTCCCGCCCGTTCTGCCTCGCGTCAGCGGTGTTCGGGATTCTCGAAGTCGAAGCGGCAGCCGGCGTCCCACTCGGAGCGCTGGTTGCCGTGAGCCGGGATCCCGCCAGCATCCTTGAGCATGTGGGCAAGGTGGAGTTGGTTCCAGGTCATGAAGGTGGTGTTGCGATTAGTGAAGTCGTTCTCCGGGCCGCCGGAACCGGAGTCGAGGTAGGACGGGCCAGGGCCGGCCTCACCGACCCAGCCGGCGTCGGCCTGAGGTGGGATGACGTAGCCGAGATGCTGGAGGCTGTAGAGCACGTTCATCGCGCAGTGCTTCGCACCGTCCTCGTTGCCGGTGATCAGGCAGCCACCGACCCGGCCGTAATAGGCGTACTGGCCATGGTCGTTGAGGATCGACGAGCAGGCATACAACCGCTCGATGACCTTCTTCATGATTGAGGAGTTATCTCCTAGCCATACAGGTCCCGCTAGCGTGAGGATGTCTGCGGCCATCACCTTCGAGTAGATGACCGGCCACTCGTCGGTCTCCCAACCGTGCTCGGTCATGTCTGGCCAAACGCCAGTCGCGATGTCGATGTCCACCGCTCGCAGCACTTCGACCTCGACGCCCTGGCGCTCCATGATCCCGGTGCTGATGTCGATCAGCCCCTGGGTGTGGCTGCGCTCCGGAGACCGCTTGAGCGTGCAGTTGATCACCAGGGCGCGGAGATCACGGTAGGACGTGCCGGTGTCGGTCACCAATGTGTTTCCTTGCGGACGAGTGGGCGGTCGGGCGGCGATACACGCCCGGCTTCCGATATCGGCACGGCCTTGGGTCGGTCCGGCCGAAGATCCCGTCTACTGTCTCGCCTCGTTGGGCGGAACGACCGAACGCCGCGCCAACGACGGCGAAGTCTGCCACAGCTCACCCTGACCGAGTACCCGCTGCCGGAACTCCCGACGCTCGCCGACCTGGTCGGCGGGTACGCCTCCGAGGGCGTGCGCGTCGACGTGGCACCGGACGTCCGGGGCCCGGTCCCGCGCCCGCGGGTCGGCGTCACCGTCGGCGGCGAGCCCGCCACCGCGGCGGTGCTGCTCGGGCCGACGGGCTTCGCGGTGGACGGCGTCACCGTCCCGTTCGCCGGCGCGCTCCCCGAGGTGCCGCCATGCCTGTACGGGGGCTACCGGTTGCGGCTGCCGTCCCGGCCGGGCGGCGCGGAGCTCCGGATCACGGAGGGCGGCGTCACGATCGACGGACTGGCCGTCCACAAGGCCGAGTTGAGCGGTCGGCGCCTCAGCTGGCAGGACGGGCCGGAGCCGGTACCGGCCGCCGACCTCGCCCTGCTGCTCGACCCGATCACCCTGCACCCGATGCTCCACGGCACCGGGCGGACGGCGGACGACGAACCGTTCCCGCTGGTCGGCATGGTGCCGGTCGACGCCGGGCAAGCTCAACTCCTCGCCGCTCGACCGCAGTTCGGCATCCCGGCCGGCCCGTGGGCGCACCTGACGGCGCTGGCCGCCGAGGCGAGCCGGGACGGCGGGCTGTTCTGGTGGCACGGCTGGGAGCAGTCGGCCACCGCCCTGCGGACCGTCGAACGTGCACTGCGGGAGGGCGGACGGTAACCCTCCCTGGCCGACGGTTTCCTCGTACCGGGGGCCTTGTCGTACAGAGGCATTGTCCTACGGGGGCCTTGTCGTACGGGAGGGTTGTCGCGCCGGAGGCCCGTCGGCCACGCGGGTGGTGTCGGAACGGTAAGAAGCGTGTCCCGACCGTTGGTGCGACTCCCGTGCCTGGATAGACTCGCGCGGCCGACCGAACATCAACTCCCGTTCGGTACCGGAATAGCGCAGCACCACCCAGGACACCAGGCAGTTTGCCGCCGACGACCATGGGGGCCTCCATGCAGTTCCGCACCAGAACGTCGCTCGCCACCGTGACCGCAGCACTCGTCCTCGCCGCCACCGCGGGCGGCGCACCGGCCGGTGCGAGCACCACCGATGGCAGCACGGACGGCGCGAGTGCGGCCCGCCCACCGCTCGCCCTGATCTCGCCCGGCGATCCGTACGCCACCTGCGACCTCTCCGCGGACGGCCCGGGCACCAACCACCCGTCCGCCGAGGACGAACCGTACGCCGCCTCCAACCCGCTCGACCCGGCCAACACGATCACCATCTACCAGCAGGACCGTTGGTCCAACGGCGGTGCCCGGGGCCTGAGTTCGAGCTACACCACGGACGGCGTGCACTTCACCCAGACCGCTCTGCCGTTCACCCACTGCGCCCCGGGCGGGCTGGCCTACCAGCGGGCCTCCGACGGCTGGGTGAGCTTCGGCCCGGACGGCACCGCCTACGCCAGCGCCTTGGTCTTCGACGCCACCACGCCGCGCAACTCGGTGGCGGCCGCCACCTCGACCGACGGCGGTCGCAGCTGGCAGCACGTCACCGAGCTGATCGGCGACAACGACCCGGCGATCACCGACGACAAGAACGCCGTCACCGCCGACCCGGTGCACCCGGGCGTCGCCTACCAGGTCTGGGACCGGATCGACCAGGTCAGCAGCCCTGTGCCCTACTTCGACGGGCCGGGCTACATCTCCATCACCCGTGACCACGGCCGTACCTGGAGCCCGGCGAAGCCGTTCGTCGTCACCAGCACGACGCCCAACACCCAGACCATCGGCAACCAGATCGTGGTCGACCCGCGGACCGACACGCTGTACGACTTCTTCGACTCGATCACCTTCACCGACGGGACGGCCACCACCGTCAGCGACGTGCACTTCGGCATGGTCACCTCGACGGATCAGGGACGGACCTGGAGCCAGCCGGTCCGGGTCGCCGCCGACACCTCCGTGCCCGAGGTCGACCCGAACGCGCCCGCCGACGCCACCAAGTCCCTCCGGGCCGGCGCCGGACTGCCGAGCGTGGCCATCGACCCGCAGACCGGCGAGCTCTATCTCGCCTACGAGGGCTCGGAGTTCACCGGTGGCCAGTACGACGCGATCCAGCTGGTGCACTCCACGGACGGCGGCCGGACCTGGAGCGGCCCGACCCGGATCAACCAGGCCCCGGGCGCCCCGGCGTTCACCCCGTCCATCACCGTGACCGCCAACGGCACCGTCGCCGTCAGCTACTACGACCTGCGCTACCTCACCCCGGGCAACACCACCACGCTGCCCACGGCCGCCTGGCTGCTCAGCTTCCCGCGCGGCGGCGAGGACAGCCCGGTCGAGCGGCAGATCTCGCCGGTGTTCGACTGGCTCCAGGCGCCCTTCGCCGGGGGCCACTTCCTCGGCGACTACCAGTCGCTGATCAACGACGGCCGCCAGATCCGCCCGGTGATGGTGACCGCCAACGACGCCCAGCCGCTGAACTCCACCGACGTGTACAGCGGCCGCTTCCAGCCCGGCACCCTGCGCAGCCCGGCCGGCGGCGCGCCGAGCGCACAGGCCGCGCGCGCCGCGGCGCCCGTCGCCGGCCCGCGCGCCGTCCAGCACCTGCGGCGCTGACACGGTCGGTCCGGGCGGACGGACGGCGTCCCGCGGCTCCTGCCTTCTTGGGCGGAGCCGCGGGGCGCCGTTCGGGTTGGGGTCGGGTCCGGGTCCGGGAGGCTCAGGCCCGCGCCATGCCCGAAGCCGAACTGCCCGTCGGCGCCGTGCCCGTCGGCGCCGTGCCCGCAGGCGTCGTCCCCGCGGCTGCGACCTGCCAGGCCGCCCGGCCGAGCACCAGACACAGCGGGGTGTAGAGCAGCAGGTTGAGCCAGTAGAAGGTGTCGCCCGGGTCCGCCCAGGCGCCGGTCACCCAGACCAGTCCGACCGCGCCGCGGGCGAGCAGTCCGCAGGCCACCGCCCGGCTCCCCCAGCGCGGCAGCAGGGCGGGCAGCCGGCGACCCAGGGCCGGCAGCCGGCCACCCCGGACCAGCACCAGCGTCGCGCCCGAGAAGAGCATCCCCGCGAGCGGCACCAGCCCCTGCGGGGTGAACGGCACCTGGGTGTTGAGCACCAGCTGCGAGAGCCGGGTGGTGCCGTCCACCGGCCAGGTCCGGCCGGTGGCCCAGTAGAGGTGGACCAGGCCGTCCACCGCCAGGACCGCGCCGACCGCGGTGGCCCTGTTGCTGATCTTCGTCGACTTCATGCCGTCACCTCACGGGGTCTCAGGACGCTCGAACACCCGAAGGAGCGCCCCGCCGGGCGATCCGTTCCTGTGACGAGGAACACTGCCTCCGGGCGAAATCCGCAGGGAACGTTTCGCCGCTTCGGGTCCTCCCTCTACGGACCCCGGACCCCGGACCCCGGACCCCGGACCCGGTCGCCGGTCGACGACCCACGACCCACGACCGTCAGCAGTGGAAAGAGCGGAGACAGCACCATGCAGGAGCCACCGCCCGGCCTCGCCGAGCTGGTGAGAACCGCCCAGGGCGGCGACCAACTCGCGGTCGGCCGACTGCTGGACCTGATCACCCCGTACGTCCGGCGGCTCTGCGGCCCGATCGCGCTGGACGACGGCGCCGACGCGACCCAGGAGGCGCTGATCGTGGTCTTCCGCAAACTGCGCCAACTCCAGGACCCCGAAGCCCTGTACGGCTGGGTCCGGGCCATCGCGGTCCGGGAGGCGGTCCGGTGCGCCAACCGGGCGGCACGCTCGCGGCCGGCCGAACTCGGCGAGGTCCCCGCGCCCGGTGATCCCCAGCTCGCCGCGGACATCCGCGACGTGCTTGCCCGGCTCTCCCCCGAGCACCGCGCCGTACTGCTGATGCGCGACCTGGAGGGGCTGGACGAACGACAGACCGCGGCGCTGCTCGCGGTCGCGCCCGGGACGGTCAAGTCCCGGCTCTCCCGGGCCCGACTCAGCTTCCGAAAGGCGTGGCAGCAGTGACCGACACCCCGATGCCGCAGTGGCCCGTCGCCGACTTCGACCCGGTCCGGCGGCTGCACGTGATCGCCGCGACCGCGCCCGGCGCGGCTCGGATCGGCGAGACCGTCCTCGACGCGCCGTTCGAGCGGGTCTGGGCGCTCGCCCAGGACCTGGAGCGGACCATGCCGCTCTGGATCCCCGACGTCCGCACGGTGCGACTCGTCCGCCCCGCACCATCCGGTTCGCTGCCGACGACTTCGCTCCAGGCCCGGATCCATGGCCACACCCGGCTCCGGGCGACGTTCGGGATCGACCTCGCACCCGGCTGGTGCCTGATGCAGAGCCGCCTGGTGCTCGGCGGGATGGCGGCCCGCCCGGAGACCGACCGCACCACCCGCTTCGCCTTCCTCGGCGGCCTGCGGTTCCCCGGCGCGCGCCTCCTCGCCCCCGCGCTGCGCCCCTTCACCGGGGACCCACTGGCGCGGTTCGCCGCCCTGCTGGACGAGGAGGAGTAGGAGACGCCGGGGGGAGGGCTGGTCAGGTTCGGTGCAGGGCCTCGGTGAGCCGGGCCGCCGCCTCGACCACGGCCTGGGACAGCCGGGCGCCGGGGTGGCGGGTGAGCCGTTCGATCGGACCGGAGACGGACACCGCCGCCACCACCCGGTTGGACGGGCCGCGCACGGGTGCGGACACCGAGGCCACCCCGGGCTCACGTTCGCCGATGGACTGGGCCCAGCCGCGACGCCGCACACCGCTGAGCGCGGTGGCGGTGAACCGGGCGCCCTGGAGGCCGCGGTGAAGACGCTCGGGCTCCTCCCAGGCGAGGAGGACCTGGGCCGCCGACCCGACCTTCATCGGCAGGGCGAGGCCCACCGGCACGGTGTCGCGCAGCCCGAAGAGGCGCTCCGCCGCCGCCACGCAGATCCGCACGTCGCCCTGCCGGCGGTAGAGCTGGGCGGTCTCGCCGGTGAGGTCGCGCAGCTGGGTGAGGACCGAGCCGGCCGCTGCCAGCAGGTGGTCCTCACCGGCGGCCGCCGAGAGCTCGGCGAGTCTCGGGCCGAGGACGAACCGGCCCTGCACGTCCCTGCCGAGCAGGCGGTGGTGTTCCAGTGCGACGGCGATCCGGTGGGCGGTCGGCCGCGCCAGGCCGGTGGCGTCGACCAGTCCGGCCAGGGTGGCCGGACCGGCCTCCAGGGTGCCGAGGATCGAGGTGATCTTGTCGAGCACTCCGACGCCGCTCGTGATCTCCATGTTCTCCATGGACGGGTACTCCAGTCTCGAATCCCGTGGGCCGCGGGTGGGTCCGGCTCACGGACGCTCCGGTGGGAAGGGGAGCGGGGTGGTCAGCGAGGACGGGCCTGCGAATGCGGCCGATTGCCTGCGCCGGGCACGAGACGGGTACGCGGAAGGGCCGGGGCGGGAAGCGCCCGGGCGAAGGACAGCACAGAGAGCACCGTGTCTCCTCATCTTTCCCGCGCCACGTTGGCGACAGGCCGGAGTTGGCACTGATCCCGGACGGCACGGCGCGTACTTCGGACGCCGGGTCGAACGGGGAGTTGCCGGGGCTTCGTAGGGCCGGTCCCTCCACCCCTCTGGATGATTCGCGACGAACCATACAAGACTTCCCGGGCGCCCCGCCAAACTTTTCCCCCAACCCGCACACGCCGGACTCCACGCGGAGGTCAGGGCCGAGGAGTGCTCTCCATCCCACTGCCCGTGGCCAAGGACACCGTCCCGTCGGAGCCGCTGTCCGTCTCCGGATCCTCCAGCGCCCCGCCGGACTCTCCCCTCAACCGCGCCCGGCACCCGGCGCGATGAGAGGCGGTCACTCCCGGACGCGGCGGACGACCAGCATGTCCTGGGTGTGGCCGATGGCGTAGCCGCCGTCGGGACGGGCGAAGTGCTGCTGGACGTAGGCGGCGACGGCGGCCCTGGTCGGGCGGGCGTCGAGGGTGGCGAGATCGGCGACGTTGACCATGAATTCGGCGACGTCGACGGCATCGGCGAGGTGGGGCGTGCGGTAGTGGAGGGTGAGGGTCTCCAGGGCGTAGTCGTGGGAAGGATGCTCGGCGCGCAGGCGGTCCAGGAGGGGGCGCAGGTCGTAGCGGACGCCGGTGAAGTGGGCGGCCATCCGCATGCAGGGGCTGTCGGGGTTCTGCAGGACGATCAGCAGGGCACCGCCAGGTGCCGTCCAGCCGAGGGCACGGGTGGCGGTGGGGAACCAGTCCGGTTCCGGGACGTAGTAGAGCACGTGGGAGAGGTGGACCAGGTCGCCCGGCTCGGGCGGGGCCGCGCGCTCCAGCGGTTCGGGAAGGACCAGGGCGTCCGGGCAGGCGGCGGCGAGCCTCTCGCGCATGGCGGCGCTCGGCTCGACGGCGATCGTGCGGTCGAAGTACCGGGCGAGGTGGGCGGTGGTGCGGCCGTCCCCGGCGCCGAGGTCCAGCAGGACCCGGCGGTGCGGGAGGGACGTGGCGATCTCGCTCAGCCGGGCGTGGGTGCGGGGCTTCTCGTCGGTGCCCGCGAGGAAGAGGTCGAAGGCCCGGCGGTAGTCGGTGCCCGCGGTCTCCAGTACGCGGACCGGATCGGTGTCGGCGGTCGTCGGCTGCTCCATCGGGCGGCTCTCTCCTGTGGTCTGCGGTCGGCGCTCGGCCCGGGTCGGCGCCCATTGCAGCCCGGGACGGCGCCCGCGGAGCGCAGGGACGTTCCTGCCCGCGTGTTGCTGGCACGGCGGGGCGACCTGCCCGATCACTGGACCGCCCTTCGTCAATACGCCGACAGGCAGCTTCACCTGGTGGGGTGGTTAGCTTTCACTTTTCGATAGGTAGTCGAACCAAGCCGGGACCTCTCGCCTGGTACGAATACGGACGACAGGAGATCCGGTACGGGCGGGGGAGTTGACACGGATGCGGGCGAAGGCGGAGACCAGGACGGTTGCCGTGGCCGGGGTGGAGTTCGGCTGGGGCAGCTCGGGGAAGTTGAGCGCGGTGCTGTCCGCCCTCCGGGGTACCGGCGGCGACCGGCTGAGATTCATCGGGCTGGCCTCCGGACTGGGGAGATCGGTGCTCGCCGAGCAGCCGGTGGAGCGCTGGTTCGACCTCCCGGACACCCGGTCGGAGGCGGAGCTGAGACGGATCGTCCAGGCGCAGCGGGTGGAGGCGGCGCTGGTGGTGCTGGACGGCGGGCTGGCGAAGGCGCTGCAGGCCTGCGGGGTGCCGGTGGTGTTCGTCGACAGCCTGCCGTTCCTGTGGACGGACGGGGACCGCCCCGACCTCCCGCTGGACGCCGAGGTGTACTGCGCCCAGCGGTGCGTGGAGCTTCCGCGCGAGGGCGCCCGGGTGCTGGCCGACGTACACCATCTGCGCTGGGTGGACGCCGTGATCGCGGACGGCGGAGTCTCCCGGAGCACCGCGCCGACGCGGCACCCCCGTCGAGCCCTGCTCAACCTCGGCGGGCTGCGCGCGCCCCGACTCACCGACTGGGCCGGCTATCCGCGGCTCGTCCTGCCCCCGGCCCTGGAGGCGCTCACCGCGAGCGGGATCACCGAGGTGCACATCGCGGGAAACCTGCCCGCCTGGCTGGCGGCACAGTTGGTGGACTCCTGCGCGCATCCGGCCACCACCACGGTCGGCGCCCTCCCCCACGAGGACTTCCTGCGCCGCCTCGCCGAGTGCGACGTACTGCTCACCTCCCCCGGCCTGACCACCCTCCTGGAGGCGGGGCAGCTCGGGACCCCCACGCTCTGCCTGCCGCCGCAGAACCTCAGCCAGATCTTCAACGGCCGTTTCCACAGCCGGGCACTCGGCACCGACGTGCGCCTCCGCTGGCCGACGGAGGTCTTCGACGAGGACGAGGTGCTGGCGCTGCGCACCCACGGCGTGGGCAAGGCCCTCGACCTGATCTACGGCGGCATCGCCCGAGCCGCCGACCTCGGCCGCCACCGAACCGCGAAGGCCGTACGGCAGGGGCTGATCGACAAGCTCAAACGCCTGGCCGACGGGTCCGGGGCCGGCGCGTCCGACCCCGGCACGTCCGACCCCGGCAACTCCGTCCCCGACTGGACGGCGATGACGAGGTCGGTCGGCACCGCCGGCGCCGCGCAGGTCGCCGACGCTCTGCGCGGTCTCATGCTCTGAGCACAGGAGCCGCTTTCCGACGAAAGGTCGGCACCACGGTCCGGCGGATCACTCCGACGGAGGAGCCGGTGCGTGTCCCCAGGGGGGTCGAGGCCGTTCTCACGATCGGTGTCGGCGACTCGGTCGCCGCCCGCCGAACCGTCCACCGCCGCCTCGCCCGGCACCACCCCTGCTTTCCCCACCGTTCCTCCCTTCCAACGACAGGAGACCACGGCGTGCGACGCCTCCACCCCCTGTTCGCCGTCCTCGCCGTGCTGCTGACGGCGGCCACCGCCCCGCCCGGCCACGCCGCTACCACCGCCATTGCTGCCCCCGCTGCCACCGCCACCGACCCGACGCGCACCCCCGGTACCCCCGCCTACACCGTCGATCTGAGCAGCGACGCCACCGGCGCCCACTGGCGCGGCCACGAGCGGATCACCTTCAGCAACGCCTCGCCCGCCCCCCTCGACGAGGTCTACCTGCGCCTCTGGGACAACTTCCGCGGCGGCTGCGCGCGCCCGTCCGTCCGGGTGACCGGTCTGAACACCACCCAGGCCGCCCAGGCCGGCCGAGCCGCCCAAACCATCCCGGCCACCCAGGACGCCCAAGCCACCCAGGACGGCTACGAGGTCGACTGCACCGCCCTGCGCGTCCCCCTCCCCCGCCCGCTGCCCCAGGGCGCCTCCGGCACCGTCGACTTCGACCTCACCGTCGACGTCCCGGACGGCATCGACCGCTTCGGCCGCGACGGCGCCTTCAGCTTCATCGGCAACGCCCTGCCCGTCCTCGCCGTCCGCGACCAGGCGGGCTGGCACCTCGACCCGTACTCCGAACTCGGCGAGTCCTTCTACGGCCTCAGCTCCGACTTCGCCGTCACCCTCGACCACCCCAGCGGCCTGCTGGTCCCCGCCACCGGCACCGCCGTCGACACCCCCGGCGAGCCCGGCCGTACGGTCACCCGGATCAGCGCCCGCAAGGTCCGCGAATTCGCCTGGGCCGCCGGTCCGTTCAGCCGCATCGAGGGACGGTCCCCGGGCGGCGTCCGGATCGCCGTCTACTCGGTCGCCGACATCGCCGCCAAGGACGCCCAGGACATGCTGGACCTCTCCCTGCGGACCATCGACGCCCACTCCGCCCGCTACGGCGCCTACCCGTACGGGGACCTGGCCCTGGTGCTCGACAACCGGTTCGACTTCGCCGGTATGGAGTACCCGGGCTTCGTCCTCGACTGGATCCGGCCCTCCGCCGTGATCCACGAGCTGGCGCACCAGTGGTGGTACGGCATCGTCGGCGACGACCAGTACCGCGCGCCCTGGCTTGACGAGTCCTTCGCCGAGTACGCCATGGCCGTCGCCATGGGCGACACCGGCGAGGGCTGCGCCGCCAGGACGCCCTGGCGGTCCGCGGACGAACGCCTCACCAACCCGATGAGCTACTGGGACAACCACCCGGACCGCTACGTGCCGGTCATCTACGACCACGGCTCCTGCGCCCTGCACGAACTGCGTCGCCTGATCGGCGCGGACACCATGGCCACCCTGCTGCGCGACTACGCCCGCGCGCACTGGTACGGCGTCTCCACCACCGCCGACTTCAAGGCCGCCGCCCAGGCCGCGACCTCCGTCGACCTGACGCCCTTCTGGCGCGAGCACCGCATCGACTGAGCCGCACGGCAGTCCGATATTCGGTGGCCCGCCCTTTCCGTCCGCTCCTACAGTGGCCGCCGGATCAAGGACGTGCAGGGAGCGGAACATGCGTGTGCACTACCCCCGGACGCCGCATCTCCCCTGGTCACCGGGGGCTGCGGCGGACGACATCAGGACCGGGGACCTCTCCGGCCTGACCGGGGCGGAGGTCGTCGTCACCGAGAAGCTGGACGGCGAGAACACCACGCTCTACGCCGACGGCCTCCACGCCCGCTCGCTGGACTCCGCCCACCACCTGTCCCGGGCCTGGGTCAAGGGCCTGCAGAGCCGGGTGGGTCCCCGGATCCCGGCCGGCTGGCGGGTCTGCGGCGAGAACCTGTTCGCCCGGCACTCCATCCCGTACACCGACCTGGACAGCTGGTTCCACGGCTTCTCGGTCTGGACGGACCGGGACCGCTGCCTGGACTGGGACGACACCGTCCGCTTCCTGCGCCGCCTCGGGATCCCGACACCCCGGGTGCTCTGGCGCGGCCGCTACGACGAACGGGCGCTGCGCGCCCTGCGGTTGGACCTGGACCGGCAGGAGGGCTACGTCGTCCGAACGGTCCGCGGCTTCCCCCGGGCCGAGTTCGGCGAACGGATCGCCAAGTGGGTCCGCCCGCACCACGTCCGTACCGACACCCACTGGATGCACGCCGCCGTGGTGGAGAACGGCCTCGGCCCGAACGCCGCGCTCTGGGACGTACGCGCCGGCCAGCTGCCGGACCTCCCACTGCTGGCCGAAGCCTTGGCGTTCCCAGAACTCGACTGCCCGGAACAGGAGTTGGCGGAGGTATCCGCCCGGCTGGACGAGCTGGGCCGCACCGGCGACGCCCGGCTGGCCGGCGTGCTCGCCACCGCGCTGCGTCGCACCACCCATCGGAACCGAACCACCGCCTCCCCGCTCGCCACCCGCCCCGCGGAGCCCCAGCTCGCCCCCCGACCGGCCGCACCCCAGCTCGCCCCCCGGCTGGCCGACCGCCTCGGCCTGCCGCTGGCCCGCCGGGTCGCCGACCTGGTCGCCCTCCACTCCGGCCTCCAGCAGCCGTACCCGGACGAGGAGCGTCGCGCCGGCCTGGTCCGGCTCACCGCCGCCGCCGACCTCGGCGTCCTGCACGCGGTGGCCGCGACCGCCGCCCCGGGCCCCGCCGAGCGGGAGCAGGTCGCCTGGTCCGCCCTGCACGCCGAGGACGCCGGACTGCTCGACGCCGACCCGCTGGCCTGGCTGCGCACCGGCCTGCGCGAGGCCCTGGCCGACCTCGCCCCGGACGCCGCCGACCGCTGCTGGGCCCAGGCCCGCGAGGCCTACGCGCTCGGCCGGATCACCACCGTCGAGGAGGCGGTCGCCGCCACCTGGCGCTGGCGGGACGGCCGCTTCCCCCGGCTCGTCCACCTGAGCGGGCCGTCCGGCAGCGGCAAGAGCACCTTCGCCGCCGCGCTGCCCGGCGTCTCCACCCGGATCAGCCTGGACGACCTGCGCGCCGCCCTCGGCTCGCGCTCCGACCAGCGCCACAACCCCGAGGTGCTGCGCACCGGACTGGCCCGGCTGGACGCGGCCCTCGCCGACCCGGCCGCCACCGTGGCCTGGGACGCCACCTCGCTCAACCGCGAGCAGCGCTCCCACGTCCACGGCATCGCCCGGCGCCGCGACGCCCTGGTCACCCAGGTGGTGCTGATGGTCGGCGAGCAGGAACTGCTGCGCCGCAACGCCGTCCGCCCGCACCCGGTGCCGTCCGAGGTGCTCACCGCCCAACTGCACCGCTTCAGCCCGCCACACCCCGGCCAGGCGCACCGCACCTGGTACGTCGGCCCGGGTGGCACCGTGGAGGACACGGCGGGCACGCTCGACTCCGAGGAGGAGTGATGCGCCCCATCGAACAGGTCTGCCAGCGCATCCGCTGGGACGCCCGCTTCGACCCGGCCCGGTTCACCCTGGGCGTGCGCCAGCGCGACGACCGTACCAAGCGCGTCCCGCTGGAGGCCTTCGCCGCCGCCGGCGAGGTTCCCTGGCACCGGGTCCGCTGGGTCGAGGCGGACGGCGTCGTGGTGTGGGACCGCACCACCGGCGTGGACGTCCTGGACACCACCGAGGCGGGGCGCCGCAGCGAACCCCGCCACCTCCCCTCACCCTTCTTCACCACCGTCACCCCGTACGCCTGGCGGCCGGACGGCGGCTGGCAGCCGCACGAGGCCCGCACCGAAGCGGCCGGCTCGGACAACCTTCGCGTGGTCACCTGGAACACCCTGTGGGACCGTTACGACGCCGACCGGATCTTCACCGCCCGCCGCCGGCCGCTGCTGCTCGCCGAGCTGGAGGCCGCCGACGCCGACGTGATCGCCCTCCAGGAGGTCGAACCGGCCCTGGCCGCCCAGCTGCTGGCCGCCCCCTGGGTCCGCGACGGCTACACCCTCGGCGGCGACCCGTCCGGCGGCGACGTGGCCGAGTACGGACTGCTGCTGCTGAGCCGGCTCCCGGTGCTCGAAGCCGGACGGCACGTCCTCGGCTCGCACAAGGCCGTCATCGCCGTCACCGCCCGGACGGCCGACGGCCCGCTGACCGTCGCCGCCGTCCACCTGAGCAGCGACCACTCGACGGACGGCCCCGCCCGCCGCCAGGCCGAGCTGGCCCGGCTGGCGGAGGGACTGTCCGCCGTCGAGGGCGAGTTGCTGCTGCTCGGGGACTTCAACGACGCCCGCTCCGGCCCGGACGGCCCCGCCGCCGCCCTGGGCCTGCGGGACGCCTGGACCCAGGTGCACGGCCCGGCCGACGACACCCCCACCTTCGACCCCACCGCCAACCCACTGGCCGCCGTCTCCTCACTCACCGGCCGGCCCGGCCGGATCGACCGCGTGCTGCACCGGTCCGACCGCGCCCGCGCCACCGCGGCCACCCTGCTCGGCGACCGGCCGGCCCCCGACGGGCTCCACCCCTCCGACCACTACGGCGTCGCCGTCGACCTCACCCTCGACGACGCCTCCTCCCCGGAGACGCTGGACGCCGCGCCCACCCCCCGGACCGCCGTCGCCTGGCTGCCGCCCGAGGAACTCTGGCCGCCGATCCAGCAGTTGCGCACCGCCCACGACCCGCAGATCCGGCGCTGGCCCCCGCACGTCAACCTGCTGTTCGGCTTCGTCCCGGAGTCCGCGTTCGACCGCGCCCTGCCGCTGCTCGGCGCGGCCGCCGCCGAGGTCTCCCCGTTCACCGCCCGGCTGGACGGCGTGCACACCTTCGGGCACCGCGAGGACGCCACCATCTGGCTGGACCCGGCCGCCGCGGCACCGGAACCCTGGGCCGCACTCCGGCACGCCCTCGAACGCCGCTTCCCCCGCTGCCGGGGCCGCGCCGAGGGCTTCACCCCGCACCTGAGCCTCGGGCGCAGCGCGGACCCGCAGCGGGTGGCCGCGGACTGCGCGGCCCGACTGACGGGCACGGACGCCCGGGTCGGCGAGCTGGTGGTGCTCTCCCGTCGGGGTGACGAGCCGATGCGCCCACGCGCGGTGGTCGCACTGGGCACGGGCGAGGTGCGGCTGCTGCCGGAGGACCCGGCGGTGTCGCTGCGCGCCGAAGCACCCGAACGCACCGCCGTTGCCGACGAGTTGGCCCGGCGGATCGCCTCGGCGCTGCCCGAAGGCATCGTCCACACGGTGGGCTCGCGGCGCCTGGGCTGCCAGTTGGACGGCGGCGACCTGGACCTGGTGGCCGCGCTCCCGGGCCCGGCCGACCTGCCCGGGGTGCTGGCCCGGGTGAGGGCCGCGGTGCCGCAGGCCCGGCAGGTGCGGGAGGTGCGCGGCGCCCGGGTGCCGGGGCTGCGACTGGAGACGGACGGGCTGACCGTCGACCTCGCCCTGGTGTTCACCGGCGCCCTGGATCCCGCCCAAGCCGTGCCCCGGCGCGCCGAGTTGGGCGAGGCGGCGGCCGTCGCGCTGAGCGCGGTGACGGACGCCGAGGCGATCCTGTCGGTACTCGGGGAGCGGCACCCCCGCTTCGTCCGGCTGGCCCGGCAGGTCAAGGCCTGGGCCCGGGCGCGCGGGCTGGACGGTGCGCCGTTCGGCCAACTGCCCTCGCTGGCCTGGTCGGTGCTCGCCGCCCGCACCGTCCTGTCGGCCCCCGACGCCCTCGACGCCTCCGATGCCCCCGACGCCTCCGATGCCTCCGACGCCTCCGAGGACGACCTGTTCCAGCGCTTCACCGAGACCTGGGCCTCCTGGGACTGGCGCCAACCGGTCACCCTCACCGGGGAGTTCACCGATCGCAGCTCCGCCGCGCTGACCGTCCTCACCCCCTCCGCCCCCGTCCGCAGCTGCACCACCCAGGTCGGCCCGGACACCCGCGACCTGATCACCGAGGAGCTCTACCGCGCCTGGGAGCTGACCACCACCGACCCCGACCCCTGGCCCGCCCTGCTCTCCCCGCCCCCGCTGCACCGTCGGCACGCCGCCTGGGCCGTGATCAGCGCCGACGAGGGGTCCGCCGGCCCCGTCCGCGGCCGCCTCCGCACCCTGCTCGCCGCCCTGGAGGAGGCCGGAGCCACCCGTCTCCACGCCTGGCCCCGCCCCTACCGCACCCGCGACGGCCGTATCCACTTCCCGGTAGGTCTCGGCCCCACCCCACTCCCCCGCGCCCAGCTCACACCGATCGCCACCGCCTGGTCCCGCGGCCTGCCCGGTGTCCACGTCGAGCACGCCGAGTGCGGTGCCGTCCCGACCCTCACCCGCTGACGGGTGACGGCGTGACGGGACACGGCCCGCCGCGGGCGGCCGGACCGGCACGAAGTACCGTGCGCGTCATGACCTCTCCGATTCGCCGGTTACTGGTGGGGCGCACCGTCGCCGCCCTCGCGACCGCGCTGATCCCGACCACCCTCACCCTCGCGGTCGTCCGCACCGGCTCGGGCACGGACCTCGGACTGGTGCTGGCCTGCGAGTTGCTCCCCATGCTCGTCCTGCTGCCCGTCGCGGGCGTGGTCGCCGACCGCTTCCCGCCGCAACGGGTCGTGCTCGCCGCGGACCTGACGCGCGCCGCCGCGCAACTCGCGATCGGCGCGGAACTGCTCGTCGGCCGGGTGCGGATCGGCGATCTGGCCGTGCTGTCGGCGGTGACGGGCGGGGCCGTGGCCTTCGGGACACCGGCCGTCCGTACGCTGGTCGCCGCCGTCGTGAGCGGACCGGCGCGTCTTCGGACCAACGCCCGGCTCGGCGCCGCGCAGGGGCTCGCGCAGATCGCGGCTCCCGCGGCCGCCGGCGGTCTGATGCTGCTGGTGGGGGCCGGCTGGTCCTCCCTGCTCACCGGCACCCTGTTCATCGCGTCCGCCACCACTCTGGGCGGGTTGCGGCTGGACCGCTCCCTCCCCCGCGCCGAGCGGAGCGCCTTCCTGGGGGAGCTGCGCGAGGGGTGGGCCGAGACCCGCCGTCATCCCTGGTTCCTGGCCAACGTCCTCGGCCACGGCGTGTGGCACCTGACCGCAGGCGTCCTCCTCACCCTGGGCCCGATGATCACCGCACGCCACCCGGGCGGGGACACCGCCTGGGTCGTCATCGCCGAGGTCGGCACGGTGGGGACGGTGGCCGGTGTCCAGGCCGCCTCCCGGCTGCGGATCCGCGAGCCACTGGTCGGCGTCGCCGTCGGCGCCGCCGTGTTCGCACTCCCGCTGACGGCCTTCGCCCTCGTGCTGCCGGTCCCGGTCGTCGCGGCCGCCTACTTCGCCGGGATGTTCGGCGTCGGCGTCCTCAACCCGCTGTGGGAGACCACCGTGCAACGCCGCATCCCGCAGGAAACCCTCGGCCGCGTGGGATCCTTCGACACCCTGATCTCCTTCGCCGCCCGCCCGCTCGGCCTCGCGATCGCCGCACCCCTCGCGGCAGCCACCGGGACCTCGGCGCCGCTGTTCCTGGGAGCGGCCCTGGTGGGCACGGCGAATCTCGCCGTCCTGCTGCTCCCCACCGTCCGGGAAGCGCCCCGCACACCGGCACCGGCTGCCGAACAGGCCTGCTGAACCCACGCGACGGACTGTCCGGTCAGCCGGCGCGACCGGGACCGGGGACCGGAGCCCCGGCGGGCCGGTCAGAGGAAGGGACCGACGTAGAACGGGCCGTAGTAGGCGTTGTAGCCCGCCTGGTAGTCGGTACCGGTGCCGTGGGTGGGGTCGAACGCGGGGCCGTTCTTGATCTCGTCCTTCGTCCGGTCGACGTACACCTTCTTCTCGTGCTGGTCGACCCTGGCGACGGTGGCCGCGGGCAGCAGGACCCGGGTGCCGAAGATCCACGGGCCGGTGTCCACCACGAGGTACGAGGCACCGACCTCCTCGGAGTGCTTGTCGATCTTGCCGATCGGGCCGTCGGAGGCTTCGACGTGGAAGCCGACCAGGTCGGTGCCCGAGACGTGGCCGGATTCGGAACGGAACTCCCAGATCGTGCTGACGCTCATGGCTCTCCTCGTGTCGCGGCGTCGCCCGTGCGACGCGCTCCGTGACGACCGCCTTCCCGCGCGCTCGGGTTCCATGCCGGTGGCTCGCGCCCCGCCTCCGGCACGCCGAGCGCGGGACCGCCACCGGCAGGACGCGTCAGCGTTCCTGAGCACGGGTCAGCGGACGGGAGGTGACCCCGGTCGCATGCGGTCGCCGGATGCGGGCAGACGAACCTCGCACCTACCTGGAGGGAGGCCTTCATGTCCAGTAGCGGCGGAGTGGGATGGGCCCGGCGGCTTCCGCTCGGCGCGGGGGTCCGGGCGGGCCGGGAGTGGGCGAGGAGACACCTGGAGGACCTCGGCTGGAACCGGGACGCCCCGGCCGTCGCGGACGCGGTCGTGCTGGCCGTGTCCGAGCTGACCACCAACGCCCACGTCCACGCCGGCAGCGACGCGGAGCTGGTGCTGACCTGGGACGGACGCTGCCTCCACCTGAGCGTCCACGACCACAGCAGCCGGCTGCCCCGCCGCCGGACGGCGACGCCGGAAGCCACCGGGGGGCGCGGCCTGGCGCTGGTCGACGCGCTCGCCGACCACTGGCACACCCGGCTGCAGAAGAACGGCAAGACGGTCACCGCCTACTTCCACCCGCCGGACGCCGGTCAGCCGTGCGCGAGGCAGTGCCTGAGCTCGTCGAGCCCGTAGACGTGACCGCCCTGGGCGGCGGGCTCGCAGGACGGCTCGGTGTTCGCGGCCGTCGGGCGTGGGTGAGGGAAGCACGAGGGCCCGGGCCCGCGCTCGTTCGCGCGGGCCCGGGCCCTCGACGGTCACCCCGGCGACCCCTGTCCGACCGCCGAGGCGGGAGGAGCCGATGTGGTCGGCTCAGTACCAGTGGTGGGTCTGCCAGAACGCCCAGGCGGCGTTCGGGCTGCCGTAGCGGGTGTTCATGTAGTCCAGCGCCCACTTGATCTGGGTGGCCGGGTTGGTCTTCCAGTCCGCGCCGGCCGAGGCCATCTTGGAGGCCGGCAGCGCCTGGCCCAGCCCGTAGGAGCCCGAGCTCGGGTTGGTCGCCGTCACGTTCCAGCCGGACTCGTGCGAGATGATCTGGCTGAACGAGGCCAGCTGGTTCGCCGGGACGATCTGGGCGGCGACGGCCTGCGGGGAGGCGTCCGCGGCCGAGGCCATGGTGGGGACCACGGCGGCACCCAGGGCGGTCACACCGGCGGCGCCGGCAAGAATCGCGGCAGAGGTACGCATACGGAGCTTGAAAGCGGGCATGTAGAGCAAGACCTCAATCGGGTTGGGCCGGTGTCACGCCCCGCCTCGACCGTGGCCGGACAGGGGCCGAACGGTCGCGGGGCGTGACTCGGCGGTTAGCCGCATCCGGCGGGACAGGAGCCGGTGCGGCCGACGACGAATGCAAACCTGCCAGACCGGATCCGCGGCCGCCAAGACCCCCTCAGCACGATCCCCCGTCGTAGCCGGAGACCCTGGCGCCGATTCGACGGCGGGGCAGCAGATCGAGCGGGTGGCCGGCCGGTAGCCCTCTCTGCATCTGCGCGAGCCGCCCCCCGCCTCCTCCCCGATCAGTCCTCGAAAGGGCGGGGCCGGACACCACTATCCGTCGTCGTACACCGCATTCGCGTGTGAGCGCACTCACCACGCGATCCCCGGGAGTCTCACCGACCGGCCGACCTCCATCACGCTGAGCCACCGGCGCCGACCGCCTGCTGTACGGGCTGCGCGCCGCATGCCACCCCAGACCACCTCCTCCTGGCTCCGGGCCCCGGCCGCGGCCGGCGGGCACGAGGGGGGAGGCCGTCGACGACCGTGGCAGCCGAGGTCAGGGGGGATCGGTGAAGAAGGCGTCCACCGGGGAGGGGGCCGCGGGCTGCCACTCGATCATCATGATCGTGGCATCGTCGGAGAGCGGGTTGTCCTGGTGCTCCAGGATCGCGTGGATGAGCCGGCGCAACGCCTCGGGGGCCTCCTCGCCGGCGGCGGTGGCCCGGATGACGAAGTCGGTGAAGCGTTCGAGGCCGAAGAGTTCGCCGCCGGCACCCCTGGCCTCGGTGACGCCGTCGGTGTAGACGAGCAGCCGGTCGCCCGGCTGGAGCCGGAGGGTCTGGGCGGTGCGGGGACCATCGGAGAGCGCGCCCAGCCCCAGGGGCGGTTCCGAGACGCGGGCGAGGGCATCCGCGACGACCTGCTGGTCGCGGATCAGCAGGGGCGGCGGGTGGCCGCAGTTGATCCACTCCAGTGCCCCGGCGGCCACGTCCAGGCGCAGCATGATGCCGGTGGCGAAGCGGTCGGGCAGCCAGTGCTGGAGGGTGTCGTCGATGGTGGCGACCAGGTCGGGCAGGTCGGCGCCGTTGCGCCGGGCGTTGCGGCAGGCGGCGAGGGCGACGGCGGCGGTCAGGCCGGAGGCGAGGTCGTGGCCCATCGCGTCGAGGACGGTGGCGTGCAGGACGCCTGCGGCCAGCGAGTGGTCGAAGGCGTCCCCGCCGAGGTCGTAGGCGGGCTCCAGGACGGCGGTGGACACGACCCTGTCGGTGCGGACGGTGCGGGGCGGAAGGAAGGCGCGCAGCATCTCCGCGGGGAGGCTCATGCGCTCCACGCGGGTGCCCAGGGCGTAGCTGTCGCTGGTGTCGCGCTTGGACGTGATCACCATGGCGAGCAGTGCGGCGAGCAGTCGGCAGCGGTGCAGCGCCTCGCGGTTCAGGCGGTCGGTCCTCAGGCACAGGACGCCGAGCCGGTCGGCGCCGTCGGACAGGGGGAACCAGGCCACCAGTCCGTTGTCGTCCTCGGTGACGCGCAGGGAGGCGGTGCGGAAGGCCCAGCCGGCGCTGGTGCCGTCGATCGGCAGTCCCGGACCGCCCGTGAGGGGGACGAGCCGGTGTTGTTGGATGTCGACGAGGTAGACGGTGCCGGAGCCGATGCCGAGCGCCCGGGTGTAGTGCTGGGCGATGGCCGGAACGTCCCGGGGGTCCAGGGTGCGCCCCGAGGCGAGGAACCGTTCCAGCAGCTGTTCGACGGGGCTGAGCGGCGGTGTCGGGTCGGCCATTCCTCCAGGGGACGTGATGTCCGCTCCGGCCGCTACCCCGTGGGTCCGTCCGGCGGCGTCAGTCGCCCTGGGACCAGGCGGCGACCGGCAGTGACAGGTAGACGCCGAAGTCGACGAGCCCGGTCGCGGCGCGGATGCCCTCGTGGAGCGCGTCCACCCGTTCCTGCCGGTCGGCCGCCCTGCTGGCGAACCACTTCGACTTGATCTCGATCACCACCGCCAGCCCGCTGCGGTCCAGCGGGCCCAGCGGCCGGAAGCGGATCTCGACGTCCCCGGGCTGCAGACCGCCGTCGTACGGTTCCTCGGGGCACTCCACCGCCAGGGACACCAGATGCGGCAGTACCGAACCCAGTTCGCGCAGGGAGGACTCGGGCACGGTGGGCGCGTAGGTCACGTCGACGAGCGGCATACCGGCCACCCTAGGGCCTGAGTCCGTCCGGACCCGCCGCGGGCAGCGGAGGCGCGGTCCCCACAGTCCGCCGGGGCGCGGGTTCGCTCAGTCCACCGGGGCGTGGGTGCGCTGCGGCAGGTTCACCACCAGCAGGGCCAGTCCCGCCAGGGTGACGTTGCGGATCGCCGCGTCCAGGCCGTTCCAGGCCTTCGACTGCCACATCGCGAACCACTCCCCGCCGATCCCGATGAACCCGGCCCCGAAGAGCAGCAGCATCAGCAGCAGGCCGAGGGTGCTGAGCCGACGCGCCACTGCCGGCCGCAGCCACCAGGCGAACGCCCCCGCCGTCAGCACCAGGGCGCTCAGCGCCTCCCAGGCGATGATCGCGACGTACGCCGCGTTCTGCAGCCCGGGGGACGTGACGGCACGCCACATCAGGTCCTGGTCGCGGAAGGTGGTGTCCATCGCCAGCACGTGCTGGACGAACCGCTGGTTGGTGGCGAAGTCGGTGACGTTCCCGAAGGCCACGAGCAGCAGGTAGAGCGCGTTCGTCCCGGTGAGCACGGCCGCCGCCGCGCGCGGGGAGCCGAGCGCGAGCAGGCGGTCGCGGACGGTGGGGCCGCCGGGGCTCGCGGGCGCCGGGTTCGCGGGGCGGGTGGTCGTCATGCGGAACAGGCTAGCCGCTGCGGGGAGTTGACCGCTGGGCCTCGGACGGCCGGCACCGACCCTGCTCAGGCCGCTGCGGCCAGGGCCCGTGCGGGCTGCGTCGACTCGTAGGCGTGGCCCACCCGTAGGAGCACGGGCTCGCCGAGGGGGCGGGCGAGCAGTTGCAGGCCGATCGGCAGGCCGGCCGGGTCCTGGCCGACCGGGACGGTCAGGGCGGGCACCCCGGTGATGTTGGCCGGGGCGCTCAGGCGCACGTAGGCGTCGGAGACGCCCTCCACGGTGCCGTCGGGCCAGGTGACCGTCTCCTCGTCCCTTCCGACCGCGGGCATCGGGACGCTCGGGGCCGCGATCACGTCGACCTCCGCCAGCATCCGGGCCCACGCGGCGCGCATGAGCGTGCGCGAGCGCTGGGCACGGATGTGGTCGCCGGCGCTCATCAGCCCGCCGGCCTCCAGGAGGATGCGGACGTCCTCCTGGTACAGCTCGGGGACGGTCCGCAGGGTGCCCTCGTGGTAGGCGGCGGCCTCCGGCACCATCAGGCCCCACTGGGTGGCTCGGACGTAGCGGGCCATCGGGATGTCGACCTCGACGAGCCGCGCGCCCAGGGCTTCCAGCCGCCCGACGGCGTCCCGGACGGCGGCCTCCACCCGCGGGTGGACGTGGTCGAAGTAGTAGGTGCGCGGCACGCCGACGCGCAGCCCCGTCAGGTCGGTGTCGGGGCCGGGCCGGTAGTCGGCGGCGGGCACGAGCAGCGAGGCCGGGTCGCGGGCGTCGTGTCCGGCCAGTGCGGTCAGCACCAGGCCCGCGTCCTCGACGGTGCGGGTGAGCGGGCCGACGTGGTCCAGGGACCAGGAGAGGGGGGTGACGCCGTGCCGGGGGACGAGGCCGTAGGTCGGCTTGAGGCCGACGACCCCGTTGAGCGCGGCGGGCACCCGGATCGACCCGCCGGTGTCGGTGCCCAGGGCGAAGGTCGCGGCGCCCGAGGCGACGGCGACCGCGGAGCCGCCGCTGGAGCCGCCTGCGACCCGGGTGCGGTCCCAGGCGTTGCGGGTCTGCGGGGTGGTCAGACCGAACGCGAACTCGTGGGTGTGGGTCTTGCCGAGCAGGACGGCGCCGGCCGCACCCAGGCGCGCGGCGACCGTGCTGTCCGCTCCCGCGCGGTGGCCCGCGCGGACACGGGAACTGGCCGTGGTGGGCATCCCGTCGACGTCGATCAGGTCCTTGAGCCCCATCGGGATGCCGTGCAGCGGTCCCCGGTAGCGGCCGTGGGCCACCTCGTGCTCCGCCTCGGCCGCCGCCCGGCGCGCCCGCTCGGCGGTGACGGTGACGTAGGCGCCGAGGTGCGGTTCCACGTTCCCGATGCGGTCGAGGACGGAGTCGACCAGTTCGACGGGGGACAGTCGCCGGGCCCGGATCGCGTCCGCGGCTGCGGCGAGGGACAGCTCATACGGCTGCATCGTGGTTCTCCTCTCCGGCGCGGTAGGCGGCGGCCGGCGGGACGTCCGCGAAGTCCAGTTCGCGCAGGACGGCGACGACCTGGTGGATGTGGTCGGCGACCGCGGCCACCGCGGCGTGGCGCTCGGCGGGCAGGACGAGTCCGGCGCGGGCGGCCCAGCGGGCGGCCTCCGGTGGTGTGAGTTCGACGGTGGACATGGGTGTTCTCCTTCTCGGTCGGGGTTCGGTCGGAGTGGCGGGTGGCCGAGGCCGTGAAGGCCAGGGATTTGCTCGGGGGACTGCGGGCGCCGCGGCCGCTCTGCGGCCGGCGCAAGGGGCGGCAGCAGCCCCGTGATCAGGCCGCGCCGGCCGGGAACTCGGCGCCCGGCTCGGCGAGCAGCCGGTAGCGGCCGCGCTCCCGGCGGACGGTGCCGGCCGTGGGCCGCGGGAAGTGGGTGCCCAGGAGCAACGCGTCGGTGTCCGCCAGGGCGTCGAGCAGCCGGCTGCGGGTGCGGACCGCCTGGGCGGCGTCGATGTCGACGCAGCTGTTCACGTGGGGGTGGGACAGCTGGACGGGGTGGTGGATGCTGTCGCCGGTGATCAGCGCCCGGCGGTCGCTGCCGCGCAGTTCCACGGCGACCTGCCCCGGGGTGTGGCCCGGGGCAGGGACCAGGAGGACGCCCGGCGCCACCTCGTGCCCCTGCTCGGGCACGTCCACAAGGTCGTACTGTCCGGCGTCGCGGACGGGGTGGACGGAGTCGCGGAACATCTGGCGGCGGGCCTCGTCCAGGTCGGTGGCGGCCCAGTGGTCCCATTCGGTGCGGCCGGTGAGGTAGCGGGCGTTGGGGAAGGTGGGGACCCAGTCCTCGCCGACGAGGCGCGTGTTCCAGCCGACGTGGTCGGTGTGCAGGTGCGTGGTGATCACCAGGTCCACGGACTCGGGCGGGAAGCCGGCCGCCGCCAGGCGCTCCGGGAAGTCGGTGTCGAGACCGTTCCACGCCGGGTTGGCACGGGTCTTGCCGTTTCCGATGCCGGTGTCCACGACGATCCGCACTCCGCCCGTCTCCACCGCGAAGCTGTGGCTCGCCAGACGGGGGACGTCGGCATCGGCGAAGTCCGGGCGCAGCCACGACGCCTCGTCCAGCACTTCCTTGGTGGCGTCCGGCAGCAGCCAGGGTCCGGTCTGCCGAGGCAGTTCGATCTCGTCGACACGGCGTACGGTGATGTCGCCGAGGCTCCATCCGGTGCTGGTGGCGGGGGTGGTCCGACGGGGCGTGCTCATGGGAAGGTCCTTGGGTTGTGGGGGGTTGGGGTTCGATCAGGCGGTGCGCTGCTGCCGCAGGGCGCGGGCGAGGCCGATCAGGGTCAGCAGGATGACCGTCACCGCGTAGAGCGAGACGGCGGTCCCCAGGCCGCACAGGTTGGTCAGCAGGCCGGCGACGACCGCGGGGATGCTCATGGCCAGGTAGCTGAGGACGTAGTAGGCGGCGAGCGTGCCGGCGCGTTCGCCCGGGGCGGCCGGAGGCAGCAGCAGGCGCAGGGCCCCCTGGGTGACCGCGCCGAAGCCCGCGCCCGCCGAGGCGGTGCCGACGAACAGCGCGGGCAGGCTGTGCAGGTACAGGCCGCTCAGGGTCAGCAGGCCCCCCGGGATCAGAAGCGCGCTGCCGGCGAGGCTCACGGTACGGGCGGGCAGCGCGCGGGCGGCGAGGCCGGCGAGGCCGGCCGCGGCCGTCAGGGTGAAGAAGACCAGGCCGCCGGTCGCGCGGTCGGCGTGCGGGGCGATGAGCCGGGCGAGCGAGGGGCCGAGGGAGGAGTAGAAGCCGCCCAGTGCCCAGACAGCGACGATGCCGGGCGCGGCGAGCGCCATGGCCGGCCGGGAGGCGGGGGCGACGGTGATCGCGGGACGCAGTGAGCGCCAGACACCGGAGTTGAGGCGGGAGGTCTCGGGAGTGTGCAGGACGGCGGCGGCCTGCGCGGTGAAGAGCAGGAGCAGCAGTAGGTAGACGGTGCGGGTGGGGGCGGGGGCGTACTGCACAAGGGCGGTGGCGGCCAGCACGCCGATCGCCATGCCGGCCACGGGGGTGACGCCGTTGGCGGCCGTTGCCCGGCCCGGGCGGTCGGGGTCCTCGAAGTCGAGCAGGGCGGCTCCGGCGGCGCTGGTGGCCACGCCGGTGGCCAGGCCCTGCAGGATCCGGGCGGCGATCAGCGCCGGCACCCCCTGGGCGGTGGCGAAGAGGGCCATCGTGACGGCTTCGGCCAGCAGCGCTCCAGCGAGGACCGGGCGCCGGCCGAGGTGGTCCGAGAGCGTGCCCGCGGTCAGCAGTGCCACCAGCAGGGCGAGCGCGTAGGCGCTGAACACGACGGTCAGCGTCATGGCCGAGAAGTGCCAGGCGGCCTGGTAGATCGCGTAGAGCGGGGTCGGCGCACTGGAGGCGGCCAGCAGGCCGACCAGGATCGAGGCATGGAGCCGGAAGGCGCCGCGGCGGCTCAGCAGGGGCGGGCGGCGGGAGCGGGATGGCAAGGCCGTGACGCTGGTCATGGAAGCACCTCAGAGCCTTAAGGCGAATACTTTGCATTAAGCACTCTAGGCCCGCGCCCAGCCGGAACGCAAATATTTAGCTTTTAGGCGATGCGAGGTGGTGCGATGCGGCCGAGCGCCGCCGCGACCAGGCCGTCGGTGTAGGCCGCGGACAGGTCCGAGGGACGGAACAGGATCCGGTACATCAGAGGGGCGACGACGACGTCCAGCAGGGTTTCCACGTCGGGCACCGCCTCCCCGCGCCCGGCCGCGCGCACGCCGATGGCCTTCAACTGCTCGGCGGCGTAGTCGGAGCAGCGGACCGCGTTGCCCTGCTCCGGGTCGCCCAGCAGGGCGTCGCGGATGTACGTGCGCCCGGCCGTCGAGCCCATCTCCTCGGCGAACTGCACGGCCCACGCCTCCAGGTCCGCCCGAAGGCTGCCCTGGTCGGCCGGCGGCACGTCGGGGCGCAGCCGCTCCACGGCCACGTCGGACAGCAGTTCCCGCAGGTCCCCCCAGCGCCGGTAGACGGTGGACGGCGTCACCCCCGCGCGGGCGGCGATCAGCGGCACGGTGAGCGCGTCCCGGCCCACCTCCGCCTCCAGATCACGGACGGCCTGGTGCACGGACTGCTGGACACGGGCGCTGCGCCCGCCGGGGCGGGTGGTCGGTCGCGAACTCATGACACCAGCTTAAGGCGAAGAAGTTGCGTACCGCCGGGCGCGGTACTGATCGGCGCCGCCGCAGCGGCGCTCGGAGAGACTGCCGGGATGGCCGCCGACTCCCCCGGCTGCTGCGCGCCGACGCCGCCGCCCGCAACGCGGAGAAGATCATCCGAGCTGCCCGGGCGGTCTTCACCGAACAGGGCCCCGAGCGGCGGGCTGAGCCCGCGTGCCCCCGTCCGCGGCTGCGGACGGGGGCACGGTCGACCAGGACGCCCGGACCGGCGGAGCCGGCCACCCGGGCGGTCGGGGTCAGTACCGCTGGGCCTGGACCACCCGCGGAACGAGGGCCTGGTCCCGGTCGAGCGAGCTGAATGCCGTGGGCGTGGCGGTCGCACCCGCCGCGAGGTCCTTGACGTTCAAGTAGGTCGTGTCGACGACCTTCCCGCTCTGGTCCGAGAACTCCACCTTGATCGCGTACGAGGCCTTGGCAGAGGTGCTGTTGAGCACCGTCACCAGCGCCGCGTTGAAGCCCGCCGCCTGTGCCTTCGGCAGTCCCGTGATCGTGACGTCCGAGATCGCGTTCCCCGCGCCCTGCGTCTTGTCCAGTACGGCCTTGGATTCGTCGCGTCCGGCGGCGATCTGCGCCGAGACGGAAGCCTCGAACGAGGCCGCCGCGGCCGACGCGGAGGCCGCGGCGGCCGACACCGACTCCAGCACCGACGCCTTCGCCGATGCGAGCGCCGAAGGAAGCTCCCCGGAGAAGGAGCTCGCCTCCGGCTGGCGCGGACTCGCCGTCGCCGAGGAGCCGGACGGGGACGGGGAGGAGGACGAGCAGCCGGCGGCCACCAGAACCGCGCACCCGAGCACGGCCGCCACCAGCGCCGTACGCCGGTGGGCGCCGGTGGCCGCGGGACGAGTGTGTAGCAACCGAGCCATCAGAATCCGCCTCCGTGTCGTCGGCCGAACCACCAGCGGTCCGGACCTGCTCTTCAACCATCGGCGCCCGGGCTCCGGACCTTGCGCGGCCCCGGGCGTATTCACCCGGTCCGCAGACGCCGCGACCGGACGACCCGCACCCGATCCCGGCCCGGGCGCGGCCACGGCCGGGGCCCGGTGCGGGACGGCAGGTCGGCTCAGACCTCCTCCTCCATGCCGATGGCCTCTTCGAGCGCCGTGCGGGCATCGCCCGGGTCACGCCCGTCGATCTGCCGCAGCAGACCGGTGGCGATCGCGTCCAGCTTGCGCTGGACGGCGTGCTCCGCGCGGCGTTCGGCGTTCTTCAGCAGGGTCAGGAGCAGCAGGTTGAGCGCGGTCATGATGTCCCCGACCAGGATCTGCCACTCCAGGGACAGTCCTGCCGCGTGGACGGCCGCGAAGGCGAGCACCAGGAGCACGGAGAAGAGGTAGAAGAGCGGGGAACTGGTGAGGTTCGAGGCGGCTTCCGCGAACCGTTCGAACCGGCCCCGCCCGTCACGGCTGCGCTCGGACGGATGACGGAGAGCCATGGTCCCGTGTCCTCCCGGTCTGCGGCCCGGCCGATCCGGCGTCGGATGTACGGCCGGCTTTCGCCAGCGTCACCGCCCGGCCTGCTGTTCGCACGCGGCGCTGAGCCGACGAGCCCCACCTCGCCACCCGGTCGGGCGCGCGACCGGCACCGCGCCGGACGGCCGTGCCGGCAGGCCTACAGGTCGGAGGACGGCGGGAAGCGGTCCCACACCCGGTGGCCGGCGAGCAGCTCGATGAGCGGTCGCACTGCCTCGTCCGGTCCGAGGCCCGCGAGGACGCCGGGGGCGTTGGTGGCGATGCCCGCGGCCTGCAGCGCGCTCTGCCCGCCCGCCACGGCGACGAGGGGCTTGGAGTGGCGGTAGGCCTCGGTGAGCATGAGCACCAGCCGGGGGTCGATGCCGGAGGAGTCCGGCTGCGGGGTGCCCGCCTTGGCGTCGCGGGCGGGGTTCGCGCCCCGGGCCGGGACCGGGGCGCCGACCAGCACGACCGCGTCGAACTCCACCGAGCGGGCGGTGTCGAACGTCCGCTGCACGGCGAGGGGCTCGCCGTCGCCACCCGTCCGCAGCTCGCCCCCGACGCCGGCGATCACCAGGGGGACCAGGCCGGCCGAGAGCACGGCCCGGCGCACGGTGGCCAGCGCTCCGTGGTCGTTCCCGGCGACCAGGCCCACGACCCGCCCGTCCACCGGCCAGGTCCGGCCGAGCTGGGAGAGGGCGGGACTGGGCTGCACCGGTGCGGGCGGCTCGGTGGGCTCGGGCACGGGCAGGCCGAGGCCGGCGGCCACCTGGGCGCACAGGTCGGCGTCGATCCGGGCCAGCACCTGGAGGCCGCGCTCCTTGACGGCCTGCTCGTAGCACTTGCCGAGTTCGAAGGTGTACGCGGCGATGATGTGCTCGCGCTCCACCGGGCTCATGCTCGCCCAGAACAGGCGCGGCTGGCTGAAGTGGTCCGCGAACGACGCCGGTGCCTCGCGCACCTTGGCGGCGGCGGCCACCGGCGTCGGGTACTCGATGAAGGCGTGCTCTCCGGCCCCGGCGAAGAACGGGCAGCCGCCGTCGAGCGAGTTCGGCTTGTAGGGCGCGACGCCGGAGTGGACGGCGTGCTGGTGGAACCCGTCGCGCAGCATGTCGTTGACGGGGGCGTGGGTGCGGTTGATCGGGATCTGGGCGAAGTTCGGGCCGCCCAGCCGGGTGATCTGGGTGTCGAGGTAGGAGAACAGGCGCCCCGACAGCAGCGGGTCGTCGGTGATGTCGATCCCCGGCACCAGATGCCCCGGGTGGAACGCGACCTGCTCGGTCTCGGCGAAGAAGTTGGTGGGATTGGCGTTGAGGGTGAGCAGCCCGACCGGGCGCACCGGTGCGAGCTCCTCCGGCACGATCTTGGTCGGGTCGAGGAGGTCGATGCCCTCGAAGGTCTGCTCGGGGGTGTCGGGGAAGGTCTGGATGCCCAGCTCCCACTGGGGGAAGGCCCCGGCCTCGATCGCGTCCGCGAGGTCCCGGCGGTGGAAGTCCGGGTCCGCCCCGGCGACCAGCTGGGCCTCCTCCCAGACCATGGAGTGCACGCCGAGCTTGGGCTTCCAGTGCCACTTGACGAGGGTGCTCGCGCCGTCCGCGTTGACCAGGCGGAAGGTGTGGATGCCGAAGCCCTCCATGGTGCGGAAGGAGCGCGGGATGCCCCGGTCGGACATGTTCCACAGGGTGTGGTGGGTGGCTTCGGTGTGGAGGGTGACGAAGTCCCAGAAGGTGTCGTGCGCGGACTGGGCCTGCGGGATCTCCCGGTCCGGGTGGGGCTTGGCCGCGTGGACGACGTCGGGGAACTTGATCGCGTCCTGGATGAAGAACACCGGGATGTTGTTCCCGACCAGGTCGAACACGCCCTCGGAGGTGTAGAACTTCGTCGCGAAGCCGCGGGTGTCCCGGACGGTGTCCGCGGAGCCGCGCGAGCCGAGCACCGTGGAGAAGCGCACGAACACCGGCGTCTCGACGTCCTCGGCGAGGAACGCGGCCTTGCAGACGGCTCCGGCCGTCCCGTACCCGCGGAAGACGCCGTGCGCGGCCGCGCCCCGGGCGTGGACGACGCGCTCGGGAATGCGCTCGTGGTCGAAGTGGGTGATCTTCTCGCGCAGGTGGTGGTCCTGCAGCAGCACCGGGCCGCGGGGGCCGGCCTTGAGGGAGTGGTCGCTGTCGGGCAGTCGGGCGCCCTGCGCGTTGGTCAGGAACTGGCCGTTCTGGGAGCGGACGGTCGCTCCGGCGCCCGTGTCACGGCCGGTCGCGGTGACCGGCCGGGGCGCGGCCTGGTCGGGCTTGGGAGGCAGCGGACCGTTCGGCTCGACGGGCTCCGCGACGCTCGGCGAGGCCGCGCCGGGCGCTCCGGGGATCTCCGGACGCTCCCCGGAGGCCGCGTTCTGGACGACGTCCACGACCTTGTCGGCGATCTTCTTCAGCGGGCCGGGCTCTTGCATGCGATGGACTCCTCGTTCTCGGGGCTGCCCTCCTCGGGTAACCCCGGCCCCGTCCGGACAAACGGTTCGCCCGGATCCGGCCCCGGGCGCCCGGCGTGTTCCCGCGACCGGCGGCACCCGGGCGGAGCACCGGCCCACACCGGCGGTGCCGCCCGGCGGCTCGCCCGAGGCCGTGGCCAGGTCCGAACTCCGAAGTCCGAAGTCCGAAAGATTTATTGCGCAGTTTTCATTGCGCAACTTTCCTTTCCTGTCTACGATTGGAGGCATGCCCGAAATCCCCGAGCCGGAGCTGATCACCGATCTCTCCCGCCTCAAGGCGTTCACCAACCCCCTGCGGATGCAGCTCTACCGCCTGCTCTACGCGGCCGGCACCGCCACCGCCTCGCAGCTCGCCGAGCAGGTCGACCAGGCGCCGTCCCTGGTCAGCTACCACCTGCGCAAGCTGGCCGAGCTCGACTTCGTCGTCGAGGCGACCGGCCAGAGCACCGACGGGCGGGAGCGGTGGTGGCAGGTCGCCTCCGAGCAGGGCTGGGGCTTCCGCGAGTCGGACCTCACCGGTACGCCCGAGGGCGCGGCGGCGGTCGGCGCCGTCACCCGCGGCCTGCTGGACAGCCGCGCCGCCCAGGTCCGCACCTACCTGGACCAGGGCGCCGCCTGGGGCCGGGAGTGGACGGACGCGGCCTTCACCTCCGAGTGGCTGCTCGATCTCACCGCCGCCGAACTCGCCGAACTGAACGACGAGTTGCAGGCCCTGGGCCGCCGCTGGCGGGAGCGCGGCAAAGCCGCCAAGGCGGCCGGTGACAGCGCGAACCGCGAGCACGTGTCCGTCCACCTGTACGGCTTCCCGTTCCGCCCCTGACGCATCCGCCGATCCACAGGAGCCCGCCGCCATGGCCACGTCGGTGACACCGCGGTCCATACGCCCCGCCCTGCCCGCGCACCGCGACGCCAACGTGCTGCGCTGGCTCGCCGCCTACACCGCCTCGCTGGTCGGCGACACCGTCTACTTCCTCGCCCTCGGCTGGTCGGCCCAGAAGGCCGTCGGCCCGACCGAGGTCGGCCTGGTGATGGCCGCCGGTGCGCTGCCCCGGGCGGTGCTGATGCTGGGCGGTGGGGTGGTCGCCGACCGCCTCGACCCGCGGCGGGTGATCCTCGGCAGCGACGCGCTGCGCTGCCTGCTCATCCTCGCCGTCGCCGCCGCCGTCGCCCTGACCACGCCCGCTCTGTGGCTGCTGGTCGCGGTCGCCCTGGTCTTCGGCGCGGTCGACGCCCTGTTCGTCCCGGCCGTCGGCGCCCTGCCGCCCCGGATCACCGGCGCCGACCAGCTGGCCCGGGTCACCGGTCTGCGCTCGCTCGCGATGCGCCTCGGCCAGGTGGCGGGCCCGCCGATCGGCGGCCTGGCCATGGGCCTCGGCGGGCCGGCCGTCGCCTTCACCGTCGCGGGCGGGCTGTTCGCCCTGTCGCTGCCCCTGCTGCTG
This sequence comes from Kitasatospora sp. NPDC101108, assembly GCF_055584725.1. NCBI lineage: Bacteria > Bacillati > Actinomycetota > Actinomycetes > Kitasatosporales > Streptomycetaceae > Kitasatospora > Kitasatospora sp. NPDC101108. The sequence goes on from NZ_JBVJLM010000001.1 coordinate 566,293, forward strand.
TCCGTGCGGATCCGGCCGCTGGACCCGCCCGACGGCGGGGCCGCGCCCGGCGGCTGCGGCACCGCCCGCGCCGAGCTGCTCGACGGCCTGCGCTACATCCGGCGCCACCGCCTGCTCGGACCGCTGGTCCTGGTCGGCGCCGTCTGCGAACTCGGTCTCGTCGGCACCCTCAACGTCGGCATGGTGCTCCTCAACGCCGAACGCGGCTGGGGGCCGTCCGGCCTCGGCCTGATCGTCGCCTGCTTCGGCGCGGGCGCCGCCGCCGGCGCGACCTTGCTCGCCGTCGCCGGCCGACTGCCCCGGGCGGGCCTCACCATGGCCGTCACCCTGCTGCTCGGCAGCCTCGGCGCGGCCGCCATCGGCGTGGCCCCCACCCTCTGGTCGGCCGCCGTGCTCGCCGCGTTCGTCGGCCTGAGCGCGGGCGTCTTCGGCAGCCTGGACGGCGCCCTCGTCCAGACCACCGCCGACCCCGCCTACCTCGGCCGGGTCACCTCCGTCGTGATGCTCACCATGGTCGGCATCGCCCCGCTGAGCTACCCGGCGGTCGGCGCCGCCATCGGCGCCTGGGGCACCGCCCCGGTCTTCCTCGCCTGCGGCGGCCTCTCCTGCCTCGGCGCCGCCCACGCCCTGGCCTGCCGCCCGGTCCGGCAGGCCGAACTGCCCCGGCGCGTGCGCTGAGCGTCCTCGCCGACGGTTCCGGTCACCGCGCCGCGCCCGGTCGGCGCCCGTACTCCGTGAGGGCCAGCACGCCGGCGCCCCGGACCGGTGTGTCCGGTCCGATCGAACCGGGGTCGAGGCTCAGCTCCCCGGCCAGGCGGGGTGCCAGTTCGAACAGCTCCCACACCCACTCGTCGGCCTGCTCCTCGGAGTCCACGTGGCCCGACCCCAGCGGAGGCAGCCCCAGTTCGGCACGCCGCCGCTGCTCGTAGGGCAGCGGCGCACCCAGCTCCAGATGCGCGGTCTCCTCGCCCGGGACGTAGCCGAACCGCCGTACGGCCACGCCCTGTTCGGCGACCAGGATCGCCGAGCCGTCGTTCTGCGCGCTGGACCAGTCCTCGTCCCGGCTACAGCCCGGGTTCGTACGGGGCGATGCCGACGATGAGGATCTCGCGCCGGCCGTCGCCCTCCTCGTCACCGAGACGGACCGGGCCGACGTAGTGGCTCACCCGCCGGTCGTGCACTCCGTAGCCGTCCAGGGGCTCGGTCAGGAAGAACCGGTCGTGAACGGCCCCGGGGGGCAGGTCATCGGGTTGCCGACCGGCGCTCTCCGGAGTGGCGATGACGTTCTCGCCGCCCTCGACGTTGCGCCGCCCGACGAGGTGGGCGAAGGTGAACGTCGCCGGCGAACCCCCGTCCTGGTGCAGGCAGTTCGGCGAGGACACCGCGACCTGCTCGCGGTCCCGCACGGCGAGCGCGATCAGGTGGACGCCCACGTAGACGGGGACGCGGTGCAGGTCATCCAGCCACAGGGCGTGATCGAGATCGGCCCGGATCAGGGCGTCCAGCAGGCGGTTGCGGTGCAGGGCTGGCGGGATGTCGGGCAGCCGACGGCGCATCCGCGGGTACTCGGGGTTGTGCTCGTCCTGCCAGTACTCGGTGGCGGTGCCGAACTCGTCGTCGGGAGCGCCCGGGATGTAGGACAGCTCCCCGGTCCACGGCAGGTGGACGGCGTGGGAGTAGCGGCGGAACCGGTTGGTCCGCCGTGCGTACGGGTCCGGGGGCAGGTCGCGGTAGGCGTCCGCGAGGCCGACGAAGTCCGCCGCCAGCGCCTCGGTGTCGATACCGAGATCGGCGGCGCTCAACCGGGCGTAGCCGTCACGACGTACTCGCCCGTCCCGTTCCGCCGCCGGGGCCGCGGACGGCCGGGCCATGACACGGGGCACGATCACAGGGTCCTCCCGAAGTCGACCGGACGGTTCTCGTCTCGGCACGGAGCGGCCGGTGCGGTCCGGTGCTCGAAGCCGCCCCGGGCACGCGTCTACCGCCGCGAGAACGGGCCAAACCCTCCCGGTGCGGACCGGACGCGGCGCACTTCGCGGCACCCGGCGCGGCGCCGGTCGTCCGACGGCCTGGCCGTGGCCGGGGTACCCGGCCACGGCCGTCAGGCCTCCGTAAGGCGTCCGACGAGCGGATCACGCCTCCTCCGATCCGTCCGTCTCCTCCAACTCGTCGGGTCCGAGCCGGCGCGCCCGGCCCGGCTCTGCGGTGGTCGCGTCCCCCTGGTCCTCGACCGGGTCCTCGGGGGCCTGCCCGGACGCACCGGCCCCGCCCGGTCCGTCGTCGCCCCGGCCGTTCGTCCCCGGAGCGCGGGGATCGTCGCGGCCGTCCTGGTCGGAGCCGTGGTGCAGCGGAACACCTCCGGCGCCTCCCTGCGCGATGTCGTTCACCGTTGCCTCCTCGTCCCGTACCGGTTCCTTCGGTCGCATCGCGCGTTCCCCAACCGCGGCCGGGGAATCCTCACGCACCGCTACCACCCGCGAGCGGGCCCCACCCCGGGCGCACGCCAGGCCACCGGCCGCGGATTGGCCCGCGACAAGGTCTCCGTGCGTCGCTACCCTCGGCCTGACAACCGATCAACGGAGAACCCGCATGCACCCCGACCTCGCCGCCGACCTCGACCAACTGCCCGCCCTCCTGGAGGAGGCGCGGCAGCGGGCGGTCGGCTTCCTCGCCGGACTCGACGAGCGGCCGGTGATCCCGCCGCAGGCCGACCGGCCGACGCCGGCGGGGCCGCTGCACGAGGACGGCGGGGGCCTGCGGGCGGCCCTGGCCGAGTTCGGCGAGCGCTGGGAGCCGCGGCTGTCGGCCAGTGCCGGGCCGCGCTACTTCGGGTTCGTGACGGGCGGGGCGACCCCGGCCGCGCTGGTCGGCGACTGGCTCACCGCCACCGCCGACCAGAACTCCAACTCCTCGCTGGACCCGGCCGGTCAGCATCTGGAGCGGGAGACGGTCGGCTGGCTGCGCGAACTCTTCGGGCTCTCCCCCGCGCACAGCGGCACCTTCGTCAGCGGCGCCACCATGTCCAACACCGTGGGGCTGGCGATCGCCCGGGAGTGGCTGGGCGAGCGGCTCGGGGTGGACGTGGCCGAGGACGGGGTCGCCGCGCTGGGGCGGGTGCGGGTGCTGTCGGGCAGTGCGCACTCCAGCGTGTCCAAGGCGCTGTCCGTACTGGGCCTCGGCCGTACCGCGCTGACCGCCGTCCCCGCCCTGCCCGGCCGGGAGGCCGTGGACGTGGCGGCGCTGGAGCGGGCCCTCGCCGAGGCCGACGGCCCGTGCATCGTGGTCGCCAACGCGGGCACCGTGAACACCGTCGACTTCGACGACCTGCGCGCGATCGCCGCGCTCCGCGAACGGTACGACTTCTGGCTGCACGTCGACGCGGCCTTCGGCGCCTTCGCGGCCCTCTCCCCGGAGCACGCGGAGCTGGTCGCCGGGCTGGACCGGGCCGACTCGGTCTGCGTGGACCTGCACAAGTGGCTCAACGTGCCCTACGACAGCGCCGTGCAGTTCACCCGCCGCCGCGACCTCCAGGCCCGGGTCTTCCAGAACGCCGCCGCCTACCTCGGCCCGATCGGCGAGCACCCCGACCTCGTGCACCTCACCCCGGAGAACTCGCACCGGCTCCGCGCCCTGGCCGCCTGGTTCACCCTGCGCGCCTACGGCCGGGCCGGCCACCGCGAGATCGTGGAGCGCTGCACCACCGGCGCCCACGCGCTCGGCGAGGCGATCGGCGCGATCGAGGGCCTGCGACTGCTCGCCCCGGTACGCCTCAACGTGGTGTGCTTCACCCTCGCCGAGGACCCGACGCCCGAGCGCCTCGCCGCCCTCGCCGCCGAGATCTCCGACGAGGCCTTCCTCACCCCCACCCGCTACGCCGGCCTGCCTGCCCTGCGCGCCGCGTTCAGCAACTGGCGCACCACGGAGGCGGACGTGCGGCGGACGGCCGAGGCGCTCGCCGTGGCCGTCCACAAGCTCGGGACCGCCTGACCCGCGCGGCGGGCGGCGGGCAGCGGCGGGAGGCGGGGGTCAGCGGCCGTCGTGCGGTACTCCTTCGCTTCGGATCAGCACTCGGTGACGGATCGTCACACTCCGTCGTCTCCAAACCCTGGCCCCGGGCGGCCGCCGCCACGGGCGGTTCCCCGGACCCCCGCCCTTCGGGGTCAACGGGTGCGACACGCCTGCCGGGTCTTGACCTTCACACCGGTGTGAAGCCCGATGATGGCCCGCATGACCACCACTGCTCACGATCCTCACGCCCTGCTCGCGCAGAGCCGCCTCGGCATCCTCGCCACCATCAAGGCGGACGGACGGCCCCAGCTCTCCCCGATCATGCCCTTCTACGACCGCGAGGCGAACGTCATCCTGATCTCCACCCGGGAGGGGCTGGCAAAGACCGCCAACCTGCGCCGGGACCCGCGGGTCAGCCTGGAGGTGACCGGGCCGGACGGTCGGTCCTGGGCCACCGCCGAGGGTGTCGCCACCCTCACCGGCCCGGGCACCGACCCGCACGGACCCGAGGTCGACGCGCTGGTGGACTACTACCGCCGGGCCGCCGGGGAGCACCCGGACTGGGCGGAGTACCGCGAGACGATGGTCGCCGACCGTCGGGTGCTGCTCACCATCCCGGTCGACCACGTGTACGGCGCAAGGATCTGACCGCTCGTCGGGCCTCCTCCGGCCGTCCGCTCGCCCGGCCGTCCGCTCCTCCGGCCGTCCGGCCACCGGCACGGGGTTCCGGTGGCCGGAGCGGCGGACGGACCGCCCTGCGGGATCCGTCGCCGGTCAGCCCAGGGTCGCCGTGACGACGGTGGCGTCCAGCTCCTCCGCGCGGCTCACCCCCGCCGTCAGACCGGCCGCCCGCGCCACCGCCAGCGCGCCGTCCGCCTGCCGCTCGCTGGTCTCGAACAGCAGCGCCCCACCGGCCGCCAGCCACCGGGGCGCCGCCGCGGCCACCCGGCGCAGCACGTCCAGCCCGTCCGGCCCACCGTCCAGCGCGGGCCGCGCCTCGTGCAACCGCGCTTCGGGCGGCAGCAGTTCGATGTCGCCGGTCGGCACGTACGGGACGTTGGCGATCAGCACCTCCACCCGGCCGAGCAGCGCGTCGGGCAGGGCGGCGAACAGATCACCCTCGAAGACCCCGGCGCCCGTCCCGGCCAGATTGCGGCGGGCACAGCGGACGGCCACCGGGTCCAGGTCGGCCGCGTACAGCTCGACGGGGTGACCGGCCGTGGCCGCGACGGCGGCCCCGAGTGCGCCGCTGCCGCAGCACAGGTCGACCACCACCGCGCCGGGTCCGGCGAGCCTGGCGGCCTCGGCGGCCAGGAACTCGCTGCGCCGACGTGGGACGAACACGCCCGGGTCGACGGCGATCCGCAGACCGGCGAACTCGGCCCAGCCGACGACGTGTTCGAGCGGCCGCCCCTGGGCGCGGGCGCGGACCATTCCGGCGAGCTCGGCGGTCGTGGTGGCGGCGGTGAGCAGGATGCGCGCCTCGTCCTCAGCGAACACGCAACCGGCGGAGCGCAGTTGGGAGACGACCGAGGAACGGAGAGCGGCGGAGGAGAAGACGGGCAAGGGGACCCCTTGGGGACGACGGGAGGAGAACGGAGGACTCCGTCAGGGCTCCCGCCAGGGCCGACGCCGCGTCGGTGCACCCGCGCTACGCGCGCGGTGCGCCCGCACGGCCGCGCTCCGGGAGCACCCGCTCGGACATACCGGTAATGGGTCTCACCTCCCTGGCTCGCGGTCGTGTTCAGCGTCGGTACCCTACCGCACCCGCCCCGCCCGCGATCAAACACCGCATGCGATCAACCCCCGCGTGCGATCACCCCCCGTGCGATCAACCTCCTTGCCCCGGCCCGGGCTCCCGGTCAGGACACCGGGGCCGAGGCGCTCCGGCCGCGGGCTCGGCGGCTGGCTCAGCCGAGGAAGTCGGCCACCAGCACGGCGAACTCCTCCGGGGTGCTGATCGCCACCCCGAGCTCCTCCGCCTTGGCGCGCTTGGAGCCCGCCTTCTCGCCCGCGACCAGCAGGCTGGTGCGCTTGGACACCGAGGAGGAGGCCTTGCCGCCCGCGCGCTCGATCAGCTCGTTCATCTCGTTGCGGGAGAGTTCGGCCAGGGCGCCGGTCATGCTGCCGGTGACCACCACGCTCTGCCCCGCCAGCGGACCGGCCGCCGCGCCGCCGACCGCCACGCCTTCGCCCGTGACGGCTTCCCCGGTGACGCCCTCGCCCGAGACGGCCGCAGCCAGGCCGGCCGCAGCCGCCGCGACGACCGGCTCGGACACCTGCGTCCCCACGCCCTGCTCCACCAGACGGTCCAACAGGCCCGCCACCTCGGCGAGTTCGGCGACGATCACGGCCGCCTTCTCCACCCCGATGCCGTCCACGCCGGCCAGCGCCACGGCGTCGGCGGCCCGGATCGCGGCCATGCTGCCGAAGTGGGCGGCGATCCGGCGCGACATCGTCCGTCCGGTGCCCCGGATGCCGAGCGCGCAGAAGACCCGGTTCAGCGGGCGGGTGCGGGCGGTCTCGATGGCGGCGAGCAGCTTGTCGGCGCTGGTGTCGCCCATCCGCTCCAGGGTGAGCAGCTGCTCCTTGGTCAGGGTGAACAGGTCGGCGAGGTCAGCGACCAGTCCGGCCTCGACCAGTTGGACGGCCCGGGTGCCGCCGAGGCCCTCGATGTCGAGCTGGTCGCGCCCGGCCGCGTAGATCACCGCGGCGACGGCCTGGCAGCCCCGGCCGCGCACGCAGCGCCAGCGCTGCTCGGCGCGGTCGATGGCGTCGCCGCAGCGCGGGCAGACCTCGGGGAAGGTGATCGGCTGCTCGGCGCCGGTGCGCTCGTCCACCAGCGGCGCCTCGACCCGCGGGATGACGTCCCCGGCGCGGTAGACGAAGACCTGGTCGCCGATCATCAGCCCGCGGCGCTCGATGTCGGCGGGGTTGTGCAGTGTCGCGTAGGTGACGGTGACGCCGTCGATCACCACCGGGTCGAGCACCGCGCGGGGCGCGATGATGCCGGTGCGGCCGACGTTCCACTCCACCCCGAGCAGTCGGGTGACCTTGTGCTGGGCCTGGAGCTTGCGGGCCACCGCCCAGCGCGGCGCCCGGGAGCCGGAGCCCGCCGCCTCCTGGTCGGCGACCGCGTCCGCCTTGACCACGACCCCGTCTATCCCGAACGGCAGGGCGGCGCGCAGGGCGGCGATCTCCTCGATCCGCCGCTCGGCCTCGGCGAGGGTGGCGCAGCGGAGCGGCGCGGCCTGGGTGCTGGCGGCGGTGTTGGCGCCGAGTTCGGCGAGGCGGGTGAGCAGTTCGGCGTGGCCGAGGCCGGGCAGGCCGTGGGCGTCGTAGCCGAAGAAGGTCAGCTCGACCCGGTAGGGGCGGTCCTTGGCGCGCAGGGTGCCGGCGGCGCCGCTGCGCGGGTGGGCGAAGGGGGTGGCGCCGTGGGCTGTGCGCACGGCGTTGGCCTGATCGAACTGCTCGTGGGTGAGCAGCACCTCGCCGCGCAGTTCGACGTCGAGCGGCTCGGCGAGCCGGGCGGGCAGGCCCAGCACGGCGTCGGCCGCGTGGGTGATGTCCTCCCCGGCCAGGCCGTCGCCCCGGGTGAGCACCTGGTGCAGGCGGCCCTTCCGGTAGCGGGCGGCGACCGCGAGGCCGTCCAGCTTGGGTTCGACGCACCAGGCGGCGACCGGCCGGCCGAGCCTGCGCTCCAGCCCTGCGGCCCAGGACTCCAGCTCCTCGGCGGAGAAGACGTTGTCGAGCGAGAGCATCGGCGTGCTGTGCGGGACGTCGCCCACGGCCGCGCCGCCGGCCACCTTGCCGGTGGGCGACTCGGGCAGCACCTGGTCGGGGTGCTCACGCTCGTACGCCTCGACCGCCCGGACCAGGGCGTCGTACTCGTCGTCCCCCAGCGTGGTCGAGCCGTCGGCGTAGTACGCCGCGGCGGCCCGTACGGCGGTGGCGACGGCGTCGGCGTAGGCCTCCGGAGAGGCGAGAGCGGCGGGGGTGGCCGTGGTGGCTGCGTCCTTCATACCGCCATCATGGCGAGCCGCACTGACATTCGACCTGTCCGCAGGATGGGCGCACACCGGGTGGGCCCGGGCGGGCCGGCTGCGGCGTTGTCGGCCTGGCGCGGCACCCGCCCGGAGGCGCCCGGCGGGACGAGTCAACACTCGCCGGCCCGGTGGGCGCCGGGCAGCAAATCCGGTACGGCGTCGGCCCGGCGGCCGTGGAAGCCCCCGCCTGCCCCACGAAGGTGCCGGGCGGCTGCTGGGCCGGACCGGTTGCCGCCTGCCACGTGCGGCCGTCGCGTCCGCGGTGAGGGCCGTCCGGATCACCACGCCCGATGGAGCGCGCGGTTTGTCGGCACAAAACAAACCGATCAGCCTTGTTTCCGGGCCCCGGTCTTGTCCCACGAGCGGGAGACCGCAAGCCGCTCAACCCGGCACCGACCAGGGGCACTTCCGGCCGCGCCCGAGCCGCTTCGGGCCGGCGCGGTCAGCCCACGCCGACTTCGTCCGCCACTCGGGCCGCCGCGACCTCTGCGGCCACCCGGGCGCCGCGGTCCGGCCCCATCTGCAGCGAGCCCAGCACGCCGGGCACCGCGACGCTCGGCATCAGGTGCTGGAACAGGCCGGACACCCGCTGCTCCAGGTCGGCCCGGCCGCAGAGCTTGTGCGACTGGACCTGAACACCCGTCCAGGCAGCGGTGATCAGCCACGCGGTGTCGGCCGGGACGACGTGCGGCAGCAACTCGCCACGCTCGCCGGCGGCGGCCAGCAGCGCTTCCATCCGGCTGATCCAGCCGGGGATCGCCCCACCGCCGAAGTCGTCGAACGCGTCGTGGCCGAGCGAGAGCCGGGCGCCGGCACTGAGTAGCGGGTTACGCGGCATCAGGTGCGCGACCACCATCCCGGTGTCCACGAACTCCTGGAGTTTGCAGTTGCGTTCCGGCACGCCGTCCTGGACGAACTGCTCCTCGACGACACCTTGCGCGAGATCACGCTTCGAGGCGAAATGGAAGTACACGGCACCGCGCGTCACGCCCGCCCGGGAGACCACCTCCCCGATGGTGGCGCCCTCGTACCCGAACTCGTCGAAGACCGACGCCGCGGCCTCCAGGATGAGCCGACGCGTCCGGAGCGCCCGTTCCTGCCGTACCACCGCAACCACCCCGCCCTGAGCTCCGGAAACAAAACCAAACACCCCGCATCTTAGCTACGGGCCGTTCACGCGCGACAAGACGATGTCGGATCATCAACTCCATTGCTCCCTCAGCCGCCACCCCCTCTGTGCGAGCCCCAACGGGCCGTCACCCCTGGGCTAGGAGCACCCGGAAGCCGGATTTCCTGGACGGTCCGCCGACGAGTACCCTCCCGCCGCGACCGACGAAAGCAAACCGAACGATCGGTTTCTTGTCGGCAGGCACTGCCCAAGGGAGTCCACAACCAATCGGTTGAATACGTGGCGCAGCCGGAGTACCGTTGTTCTCAACCAAGTGGTTGAGGATGAACAGAGGTGTGTGCGGTGGCCGTCGACCAGCTCTCCCGGGCGTTCGTCGCCCTGGCCGATCCGACCCGGCGCGACATCGTCGCCCGGCTCTCCGTCCGGGACGCGACCGTCGGCGAACTGGCGGAGTCCTACGCGATGTCCATGCAGGCCGTTTCCAAACACCTCAAGGTGCTGGAGGAGGCCGGGCTGGTCAGTCGCAGCCGGGACGCCCAACGGCGACCGTGCCACCTGGAGCCGCAGGTGTTCGACTTGATGACGAGCTGGATCGAGCGCTACCGCCGCCAGGCCGAGGCACGCTTCAGCCGCCTGGACGCCGTGCTCGCGGCCATGGGCGACAGCGACCCCGACCCGGACACCGACACACCCGCTGCCCCGGACCGCCGTCCGGCCCCGGACCCGCCCGGTCCGACGGATGCCGGCACCCGGTCCCACCGCGACCGACTGGAACCCGAACCCGAACCACACGCCGACCACAACCCCGCCCCCGAACCCGCCGAAGGAGCCCCGTCATGACCGCCAACCCCGCCCACGAGACCCGGATCGAAGCGGACCCGACGCTGCCCACCATCCGGATCGTCCGCGAGTTCGACGCCCCGCAGGAGCGGGTGTTCCGGGCCTGGATCGAACCCCAGCTGGTCGCCCAGTGGCTCGGCCCCGACGACCTCGACATGAAGATCGACGACTGGGACGGCCGCACCGGCGGCCACTACCGCTACTCCATGCACCGTGACGGCCAGGAGGTCGCCGCCTTCTACGGCTCCTTCCACGAAGTCCGCCCGGCCACCCGGCTCGTCCAGACCTTCACCTTCGAGGGCGTGCCGGACGGCGTCTCGCTGGACACCGCCGTCTTCGAACCCGTCGGCGAGGGCCGCACCCGCGTCACCGTGCTGTCGGTGGTCGACAGCCTGGCGGCCCGGGACGCGATCCTGGCCAGCGGCATGGAGCACGGCGTGGTCGAGGGCTACCGGAAGCTCGACGCCCTGCTGGCCGGCACATCCTCCTGAACGGCAGTCGCCCGCACCCCAGCCGTCCGAACCGCAGCCGTCCGCACCGCTGCGGCCCGAACCGCTGCCGCCCGCACGGCGTCGGCATCGGAACATCGGGCCCACCACCGCCGTCACGGCAGCACGGCCACCGCCTCCACCTCCACCAGCTGGTCGCTGTAGCCGAGCACGGTGACGCCGAGCAGGGTACTGGGGGCGTCGTGCTCCCCCAGGTACTCCCGGTACACGTTCCACACCTTCACCAGGTCCGCCTGATCGCTGGAGGCCACGTACACGGTGGTCCGGGCGATGTCCGTGAGCCCCGCGCCCGCGTCCTCCAGCACGGTTATCAGATTGCGCATCACCTGATGCGTCTGGCCCTCGTAGTCGCCGACGGCGACCGTACGCCCCTCCTCGTCCAACGGGCAGGCCCCGGCGAGCCAGAGCGAGCGGGCCGGGGCGTCGACGACCGCGGCGTAGGCGTAGTCGACGGCCGGGGTCAGACGGGCGCTGCGGACCAGCTTGACGGCGTTGCTCATAAGGCCCTCCAAGGATTGTGACCGAACGTTCGCGCTCATCGTTGGCCCCTCACGAACGAGCGTCAAACCGATTTACGGTGAACTCCCGGCCCCGCCAAGGCCCGTGTTCGCGTGATTCACCTGTGCGGGTGATGGCGGACCGAGCCGCCGGACCGCGATCCTGGTTCCCGCCCACGCCACCAGGGCGACCCGCACCGCGGCCGACGCCGCCGACAGCCCCCGGGAGCCGACCGATGGAGCACCAACCGCCCGGCCACGACCAGGCCTCCGGAGTCGGACGCCGCCGCGTACTCGGCCTCGCGCTCGGCGCGAGCCTCGTCCCGGCCCTCGGCCCCGCGGCCCAACCCGCCGACGCCGCGGCCCCGTCCGAGACCGCCGCCGCGCTGGGCCGGCGGGTCGCCGCCGTCGCCGCCGCGCAGATCGGCGTCCCGTACGCCTGGGGTGGCGGTGACCGACTGGGGCCGGGCCTCGGCTTCTGCGACCAGGACAACGGCTACCTCAACGGCGTGTGCCTGGGCGAGAGCACGGTCGGCTTCGACTGCAGCGGCCTGTCCCTCTACTGCTGGTACCGCGCCAGCCACGGGACCGTCGAGCTCGGCCACTACACCGTCGCCCAGTTCAACCGCGGCGCGCCGGTCGAGCGCGACGCCCTCGCCCCCGGCGACCTGCTGTTCTTCTCCCGCCCCGACGCGCCGCTGCACCACGTCGGCATCTACGCGGGCGACGGCGCGATGATCCACGCCGAGCGCACCGGCACGCTGGTCACGCAGGTGGAGAAGGCGCTCGACCTCCCGCGCTGGGCGGGCGAGTTCGCGGGCGCCCGCCGCCCGGCGCCGCCGACCGCCTGAGCTCACGCCGGCCCTCGCCGCAGCGCCGCCCCTTCGTTCACCCGCCGCAACAGCCCCTGCAGCACCCGCCGTTCATCCTCGTCCAGCGGCGCCAGCACCTCGTCCTGCACCGCCCGGGCCTGCTCCTCCAGTTCGGCCAGCAGCGCCCGCCCGGCTGCGGTGACGGAGACCGAGACCCGTCGCCGGTCCGCGAGGTCCCGGGTGCGTTCGACGTATCCGGCCGCGCCCAGCTGGTCGGCGACCTTCGCGAGGTCGCTCGGGTCGATGCCCAGCCGCCGCACCAGGTCCCGCTGGGCCTGCGGCCCGAAGTCGGCGAGCGCCGCGAGCACCGCCATGTCCCAGAGCCGCAGGCCCCGTTCGGACAACTGCTCGCCGAGCCGAGCCCGCGCGGTCCGGCCGATCCGGGCGAGCAGGAAGGTGCTGAGCTCCAGCAGGGTCGGCGGCAGCCCGTCGGAAGGCGCAGGGGTCTCGGAGGCCATGGCGGCATTCTAGGGTCTCTTCCTATAGTGGGTGTCGACCCACTACTTTCGACGCCAGGAGTTCGACCGTGGACGCCCTCTACCCGCGCCTGCTCGTCACCCGCTTCGCCGAGTGCTTCGACTTCTACCGCGCGGTGCTGCCCCCGCTCACCGGAGCCGACCTGGTCAGGGGCGCCCCCGAGGGCCCGTACGCCAACTGGGACGTCGAGGAGCAGGCCGCCCTGGCGCTCTACGACCGCGCCGCGATGGCCGCCGCCCTGGGCACCGACGGGCTGCCCGCCCACCCCACCGCCCCCGCTCAGGACGGCGCGATGCTGGTGTTCCGGGTCGACGACGTGGACAAGGCGCTCGCCCTCTGCCTCCGGCACGGCGGCGCGCTCGTCGCCCCGGCGACCGACCGCCCGGAGTGGGGCCCCACCCTGCGCAGCGCCCATCTACGCGACCCCGAGGGGTACTTGATCGAGCTGCAGTCCTACTGACCGTCCACGGCCCGCCGTACGTCGGACCCGACGCCTGCCCGGACGTCCGGCCGGCCCGGGCCCCTCCCCCGAGGCCCACTCCCCCGAGGCCCCTCCTCGGGGCCCCCTCCCCCGGCGGCCGGCCGAACCCGGGGCCGCTCAGCCGTGGAAGACCTGCAGCTCACGGACCGCGTCGTTGAAGTCCGGCCCCAGGTAGGAGGCCGGCAGGCCCAGCGTCTCCTCCTTGCCCAGCGTCGACCAGAGGTGGACGGTGTTGCAGTTGTTGTAGCCCTTCATCGAGGAGACGCTCAGCGCCACCCCGAAGTAGTTGACCAGGTGGTAGCCGGTGGAGTCGCAGCCGCCGGCGTCCCCGAAGAAGGAGTAGATGACGCCGCCGCCGTAGTTGACGTCCTTGTACTCCTCCAGCAGCAGCGTCCGGTCGGCTGGCTGCTCCGCCGTGCGGGGGCGGTGGTCGGCCCGGGCGAGCGCGTCGGCGGCGGAGTCCGGCGAGCAGGCCCGGCCGAGCACCGGCGAGACGCCGTCGGCGCCGGGGAGGTGGCCGAGGACGGCGGCGCAGTACTGCACCTCCGGTACGGGCAGCGGGCGAAGCCCGGCCGAACTCGCCGGGGCGGCGGCCAGCGCCCCGGCGAGGGCGAGACAGGCGGTGAGGACGGGAACGACGAGCCTGCGCGGTCTGCGCATGGGTACCTCCGGAACCATGGGGACAGTGACGGCCGTGGACTCGGCCGCCGCGCCCATTCGACGGGCGGCCGCCGCCCCCGGCCCCGCCGACACACCGGACACCGCACTAGTCGTACGTATGCCCCCGGTTCACCGGGCGGGCTCGGCCCGCCACAGCTCGGCGCTGCAGTCCGCGACCAGCCCGCCGATCCGCGACCAGGCCTCCTCGGCGGGCATCGGCTCCAGCCGGCGGCCGTCCCGCAGCCGCAGCGCGACCCGGTCGTCCACGGCCTCCTTGGCGCCGACCACCGCCTGGTACGGCACCAGCCGGGCCTCCCGGATCCGCGCGCCGAGGCTGCCGTGCTCAGGACCGGCCACCTCGGCCCGCAGCCCGAGGTCCAGGCAGCGCTGCCGCAGGCGTTCGGCCTGCGGCAGTTCGGCGTCGGAGATCGGCAGCAGCACCACCTGGGCGGGCGCCAGCCAGGCCGGGAACGCCCCGCCGTACAGCTCGATCAGGTGGGCGACCACCCGCTCGACGCTGCCGATCACGCTGCGGTGCACCATCACCGGGCGGTGCTTGGCGCCGTCCGGGCCGATGTAGTGGAGGTTGAAGCGCTCGGGCTGGTGGAAGTCGATCTGGACGGTGGAGAGGGTGAACTCGCGCCCGGCGCCGTCGGCGATCTGCACGTCGATCTTGGGACCGTAGAACGCGGCCTCGCCCTCCGCCGCCTCGAACGGCACCCCGGAACGCTCCAGCACGTCGGTCAGCAGCGCGGTGGCCCGCCGCCAGAGCCCGGGATCGGCGACGTACTTGCCGCCCTCACCTGGCAACGAGAGCCGGTAGCGGACGGGCACCACGCCGAGCGCGCGGTGCGCCTCGCGGATCAGCTCCAGGGCGGCGACGGCCTCGTCGGCGGCCTGCTCGGGGGTGCAGAAGACGTGCGCGTCGTTCAGCTGGATCGCCCGGACCCTGGTCAGACCGCCGAGCACACCGGACAGCTCGGAGCGGTACATTCCGCCCAACTCGGCCATCCGCAAGGGAAGTTCCCGGTAGCTGTGGGAGCGGGAGCGGAAAATCAGCGCGTGGTGCGGACACAGGCTCGGACGCAGCACCATCTCCTCCGAGCCGAGCTCCATAGGGGGGAACATGTCGTCGCGGTAGTGGTCCCAGTGGCCGGAGATCTCGTACAGCTCGCGCTTGCCGAGCACCGGCGAGTAGACGTGACGGTAGCCGGCCCGGCGCTCGCGGCCGCGGATGAACTCTTCCAGGGTGTGCCGGATCGCGGCGCCGTCGGGCAGCCAGTACGGCAGTCCGGAGCCCATCAGCGGATCGGTGTCGAACAGGTCCAGCTCGCGGCCGAGCCTGCGGTGGTCGTTCCTGAGGTGGCCGTCGTTGAGGTGGCCGTCGTTGAGGTGGTCGTTCTTGAGCTGCTCGTTCACGGAGTGGTCTCCACTCGGGATGCGGGGCGAGTGGAGCCGGGAACGACGAAGCCCCGGGGCACTCGCCCCGGGGCTTCGGACTTGGTCAGCAGTCAGCGCGCCGGGACTTGTTCCGGCGTCGTCGTCACGAGTGCAGCGCGCTTCATGTGTTCCACGGTAGCAGCTCTTCGGCGAGCGCGTTGATCTTCCTGGGCGGGATCCCGGCAAACCGGCCCGGATCGAGCCGCCTCGGATCAGGCCACCTCGGATCGAGCCGCCTCCGATCGGGCCGGCTCGAATCGGACCGGCTCACCGAAGAACGACGCAGCCGCGCTCGGCGAGCGCCTCCCGCACCCGCTCCGGCATCTGGACGTCGTTCCACCGCAGGTCGAGCTTCTCCAGCGCGGGCAGCACGGCCGGGTCGGCCAGCCAGCCAGGCAGTTCGGCGATCTCGTTGCTGCGCAGGTCGATCCGGCGCAGTCGCGGCAACCCGGCGAGGACGGCCGGGAACTCGGCGATGGCGTTCTCGCGCAGCTCCAGCTCGCGCAGTTCGGACAGCAGCCCGAAGGACGTCGGCAGACCGGTCAACCGGTTGCCTCGCAGCCAGAGTTCGCGCAGCTCCCCGAGCGCGCCGATGGACTCCGGCAGCGCGGTGAGCCGGTTGTGCTGGGCCCGCAGTTCGACCAGCTCGGCCATCTTTCCGATGGAGAAGGGGAGTTCGGTGAGCCGGTTCTCGCCGACGTTGAGGTAGCGCAGCTCGGTGAGCCGTCCGATCGAGTCCGGCAGGCTGGTCAGCCGGTTGTCGTGCAGGTAGAGGAAGTCCCTGAGCCAGGTGAGCCCGGTGAGTTCGACGGGCACCTCGGTGAACAGGTTGTGGCCGAGATCGAGGGTGCGCAGTCTCCCCAGCCTGCTGATGCCTGGCGGGAGTTCGGAGAGTGCCCCCTCGGCGAGGATGAGCACGGTCAGCTCGTCGCGGTCCCACACCGAGCTGAGCACCTCGGCGGCCACCGGACCGAGCGGCTGGCGCCAGAGGTTGAGCGTCATGTCTGTCACGCCCGTCATTCTCCGCCTCCGCCGTCCCGAGGTCGGCGCGCACCGCCGCGGCGCCAACGGCCGGCGTGCGGGACCCTACCGGGCGGCGGGGTGGAACAGCCCGTCCACCACACGGTGGAGCAGGTCCTCCGGGAACTCGGCCCTTTCGTCCGACCTGCCGGTGCTGGAGGTCGTCTCGGCGAGCCACATCGTCACCGACCTGACCCTGGCCCCGGTGGCCCCGGTGCATGACTACCTCACGGAGCAGTGCCGCTCGGCCTGACGACGGGCAGCGAGCCGTCCTACCCCTGGCTCCCGGGCGGGGCTGGACTCAGCCGAGCTTCGGCTGGGCATCACCCCCGCCGCGGTGGGCGCCGCAGAAGGCCTCCTCCAGGAAGCCGCCCTGCGCTATGAGCTGCGCCACGGCCTGTCCGGAGTCGCCCCTGGACGTCACGGACATCGCGACCTGCCGGTCGCCGGAGCTCCACAGCTGCGAGCTGTATCCGAACACCTCGCCGTCGTGCCCGTAGACCGGCCCGCAGGACAACTGCAGTCGGGCCAGCCCCAGCCCGTACTCCAGCGCGTGCTGCCCCTCGGCCACCGGGATGGTCGTCCTCATCTCCCGCATCAGCCTGGGCGACAGCAACTTCCCGTCGAGCAGGGCCTGCTCGAACCGGTTGAGGTCGCCCAGCGTGGATATCAGCTCGCCCGCCGAGTTCGCCCAGGTGACGCTGGCCACCGTCACGTCCCGGTCGCTCCGGCCGTCCGGCGTCGGGCCCTCGGCGAGCGTCCAGTAGCCGTGGGCGTGCGGGCCGCGGATGTCGGTGGCCCGCCCGGGGAAGTACGTCCCGCTCAGCCCGAGCGGCCGCAGGATGCGCGCGCTGATCTCCTGGGCGTAGCCGTGCCCGGTCACCCGCTCGATGATCATGCCGAGCAGGGTGTAGTTGACGTTGGAGTAGCTGAACTTCGCCCCTGGCGGGAAGTTGGGCGCATGCGCCACCGAGGCGGCCACCACCTGCGCCGGGGTGATGGTCCAGGTCAGGCCACCGCGGTCGAGCCAGCCCCGGATCGCTGCGGGGTCCGTCGCATCCGGGAACAGCCCACCCTTCTCGTTGGTCGGGTCCCACAGGCCCGAGCTGTGGTTGAGCAGTTGGCGGACCGTGATGTGCCCGCCGTTCGGGACCGTGCCCGGCAGGTACCGCTCGACCGGGTCGTCCAGGCCGATCCGGCCTTCCCCGACCAGCTGGAGCACGGTGGTGGAGGTGAAGACCTTGGTGATGCTCCCGGCGCGGAACCGTCCGTCCGCCCGCACCGGGGCACCGGTGGCGAGGTCGGCGATGCCCGTACCGGCGCGCCAGACCCCGTCCTCGTCCCTGACCTCGGCGATCGCCGCGGCCGCCCCGGCCCCGGTCACCGCCTTCAGGGCCGCCATCCGGGCAGCGGCCCTGCCCCCGTCCGCAACCGCGGTGACCGGCGAAGCCTCGCCTCCCCGGCCTCCCCTGCCTGCCCCGCCTCGCTCGACGGCGCCCGCCGAGGCAGCGGGTGCGGCCAGCGCCAGGCAGAGCACTGCCGCCGCCACCCCGGAAACCGTACGACGCACCATGCGACCCCCTCGTCCACGGCGGGCACGCGCCCGCCTCTGGACCACAGCCTGGTCGCAGGACTGATACTCCGTCATCCTCCAGCGGAAGGAACCGGTCGTACTTCGACCAACGTAGGCACTACGCCGAACGGGGGAGCCGACCGGCCACCCCGCACGGGCCTACACCCCCGGAGTCGGGCGGACCGGGTGCTTGCTCATGATCGACACCCGATTGAAGGCGTTGATCGCGATCGCCACCCAGATCGCCGCCGAGATCTCCTCCTCGGTCAGCGCCTCCCGCGCGAGCACGTAGGCGGCCTGCTGCGCGGCGGCGTCCGACGGGTCGGTGGTCGCCTCCGCCAGGGCCAGCGCCGCCCGCTCCCGCGCGGTGAACAGCTCGGTGTCCCGCCAGGCCGGGAGCACGCCCAACCGCTGAGTGGTCTCGCCCTCGCGCAGCGCGGCCCGGGTGTGCACGTTCAGGCAGTAGGCGCAGCCGTTGATCTGCGAGACCCGCAGGTTGACCAGCTCCACCAGCCGCCGGTCCAGCCCGGCCTCGGCCGCGACCTCCCGAGCCGCCTCGGCGGCCGCCAGCAGCGCCTGGTAGGCCTTGGGGCTCCGCTTGTCGATGAACACCCGTCGCTCCGGCGCGACCACCGTCACATCACTCACCTGAACTCCTCGACTCCCACGGACACTGTCGGCTCACTGCCGTTCGACACTCTGCCATGCCATAATAGTTGAATCTAGAACTATCTTGAACCGAAATCCGCACAGGGAGGGACCACAGCCGTGAGCACCGCCGAGACCGGGCCGCACCCCACCGCTCGACCCCACGAGTCGCACGAGCCGCAGATGCCGCAGGAGGCGCAGGAAGCGCAGGTCCCGTACGTCGAGGTCCTGTCCGCCCGGGACGTCCCGCTCGGCGGTCCACGCGCGATGACGGTACGCCGCACCCTCCCCCACAGCTCGCGGCGGCTCATCGGCGCCTGGTGCTTCGTCGACCACTACGGCCCCGACGACGTCGCGCTGACCGGCGGCATGGACGTCGCCCCGCACCCCCACACCGGCCTGCAGACCGTCAGCTGGCTCTTCACCGGCGAGATCGAGCACCGCGACAGCCTCGGCGTCCACGCCTTCGTCCGCCCCGGCGAGCTCAACCTGATGACCTCCGGCCACGGCATCTGCCACTCCGAGGTCTCCACCCCCGCCACCACGGTGCTGCACGGCGTCCAGCTGTGGGTCGTCCTGCCCGACGAACACCGCCACACCGCACGGGACTTCCACCATCACGTCCCCGAGCCGGTCGCCCTGGACGGCGGCGAGGCCCGCGTCTTCCTCGGCACCCTGGCGGGCCGCACCTCCCCCGTGCCGACCTTCACCCCGCTCCTCGGCGCCGAACTCACCCTCCGTCCGCACGCCACCGTGACTCTGGCCGTCGACCCCGCCTTCGAACACGGCGTCCTGGTCGACCGCGGCGAGGTCCGCCTCGCCGGCACCGCCCTCCAGCGTGGCGACCTCGGCTACCTCGCCCCCGGCCCGACCGGCCTCACCGTCACCAACAGCACCGACACTCCCGCCCGCCTCGTCCTCCTCGGCGGCACGCCCTTCGAGGAACAGATCATCATGTGGTGGAACTTCATCGGCCGGTCCCAGGAAGACATCACCCGAGCCCGCGAGGAATGGATGAGCTCCGCGAACCCCGACCGCTTCGGCGCCGTCGACGGCTACCCGGGCGGCCGCCTGCCCGCCCCGGAACTCCCCGGAATCCCCCTGAAACCGCGCGGACGCGCGCGCTGACCTGGGTGTTTGCCGATCGGGGGCGCGGCGGTCGGGTCCACCGCACCCCCGAGCCGGAGCCCCCTTACGCCCACCCCGAAGCGGCCCTGTCGACACCCGCCTCCGCCCTCGACGCATGACACGGTTCGACCATCTGTGACAGCGTCTGCCAGGACCAATGCTGACCTAATGCTGACTTTGCTGACGCTCCGTCAGACCCTTCAGGACGGTCCACGCCACGCACTCGCGGAGCTTGCGGAAGTCGCCACCACGGCGCCCAGCCCGGATCGTCGATTCGGTGCCGACCGCACTGCCGCGACGTTGCCCCGTGCCGGGACTTCGCAGTCCTTCCGGTTCGCAACGTTCGACGGCTCGCACCCGCAGCGGCAGCCCACCCGGAGGGTGCCGCCGTGAGGGCCTGCGGACGCCCCGGCACGCCCCCTCCCTCGTTGCCAAAGGACGGTCACCACCCCGGACGGGCTGCGCCGGAGGAGACAGCCACCATGCCGCCCGCACCCCACCGATGATCTTGCTTCAAGCCAGTTATTAGACGGACCCCGCAAGTGGTTCCAAGAGCTCGCCGACGGAAAGAACCCGCCGGTCCGACCGTCCCCGTCGCTAGGGTGACCCCATGACGGACGTCACAGCGGCAGCGGCACCCTCGATCGCGGCGCTGGACGCCTTGGTCGAGCGGGCCTGCGAACCGCCCACGGGCACCTCCCGGGCGAAGCAACTGCGTTGGATCGCCGGCGAACTGCGCACCGCCCTGGAGCGAGGCGCCATCGCGAAGACAGCCGCCGGCTCACTCGCCCTGCTTCTCGCGCCGGACACCCTCGCTGCCTATCTCACCGCCGCCGAGCGGGGCCTGCTGCGGCGCAAGCCCACCGCACGACCGGGCCAAGCCTCACCCGCATCCATGCGCGTCCGGGAGGACTGCCTCCGCATCCTCACCGCCCGGGCCGGCCTCACCGTCACGTTCCCGGACCGCGACCGGCCGCAGGTCGCGCTCCGGCCCGTGGTCGCCGCCCGCCCGCGCAGCATCCTCCTCGGCCACCTGGGACACTCTGCCCGCCTCGGCCGGTCCGCGTCCCGCAGCCGGATCCTCGCGATCATCGGCACCGTGCTGGACACCGGCTGCCGCGCCGGCGAACTCTGCGCCCTGCGCACGGACGACCTCGACCTGCACCACGGCACGATCCGCCTCACCCGCCTCCCCCAGCACCGCAACCCGCGCACCACACCCGCCACCGAGACCGTCGCCCTGTCCGGGCCCACCCGGGCCGCGCTGCGCCACTGGCTCACCGTCCGCAGCCACCTCGTCGCACGCGACACCACCCAACCCGCCGGCCCGAACAACGAGACCACCGACGCGCTGTGGGTGAGCACCGCCCCCAGCGGCCACCCCCGCCCCGGTCTGCCGCTGCACTTCCGCGGCCTGGCCCGGGCCTACGCCCGCGCGATCCACGAGCTCAACGCCGACATGGCCACAGAACCCGGCTGGCACCCCCTACCCCGACGCATGGAACAACTACGCCGCGCCATCGAACTCGAACCAGCCGACCCCGACGGTGAGACCCTCCGCCGAACCCGCACACCTGCCGTCGGCTTCGAAGCAACGGCACCGGATAGTCAAGGCCGCCCAATCAACGGCTCTGTCCCGTAATCGGACGTCGACGGCCCCGCCGGCGCGTTGGGACCGCGGGTGGCTCTAAAGATCAACTCGGCAGAGCAGACCGCGAGTTCCCGCGGGTAGGGGCCGTTCCATCCTCCGGACCGGACGCAGGGCAGATGTGGAAGCAGTCGGCGCAGTCGAGCTCGGCGGTGAGAGCGGCCTGGTCGATGCGGTTGCCCAGCGGTGCGCCGCCAGCGGTCCAGGAGTACCAGATCCTGGCACCACCGTCGGGGCGGCGGAAGACGATCCACAGAAACGTCTCGGGCTCGAAGTCGGCGGCGATGCCCTCGGTGACGGCTTTCTCCACCGGAGTTGGGTCGTTGCTGGCGCTCAGGGTGACCGGGGCGCGGGTCAGGATGTCGGTGGTGATGACGCTCTCCGGGGCCTACAACTCGACCAACGGCCGTGTCCAGCCGCCTTCCACCTTACCCGGGCAACGCGCGCCCTTCGGCCCGGCACCGTGGTGCCAGCTGGCTCCCCGCCCCGCTGAGGAGCGGTGTCGGCGAAGTCGGTGCTGGGACGGGGTTGCCCTTCCGGGTAGGAGCCTCGCTCGTCTGAGTGACTACCAGCAAGTTGGCTGGCGGACCGGCTGGGCGGCGTGGACTACTTGGGTACGGTGCGGGCCCACCGCACCTCGCGAAGCAGGCCCCGCATCGGTCCTGCCCGCAGAGGAAGGGGCGGCGGATCGTGCGCAGGAGAACGGCCTTGATCGGCGGCGCCATGCTCACCGCCCTAACCACTGCCCACCCAGCTGCCGCCAGAACCCCCGCACCGAAGACGCCATCGGTCGCGGTCTCGGTGAGCCGCGATGTGGTGGGGCGTCAGGAGACGCTGGAGCGCCTGGCGAACGCGATCGCTCCGCTGCCGGAGGCCGAGCGTGCTCCATCCCCGGTTACGCCGGCCTCACCCTCGACCCGGAACACGGCCGGTTGACGGTCTACTGGCACGACACCCCGCCTGCGTACGTCACCCGTCTGCTGCAGCATCCACCGGCCGGGATCATCGCGGACCTCAAGTCGGCCCCGTACACGCTCGCACAGTTGCGCACCGTCCGGGACCGCCTGGTCGCGGCCGCCACCGCAGGCGAAGTGGGGGCGGCGTGGACGCTGGCCGCCCCCGCGCCCGAAGGTACCGGCCTGACCGTCGCCTACACCCCCGCCGCAGCCGTACGGACCGGTGGTGAGGCCGAGCAGCGCCGGGTCGCGGAGCGAGCCACCGAGTTGGCCAACGTACCGGTCCAGGCCAAGCCCGCCGTCGCCCCGCAGCACGCCAACCGGCACTCTGATGCCAGCCCCTGGAGCGCCAGCGCAGAGCTCACCACCCCCGGCAACGCCTTCTGCACGAGCGGGTTCGGCGGGTGGCGCGGTAAGACAGCAGTCCTACTGACCGCCGCGCACTGCGGCACCTCCGGCACCTACAAGACCGGCACCGGAACCGAGGTGGGACAGGCCAGCGACTCCGACACCGCCCTGGACACCACCGTCATCAACATCCACGGAACGCCCTCGGGGCAGTTCTACGACGGCGTGTGGTCGTTGAAGACCGACTACAAGAAGCGGGTCTTCGGCGCCGGCCACAACAACACCGGCGCCCTCGTGTGCGACTCGGGGGCGATGTCCGGCGTGCACTGCGGCCTCAAGATCACCGCAACCGACGTCGCCAGCACCATCAACGGCGTCTGGCACAGCGACCTCGACTCCGCGGTGCGCACCCACGACAGGACTATCACCGTCGCCCAGGGCGACTCCGGCGGCCCGGTGGTCGCCAGCGTCAACGGCGGCGAGGACATGCAGGCGAGAGGGATCATCAGCGCCGGCGGCGGCCAGACCATCGTCTGCGGCTGGGGCTCCGACGTCGCCGCCTCGACCACCTGCTACGACACCGTGTTCTTCGTGCCCATCAGCGCGATCATGAACAAGTTCGGCATCTCGCTCGCCTAACGAAAGGGGCCGCCATCGTGAACGTCGCGATTACCAGTCGGGCCCTGGCCACCATCGCCGCCGCTGCCGCCCACACCCCACCACCCCAGGGGCGGGCCCTGGCCGATCTGCAGCAGGCGATCCACCAGGCCGGCGTCGGCCCCGCCACCTGGCACGTCGACAACGTCACCTCCCACCCCGGCGACGTCGTCCAGACCGTCGCCGTCATCGGCAGCCTCGACGACGCCCGCCGTACCCTCAACCAGCGCTTCCCCGGCCAGACCAGGGTTGTGCGAGGGACCATCACCTCCGACCTGGTGTGGCGCCGCGGCCACGACTACCCCCTGGAAGCCGCGATCCAGGGCCTCCACGAGCCCGGCTTCCAGGTCTTCGAGACCGGCGCTGACCAGGCCGGCCGTACCACGGTCGGCGTCGTCGGAGACCTCCAGGCCGCCCGCGCATACCTCGACGCCCGCTACCCGGGCCGCACCGTCGTCCACGGCAACACCGCACGCTGAACGAGTCGGGGGCACGGCGGTGTGCCGTGCCCCCGACCGTGCCCCTGGACGGGGGGTATCCCTCCAGGGGCAGCTTGCCTGCCGCCGCACTCCGCACGCCGGGGACCTGCTTACCGGCCCGCTCGCGTGTGTGTCACGCCCTTCCCCAGCGGCGTTGACGGCGGCGCTACGGAATTCACGATTCCGCAGGTCAGAGGGTTGATTTTGTCCGACCTTTTCAAGGCTTTCGAATAGCGCCAGGGGTGCATTTGCTAGCCGCCCACAGGGGGCTCTACGATTACCCATGGCACTGCATTCCAGGGTTTACGCCCCTGGACCCTCCACGCATTCTGGGCTCATTCAGGTCCAGAGCCCGGACGCGGCTTGCGCGTCCATCTCGGAGGGAGCAGCGTTCCATGACGGTTCGGACGAGGGCGGGTGGCGATGAGCCGGACCCCAAGGATGACCAGGGACGCCGCCGGCAGTGGTGCGCGATCGCCATTGAGCTCTTGAAGTTGCTGCGGGAGATTCTTCGCCTGCTGTAAGGGGGCGGCGCGACCGAGGATGGCCATCCTCGGTCGCGCCTTGGGTGATTGCCGCCGTTGGCGGTTTGCCTGCCGTCCGGGCCGTTCCTGCCACGGAGTCCGCCCGGACGGCACTTCACCATGTTCTCCGGCGGATCCATACCGGAAGTCATTGGGGACGATGCATTCCAGTTTTCAGAGAAACTGATTTCGATCGTTCTGGTTGATTCACTGTGGCGCGTGACAAGAAGTTTCGAAGTCGGTGGCGGACGACATCGAGCGTTTCAATGCAGTTGAGTCTAGCCGGAAGCTCGGAGTTAGACAAACGGCGTCTACAATTCCCGTTCCAAGTCGTCCGCCGAGATTTCTACGATCCACAGCGTTCGCTGTTCTTCCGCGGAACTTCCGGTGCAGTGTTGCGATGCGAAGTCGCGCAAGGTGTCCGCTGTCAGTTTGGACCGCTTCCCAGAGGGTGCGGGCGGCGGGACCGGTTGCTGCAGTGCCAGCCGGGCCGGGGCGGTCGGTGGGCGAGGACGCGCCGGCCGGCGGCGCGCAGGCTGGCGCCAGTCTCGCCAGCCTGAGTGTAGGTGATGGGGCAGGTGTAGCCGAGGGCCTGGCGGCGCGCAACTCGTCTCGAACAACAGGCGGTTGGCATTGCGCACGCAGTCGTGTCGGTGCGGGCGACCTCTAGGGTCTGGCCGGCGTCGAGGCGGCGAGCGACGGGCCGGCCCTCGGGCCCGACCGTGCCGCTCGATGGACACGTACGAAATTTCATACGTGCTTGTGGCCAGCACCGCGGCCGGGCGTGCGTTCCCTCGTGGCGCGCCACGCCGACGTCGGGGGCCTCTGACGTGAGTTAACCATCGTTAGCCTCATATAACGGGCAATATACGAGGCAACCGCTGTGGGAAGCTTTGTCCCGTCAGCCTGCCCGCACCGCGCGGCGGGCCCCCGACGAGGGATGCTGGCCGTCCGGGCCGGTGTCACGACGCCCGAGGGAGTACGCGTGTCCGACGGACCGCTGGATTTCACCGCCTGGCTCCTGCGCCTGGTTGACGATCAGTCGCCCGTCGGCGACCTCGCCCGCGACGTGCGGGACGACGACGAGTGGCCCGAGCCCGAGGACGGGGTCGAGTCGTTCGAGTTCTACAACGAGTACCTCGAATCCGTGGATGCGTGCCTCGATGTGATGGACGCCTTCGAGGACGCGTGGAAGCGCTACGAGCAGACCTACGAGCTGACGCGCTGAGCAGAACGCCAAACCGACGTCAACGACGTGGTCCTGAAAGCTGGCCCGCCACCGGGCGCACTGGCCCTCCCGAACACACCAACACCGCCCACCGGTAAGCCCGGCCCCGTCGCACAGGAGGTTTCGTGACCAACCTGGACCAGTCACCTCTCGCCGACGTCGTCGACGCCGAACTGCTGGACGAGGATCAGCAAGCCCTTCCCGCAGTACGCGAGCCCCTGGGCCTGGACCTCAGCGGCTTCCACCGCGACACCGTGCTGGTCGCCGGCCGGCCGCTGCCGCAGGCCGTCGCGCCGACCTACACTCTTGCCGACTTCGTGATCTCCCCCGAGACCGAGGAGCTGCTGAAGGCCGCACGCCAACCCAACACCGCCCGCAACAAGAACAACCAGGTCAGCCTGTTCCAGCGGTGGTGCGCGCAGCACAACCGGGTCGCGCTCCCGTGCACGACCGCCACCTTGATCGAGTACGTCGGCTGGATGATCCGTAGTGGCACCTACGACCCGAACACGGTCCAGGTTTACACCAGCGCTGTCGTCACCTGGCAGGAACAAGAGACCCCAGGACATACCCGGCCCGGCACCCTGAAAGTTCGCGAGATGATCGCGGCGTTCCGCATGAAGTGGTCGAGGACGAATACGGAGAAGCAGTCCCCAGCGGTTCGGGAAGCCGATCTGGAGGTCATGCTCGCAGTCTGTGACGACCGCGGCCGGCCAGCAGACCTACGGGATGCGGCGATCCTGACCCTCGGCTTCCACCTGCTGACCCGTCGAGTCGAGCTTGCCCGCCTGGTCGTCACCCACCTCACGCCCTACCCCGACGGCATGGAGGTCCGCCTGGTCGACCGCAAGACCCGCAAGGACGGCTCGGTGTACGAGGGCTGGGTGCCCGCCCGCGACGACGCCCCGCACCTGTGCCCCGTCCGCCGGATGCGCGCCTGGCTGGAGTACGGCCGCCGAATCCGGCAGCCCGAGACGCAGGCCGCGTTCCGCGCGCTCGACAAGGCCGGCCGCCTGGCCGTACGCCTCACACCGCAGACCTGCCCCCTGCACGAAGACGGCGCGTGCGACCCACGGCAGCCGCATGAGCTGACCGACGCGCAGTGGACCGAGCTGTCCTTCCTCAGCGGTGAGGCCATCAATGGTTACGTGAAAGCCCGGGCGAAAGCCGCAGAGCGGCGCATTGCCGACCTGAACGAAGCCGAGCGAGCGGAACGCGGCTTCAACGCGCTGCTCAACGCGCCCACGGCCGCCAAGGTCACTGCGCACGGGCTTCGCGCGGGCGGCGCCACCGAGCTGAAGGAAGCCGGCGTCGCCGAGGCCCAGATCGCCGAGCTCGGCGACTGGGCGAAGGACAGCAAGGCGATGCAGCGCTACTTCCGCAAGATCAACCAGAAGAAGGACAACCCCTGGGCTGTGGCCCGGAAGCTCCGCTCCGAGAGCTGACCGCCCGCAGACCCTCGCGGCCAGCTGAAAATGGCCAGCGGATGCGGATGGCGGTGCGAGAAGATGACCGGCATGTCGAACACGTGGACCGCTCCCGACACCGGCTGGTACCGGCTCGCCCCTGGGAAGGTGCCGGAGTACCTGAGCGAGCAGCTTCCTGCTCCCGCCGCATAGGGCCAGTGGACCGTCGTGCCGCTGAACGCCTCGCCTCTGGCCGCGTCTCAGCCGGCCACAATACTCAGCGAAGTGACGGCCAGCGTCATGCACTTCCAGCGCGGAGACATGACCATGAGCAGCGGCGGAACGCTGCGGGAGACGCCGGCGCCCGCGCTCACGATCCCGTGGCGGCCGTGATGCGACCGCAGAGCTGACCGCCGCAGGGCCTCGGCAGCGATCCACCGACAACCCTCTGGCAACACGGTTCCCGGCGGACTTCTGCCCGGGCGCTCACAGACAGCGCTCCGGTACCCGTACGCTCCCATGAGCGGCGGAGCGGCCTTCGACCACTTGAACGGCGTCCTGCAGGGCGCCCTTGCGAAGCAGGACATCAACGCGAGCGAGAAGCGAGCCGAGCGCCTCAAGGTCACCGTGGCCACCATCGAGCGCGGCCTGACGTTCCTGGCGCGTCCTCTGCTGCGGGTCCCCGGTGCGCTGCTGGACGAGCAGGTCGTCGGCTACCACGAGTGGCCGCTGACCCGCGGCGTCTGTCCCGTGCCAACGAACTTTGATCACGTGCCATCGGAGTCTGACGAACGCGAGTCTGTGCCATCGAAGGTTGATCACGCTGGATCAATGGCCCGATCTGCCTGCGCCGGAGTGGCAAGGGTGGTGTGATTGGGGTTGATCATCACCCTCAGAGAGATCGGCGGCAGCGTGAGCAACCGACAGACCGGCACCGTGAAGTGGTTCAACGACGAGAAGGGGTTCGGCTTCATCACCCCTGACGGTGGGGGCGACGACCTGTTCGTTCACTTCAAGGCCATCGAGACTGACGGCTTCAAGAGCCTCACGGAGGGGCAGAAGGTGTCCTTCGTCGCAGAACGAGGCCAGAAGGGTATGCAGGCCGCACAGGTCCGTCCCGAATAGCCCTTCAGCGCGTAGTCGCGCCTGCGTGTTCCCCTCGGGCGCGACTACACACACCAGCCGGCAGCCCCTGACAGGGCGCTCAAACCTCAATGGCGCGCGATCAATGTTCGTTGGCACAGGACAACGTCGCACGGTTCTGGCCATGTTTTCGGTCGCGCCCCGGCAGGTCGGGTGTGCCGCAAGCGGGGTGGTTACGGTGACCAGGAAAGATCGGCTTCTGTTCTGGAGGAAGACACGTGAGTGACGACACCGTGGTGCCGGCCGGGAACGCCGCGATCGACGAGGGGATCCGGCAGATCCCGTTGGTGGTAGCGGAGCGGGTTCCGCTCTCGCCCGCCGGCGTGCAGGCCCGCGAGCAGCTCCTGGCCGCCATCGGCTCCGAGGCGCAGGCCGTCGCCGAGAGGAACCCTGGCCACGGGGCCGCCGCCCTGGAGACCCTCGCCCACGCCTACGCGCTGGTCACGGCCGGATCCGTGGGCGCCGAGTCCCCGGTCGCGACGCAGCGGAACTCGGCCACGCTCACCGTCTCCCCCGCCAAGTTGACGTGACACGGCGGCCCTCCCGCAGGGCGGGTCGCCAGGCCTGGTCGTGACCCCGGTTTCCCGGCAGCAGGTTCCGTGGTGCGGAGACCGGATCTCGGTGGCAGGGGCGCTCACGCGGCAGCCGGGACGCTGCCGGGGCTTGCGGCGACTGCCTCGGTGCGCCCCTCCGGCGCACTCCCTGGCGCGACGCCCTCGCGGAAGAGGGCGTCGCCCAGGCGCACCCGGCCCGTCGGTAAACCGGCGGCCGGGGTCGAATAGCAGGGACCGGTGAGCGGGTTCCTTCCGCCGGTGAACTGCCATGGGCTGGGGCGAGCCGCCCGCCGGTGCACCCCCTGGTGCGAGGCCGCGGCCGCCCGGGAGTGCGGGTCAGCCGATGTGGTAGCGGACGTACTCGGCGCCCTTGAACAGGTAGACGTCGGTGGTGGAGGTGTCGGGCACCTTCACGGCCTCGGTGAAGCCACCCGAGGCGAAGGCGGTGCCCTGCAGACCCGGCCAGCCGGCGGCGATCGGCTTGGGGCCGTTGACGATCCTCTCGGTGGCCACGTTGTAGCGGACGAAGTCCGCGCCCTTGAAGAGGTACAGGTCGGTGGAGCTGCCGGTGATCTCCGCGGCGGCGTCGATGCCGGAGGTGAACGCGGTGCCCTGCAGACCAGGCCAGGCCGGTGCGATGGACCCGGGGCCGTTCCTGACGACCCGGTGCTCGTTGTGATCGTCCGCTCCAGGTACTCCGTGACGTCCTTCGCCTCGATGCGCCAGGTGCTCCTCGTCTCGACGACCCGCTTGATCGGCCCCTGCCACACGAGATCCGAGTCCCGGTAGATCGACAGCTCGTGGATGTACGGCTCGACGTCCCCGAGGAGGCCGCAGCACTCCGGCGCCCGCGCCTTGGCAATCGTGATCGTGGCCTCGGAGGTGTCGTTGACCGTCCGGTTCCACGCCACCGAGGTGAGGCTGTCGACCCGGGGCGAGGTGTACGGCCGGGACCCGCCCCGCCAGTGGATCACCGCTCCGTACTGCTGAGGACACCCGAGAACGCCCATGTCACGTCACCCCGCGTCCGACCTGGTGACCATCAGCACGCGGGCCCGGGTGCCTGCCCCGGTCGTCGCCGAGGTCGTCAGGATCTCGATGCACATGCCCTCTGGGCAGCGCCACACCGGCCACTGGAAGGCGGCTCCCTTCGCGCCGTACAGCGTCGGCGCCGCCGTCGAGGAGCCGACCTTCGCGGTCGCGCACTCCAGCTGCGCCCGCTGGGTGCGCCCGTCGACGGTGAGCACCGACCCGGCGGGCAGGAACGGGATCTGGATGTCCCCGCAGATCGCGCACGGGTCGGCGAGCGGGTCGGCACAGTCCGTCCCGGTGAGGGAAGCCCGGAAGCGCACAACCAGGCGGCGCAGATCCTTCGAGCCGACCTCCAGCTCCAGCACCGGCACCATCTCCAAGGAGTTGGGGACACTGGAGGTCGGCACCGAGAGCACGGTCCGCCGGAACGTGGCGCTCCCGGTCGGGTAGCAGGGGTCGACCGGCACGCGGCTCGGCAGCGCCGGCGACGGGCACAGCGGGTCCTCCAGGCAGTCCCTCGGCGTCACGCAGCCGTCGTAGGCCGTGTCCGGGTTCGTCGTGACGAGCGTGCCCGCGGCAGCGGCCAGGAGTGGACGTCTACTCCCTGGAGCGCGAGGCCGCCCTCCCACGCGTCCCAGAACTCGGCAATGCAGGCGCAGAGCCGCTGGACGACGTAGTAGGGCGCGCCCCGCCGCCGTACAGCTCCACGACCCACTCCAGCAGCTCGATGAGGACCCGGTCCGGAATCCGCATCGAGGTGAAGGTTTCGGCGGACTCGGGGAGCATCACGCGGCACAGGAACGTCCGCAGCGCGGCGGTGACCTGGCGCAGCTGCTTCGGGTCGACGTTGGCCAGGTCGCCGACGTCGACGCCGAGGGTGGCCTGCGCGTCCCGGAGCTGCTCGTAGTGGTCCAGGAACTCGTCGCCCATGACCTCCGGTAGGAAGGCGAGCTCGACGTCGCCGACCTCGGCGATGTGCGGCTCGGTGTTGATCGTGAAAGAACGGCGCATGGCAGGCTCCTGCTCTGGCTCCGCACCAACGCCCGGCCCACAACCAGTCAGCGCGTGCGCGAGCAAGGGTAGCCGGAGCGCAGCTGCTTCGTGGAGAACAGGCGACCGAGCGGTCGCCCGAAATTTACAGAACGCTCGACCAGCGCAAAGGAATGTATACGAATGCCCTAGCCGGGTCGCAGTCCCGGCCGACTGATGGATAGCGTCGTCACTGAGTCGGACCGGCCGTCAGGAGAACCGCTTCAACCAGCGCCAGAGGAGCCGTCACTCGAAGGCCCGACTGGGACTTACATACACCGTCCCGACGCCGCCTCAATCCGGCCACCATCACTCGCAAACCTATGGAGAAAACGGCATGGTAACGCACGAATCCGTCGCGGATGTCCGCGAGCAGCACGTCGACGAGGATAAGCTGCCGCAGGCCGGGAAGGTTTACACACTGACGCACAGTGGCTGGGTGTTCGACGGCACCAACTCGCTGGTGGACTACACCGAGGACGCCTCACCCGCTCACCTCGTCGTCCACTGGGCGCACAAGAAGACGGGGAAGTGCATTCTGGCCGTCGTCCGGGGCGGGGCTACCGGATCCTGCCGCCCCGGATACCTCGCGACCGCGCACAACAACCTCCCGTGGACACGGCCTGTCTGGGAAATGTCGGGCGACAAGTTGGATGCGGCGGTCTGGCAATTCATCCCGGAAGAGGCAGGCAGCTACTTGCTGTTTAACGCCGGGCGCGCGCAGTACCTGGCGGTGAAAGAAGAGACGGGCAACCGCCAAATCCTCTACTTCTGTGACAGCAAGCAGACGGCGGCCAGCTTCGGCCTCAGGGAAATCTCCACGTACGAAAGCGTCATCAACCTATACAAGGAGAAGCCCAAGCGCAGCCTTGCGCTTCCCGATCTGATCACCAACAAGAAGCAGCCGCCAGAGTGCGCGCTCTACGATAACGTACACAAAACCCCTCCGGAGGACCCAGTGGAGGGCACGCAGTTGGCGGGAGTCTGCGCCATCCCCTACTACCTCGTCACCGATGGAAAGCACAGTCAGGAGTGGCAGGGGGAAAACTCGCCCTACTATCTTATGCGGCGGGAGTCGTGCTGGCACCTGTCGGATAAGAATTTCAAGATCTACGCACGCGGCGTCAAGGAGCTGAAGTACTGGGAAGTAATGGAAGGCACTTCAGAGGAGTACGGGCAAGAAGTAGACAAAAAGACGCACTGGAGCGTCACTGCGGAAGCCGGCTTCTCATACGGCGGAATCGGGGCGAAAGCAAGCGGGACATATGGGGAGGAACTGAACATCAAGACGAGCAGCAAGCGCATGAAGTCCCATTCCAAGAAGCTGGGCGATAAGTACGAGGTGTCACCTCCCGACAACGACGACCTCGCCGTAGCTGACTTCTTTCGCCAGGACGAATACACCATCTGCCGCGTCACTGGTGAGGAGATCCTGCGGTTCAAGACCTGGCACAGCGACCCGCGCATCAGCCGCAGCTATCCGAAGGGAAAAGGCTAGGGCCTCCTGCATTCGTCGGCCCATCACGTTCGCCCGTCGTTCTCACCGCCCTCGCTCCTCCGCCATAGGCCGGTCAACGGCCTTCCCTCAGCGCCCTGAGGAGGAAGTTGTTCGGGCGGCTGCCCGGGTGATGAACGAGGCGGGCGTAGACGACCCGGGCGCCGATCTCGAACCGCAGGGCCTTCGCCCGGCGGGGCCGGATGATGTGGGGGCGGCGGGGCACGACCCTGCTCTCGTTGGAGGCGGTGTTGCGGACGGTCAACCCGGTCCTGCGGGGCTGGGCTGCCTACTTCCGCTACGGCGCATCGAAGAAGACGTTCTCCTACCTCGGCCACTATGCCTGGTGGAGGATGATCCTCTGGATACGCCGCAAGCACCCCCGGATGACCTGGAAACGGCTGCGGCGGCTGTATTTCGGAGCCGACTGCATCACCGAGGGTGGGATCGTCCTCTACAGCCCGGCGAGGATGCGGGTCGAACGCTACCGCTATCGCGGAGCGCAGATCAGCACGCGTTACAACGTCGACGAGGTGAACCCGGCCGGAGCGCGCTTCCGCCGGACCACCCACGACGATGTGGCCTTCGTCGGCCAGGTCAGCGAATACCTCGCCTGACTCATCGGATCGCGTGGAGAGCCGGATGCTCGGCCAACGGGCACGTCCGGTTCGGCGGGCGGGGACGGGAAGACCGACACCCGAAACGGTGCACGGCGTCCCGTCCCCGACCCAACTCCTGAAGGACGGCGACGCTTCCGCGTGCGTGTCACGGCAGTACACAGGCACCGCGGGCAAGGTCACCAGCTGCCAGGTGGGAGTGTCGGTGCACCTGGCCCGCGACCACGCCTCCGCACCGGTCAACTGGCGCCTGTTCCTGCCCAAGTCCTGGGATCCCGGCTCGGTTCTGGCGGACCCGGTCAAGGTCGCCCGCCGGGAACGCTGCGGTATCCCGGCAGACCTGGGCCATGTCGAGAAGTGGCAGCTCGCGCTCGACATGATCGACGAAACCCGCTCGTGGGGCGTGGACGTCCCGCTGGTCCTGGCGGACGCGGGCTACGGCGACAGCGTCGCGTTCCGGCTCGGGCTGAACCGGCGCGGCCTGAACTACGTGGTCGGGATCTCCACCACACCCACCGCCCACCCCGCCGATGCCCGCCCGGTCACGCCGCCTTACAGCGGCACCGGGCGGCCACCGGTGCCCAAGTATCCCGACCCGCCCCGCTCGGTCAAAGCCCTGGTCATCGAGGCCGGCCGGAAAGCGGCACGTCCGGTGCAGTGGCGTGAGGGCTCGCGGCCGGGCAAGGGCCGCACCGGCTACAAGCGCATGTACTCGCGCTTCGTGGCCCTGCGGATCCGTCCCGCCGGACGGGAGATCCGCGACGCCACCCAGGGCGTGGAACTCGCCGAGTGCTGGATGCTGGCCGAATGGCCCGCCACCGAGGCCGAACCGGTCCAGTTCTGGCTCTCCGACCTGCCCGCCACCACTCCGCTGACCACCCTGGTCCGGCTGGCCAAACTCCGCTGGCGCATCAAGCACGACTACCGCGAGATGAAGCAGGCCCTGGGCCTGGCCCACTTCGAGGGCCGTACGTTCACCGGCTGGCACCACCATGTCACGCTGGTCTCCCTCGCCCACGCGTTCTGCACCCTGCGCAGACTGGCGACCGCCCCAAAAGACGCGGCGCCGGCCTGAGCCTCTACCAAGTCGTCCGCGAGCTGCAGTTACTCCTCGCCACCTGGGCCGGCGCCTGCCCCACCTGCCACCGCGACATCCCCACACCCATACGGACCTGACCAAGCCCCAATGCCGGTGACTTTGTCTTGTCGCTCTCGTTGGTTGTGGTGTGGCGAGGGTGGGGCAGGTCAAGTCGCCTGCGGGTGAGCGGTTGTCGGATCGGATCGCGATCGGGGTGCTGACGCAGGCGTTTCCGCCGGGTCTGGTCGATGAGGTGATCGCGGAGACCGGGCGGGTCGAGAAGCGGAGACGGCTGTTGCCGGCGCGGGTAGTCGTGTACTTCGTGCTGGCGATGTGCCTGTTCTTCGGACAGGGCTATGAGGAGGTCGCCCGGCTGCTGGGTGAGGGGCTGGGGGGCGGGCGGCGGTCGTGGCAGGTGCCCACGACCGCCGCGATCGGCCGGGCCCGTCGTCGGCTGGGTGTCGAGCCGTTGCGGTTGCTGTTCGCGCGGGTGTGCCATCCGGTGGCGGTGCCCGAGACGGCGGGCGCCTGGTACCAGCGCTGGCGCGTTGTGGCGGTCGATGGCAGCACGCTGGACCTGGCGGACACCGCTGACAACGACGCTTTCTTCGGCCGTCCGGGTACAGGTCGCGGGACGGGCGCGTTCCCGCAGGCCCGGGTGGTGGGGCTGGCCGAGTGCGGCACCCACGCGGTGTTCGCCGCTGAGGTGGGCCCGCTGTCGGTCAGCGAGCAGACGCTCTCCCGGCGGCTGTTCGACCGTCTGGAAGCCGGGATGCTGCTGCTGGCGGACCGGGGCTTCTACGGCTTCGAGCTGTGGCAGCACGCGCGGGCCACCGGAGCGGACCTGCTGTGGCGGGTGCGCAAGAGCGCGAACCTGCCCGTCGTTCGAGTCCTCGACGACGGCTCCTACCTGAGCACGGTCCACGCCGAGCCCGACCGCAGGAGCCGCCGCAACCCGGTGACCGTCCGAGTCATCGAATACACCCTGGCCCGCACCGGGGACACCACCGTCTACCGTCTGGTCACCACCCTCATCGACCCCGAGGAGGCACCCGCCGCCGAGTTGGCCGCGCTCTACGCACAGCGCTGGGAGATCGAGACCACGCTGGACGAGATCAAGACCCACCAGCGCGGGCCCAAGCTCGTCCTGCGATCGAAGTACCCGTGGGGCGTCGAGCAGGAGGTCTACGGCTTCCTGCTCGTCCACCACGCGATCCGACAGTTGATGCACCAGGCAGCCCTCCACGAGGGCCTGGACCCCGACCGGCTCTCCTTCACCCGCAGTCTGCGGGTCGTGCGCCGCCAGGTCCCAGCCCAGGCGGCGCTTTCCCCCCGGCAGACTCGCCAGAGCACTGACCCGCACCCTGGCTGAGATCACCGAACGTCTGCTACCCGAACGCCGCCAGCGGACCTTCCCGCGCGTCATCAAACGCAAGATGTCCAACTGGCCCCTCAAACGCGCCCAACACCGAGACTGGCCACCACCGCTCCCGACTGTCATCACGATCACCAGAGCCGACACAACCTAACTGATCGTTTCAGAATGAGGTTCGCAGACGGCGGAGGCAGATGAGGCCGCAGGCCGGCTCGGCGTCTGGGCTTACGAGCCTGCTGCCTCGCATCCCGGCGCTTCGCCGGGCTCACGATCCAGGTGTTTCGAACATCCCCGCAGCACGCGCCGAATCTGCCCGTGGCGCGGCTGGTCGGTTCCGATCGCGCATCCGAAGGCTGATCAGCGCGGTGACGGCGAAGACGGCGGCCTCGTAGATCATGGCGTGCCGAAACGCGGCGCCCGGGCCGGCGGCGGGTGCGAAGTAGACGAGCCCCGCCGCAGCCACCCCGATCGACCCGCCCAGCTGCTGAGCCGTGGGCAACAGCCCGGACACAGAACCGGCCGCGGAGCCGTCCACCCTCGCCAGCACCAGAGCGAACACCGAGGCGGTGAACGAGCCGAACGCGGCGCCGCCGAGAGCCAGGACCGGCAACGCCGCCCAGCGTCCGGCCGCCGTGCCGATGAGCGGCGCGAGAGCCAGGGCCGTCCCCGCCAATACCAGCGCCGAGACCGTGAGCACGGCCGACCCGTGTCGGCGGGCCAGCGCGGGTGCGCCACGGCTGCCCAGCACGGCCGCAGCCGCGAAGGGAGCCGACGTCAGCGCGGCCGTGAGGGCGGGATACCCGATGGCCGACTGTAGATGCAGGAACAGCAGATACGTGAAGGACGGCACCCCGGAGTTGAACACGAACATCAGCAGCACCCCCGCACGCGCCCTCCGGTCGCGGAACAGCGACGGATGCACCAGGGGATCCGGCCGGTGCGGGAGAGTCAGCGCGAAGCAGCCGAGAACGGCCACGGACACGGCCAGCGTGGCCCATGTCCACCAGGGCCAGCCGGCTTCCCCTCCCAGCGCGAGCGGCAGCACCAGCGAGCCGAAGCCCACGGTGGTCAGCAACACGCCCACCCCGTCCACGCGCTGCCCGGCCGCGCCTCGCGTGCGAGGCAGTACGGTCGCGCCCGCGAGCGAGACGAGTGCCACCGGCACCGTGACCAGGAACGCCGAGCGCCATCCGAGACCGAAGAGGTCGGCGCCGACGAGAAGTCCGCCAATCAGCGGCCCGGCCAGCGACGCCACTCCCATCGTGGCACCGAACAGGCCGAGAGCCCGTGGGCGCCGGGCAGCGGGGACGACGACCTGGATGATCGACAGAACCTGCGGGGCGACCAAGCCGCTGCCCGCGCCCTGGACCAGCCGGGCCGCGATGAGGAACGTGGCATCGGGAGCACACGCGGCCGCTACTGAACCGGCCATGAAGACGACGGTGCCCAGCACGAACAGCCGGTGGTAGCTGTACCGGTCGCCGAGGCGCGCGGCCGTGATGAGCAAGCAGGCGTAGGTCAGGGTGTACCCGGCCAGGATCAGCTGCACGGCACCTGAGCCGGCACCCAGGTCGGCCCGGATCGCCGGGGCGGCGATCTGCGCGACGGTGACGTTGAGCAACTGCACGAATGTCGCGCTCAGCACGACCGGCAGTACGAGCCGCCCGCCGCCACCGGCCGCGAGCCGTCCCCCGCTCAGGGACGGGGAACCCTTCACGGGCCGATGCCGGCTCACGAGGCGAGGGCCGCGGCGAGTTCGCCCGGCCGGGCTGCGAACGGGCTGTGGCTGCCGGGCAGGGTATGCACGGTGAACGGGTTACCGGGGAAGGCCCGGTCGGCTTCCGTGATCATGAGGTCCTGCGCGGCCGGTGCCAGTGCCCGGTCCTCGGCGCAGCGCAGGAAAGTTCGTGGAATTCGTCCCCACCGTGCTGCGGTCAGGGTGACTGGAGTCGTCGGGATCGCCAGGGGCAGGTCAGGGGTCAGCGCGGACCGCCACCGGTCAAAGCGGTCCAGGGGGGTGTCGTGGTAGTGAGTTTCCCGCAGTTCGTCGAGGTAGGCGGGATCCGATGAGAGCGGATTGATCCGTACGGCGCCCAGGGCTTCGGGGTCGCCGAGGTTCAGGTTCTGGCCCAGCGCGGTGGCGTTCTCGGGTGAGCCCAGATAGTCGAAGAACCGCGGCCGCCCGCCCGGGACGAACGCGGACAGGTAGACCATCCGGTCCACCAGCTCCGGCGCCCGCTCCGCGGCCAGGGACGCGGGACCGCCGCCCGCGCTGTGCGCGACGAGCACGACAGTGCGATGGTGACGCACCTGGTGCAGGACGCTCAGTACTGCCTCGGCGCAGTCGTCCATCGTCAGGGTGGCTAGCTGTGACTTCTCGGTCAGCAGGCCCGGCTGGCCGGGCAGCAGGTATCCGGTGGGCAGGGGTGCATCGAAGCCGTGCCCCGGCATGTCGACGGCCACGCTCGCAGCGCCCAGTCCGGCCAGCGCGCGCTGCGTCGCTGCCCACTGTCCGGAGCTGTGCCAGGCGCCGTGCACGAAAACGAAGACGGTGTCGGTCAGAGATACGTACTTCATGGCTCCATTCCAGACAGGAACCACAGCGCCATCCATTCATAGATCTGGTAAGTGGCATGGCAATATCTTTGAGGTATTGCCAGCAGCCGATGGGATGGAGGGCGAGTCGTGGAAGCGCGACACCTGCGGTACGCGGTTGCTCTCGCCGAGCACGAACACTTCGGCCGGGCGGCCGGCGAGCTGGGCATTGCGCAGCCGCCGCTGTCCAAGCAGATCGCCGACCTGGAGCGCGAGGTCGGGGCCCGGCTGTTTGACCGCACACGTCAGGGGGTGTTCCCGACCGCCGCCGGTGAGGCGTTCCTCGCGCGGGCACGCCGGGCGCTCGACGAGATCGCGGCGGCCACGGCCGACGCGGGCCGGGCCGCGCGCGGCGAGACGGGACGTCTGCGCCTCGGCTTCATCGCCTCGGCACTGCTCGACCCGCTGCCGGGCGTCCTGAGCCGGTTCGGCCGTGAACGGCCCGACGTGAGACTGGAACTGCACGAGATGGCGACCAGCCGCAGCAGCTCAGCTCTCGTCGCCGGGGAGCTGGACGTGGCCCTCACCCTCGGCCCGCCACGGGGTGCCGGAGCCGAGCATCTCGTGTCCGTCCCGGTCGGACGCGACCACGTGATCGCTGTGGTAAGTACGGTGCACCCGTACGCGGGTCAACAGTCGGTAAGTGTCGACCAGTTGCGGCGACAGGCGCTGATCGTGTCGGCCGGCGAGGACGAGCCCGCTGTAGTCGCCGGACTGCGCACCCTGCTGGGCACGGATTCATCGGCTCTCGATGGCGCGACCGTCGCGAGGGACGTGCACACGATCATCGGCCTCGCCGCCTCGGGTGTGGGCGTCGGCCTGGGGCCGTCCCGCATGAAGGCGGTCCCGCGTCCGGGAGTGCGGTTCTGTGAAGTGACCCCGCGCACGCCCCTGCCCGATCTCGTCCTGTCCTTCGCGGCCCGCGATCACTCCCCGGTGCTGCGCGCCTTCCTCGACACCATCCGGAAGAACTGCCCCGACGTCGGTGCCGCACTCAACGACCGGCTCCGGCCCCACACTTGATTCGGGCCGGTCATCCCTTCGCATGCGCGTGTCCGGCCTTCCGACACGGGGCGGCCTCGGCGTTAGGCGCACGGCATACACGAGCGAGTCTCAGAACGTTGCGTCGGCCCGCACGCCCGGCACCGGCGCCCCTCGCCGCAGTCACCGAAGAGGCTGAGCGCAGACCTGACGGGGCATCCAGGCGTCGGGGCTTGCGCCGGAGGCGTCCGCGAAGTCCCTGGATCGGTGTGACCGCGTCCAGCAGTGGCAGGAGTTGGGCGCTGTCGCGGCGGTTGCTGCCGGTGAGCGGGACGGCGAGCGGTGTTCCGTGGCGGTCGACGGCGTAGTTCACCCAGCATGCGACACCGGTCCGCAGCACGCGGACCTTTAATGATCATGTCAGAATGAAGTGCGTGGGCGACGGAGGCATATGAGGCTACAGGCCAGTTCGAGCAGGCCCTGATGGAGGCTGGCGCGTCGTTCGTAGCGGATCCGGAGTCGTTTGAACTGGTGCAGCCAGGCGAAGGACCGTTCCACCACCCAACGGACTTTGCCGAGCCCGGAGCCGTGGGCGACACCACGTCGGGCGATCATGGGCTTGATGCCACGCTTCCACAGCAGGCGGCGATACTTGTCGAAGTCATAGCCCCGGTCGGCATACAGGTACCGCGGCTTGCGGCGGGGCCGTCCTCGCAGCCCCCGGATCGGCGGAACCGCGTCGAGCAGCGGCAGCAGCTGGGTGACATCGTGCCGGTTGCCGCCGGTGAGCGTGACGGCGAGCGGGGTTCCGTGCCGGTCGACTATCAAGTGGTGCTTGGAACCGGGACGGGCGCGGTCGACTGGCGAGGGGCCGACGTGATCCCCCCTTTCAGGGCCCGGACATGCGAGCCGTCAACAGCGCAGTGCTCAAGATCCAACAGGCCGGCGCGGCGCAGCTCGGTCAGCAGGGCCGCGTGCAAGCGCGGCCAGACGCCGGCCTCGGTCCAGTCCCGCAGCCGACGCCAGGCCGTCACCCCGGAGCAGCCCACGGTCTCCGCGGGGACATCACGCCAGGCGACACCGGTCCGCAGTACGTACATGACGCCGGCGAGTGCGGCCCGGTCCGGAACACGCAGCCGTCCGGGGTGACGGCGGCGCCGCTCGGGAGCGGGCGGCAACAACGGCGCCACTCGCCCCCACAGGTCATCAGGAACAAGATCAGCAGGCACCCCGGACACTCTGCCGATCAAGATCGCCAAGTGCAAGACCACAGCTCAACTCATTCTGAAACGATCAGTAAGTCACCGGCATTGGGCCTAGACGAGGTCAAGGACCAGTTGCGCGAGTCCGGAGTACGGCTGCTGCGCAGCATCCGGCCCGCGGGATCTCTCGGCTGACCTACCGCAACGGCCCCCACGCATGAACCGCGCGCCGACGCGCACGACACCCCGTCCTCGTCGACGTACGGTTCATGCGCCCCCAAAGCCGCACACCGCGGCCTCGTTCCCACAGCAAGAAAGTGCCCCGAGCAGCCCCACGCTTACGACCGCGGGGATGCCCCGCGACGCCCTGCACGAAGAGCGGATCGTCCAGGCGGCCATCGCCCTTCTGGACGGGGGCGGCATCGAGGTCTGACCATGCGAAGACTCGGCAGCCGTCTCGGCATCACCGCGGCGGCACACCCGTAACGGTCTCGCGGCGACCCGCCCCCCAGCAGGCCGTCACCCTTGATGCCCACGCCGCGTGCGACGCCGGCACCCTGGAGATACCGCATGATCCTCACTATCACCCTCGCCTGCGCCATCGCCCTGATCTTCGGGGCGATCGGAGTGCTCAATGCACTCGCATTGCCGAAGGCGCGCGAGCTGGCCGCCGAGACCGGCTTCTCCGTCGCCGCCTACCGCCGCATCGGCGTGCTGCAACTGGCAGGAGCCGCCGGCGTGGCGCTCGGCCTCGCAGTGCCGCCCCTCGGCGGCGTCGCGGGGGTCGGGCTTCTCCTGCTGCTCGCCGGAGCTGTCGTCGTACACCTGCGCAAGGGCGACCCGGTTGCCAAAGTCGTACCCGCCGCCGTGTGCGCGGTGCTTGTCGCCTCGTACCTCGCGGCCTTGTTCGCCTGAAACGCCGCCGGTCGGGTCCACGCCTCCACGGAGGGGCAGCTCCGGCAGTTTCGCCCTGCAAGCAGGGCTGCCGCGAGCTGCGATCTCACCCTCGAAACGCCGCCCGACGGGGAGGTTTTCGGACCGTCACGCTCCCGAGGACAGATCCAGGGCTGGCCACCAGGCATCCGCGTGCACCGACCCGAAAACGGCTACACTGTAGCCAATATCAGAGGTGGCAGGAAACGCAGCCACCTGGACTCCAGGGCGCTCAAGCCGCGACCGCATGGCCCGCCTGCCTTCACCAGCGCCCCTTCGTCCACAGCGCCGACCCCGAGGGGTAGACCATGCCCGTTCTGATCGTGATAGCGATCTACGCCATCCGGATCGCCCGCGCCCCCTTGGACGCACGCCTGAAGAAGCGCCACGTCGGACCACTGTCGGTCACGACCGGAGCGGTCATGCTCTACCTGGCCTGGGACTGGCTCACGCCCGAGCACCTCAGCCCCGTCTACTTCGCCGGCGAGTTCGCCGGCGTCCTGTCCGCCTACCTGATGTCCTGCACCCTGGTGCTGGCCACCCGCCTGATGTGGCTGGAGCAGTGGTTCGGCGGCCTGGACCGCATGTACCGCCAGCACAAGCTGTACGCCCTGTGGTCCATCCTCCTGCTCACCCCCCACCTGCTCCTCCACTTCTTCTCCGGTTTCGACGGGAGCCCGTACGGCTACGCCCACCCGACCGCGTCGGTAGGGATGGGCCACCTGCTCGGCGCCGTCTCCGCCATCGGCCTGCTGCTGCTCGTCCTCATCTCACTCGGCCAGGTCGGCCGCATCCTGCGACTGCCCTACGAGCGCTGGCTGTTCCTGCACCGCCTCACCGGCCTGCTGCTCCTGTCGGCGCTGCTGCACGGCTGGTTCCTCGATCTCATCATCAACGGATCCACACCGCTGCTGGCGACCTACACCACCATGGCCGCCATCGGCATGACCGCCTACGCCTACGACGAACTGGTGCTACGGCACAGGGAACCCCGGGCGGACTACGTCATCCGTCGCGTCGAGCGGCCGACACCCGACATCCTCGACCTCACCCTCACACCCACCGGCGACACGCCGCTCCCGGTGACAGGAGGTCAGTTCGTCTACCTGCGGGTCGGCGGCTGGCACGAACATCCCTTCAGCGTCGCGGGAACCCAGGCCGACGGCTCGGTACGCCTCACCATCCGCGCCCTGGGCCGCGGCACACGCGGCCTCTACACGGACATCAGCGAAGGACACCCCGCCACCCTCAAGGGTCCCTACGGCATGTTCGACCACACCCTCGGCGGACCCCGGCAGATCTGGATCGCGGGCGGCATCGGCATCGCGCCCTTCCTCGGCTGGCTCACCCACCCCAGTGCCGCGCCGGCCCGCACCGACCTCTTCTACTGCGCCCCCACCGCCGAAGACGCACCGTTCCTCCCGGAACTCACCGAAGCGGCAGCACACCGCCCCGAGTTCCGGCTCCACCCGACGTTCAGCCGCAGCCACGGCCGCCTGACCGCCGAGAGGATCCAGGCCGAGGCCGGACCGATCACCCCCGACACGCACGTCTTCCTCTGCGGCCCCGCCTCCATGGTCGAAGACCTCAGTCGCGACCTGCACCGCCGGGGCGTCCCCCGTCAGCATCTCCACGCCGAGCACTTCGCCTTCCGCTGACGAACCGCCGACCACGCGGGTCAGACAGCTCCTCGCCGGCGCTGCGCGGGCCAGGGAAGAGGCCGGGCCGCATCGGGCTGCCCGGTCAGGCGTCGTCGCGCAGGTGGGCAAGCCCACTGAGTAGGAGTTCGAGTCCGAAGGAGAACTCGTCCTCGATCGGAACGGGCATCGAACCGGCGACGGTGACCGTTGCCGGGAACACGGCCGGATCGACTCCCTGAAAGACGCCGGACAGGTGCGCGTCGTGATGCTGCCCGCCGCCGCCATGGCCGTTGACCTGTATGGCGAATCCGAGGACGTAGCGGGCGAGGGTGGCAAAGGCGTGCGCGGCCAGTCGCGGCGGGAAGCCGCTGTCGAGTAGCGCCGCGACACAGTGCTCCCGCAGCGCCATGGCGTTCGGCCCCATGGGAATCTCTTCGACCATCAGGCGCGCCGCGTTCCGGTGCCGAGCCAGGGCCTCGAACATGGTGTGCGCGACCGTCCGCAGCGCCTGCTGCCAGCCCATCGCGAGGAGCTCGTTGCCGTTCAGTTCCACGGCGCCGAACATGCGGTCCACGACATGGGCGACCAGCGCTGTCCGGTTGTCGAAGTGCCGGTACAGCGTCGCCGTGCCCGAGCCCAGGCGCTGGGCCAGCGTCCTCATCGAGAGGGCGTCGGCCCCCTCATCGTCCACGATCTGCAGGGCGGTGGAGACGATGCGCTCCAACGGCACGGGCGGACGCCCCGGGCCCCGGCCCGATGCCGTGGTCGCTCGCGTAGGACCAGCTGCTGCCACCGAACATTCACCTCCTTGACCAGCACAATAACAGCAACACCGTATCCACTATCGAGACCGCCGGTTGGACATGGGGGCGCTCGCTCGATCCACCCCTCGACCACCGTCCTAAGGAGTTCAAAGGCGGGCG
Organism: Kitasatospora sp. NPDC101108; assembly: GCF_055584725.1. Taxonomy (NCBI): domain Bacteria; kingdom Bacillati; phylum Actinomycetota; class Actinomycetes; order Kitasatosporales; family Streptomycetaceae; genus Kitasatospora; species Kitasatospora sp. NPDC101108. The sequence continues at coordinate 609,464 of NZ_JBVJLM010000001.1, forward strand.
GGTCCGCCACGGATGCCTTCCAGAGCAGCCTGCACCACCGCCGACCCACGTTGCATCGGTTAGCGCCCTGGCTCCTGAACTGCGCGACGAGGGTCCGACATAGAGTCGACCCCCTCGGAGAACTGCAGGTCAGCCGCCTGTACGGTCGCGCCGAATGTTTCATTCGATGCAACCCCGCTCGTTATACCGGCGGAGATCACTTATTCCTGGAGCGTCGTATTGGTCTGGCAGCCCGATCAGCTGCCGGACATGGAATCGTCGGCGGTACCCACCTGGAGTGCACCGTGCGGCTATCTCGACTGGACCGCACCAGCGGAGGGCAGCGGGTGACGAGCGGTGCGGATCTCAACCGTGGGCTGCCGGGGTGGGCCGCCCCGGCACCGGTTTGAAGCGAGCCCGGGGCAGGGGTCAGGGCTTGAGGAGCGTCTTGATGGCGCGGCGTTCGTCCATGGCCTTGTAGCCTTCGGCGGCCTGGTCGAGGGGCAGGGTGAGGTCGAAGGCGCGGCCGGGGTTGATGCGGCCGGTCATGACGCGGTCGACGAGGTCGGGCAGGAAGCGACGCACGGGGGCGGGGCCGCCCTGGACGGCGACGTGGGAGTAGAACAGGGCGGTGCCGTCGATCTGGACGCCGTGGGGGACGCCGGCGATGCCGACGCCGCCGCCGGGCCGGGCGGAGTTCAGGGCCTGCCGGGTGGACTGGTCGGTGCCGACGCATTCCAGGACGCGGTCGGCTCCGATGCCGCCGGTGAGGTTCTTGATGCGGGCCACGCCCTCGTCGCCGCGTTCGGCGACGATGTCGGTGGCGCCGAAGTCGGTGGCGAGTTTCTGGCGTGCCTCGTGGCGGGACATGGCGATGATGCGTTCGGCGCCGAGTTCGCGTGCGGCGAGGACGGCGGACAGGCCGACGGCTCCGTCGCCGACGACGGCGACGGTGTCACCGCGCTGGACGCCGGCGGCGACGGCGGCCCACCAGCCGGTGCCCATGACGTCGGAGCAGGCCAGCAGGTCGGGCACCTGCGCGTCGGTGGGCAGGTCGGCGGTAGCGACAAGGGTGCCGTCGGCCCAGGGGATGCGGATGTACTCGGCTTGGCAGCCGCCGACGAACTCGCGGTGCAGGCAGTTGCTGGGGTAGCCGTTGCGGCAGTTGGCGCAGGTGCCGTCGCTGGCGAAGAAGGAGCCGACGACGAATTGGCCCGGCCGCACGGTGGTGACCTCGTCGCCGGCTTCTTCGACGATGCCGACGTACTCGTGGCCGATGGGGGCGGGGTCCTTGGCGGGATTGATGCCGCGGTAGTCCCACAGGTCGGAGCCGCACACGCAGGTGGCGAACGTGCGGATGATCGCGTCAGTGGGCTTGAGGATCTGAGGGGTGTCGCGTTCCTCGACGCGAACGTCCCCGGGCCCGTACAGGAGGGTGGCACGCATGACGGGGTGCTCCTTGTACTCGTTGCGGAAGGGTCAGAGTTCGCGGGTGCGGGGGCCGGTGTATTCGGCGTCGGTGACGTGGTCGAGCCAGGTAACGTCGTCGCCTTCCCACAGGGCGATGTGGGTCATGAAGTGGTCGGGGGCGGCGCCGTGCCAGTGCTCCTCGCCCGGCGGGGTCCAGATCACCTGGCCCGGGTGGGCTTCGAGGATCGTGCCGCCACGGGACTGGATCAGGGCGATGCCCTCGACGATGTAGAGGGTCTGGCCGATGCCGTGGGAGTGCCAGGCGGTGCGGGCGCCCGGGGCGAAGTGCACTGCGTTGGCCCGCATCCTGGACGGCTCCTCACCGCGGTGGATGACGTCGGCCCAGGCGTCGCCGGTGAACATCTTCTCGGGCAGCTTGGCGGTGGCGGGACGGGTGCGCAGTTCCATCGGGGTGACTCCTTGGGCGAGGTGAGGGAAGGTCAGCTGGTGAAGAGGTCTTTGGCGACGGCCATGGCGGACATGGCGCGCGGCCAGCCGGTGTAGAACGCGAGATGGGTGATGGCCTCGATCAGCTCGGCCTCGGTGACGCCGTTGTCCCTGGCGCGGCCGAGGTGGTGGCGCAGTTGCTCGGTGCTGCCGCTCATGACCAGGCTGGCGACGGTGATCAGCGAGCGGTCGCGGGGAGTGAGGCCGAGGCGCTGCCAGACCTCGCCGAACAGGACGTCGTCGGTGAAGTGCACCAGTTGCGGGGCGAAGTCGCCGAACATCTTCGCCGCGCCCGAAGGCTCGGTGCCGGGCATGAGGGAATCCCTTCGTCGGGCCCCGCAGCGGCGGGGCGGTGGTTGTGCCTGACGGTGCCGTGGCCTGCGTGGGCGGGCTCAGTTGCCACGCCGGGCGGCGGCCATGCGGGTGGCGGCCAGCGCCGCGGCCGCAGCGACGGCGGCGGCCAGGGCGAGGCTGAGGCGCAGGCCGTGCTGGAAGCCAGCCGTGCCGGAGATCAGGGCGCCAAAGACCGCGACGGGCAGCGCCCCGCCGATCTGTCGGCTGGTGTTGAACACCCCGCTGGCGGTGCCGGTCTGCTCGGCCGGGACGTGCTCCAGCAGCAGCGTGGTGGCCGGTGGCATCACCAGCGGGCCGGCCAGCCCGACGGGGACCAGCAGCAGGGCGCTCACCCACACCGGCGCCGATCCGGGCACGAGGGCCAGGGCCACCGATCCGGCCGCGATCAGTACCAGCCCGGAGATGACCGGCACGCGGGGGCCGGTGCGCACCACGATGCGGGCGGAGAACGGGGTCAGGCAGGCGCTGAGCAGCATCATCGGCAGGAACGCGATCCCGGCGCCCAGCGCGGACCGGCCGTGCTGCTGCTGGAAGTCGAGGCTGAAGACGAACGGCAGCCCGGAGAAGCCGACCATGAACGCGAACCCGATCCCGGTGACGATCACCACCGTCTTGGACCGGAACAGGGACAGCGGCACCATCGGGTGCGCCCCCTTGGCCTGCGCCAGTACGAACGCGGCCCCGGCCGCGACTGCGACGGCGAGCGAGAGCAGTACCTTCGGGGCGGTGAACCCGGCCTCGCCGGACTCGATCGCGCCGAACGTCAGGCCGCCCATCGCCAGGATGCCGGTGACCTGCCCGGCCCAGTCGAACGGCGCCGGACGGGTCGGCGACTTCGGACTGCGGGCGAGCAGCGCCAGGATGAGCAGGCCGACCGGCAGGTTGATGAAGAAGATCATCCGCCAGGAGGCCAGGCTCAGCACACCGCCGAGCACCGGGCCCGCGGCGGCGGCGATGGCACCGCCCATCGCCCACACCCCCACCGCGCGGGCCCGGCGGGCCGGGTCGGGGAAGGCGTGACGGACCAGCGCCATCGAGGTCGGCATGGTCACGGCCGCGCCGATGCCCTGCACCACGCGGGCGGCGACGAGGGCCGGCAGCGACGGGGCCAGCCCGCATGCCAGCGACGCGGCCACGAACAGGACCAGACCGCCGGCGAACGCCTTGCGCGCGCCGATCCGGTCCGACAGGGCGCCGGCGGACAGCAGCAGCGCGGCGAACATCAGCGTGTAGCCGTCGACCACCCATTGCAGGCCGGTGATCCCGCCGCCGAGCGCGCCGCGGATCGAGGGCAGGGCGACGTTGACGATCGTCGCGTCCAGGGTGATCACGAAGAAGCCCAAGGCGGCGGCGGCCAGCGTTGCCGCGGCGTGCCGGTCTGTGCCGGCCGTGGCCACCTGCGCCGAGCTGGGCGAGGAAGCGGTGACGGTCATGGCGGGCGGGATCCTTCCCTTGGAGGTACGGGCCGAACTGCTGGCCCGCTCACCCCTCCACGGAACCACGCACCGTCTCTGACCTGGGAGTCCTTGCTGGGAGGGGTACTGGCAGGGACCCCCGCCCGCGGCACCGGCCTACGCTGGAGCGGTGCCAGCCGACACCGTCCGCGAAGACATCCGCACCTTCCTCACCAGCCGCCGCGCCCGCCTCACCCCCCAGGAGGCCGGCCTGCCCGACTTCGGCGGCCGACGCCAGGTGGCCGGGCTGCGACGCTCGGAGGTCGCCCAGCTCGCCGCCATCAGCGTCGAGTACTACACCCGCATCGAGCGCGGCAACGTCGGCGGCGTCTCCGAGGACATCCTCGACGCCCTCGCCCGCGCCCTGCGCCTGGACGACGTCGAGCGCGCCCACCTGGCCGCGCTCGTCCGCGCCGCCAACAACCCCCACCGCCTCCCCGACCGAGACGGCGGCACCAGCCACGTCCGGCCCAGCCTCCAGCAGATCCTCGACGCCATGACCGGCGCCGCCGCCTTCGTCCGCAACGCCCACCTGGACGTCCTCGCCACCAACGCCCTCGCCCGCGCCCTGTACACCGAAGCCCTCGACAGCGCCGAGCAGCCGCCCAACCTGGCCCGCTTCGTCTTCCGCGACCCCCGGGCCCGGCGCTTCTACCGCGACTGGGAACGCATCGCCCACGACGCCGTCGGCAGCCTGCGCACCGAAGCCGCCCGCAACCCCAGTGACACCGACCTCGCCGACCTCATCGACGAACTCGCCATCTGCAGCGAAGAGTTCGCGCGGCGCTGGGACGACCACGACGTCGAGTACTACCGCAGCGGCCGGCAGCACTTCCACCACCCCGACGTCGGCGATCTCGACCTCGACTACGACGCCCTCGAAATCCCCGCCGACCCCGGCCTCACCATCGTCACCTACACCCTCGCCGCCAGCGCGCCCCACGCTGCAGCCCTTGGGCGGCTCCGGGAACAGCTGCCCCCAGCCGCACCGTAAGTCCACGGTCGGACAGGGTTACCCGCTCCCCTGTGCCCCGCGGTGTCCGACGCCCCCGACGGCCGGCGTGGTCGGCACATCCCTCGCGCAATTGCGCGAGTTTGCCCGTTCGGGATAGCGCGGAGAGCCTTCGGCTCAGCTACGGACGCGGGTCTGGAGGCAGCCGGTCCAGTCGTTCTTGCCGCGTTTGGCCCAGTGGACGGCTGTGTCGATGTGGAGGTCGAGCAGCGAGCTGACGATAGGGGCTGGCAGGCCCTGGGCGAGGGCAAGAACTGCACTGTTTCGTCCGGGGCGGACGCCGATGTCGTAGTCGGACAGGCGCTCGCGCAGGCGGTGCGGGGCGACAGGGCGACCGACGAGCGCGCCGGGGAACAGCCAGGCAGGACCTGCGGCGGTGGGGTGCTGGGACAGCGTGCGCGGCCGGGCTGCCGCCTGGGTGGTGAGCAGATGGGCCACTCGGGGCGGAACGGGGGTGGCAGCGGTGCCGAGGATGACGAGCATCTGGTCGCCGTCACGGATCAGGTCGTCGTGGGTCAGCCGGGCGATACGACTCGTGCGGGCCCCGTAGAGAAGGACGAGCGCTCCTGCGGCGCGGACATCGGTGGGCAAGGAGTCGTCGTGCACGCAGCGGTGGAGGAGGTCGATGTGGTGGTCTTCGTCGAGGAAGGTGGCGGGATCGCCGTTGGGGAGCGGGGGAACCTGCAGGCGTGGGGTGATCTTGCAGCGGTGGGTCCACCGCAGGAAGTCGCTGACGGTCGGCCGCCGGTGCAGCGGTGGCCCGACGCCCCTGCCGGGCGGCGATGGCTGGATCGTGTTCCGGAGGGCGGGCGAGGCGGGATTCGAGGATCCGCAGCGTCTCACATGTGGGTGGGTGTGACAGCGTTTGCTCGGATGAATGCTGACCTTTTGCTGACTCTTCTGACGGTGCATCAGTCCTTCTGGCGGGCAGGTCGTCCGGTACGCCGGACGACCTGCCCGCGCCGCTCGGCATCCCGGTCATCCGTGACCGCCCCGCCACGACGTGGGAAAGACCGCCAAACGCGACACGCTCCAGGCCCACCTCGCCGCGCGAGGTCAAAGATCGAGCTGAGATCCGGCCGGGCCGCCCCGAACGTGTTGGCATCGAACACGTTCGGCCTTCAGGCGGCCCCGTTCGGGGCCGCTCAGCCTGAGCTGGGGATCATCTGCTGGTGCTGGCGTCGAGCGCGACATGTAGCGGGATTCTCCCAGCCCTGAAAGCTCCCCGGCGACGCGGTACACGGCTTCTTCCACCAGACCAAATCAAGACCGGCTCTTCTCAGTCCGAGTCTGGGTCAACACCAAGGAGGTGTACACCTCGGTCCTGGTCAGGGAGACGGGGGCTGATCGCTATCACTCCACAAGCTGACGAGCACCGACCAGGCGACCCGATGGCTGGAGCGAGCGCTGCACCGGCGATGGTGGAACCGCACCTTGCAGCCGCAGTGGTAGTCCAGATCGCCGGGTTCAGCTGGCACGAAGTTGCCGTCGAACGCCAGTCCATGCCGGCCCAGCCGCGCGTGGTCCCGTCCGCTGGACGGCGTGACTTGTCCACGGGTCGCTGATGGCCAATGATAATGATCAACCTTTGCCGTACCCGGTCCTGTTGCCTGTACCTCGGACCCGACACCGGAGTTGAGTTTATGAAGAGTCTGCAGCGCAAGGTCGCCGTCGTCACCGGGGCAACAAGCGGCATCGGAGCCCGTATTGCGGAGGTGTTCGCCGCCGAGGGCGCCCACGTCGTCCTCGCCGGCCGCCGCGAGCGGGAAGGACGCCAGCAGGCCGCGGCACTGGGCGAGTCGGCGACCTTCGTGCGCTGCGACGTGTCGATCGAGGCGGACGTCGAGGCACTGGTCAGCCACGCAGTCGAGCGCTACGGGCGGCTCGACATCATGGTCAACAACGCGGGCGGGCCAGGGAACATGGCTTCGGTGACCGACTTCGACTCGGCCGTTTTCACACGGACACTGGCGGTCCATGTCACGGGCGTCATGCACGGGATCAAGCACGCCGGACGGCAGATGGTGGCCCAGCGCTCGGGAAGCATCATCAACGTGGCGAGCCTAGCGGGAAAGACAGCCGGCTGGTCCGGCCTGGACTATTCGACCGCCAAGGCCGCGGCACTCCACCTCACCCGGTGCGCGGCAGTGGACCTGGGTGAGCACGAGGTCCGCGTGAACAGCGTGTCCCCCGGTTTCGTGCCGACGGGCATCTTCGCCAAGGGGGCCGGAGCCGACGCATCGGCTGCTGACGCCACGGCCACGTCAGTGGCCGAAGCGTTCAAGCCACTGCTGGACTCCACCCAACCACTCCCCGGCACTGTCCGGACCGACGACATCGCCGCGGCAGTACTGTGGCTCGCCGGCGACGCCAGCCGCCTCGTCACCGGGCAGGATCTCGCAGTCGACGGTGGTATGACGGCCGGACGCCCCGCCGCGGCTTCCCGAGCCGAACGGACCCGCATGCGCGACCTTCTCTCCCCTGACCTTTAGGGAGCACATCTGAAGGCCTCGTGGATGTCGTCGCGTCGCTCCCAGCGGATGCGAAGGCGGCGGAAGCCGTGAAGCCAGGCGATGGTCCGCGCGACGACCCAACGGTAGGCCCCCAGGGTTGGAGGCCCTGGCTGAAGTAGCCGTCCGAACCGCATCTGCGGCAGGCAGGCGGCGGGAACGGTCCGCCGGGCAGGCAGTCGTATAGTCGGTGATCGTCGGCAGCATCGCGCTCGGCATCATCGGTGCCGTCCTCGCTGTGCCCGCCGTCGCCGTCATCTGGGCCGTCGTCCAGGCGCTGCATCCTGTGGACTCGGTGACCACCCCTCCGTCTGCGATCCGTTGAACGGTGTACAGCCCGGCGCCCGGTGGTCCGATATGGTTTGTCCATGGCATCACGAGCCTCGATCCCGGATTCCCGCCCGCGCTCACGCTGGGCCGCGGGGCTTCCCGCGATCACCGCCGAGAAGATCGTCGACCAGGCGCTGGTCCTGACCGAGACGCACGGCCTGGACAACTGGACGGTGCGTCAGCTCGCCGCGGCGATCGAGGCGTACCCGACCGTGGTGTACCACCACGTCGGTGACCGGGAGGCCGTGGTGAACGCGGTGCTGGAGCGGGTGGTCGGCATGTTGCCGGTGCCGCCGACCGCGCTGCCGTGGCGCGACTGGTTCCGTGTGCTGCTCAGCGGGATGCGCGGGGTGCTGCGTCGCTATCCCGGTGTGGCCAGGCGGCTGGCCGCGCACGGCCCGGGGGTCGAGCGGGCCGCGCCGATCATCGACCGGGGCGTCACGCTGCTCCAGGAGGCGGGCTTCGGCAAGGAGAGCGTGCTCGCCTACAACGTGCTGCTGGGGACGGCGTGCCAGCTGATGGCGATCGAGGACGACCGGGAGCACAACCCCGAGCTGCGGGCCAGGATGTCGCAGTTGTACGCGCAGTCGCGCACCCGCGACGACATGCCGGGTCTGGCGGCGATGGGCGCCTTCGTGCACGAGGTCTCGGAGCAGCCCGACCAGCTCGCCGGGTTCTACGCGAGCTTCTACGACTACGCGGTCGAGCGCACGCTCGACGGGATAGCCGCCCGGTTGGAGCAGGTCCGGCCCCGTTGACGGCCGTGGAGGAGGTGCCCGGGCGCTGCCGGGCACCTCCTCCCCGTCAGGGGGACGGCCCTACGCCGCCGGGACGTGCCAGTCGCGGGCCCGCTCCTGCGCCGCCCACATGCGGGCGTAGCGGCCGTCGGGGTCGGCGATCAGCTCGGTGTGGGTGCCGCGCTGGGCGACCCGGCCGTCCTCGATCACCAGGATCTGGTCGGCGCCGACGATCGTGGACAGCCGGTGCGCGATCACCACCACGGTCTTTCCGGCGACCAGCGCCTCGATCGCCTCCTGGACGACCACCTCCGACTCACTGTCCAGCGCCGCCGTCGGCTCGTCGAGCAGCACCACCGGGGCGTCCTTGAGGATGGCCCGGGCGATGGAGATCCGCTGGCGTTCTCCGCCCGACAGCGCGGAGCCGATCTCGCCGACCCGGGTGTCGAGCCCCAGCGGCAGCCCGGCGATGAACTCGTGCACGTTGGCGGCCCGTACGGCGGCCTCGATCTCGGCCTCCGTGGCGTCCGGGCGGCCCATCGCGATGTTCGCGCGGATCGTGTCGTCGAAGAGGTACACGTCCTGGAACACCACGGCGATGTGGCGCAGCAGTTGGTCCTGATCCACGACGGACACGTCGGTCCCGCCGAGCCGCACCGTGCCCGAGGTCGGGTCGGCGAAACGCGTGACCAGTTTCGTCACGGTGGTCTTGCCCGAGCCGGACGGGCCGACCAGCGCGGTCATGCTGCGCTCGGGCACCTCGAAGGAGACGCCCCGCAGGGTGGGCTCGGACTGGCCGCGGTAGCTGAACTCCACGTCCTCGAAGCGGATGTCGAAGGCCTCGGGCGGCGTTCCGCCGGGCCGGACCGGCAGCGGTTCGACGGTGAGCACGTCGCCGACGCGGCTCAGTGCGGTCTCGGCCATCTCGAAGAGCTGCGTCATCGTGGAGGCGAGCGCCAGCGGTTCGGCGAAGCGGGCCGCGGTCACGGTGATCGCGACCAGCAGCGGCAGCGACAGGTCGGCGTCCAGGACGAGCGCGGCGCCGGCCGACACCAGGGCCACGATCGCCGCCTGGACGAGCAGTTGCGCTCCGGCGACGGGGATCGAGGCCGATCGGGCGGCCGCCGACTGGGCCTCGTGCTGGTGCCGCAGGGCGGGCAGCAGCCGCGGCGAGTCCGCGCCCGCCTGCCCGGTCGCCTTGAGCACCGGCAGACCCTGGACGTACTCGACGATGCGGTCCGCGGCCTCGGCGTCGGCGGTGTTCACGCCCTGGTATCCGGCGTTGGAGCGCCGCTGCACGGTGCGCACCAGCGGGATCGCGGCGAGGGTGGCGAGCACGAGCACCGCCCCGAGCCGCCGGTCCAGGGCCAGGACGAGGACGCCGAGCAGGAGCGGGACGGTGATCAGCCGGACGAACAGCGCCGCGAGCGAGGAGATCGCGGTGGCGGCACTGGTGACGTTGTGCCCGACCACGGTGGTGAGGTCGCCGGCGGCGCGCCGGTTGAGTTCCTGCTGCGGCATCGAGCGCAGTTTGGCTCCGAGGCGCAGCCGTGCGTCCTCGGTGACGAGGTGCCAGTAGTCGTAGGTGAAGCCCATCTCGCGGATGCGCAGCGCCGCCTCGGCGGCTACCAGCGCCGCCAGGACGGCCACCCACAGCCAGGCCCGCCCGGTGTCCACCGGGTCGCCCGCGAGTGCGGTGAGCAGGGGGACGAACACCGCGTAGGCGGCGGTCTGGACGGCGGTCGCCGCGAGCGAGACGCGCAGTGTGGCGCGGAACTGCGGGGCGTAGGGGCCCGCCGCGGTCAGCATGAGTCGTAGGATCCGCGTCATCGGTTGGCCTCCACGGTTCGGTTGGCAGCCTTGGTCCGGTTGGCCGGCAGTCCCCAGGTCGACGCCTTCGCGTGGCGTTCCCAGAGCGCGGCGTAGCGCCCGCCGGCGGCGGCGAGTTCGGCGTGCCGGCCGGTCTCGACGACCTTCCCGCCGTCCAGGACGACGATCTGGTCGACGTCGACGATCGTGGACAGCCGGTGGGCGATCACCAGGACGGTGCGGCCCTTGGTCAGCCGGCCCAGGGCTTCCTGGATCACCGCCTCGTTCTCCGGGTCGGCGAAGGAGGTCGCCTCGTCCAGGATCACGATCGGGGCGTCGGAGAGGATCGCCCGGGCGATGGTGATCCGCTGCCGCTGGCCGCCGGAGAGCAGGCCGCCGCGTTCGCCGACGACGGTGTCGTAGCCGTCGGGCAGATCGTTGACGATGAACTCGTGCGCGGCGGCCGCCATCGCGGCCGCGTGCACCTCGGCGTCGGTCGCGTCCGGTTTGGACAGCCGGATGTTCTCCGCGACGGTCCCGCTGACCAGGAACGGTTCCTGGAAGACCAGCGCGACGTGACGCAGCAGCAGGTCGCTGGGGATGTCGCGCACGTCGATGCCGCCGACGCGCACGGACCCCTCCTGCACGTCGTAGAAGCGCGGGACGAGCCGGGCGACGGTGGACTTGCCGGAGCCCGAGGGACCGACCAGCGCGCACACCGTGCCGGCCGGGATGTCGAGGTCCACGGTGTCCAGCGCGGGCCTGCCCCGGTCGCCCGTGTATCCGAAGGTGACGCCGCGCAGGGCGATGGACGCGTCCTGCGGCTCCTTCGGGTGCTCCGGTTCCGGCAGCGGCGGGATGGCCAGTACCTCGGCGATGCGGGCGGCCGCGGCCTTGGAGTCGTTGAGGTAGCCGTTGAGGTGCATCAGCGGGGCGATCGCCTCGATCGGCATCGCTCCGATCAGCAGGGCGATGAGCAGTTCGGTCGGGGTGATCCAGTGGGCGGCGAGCATCGGCACCGAGGTGGCGGCGACGATGAGCAGGGTAGGCAGCGGCACGATGAACAGCTGGGTGACGATGCCGGCGGCGCGCGTGGTGGCGATCCAGTCCCCGACCGCCACGGTGAAGGAGCGGACGGCGCCGGAGTAGCGTCCGAAGGAGCTGCGGCCGTCGTCGAAGGTGCGGACCACCGGCATGCCCTGGACGAACTCCACGACCGCGGCGTTGACGTCCTCATTGGCGCGGTTGTAGCGGTCGCGCTGTTCGGCGTAGTCGCGGGTCATGAAGGACAGGCAGGCCACCGCGAGCGGCACGACGAGCAGGACGGCGGCGAGCAGCCGCCACTGGACGAGGCCGAGCGCGACCAGTGCCGCGACCGGCTGGGCCACGCTGGAGCCGACGAACGGCAGCGCGTCGGCGACCACGCTGTGCAGCGCCTTCACGTCGTCCTGGAGGACCTTCTTCAGCCGTCCCGAGCCCAGCCGGTGCACCTCGCCGAGCGGCATGCGGGCCAGGGCGTCGGCGAGCGTGCGGCGCAGGGTCACCTCCAGTTCGAAGCTCGCCTCGTGGGTGGTGCCTTCGGCCAGCCACCGCGCTCCGAAGGAGCCGGCCAGGCCGGTGAGCGCGCCCGCCGCCCACCATCCGACCGCCCGACCGGACGGCGCCGGGGCGAAGAGCTCGCCGACGGCGAAGCCCAGGCAGACGAATCCGGCGACGGCGGCGATGCCGGAGAGCACGCTCAGCCCGGCGGCCCTGGTGAGGCCGGCGCGGGCCGGGGGTGACAGGCTCACCAGCTCCATCACCTGGCGCAGGCCGTTGGGTGTCCGCGACGCGTGCGCGGCCTCCTCGGAACTGCTCATGGTCTTCTCAGTGCTCCTCGGTTCCGGTGTGGTTAGGATCGGACTCAGCCGCCATTGAACAATGGACAAGAACTTAGTCTGCCCTAAGTGAATATGTCGGAAGTACGTGTGTCGAGACTCTTCGGAAGGACCGCTGATGCTGCCTGGATTCGTCGAGTGGCCCGGTGACCTCGCCGCCCGTTACCGCGAACGCGGGTACTGGCGAGGGAGAACGCTGGGCGCGTCGCTGCGCGCGTGGGCGAAGGAGCGGCCGGACGCCGAAGCCGTCGTGGACGGGGACCGGCGCTGGACGTACGCCGAACTCGACGCCCACGCCGACCGGTTGGCCGCCGGCCTGGACGGCATCGGGCTGGCGCCGGGCGACCGCGTTCTGGTGCAGCTGCCGAACGTCGGCGAGTTCCTGCCGCTGTGCTTCGCGCTGTTCCGCCTCGGTGCGGTACCGGTGCTCGCGCTGCCGGCGCACCGGGAGACCGAACTCGTCCACCTGGCCCGGCTGTCCGGGGCGGCCGCGTACGTCATCGCGGACACCCACCTCGGCTTCGACTACCGCGCCCTCGCCCGTACGGTCCGCGCGCAGGCTCCCGGGCTGCGGCACGTGGTGGTGGTCGGCGAGGCCGAGGAGTTCACCGCGCTGTCCGAACTGGACGGCGGGGAAGCCAGACTGGACCTCCCGGAGCCCGATCCCGCGGACGTGGCGCTGCTGCTGCTGTCCGGTGGCACCACAGGGCTGCCGAAGCTGATCCCCCGGACCCACGACGACTACGCCTACAACGCGCGCGCCAGCAGCGAGGTCGCCGGCCTGGGCGCGGACAGCCGCTACCTGGTCGTGCTGCCGATCGCGCACAACTTCCCGCTCGCCTGCCCCGGCGCGTTCGGCACCCTGCACGCCGGCGGCACGGTGGTCTTCTGCCCGACGCCCAGCCCGGAGGACGCCTTCGCCCGGATCGAGCGCGAGCGGATCACCGTCACCGCTCTCGTCCCGCCGCTGGCGCTGCTCTGGCTGGAGGCCGCCGAGTGGACCGCCGCCGACCTGAGCAGCCTGGAACTGCTCCAGGTCGGCGGCTCCCGCCTCAAGGCGGAAGCCGCCGCCCGGGTGCGGCCCGTGCTCGGCTGTCGGCTCCAGCAGGTGTACGGCATGGCCGAGGGCCTGCTGAACTTCACCCGGCTGGACGACCCGGAGGAACTCGTCCTCGACACCCAGGGCCGCCCGCTCGCCGAGGACGACGAGGTGCGCCTGGTCGACGAGGACGACGTCGAGGTCACCCCCGGAGAGGTGGGCGAACTGCAGGTGCGCGGCCCGTACACGCTGCGGGGGTACTACCGGGCCGAGGAGCACAACCGCGGCGCGTTCACCGCGGACGGTTTCTACCGCAGCGGCGACCTGGTGCGGCGCCTGCCCAGCGGCCACCTCGTGGTGGAGGGCCGGGTCAAGGACGTGATCAACCGCGGCGGGGAGAAGGTCCCCGTCGAGGAGGTGGAGAACCTCGTCCTCGGCCACCCCTCGGTGCACGACGTGGCGATCGTCGGTCTCCCCGACGAGGCGCTCGGCGAGCGCAGCTGTGCCTTCGTCATCGCCCGCGGGACGCCGCCGACCCGCGCCGAGCTGACCGGTTACCTGACCGACCTCGGCCTGGCCGCGTTCAAGCTGCCGGACCGGATCGAGGTGCTGGACGCCTTCCCCCGGACGGGACTCGGCAAGGTCGACAAGCGGGCACTGGCGGCGCTGGTGTCGCGGTAGCGCGATCACCAGGTGACCGGCAGGCGCCGGGGCCCGCGGAAGAAGGTGGCGGTCTTCCACTCGATGTCGCCGTCGAGCCGCAGCCCCGGCAGCCTGGTCACCAACACCCGCATCGCCTCGATGAGTTCGACCCGGCCGAGGGCGGAGCCGATGCAGTGGTGCATGCCGTGGCCGAAGGCGAGGTGCGCCTGTGCCTCCCGGCCGAGGTCGAGCCGCTCGGGCTCGGCGAACCGGCGGGCGTCCCGGTTGGCCGCGCCGATCGACACGAACACCGGCTCGCCGTTGCGCACCAGGGTGCCGCCCACCCGCACGTCCTCCAGCGCGTAGTGCGGGAACATCGCGCTGGAGGCCAGCGGGACGAACCGCAGCAACTCCTCGACGGCGCCCGGCATCAGGTCCGGATTCGCGCGCAGCCGGGCGTACTCGTCGGGGTGGTCGAGCAGGGTGACGACGAAGTTGGGGATCTGCGAGGAGGTCGCCTCGTAGCCGGCGACCAGGATCGCGATGCACAGTTGCACCAGCTCGATCTCGCTCAGCTGGTCGTCCACGTCGCGGGCCTCGATGAGCGCGGTCATCAGGTCCTCGCCCGGCTCGGCCCGGCGCCTGGCGATCAGGCCCAGGATGTACTGCGACAGCTCGCCGAGGTTGCGCCGGGTCCGCTCGGCGTCGGCGGCATCGGTGGAGAGCAGGGAGTCGTTCCACTCCTTGAACCTCGGCTGGTCCTCGATCGGGACGCCGAGCAGCTCGCAGATCACCGACATCGGGATCGGCAGCGCGAAGTCCCTTACCAGGTCGGCGGATCGGCCCGCGGCCTCCATCGCGTCGACCAGCTCGCCCGCGAGCTTGCGCACGTGCGGGCGCAGTCGCTCCACCTGACGGGTGGTGAAGGCCTTGGTGACCAGGTTGCGGATCCGGGTCAGCTCCGGCGCGTCCATCATCACGATCCCGCCGGCCGTCCGGGGCAGGGCGCGTGGCGCGTCCCGCCCGGCCGCCTCGGCGCGGCTGAAGCGGCGGTCGGAGAGCACCAGCCTGGCGTCGGCGTAGCGGGTGACCAGCCAGGCCGGTTCGCCCTGCGGCAGCTTGACCCGGGTCAGCTCCGAGTGGGAGAGGGCCGTCGTGTACTCGGGGGCGAGTTCGAGGCCGTGGAAGTCGTTGAAGGGGTAGGGAACCGGGGTGTTCATGCGGAATCTTCCTCTCATCGGGGGGTGGTGTCGGGGGTGTGCGGGGCGCGGGCGGCGAAGACGCGGTGGCCGAGCCGTTCCAGCGGGTGCCCGGGGGCGGGCAGGGCGAGGACCCGCTCCAGCCCGGCGTCGTCGAGCACCCGGTTCCACTGCGGCAGGGTGAGGAACGTCGAGCCGGTGTCGGCCCGCCCGTCGTCGGCGGCCGGCAGCATGAAGGCCTGCGAGGCCATCACCCAGTACTCCTCGACGGTGGGCTCGGTGAACACCAACCACCCGCCGGGTTCGAGCAGTTCGGCCAGCCGGCGGACGGAGGCATCAGTGTCCTGTACGGCGTTCAACGCTCCGCCGCTGACGATGACGTCGAAGGAGTGCGGCGCGAGGCCCTGCTCGTACGGGGAGCGGTCGAGGTCGAACAGGCCGGTGCGGACCCAGGGGTGGGGCGCGAGGTGGTCGGCGGCGGTGTCCAGAAAGTATCGAGAGACGTCGGTGTAGAGGTAGTCGACGTCCAGGCCGGACAGGGCCGGCAGCAGCACCTCGGAGGTCGTTCCGGTGCCTGCGCCCACCTCCAGGACCCGCAGCCGCCGTCGCGACTCCCGCGCGATCCCGCTGACGAAGGCGCTCACCGCGCGGTGCTGGTAGCGCGCGGCCACGCTCTCCCGGTACAGCGCCCTGGCGAGGTCGGTGCGCCCCTGCGGGAACAACAGGTGCACCGCCTGCACCGCCCCGGTCATCAGCTCCGGCAGGTGTTCGGCGTTGCGCCGGGCGTAGGCGAGGGTGCCGGCGGCGCCGGCCGTGGCCAGCCAGGCCCGCTCGGTCTCCGTCCACGCGCGGTCGAGTGCGGCGTCGGTGAATTCCTCGGTATCGATGGCGGGCCGCAGCAGGGCGCCGTCGTGCCGGATCAAGCCCTGCTTGGCCAGTACTCGCAGCCAGCGGCGGATCAGCGGCCGGTGCTCGGCGGCGACCCGGGCCCCGTCGAGCACCTGCTGTTCGGTGTGCGCGGCGTCCGCTGCGGTGAACAGGCCGTTGCGGTGGAGGGAGTTGAGCATCGACAGCAGGGCGGTGGAGCCGAGCCGCTCCACGGCGGCGACCGCCTGGTCCAGGTCGATCCCGGCGAGTTCGGCGTCGGCCGCGGCCGCGGTCTCGGTGACCAGCCGTGCGATGGTCCGTTCGTCGGGACCGGTGTCCACGGGGACGGCCTGCGCATCGAGGACACCGGACACGTCGATCGGCCCGCCGTCGTGCACCACCCGCCGCACCGCCGACAGTTCGGCGAGAAGCGCGGCCGGATGGGCCACCAGCTCCCGCAACAGGGCCCCCGGCAGCACGGCGCGGTCCGCGCGGGTGCGTTCCAGCAGCGCGAGTGCCTCGGCGGGGGTGGGCGCGCCGTCGAAGTGGACCGCGGCGCCCGCGCTCCAGCTCGCCAACGCGGCGTCACCGCCCAGGCCCGTGGGTGGTGCGGCGATCAGGACGATCTCCGGGTCTTCGCCGAGCGCGTCGCGCAGTGCCCGGGCCGAGGCGGCCTCGCTGGAGACCCCGCCGCCGTGCAGGGCCTCGGCCAGGTGGGCGATCAGTGCTTCGGGGCCGGCGGGGCCCGGTGGCCCGGCCGGGGTGCGGCGGGCCGCGGCCAGCACCTCGGCACCGGTCCACACCCGGTCCGCGCAGACGAGGGCCGGGCGGTCGGCGAGGCGGGCGAGGCCGTCGGTGATGGGTGTCGTCAAAGGGATCTCCTCCTGGTGGTCAGCCGACGGTGGCGAAGAACAGGTGCTGACCGGCGGCCGCGAGCGGCGAGTGCGCCTCCGGCAGGACGAAGTGGGGTACGAACCCGGCGGCGGCCAGCTCCTGCCGCCAGCCCTCGGCGTCCACGAAGACCGAGCCGGAGGCGGCGCGGCGGTCCTCGCTGCCCACCCGCGACCCGCCCGGCGGGGCGGACAGCAGGAACTGCATCGAGGTGAGGACCGCGTCGTTCTCCCGGACCGACTCGGTGAACACCAGCCAGCCACCCGGCGCCAGCACCCGCCGGATCCGGCGCAGCGTGTGCCCCACGTGCGTCGCGTTGTGCAGCACGTTTCCGGCGAGGACGACGTCCGCCGTCGCCGGGGCCACGCCCTGCGCGGCGAAGTCGGCATTGATGTCGATCAGCCCGTGGCGCAGCCCCGGGTGGTCGCCGAAGCGCTCCCGCGCCGCCACGGTGAACATCCGGGAGACGTCGGTGAACAGGTAGTCGGCCGGCCGACCGGACAGCGCGCGCAATGCTGCGGCGGTGCTCAGTCCTGCCCCGCCGCCGAGTTCGACCACGCGCAGCGGTCCGCCCTCCGGGCGCGGGCAGCGGGCCAGCAGGTACCCGCAGGCGGTGTTGAGGTAGGCGGTGAACAGGTTGTCCTGGTAGGCCGCCAGCGCCGGCAGCACCTGCCCGTCGGCGAACAGCACCTGCTGCACCGCCACCTCGTCACGGACCAGCCGGGGCAGTTCGGCGAGCGCCGCCTCGTGGACGCGCGCCATGGCGGGCGGGAACCCGAGCGTGGCGTACGCGTCCCGCATGCCCTCCCGAGTGGTGGCCGGGAGCTTCGCGACGCGGTACCGGCCGGATTCCTGGGCGAGGAGGCCTCGGGCGGTCAGAGCGAGCAGCCAGCGCCGGACGAGCCAGGCGTGCCTGGGGGCGGTGCCGAGAGCGGCCGTGATCTCCTCCTCGGACCGCGCCACGTCCCCGGGCAGCACGTCGGAGAGCAGGTCGGCCACGGCGGCGAGGCTGATTTCCCCCAGCCGTTCCATGGCCCCGGGCAGGCCCGCGACGGCTGCCGGGTCGGGCAGGCCGGTGAACCCCGCCCGGTGCGTCTCCTGAGCCGTGGGCAGCTCACCCGGGAGGGCCCGGGTGTCGTCGCCGGCCTCGACGGCCGCTGCGGCGAGCTCGGCGACATGGACACGGGCCGTTGCCGCCTCCGGTGCGGGGCCGAGTGCGGCGAGCAGCTCCTCACGCAGTCGGCAGTGGGTGAGCTGCTGCTGGACGTCCGGTGCGGCGACACCGGGCTCCCGCACGGCCCCGGCGAACGCGAGCAGTTCGGCCGCCATGGCAGCCGCCCAGTCGCCCCGGCCGCCCGGATCGCCGAGTGACACCCGCTCCTCCCCCGAGGTCCAGGTAACCGGACCGCACGCGCTCGCCAGCGCCAGCTCGCCTCCTGCGGTGCCCAGCACCAGGTCCAGGTCCGGCGCCGCTCCCGGTGGCCGTTCCTCCCGTACGCGCAGGGAGATCGGCACATCCGCGACACGGCCACCGAGCACACTCGGCGAAACCGGCGTGTCCGCCAGGGGCTCGAACGTCCACGGGCGCAGGGTGCCGAGCCCGTCGGCGAGCACCCGTACCAGCGCGGGCAGCGCGTCGCGGGCGCACGAGGCCGCCACCTGGGCGATCGGCGCATGCGCCCGCAACGCCCGTGCGGCGGCGACGAATTGCCGGACTGCGTGGAGCCGGGGCGCCGGATCGGCGAGCCGGAACGCCACCCCCGAGCGGCGGGCCTGCCGCACACAGGCGGCCAGATCCGCGTGCCCCATCGATGGCTCGGCCAGCACCGGGATCCCGCGTTGCAGCAACTCGATGGCGGTCGCTGCGCCACTCACCCAGCAGGCATCGGCGTCCGCGAGATCCTCGGAGTGCACGAGCCCGGCCCGGTCGAGGGCGGCCCGGTGCACGGCGCCGAAGCCGTCGCCGCGCAGCGAGATCCGCAGGGGGTCCGTCACAGCGCGCCCTCCTCTGCGGCGTCCAGGTCCTCGATCGCCGCGTCCAGCACCACGAGTTCGGCCACTGCGCCGCTCGCGCGCAGCCGGTCGATCGTGGACTGCGGGTCGAGCACCCCGGCCGCGAAGTGCCGCCCGGACGGGACCTCGCCCCGGGCCACGGCGAGCGTGGCGGCCGCGGTGACGGCACCGGTCAGCTCGGCGTTGCGCCGGCCGCGCAGGAGCACGGTCGAGGTGGCCGCCCGCCCCTGCGACAGCCCGTCGAGCTGGGCCAGGAGCAGCACGTACGGTGCGCGCCCGGCCAGGTCCAGCAGGCTGGCGCGGCGCAGCGCCGCCACCGCGTCCCTCCGGTCCAGGGCGTGCACCCGGTCGAAGGCGGCGCGCACGTGCTCACCGGCCACCACCGTGTACCAGTCCGCGCGGTCGATCCCGAGGACCCGGGCCAGCCGCTCGCCCTCGGTGGGCAGGTGGGGCAGCACGGTCACCGTGCCGGGGTAGCACGGCACCCGGGCTCCGGTGCGGCGGCGCAGCGCGCCCGGCCGGCGGCGGCCGTCGCGCCAGGCGGCCAGCGGCTCGCTCACTCCGTCGGCGGCGCCCTGGAGGTAGTCGTCGGCGGCCACCTCGGTGAAGTGGTCCAGCAGTCCGAAGTAGCAGCTCAGTCCGTGCACTTCGGTGAAGCGGGCGGCGGCCCAGCGGGGCAGCAGGCCGGTCAGGCCGGGGTTCAGCCCGGCCGACAGCACCGCCGCCCGGTCGGACCAGGCGCCGGGGTCGAGTGCGGCGAAGAGCGTGTCGTCGCCGGCGGCGTCGACGTAGTCGGCCCCGGCCCGCAGGGCCGCCCGTGCCGCGCGGTCGGCGACGGCGTGGGACGGGCCGGCGCAGTTGACCAGGATCCGGCAGCCGTCGGCGAACCGCTGGAGCGACGGCTCGTCGGTGAAGTCCACGGCCTGGGCGACGACTTCGCAGGCCCCGGCGTCGGACGCCCCGAGTGCGGCGGCGAGCCGACGGGCCGCCACGGGGTCGCGCCCGCCGATCCGCAGCTGGCCCGGCCCGAGCCGGGCCAGCGCGCGCGACGCGAAGGCTCCCACGTCGCCGTAGCCGCCGAGGACGCCGATCACGACTCGCCCCGCAGCGGTGCGGCCAGGCGCTCGACCACCACGTCCACGTGTGGCGGCTCGATGACGCTGAAGTGGTTGCCCGGCACGTCGACGACGGTGAACTCGCCGAGGCAGGTGTCCGCCCAGAACGGCGCGGCCAGGTGACCCACTCCGGCGGTGATCCCGAAGGACTGCTGTTCGGTGCACCGGAGGAAGGTCATGTCGCCGACGTACGGCTCCGGGTCGAAGCGCGCGGCGCGCATGCTGTGGCGGCAGACCCGGAACAGGGCGGGTACCAGTTCCGGCCCCACCGGCACCCCGGCCTGCTTCGCCGCCGCCTGCGCGTACGCCGCGAGCCGCTCGTCCTGGCCGGTCCTCGACCGCTCGCGGACCGCTGCGGCGACCGCTTCGAGCCCCGGGTCGCCGGTCAGCGCGGCCATCGCACCCGCCGGGACCTTGCGGTCGTACTCGGTCATCAGCTTCTCGATCGCCCGATAGACGTCGGCGTGGGCGACGCCTTCGCCGAAGACCGTGGTCACCGGGTCGAGGTTGAGGTTCGGCACGAAGACGGACTCGAAGGCCAGTTCCTCGTCGGTCTCCACGAACATCGGGATGCTGTCGACCAGCGTCAGGTCCACGACGTCCAGGCCGCGTTCCACCAGGCGCCGGGCCACCTCCACCGCGAGCAGCCCGCCGAGGCAGTAGCCGACCAGCTGGAAGCGGGTGTACCCCTCGTCGACGAGGCGCCGGGCGTAGTCGTCGGCGACCCGGTGCACCAGTTCCTTCGGTTCGATCGCGAGGTACTGCTCGGTGTCGGCGACGGCGAAACCGACGACCGGGCCGAGGTTCTGCGCGGCCAGGGCGCGGCCCAGGTGCTGGAAGTAGTCCAGGGTGCCCAGGGCCGCGTGGAACATCACCCGGACCGGCCCGTCGCCGTCGCCGCCGAACGGGATCAGCAGCGAGTTGCCGTGCTCACCGCGCCAGGCGGACGGTGCCGCGTCCGCCGGTGCGGGGCCGGTCGCTCCGGGCGTGTGCTGGGCGGCGGCGGTGTCGGCGCGCAGCGAGCGGGCGAGTGCGGCGACCGTCGGCTCGTTGAGCATCTGGCGCAGCAGGGTGTCGTAGGCGAAGGGTTCCGCCTCGGGTATCTCCTCGCGCAGCCGGCCCGCGACCCGGGCGAGGATCAGGGAGTCGGCCCCGTGGTCGTAGACGTTCTCGTCGCGGCCGAGCCGGGCGATGCCGAGCGCGTTCGCCCACAGCGCGCACAGCCGGCTCTCCAGCCCGTCGGCCGAGCCGCCCTGGTCCTGCTCGGCCACCGTGGTGACGGCCGGCCGCCAGCCGGCGAGCGTGCGCCGGTCGATCTTCCCGTTACCGGTGAGCGGGAGGTCGTCGAGCACCTGCAGGTGCGCCGGGACCATGTGCGAGGGCAGCCGCTGGGCCAGGAAGGCGGTCAGTTCCTCGGGGGTCACCGGCTGCCGGTCGGTCTTGAACCGCGCGGCGAAGGCGTGGATGCCCTGCGCCGCCATCGGGTGGTCGTCCTCGGGCAGGCAGAGCACCGGCTCGCCGCCCGCGGCCTCGATCACCTCGCGCCACCGCTCGCGCGAGAGGAACTTGGTGCTGCCGTGGGCGCGGTCGCCGTGCGCCGGGTCCATCATGAAGCCCTGGGTGAGCAGCACGTGGGGGTGGTCGGCGGTCGGCTCGGTGAACACCAGCCACCCGCCGGGCGCGAGCAGGCGAACGGCGGCCGTCACGGCGGCCTCGACGTCCCGGGTGCTGCTGAGGACGCCGGCGCAGAGCACCACGTCGGCCGAGTTCGGGGCGAGGCCCTGCGCCCGGGGGTCGCCGTCCAGGTCGAAGAGGCCGAACCGCAGCCACGGCCGGTCGCCGAACCGTTCGCGGGCCTCGGCCAGGAAGAAGGCGGTCAGGTCGGTGAACAGGTAGTCCACCTGGTGGCCGTCGAGCACCGGGAGGACGGCGGCGGTGGTCGCCCCGGTGCCCGCGCCGATCTCCAGCACCCGCAGCGTGCCGGTGTGCGCGGCGGCCACGCGGTTCAGCAGTGCGGCGACGGCCTGGTTGTTGTGGCGGGCGATCGAGTCGTCGCGGTAGATCGCGTGCGCGGTGTCCTGGCGGCCCTCGGGGAACAGCAGCTCGAAGGGGTTCTGTTCGTCGGCCAGCAGCGCCGGGAGCCGGTCGACGTGCGCGCGGTGGTAGCGGACGAACTCCGATGTGCACAGGCCCTGTTCGGCGTGGTGCTCGACGCGCTGCCACGCCTCGTCGGCCGTCCGCTCCCGCAGGGCCCGCACCTGGCGGTAGCGCCGGGGGTCGGCGTCGGTGGCGAGCCAGCCGGCGCCGGTGAGCAGGTCGAGCCAGCGGCGCACCAGCCAGTGGTGGCGTTCGCTCACCTTCGCCGCGGCCAGGACCTCTTCGGCGGTGTGCTCCCGGCCCTCGGCGAACAGCCCGTGGCGGACGAGCACGTCGAGCATGGACGCGAGCGCGGCCTCGTGCAGGTCGTGAACGTGCTCGGCGACCTGTTCGGTGTCGAGGTCGCGGACCTGTTCGGTGGCGAAGCGGCGTACCACGGCGCCCAGCCGTCCCACGTCCAGGTCGTCGGCCCGGGCTGCCCGGGCGGCCTCGACGAAGCCGAGCAGGGCCCGGTCGGCCGTCCCCCCGCCGGAGATGGAGCCGGCGACCACCGCGGCGGCCGCGCCGACCGACGGGTGGGCCAGCAGTGCCGCCTCGACCTCGCCGAGCTCGATGCGGTGGCCGCGGATCTTGACCTGTCCGTCCTCGCGGCCGAGGAACTCGATCTCCCCGCCCGGCAGGTAGCGTCCGAGGTCGCCGGTGCGGTACATCCGCTGCCCGTCGACGGGGTGGTCGAAGAACCGTGCCGCCGTCAGCTCCGGATCGCCCAGGTAGCCGGCGGCCAGGCCGGCGCCGGTGATGTACAGCTCGCCGACCGTCCAGACGGGGGCGTCGCGAAGCGCCTCGTCCAGGACCCGGAAGCCCTGATTCGTCAGGGGGGTGCCGTACGGGATGCTGGTCCACGCCGGGTCGACCTCGGTGATCGGGTGGTGGATGGACCAGATCGACGCCTCGGTCGCGCCGCCGAGACCGACCAGGGTCAGGTCGGGCACGAAGCCGCGGATCCGGGCGGGCAGGGTCACCGGGATCCAGTCGCCGGACAGCATCGCCAGTTGCAGCGAGCCGACCGGGGCGGGCTCGGTCTCCAGGTAGTTGGCCAGCATCTGCAGCTGGGCGGGCACCGAGTTCCACAGCGTGATGCCGTGTTCGGCGACCAGGTCGGCCCAGTGGGAGGGGTCGGCGCCCCGCGACGGGTCGGTCAGCACCAGCGTCGCGCCGACCGTGAGCGGGCCGAAGACGTCGTACACCGAGAGGTCGAAGCCGAGCTGCGCCAGGCCGAGCACCCGGTCCTCGCGGGTGACGCCGAAGCGGGTGTTGATGTCCACGACGGTGTTCAGCGCCGCCCGGTGGGTGATCACCACGCCCTTCGGGTCGCCGGTGGAGCCGGAGGTGTAGATCACGTACGCCGGGGTGTCCGGGTCGCCCGGCTCGACGGCCGGCGGCTCGGTCGCCGGCTGCAGGGCGTCCACCTCGAACACCCGCAGGCCTTCGGGCAGTTCGGCACCGGGCCGGGCCCTGGACTGGGTGAGCACGTGCCGGACCGCGGCGTCGGCGAGCACCTTGTCCCGGCGCAGCCGGGGCTGGGTGGTGTCCAGCGGCAGGTACACGCCGCCGGCGAGCAGTACGCCGAGCACGGCGACGACCTGCTCGACGCCCTTGTCCATGACGACCGCGACCCGCTCGCCCGGTGCGCAGCCCGCGGCGCGCAGCGCCTCGGCGACGGCGGCCGCGCGCAGGACCAGTTCGCGGTAGCTGAGCGAGCCGGTCGCGCCGACGACGGCGGTCGCCTCCGGTGTGCGCGCCGCCTGGGCGAGGATGTCGTCGTGCAGCAGGTTCTCCGGCAACGGGGCGGCGGTGTCGTTGACCCGGGCCCGCTCGGCCTCCTGCCACGGCGGCAGGGCGACCGGCTCGGGCTCCTCCCACGCCTCGTCGCCGTCGGCCAGCCGGCCGAGCAGGCCGCGCAGCGCCGCGAACATGTCCTCCACCAGCCCGTCGGGGAACACGCCCTGTCGTACGTCCCAGCTGACCGTCAGCCCGTCGGCTCCGTCGGCCACCTGGCAGTCCAGGACCACCTGGGGGGTCTGGGTGATCCCGACGCCGAGGGTGCCGCTGCCGGGGTCGTCGTCGAGGCCGATGGCGCTGGTGAACACCACGGGCATGAGCGCCGCCTCGCGTCCTCGGCGCCGCGCGAGTTCGCGGACCACCTCGACCCCGGAGAACAGTCGGTGGTCCAGATCGGCGAACAGCTGCTCGGAGACGGCCGCCGCGTGTGCGGCGAAGCCGCGCCCGTCCGGGGCCACGACCTCCAGCAGGCTCACCGAGGTGAAGTCGCCCACCAGCGCGGGCACCTGGGTGTGCAGGGGCAGCCGGTTGAGCAGGGTGAGGTTGAGGCTGAAGCGGTCGCGCCGGCTCCAGCGACGCAGGACCGCCGCGTACGCGGCGAGCACGGCGGCGGACGGGGTCAGCCCGCGCTCGCCCGCCCGGCGCCGCAGACGCGCCCAGGCGTCGGCGCCGAGCCGGGTGTGGTGCCGGGCGAACCGGACGGGGCCGCCGGTCTCCGCCTGCAGCAGCGGGAGTTCGGGCGCGGGTGGCAGGTCATCGGCGCGGGCGAGCCAGTACTCGCGGTCGCGCCGGTAGCGGCCGGTCTCGCGCAGGCGCCGCTCGGCGAGCAGGTAGTCCCGGAACGTGATGTCCAGGGCGGGCAGTTGGTCCCCGTGTCCGGCGAGGATCGTGTCCAGTTCCCGGAACAGCACGCCGGCGCTGGCCCAGTCGGCGATCAGTGAGTCGAGCGAGAAGTGGACGACGTCGCCGCCGGGGGTGCGGGTCAGCCGCAGCTCGAACAGCGGCCAGCTGTCGGTCCGGTAGATCCGGTGGCCCAACTCGGTTCGTACGGCTTCGAGTTCGGCCTCGACCCGGTCGGGCGGCGCGTCCCGCAGGTCGGCGGCGCGGATGCGGCATCGGGGCACCTCGGGCAGTACCCGCTGGTAGCCGTCGCGCTCGACCACCGCGCGCAGCATGTCGTGCCGCTCGATCAACAGGTTCCAGGCGTCCTCCAACTCCGCCGGGGACAGCGAGGGGTACGTCACCTCCAGGTAGCCGTGGCAGGCGACGCCGCCGTAGCCGAAGGAGTCCTGGCGGCCGAGCAGATAGGCCGTCTGCACGTCGGTGAGCGGGAAGGGCTCGTGGCGGGCGTCCGGGTCCGGCTGCACGGTCCCGGCGTCCGCGTCGGCGGCCAGCAGGCGGAGGATCTCCGGCTTGTGCGCGCGCAGCGTCGCCCGGTGCTCCTCGGTGAGCAGCCCCTTGGCGGCGCGGAACTTCAACTGTCCGGCTTCCTCCCAGAGTTCGACGCCGAGCGCGCTGAGCTCGGCGATGATGCCGGCGGCGGTCGTGGTGGTGGTCATCCTGTGCGGCTCCCCCGTGCGGGTCCTGGTGTGCGGGTCATGGTGTGCGGGTGAAGGGATCAGGCGTTGCCGGGTACGGTCCGGACCGGGCCGAGCATGGCGCCGTGCAACAGGTCCTGGTCCAACTCGCCGTGCAGTCCGGCGAGTTCGATGCCGAGCACCCCGGTGGTGCTGGCGGGTTCGACGACGAACGTGGGGTCGTCGCCGACGATCAGGCGGAAGGCTTCGGCGTCCTCGGCGCGCACGCCCATGCGCACGCGGTGCAGGCCACTGGCGCCGTTGGCGTGCTCGGCCCGGGCGGGGTGCTGCGGCGGGTCGTACGGGGTGACGATGAACGGCAGCCGGTCGTTGCGCGGGTAGGCCAGCCGGAACGTGGTCCGCTGCCCGTCGGGTTTGGTGCGCCGCCAGCGCACCGCCCGTCCGGTGGGGACGCCCGCCGCCCGCAGCGCGGCCAACTCGGCTGCCAGGTCCGGGGTTTCGGTGACCACGGCGACGTCGCAGAAGCCCTCGCCGCCGCGCGGCCAGCGGATCATCCGGGCGCCCGAGCCGCGCCCGGCGATCAGGTCGATGGGCCACTTGAAGTACTTGGCGGTGCTCGGTGTGGTCAGCAGCTCGATCACCGGGCCCTCGGTGAACCAGATGTGGGCGTGCCGCGCCTTGTCCTCGGCGGTCGCGTAGTCGACCGTGAAGCCGAGCCTGCGGTAGTCCCGTACGGCCTGGTGGAGATCGCCCACCCACAGCAGGACGTGGCTGCACGTCGTTCTCATGTTCCGTCTCCCGTTCCCGAACTCTCGCCAATGGCTTGGCATTTGATATGTTTCGCACCAATTGCCCGGTATGGGCTCAAGAGAGTCGCGCGTCGACTCGAAGAAGGGGGTTTCCGTGACACACGCTCCATTGCGCGTGGTCGTGGCCGGCACCGCGTTCGGCCGCATCTACCTCGACGCGGTCCGCTCCGCGCCGCGCGAGTTCGCCCTCGCGGGGGTGCTCGCACGCGGCGGGGACTACTCCGCGAAGCTCGCCGCCCGCCACGGCGTGCCGCTGTTCACCTCCGCCGAGGCCGTGCCCGAGGACGTCGACATCGCCTGCGTCGTGGTGCGCTCGGGCGCCACCGGCGGGCCGGGCTCCGAGCTGGCCCAGGCACTGCTGCGGCGCGGCATCCACGTGCTGCAGGAGCACCCGGTGCACGCCACCGAGGTCGCCGAGTGCCTGCGCGCTGCCAGGCAGGGCGGCGCCGCCTACGCGGTGAACACGCTCTACCCGAACATCGCCCCGGTCCGGCGCTTCCTCGCCGCGGCCGAGTACCTCCGCTCGCGCCGGCCGATCCGCTTCCTGGACGCCGCGTGCAACAGCCAGGTCGCCTATCCGCTGCTGGACGTGCTCGGCCGGGCGGCGGGCGGGCTGCGCCCGTGGTCCTTCGGCGAGCCGGCCGCCCCGGCCGAGGCGCCCGGTACGGCGCCCCAGCCGTTCGTGAACCTCAACGCGGCGATCGGCGGGGTGCCGGTCACCCTGCGGGTGCAGAACCAGGTCCACCCGGGCGACCCGGACAACCACTCGCTGCTGCTGCACCGGATCTCGCTCGGCTGCGACGCCGGGGTGCTGACGCTGTCCGACACCCACGGGCCCGTGCTGTGGAACCCGAGGCTGCACTCGCCGCGCGACGAGACCGGCCGCCTGGTGATGAGCGGGCCGGGCACCGAGCGGCTCGCCGTGCCCAGCACGTCCGTCCTCGGGGAGGCGGACACCCGCAGCTACCACGAGGTGTTCGCCCGCACCTGGCCCGACGCGGTGCTCGTCGCCCTGCGCGACCTGGTGCGCGACGTCGCCGAGCCGGGCCGCCGGGCGCACAGCGGGCAGTGGGCGCTCGCGGTCACCCGGGCGTGGAGCGACCTGACCGCCCGGATCGGCATGCCCGAGCTGATCCGGCCGGACGAGCCGGAGCCGGTCGACCACGAGGAACTGGCCGCAGCGGCGGCCGTGGACTGACGGTGTCACGAGGGCGCCGCCGAAGGCTCCTCGGCGGCGCCCGGCTCCCGGACCGCCACCGGAACGTGGTTGTCCCCGGCCCGGATGAGGACCAGGCTCGCCAGTCCGGCGAGCACACCGGCGATCCCGCCGACCAGGAAGATCGTCGACAGCGCCCCGGTGTAGCCGGTGCGCGCCAGCTCCAGCACCGGCTCGGCCACGGACTTCGGTACGAGACGGCCGACGGCCTCGAACTGGCCGGTGCCCACCAGCGAGCGCAGCGTCCCGGCCGAACCGGCGGGCACGCCCGCCGCGTCCAGCGCGCCGTCCGGCATCGCCGAGTCGACCCGGGCCGTGAGGACGGCGCCGAACACCGCGACGCTGACCGACGTGCCGAGCGGGAAGAAGCTGTTCACCGCGCCCGAGGCGGTGCCGGCCCGGGCGGCGGGCACCACGGCGACCGCGACGCCGAGCAGGTGCGGCATGGCCAGACCGCCGCCGACGCCGATCAGGACCAGCATCGGCACGATCGCGGTCCACCCGTCGTGCGGGCCGATGCCCACCGCCGTGAACATCCCGACCCCGCACAGCCCCATGCCGAGCGCCATCACGGCCGACAACGGCATGACCTTCGCCAGCACCCCGCTCAGCGGCGCGCCGACCATCAGCGCGGCCGACTGCACGAACAGCACCAGGCCGACCTTCAGCGGCGAGAAGCCCAGGATCCCGCCCAGCCACAGGATGACGAACGGGAACATCCCGAAGCTGACGATGCGGGCGGCGAAACTGAGCAGCATCGCGCCGGAGAACGACGGGATGGCGAACAGCCGCAGGTCCAGCATCGCCCGCTCGCCCAGCCGCCGTTCGACCAGTACGAACACCACCACCAGCGCCGCGCCCGCGATCAGCGCGACCAGCACGTCCGGCCTGGACCAGCCCTTGTCCGCGCCGGTCACCAGGCCGTAGTTCAGCGCGAACAGCGCCAGGACCGCGAGGACGGGCCCGGCCGGGTCGAGCCGGGCCTCCCGCGTGCCCGCGCTCCCCGGCACACCGCGGACCGTCCCGTAGACGATCAGCAGGCCCAGCGGCACGTTGACCGCGAACAGCAGCCGCCAGTTCAGCGAGTCGACGACGACCCCGCCGATTACCGGCCCCATCGCCGCCGCGGCGGCGCCGCCCGCGGTGAACAGCGCGACCGCCCGTTCCCGCTGCCCGGCCGCCGCGCCCTCGAAGGCGCAGGCGATCAGCGCGAGGGAGGTGCCCATCACCATCGCTCCGCCGACGCCCTGCACGGCCCTGGCCGCGACCAGCACCCCGACGCTCGGCGCCAGGGCGCAGGTCGCGGACGCCAGGGTGAAGACGACCACGCCGAGCAGGAAGATCCGGCGCCGGCCGAGCCGGTCCGACAGCGCGCCCGCGGTGAGCAGGAGGGCCGCGAACACCAGCGTGTAGGCGTTGACCACCCACTGCAGGCCGTCCAGGGTCGCGTGCAGATCGGTGCCGATCTGCGGCAGCGCGACGTTGAGCATGGTGATGTCCAAGGTCATCAGCATCGCCGCGAGGGAGGTCACCAGCGTGGTCCACCGCCGGTTCGACCGCACGTCAGCCATTCGGTCCGTCATCTCCTCGGTCGTTCGGGCCAGTGGTCGCGGCGGGCACCAGGAACGGCGCCACGCTGCGCAACTTCTCGCAGGTCTCCTCGTGTTCACGCGCCGGAGCGGACGAGGCGACGATCCCCGCACCGGCCCGCAGCCAGGCCCGGCCCGCGCGCTGGTACACCGCGCGCAGCACCAGCGCGGCGTCCAGTTCCCCGTCGCTGTCCGCCGTGAGCACCGCGCCGGCGTACAGCCCGCGCGGGCCCAGCTCCAGATGGGTGATCAACTCGTACGCCGGGCCCTTGGGGATGCCGGACGCGGTGATCGCCGGGAACACGGCGGCGAGCGCGTCCCAGGCCGTGTGCGGGGCGGCCAGGGTGGTGTCCACCCGGGAGGCGAGGTGCTGGACGCTCCCGCGCTCCTTGACGGCCAGGTACTCGCTGACCCTGGTGGTCCCCTCGGCCCCCACGGTCTCCAGCTCGTCGAAGGCGAGCTTCACCGAGGTGGCGTGTTCGTAGACCTCCTTGGGGTCGGCCTGCAGTTCCGCCCGCAGGGCCAGGTCGGCGGCCGGGTCGCCGGTGCGCGCCCGGGTGCCGGCCAGCGGCTGGGTCGAGACGGCGCCCGAGGCGGACACCTCGACCACGGTCTCCGGGCTGAACCCGGTGGCCTGCCACCCGCCGAGGTCGAGCAGGAACGAGCGGGCCGGCGTGTTAGCCCTTCGTCCTGCCAGGTAGGTCGCGGGCATGTCCACCTCGAAGGGCACGTCCACGCAGCGGGAGAGGATCATCTTCTGCAGCCGGCCGGTGCGGATCTGCTCCACCGCGTACGCCACACCCGCGAGGTAGCGGCCGTCGAGCGCCTCCACGCCCACCGGCTCCGGCTCGCCCGTGCCCGCCTGCGCGCCTGTGCGCAGTACGGAGAGGACGGCGGTCAGGTCCGCGTCGTCGAGCGTGCGGATCACCGCGTGTTCCTCGCCGATCTCCAGCTCGACGGCCGGGACCATCAGGTGCGCCAGGACTTCCGGTGAGGTCGCGGCGCCGGGGCCCGCGAGTTCGAAGGAGGCCCAGCCGTACGCGCGCCACCGCTCGATCGGGGCTCGGTGCAGCGCGTCGCGCACCGCCCGCCACGGGGTGCCCGTCCAGGGTTCGGCGGACTCCCCGCCGAGGGTCGAGCGGACCTGCCGGGCGTCCACGGTCACCTCGCCGACCGGGTTGCCGGCGACGAACCACCGGCGGTCGCGCTCGTAGACCACGTACTCGGCGAGGACTCCGGAGCCCGCGACGGCGGACACCGCGGCCGGCGGGTCGAAGGGGCCCGCGACGGCGGTCTCCCGGTAGCTGACGTGCTTTCTGCCCTCTGCCATCACGGCGGTTGCCCCCGTCACTGGCGATCACTCCTCGTTGTCGTGGGACGGCTGGTCACAGCTCGCCCTCCTCCAGGTCGGCGGCGGCCGCACGTTTCTCGGCCAGCAGGGCGGCGACCGCCCGTAGCGTCGGTCCGGCGAACAGCCGCTTGAGCGGCAGGGCGACCCCGAACCGGGCGCGGGCCGCCTCGATGAAGCGGACGGCGAGCAGGCTGTCCCCGCCAAGCTCGACGAAGCTCTGGTCGCGGCCGATGCCCGGCAGGTCCAGCAGTTCCGCCCAGATCGCGGCGACCGCCTCCTCCAGTTCCCCGCACGGGGCCCGGCCGTGGTCGTCGGTGTCGGCCGTGGCGAGCAGGGCGGCGACCGCCGTGCGGTCGACCTTGCCGTTGGCGCTCAGCGGCAGCGCGTCCAGGACCTGGATCCGGTCGGGCACCATGTGCGCGGGCAGCCGGGCCGCCGCGTGTGCCCGCAGCTCGGTGGGGTCCACGGCGGTTCGGCCGGAGGCGACGACGCCGGCGGCCAGGCTCCGGCCTCCGGTGCGGCCCACCACGCACACCACCGCGTGCCCGACGCCCGGGCCGGAGGCCAGCGCCGCCTCGATCTCGCCGAGCTCGATCCGGTGGCCGTGGATCTTGACCTGGTGGTCGGTCCGCCCGAGGAACTCGAGCGTGCCGTCCGGCCAGTAGCGGCCGAGGTCCCCGGTGCGGTACCACCGCTCGCCGCCATCGGCGGTGAACTGCCGCGCGGTGGTCTCCGGCGCGCCCCGGTACCCCCGGGCCACCCCGGTGCCGCCGATCCACAGCTCGCCGGCGACCCAGTCCGGGCAGTCCCGCCCCAGCGGGTCCACCACCCGGAAGCGCTGGTTGCGCAGCGGGAATCCGTACGGCACCGACACCCAGGCCGGGTCCACCTCGGCGACGTCGAAGGCGTTGGACCAGATGGACGCCTCGGTGGCGCCGCCGAGCGCGACGAACCGGCATCCCGGGCTCACGGCGGCGAGCCGCCCGGGCAGGTCGAGCCCCACCCAGTCGCCGGAGATCAGCGCCACCCGCAGCGACAGCGGGTACTCGCCCGTGCCCTCCGCCACGACCAGCAGCATCTCCAGGAGCGCCGGAACGGTGTTCCACACCGTGACCTCGTGGGTGCGCACCAGGTCCAGCCAGACGCGCGGGTCGCGCCGGGCGTCCTCGTCGATGACGACCACGGCGCCGCCGACCGACAGCGGGCCGAAGACGTCGTACACCGACAGGTCGAAGTCCAGCGCGGACACCGCGAGCACGCGGTCCCGTTCGCCGAGCCGGTAGCGGGAGTTGACGTCCGCCACGGTGTTCAGCGCCGAGGCGTGGGTGATCTCCACGCCCTTCGGGTCGCCGGTCGATCCGGAGGTGAAGATCACGTACGCGAGTTCGCCAGGGTCCGTGTCGAGCGGACCGGCGGCTGGCCCGGCCAGGTCCGTCATCGGCACCGCGCGGCAGCCCTGCCACTCCCCCGGCCCCGGTGTGACGACGAACTTCGCCCCCGCCAGGGAGAGGATGCGGTCCCGGCGCGCGGGGGGCTGGTCCACCCCGACCGGGACGTAGGCGGCGCCGGCGGCCAGCACGCCGAGGACGGCGGCCAGTTGGTCCGGCCCCTTCGGCAGGCTGACGACGACCGGATCGCCGGGAACCACCCCGTGTTCGGCCAGTCGCGCGGTCACCCTGAGCGCGCGGTCCGCCAGTTCGCCGTAGGTCAGCGTCCCGGAACCGGCGATCACCGCGACCCGGTCCGGCCGCTCGGCCGCGCGGCGGAAGAACTCCGTGTGCAGCAGCCCGTCCGGCACCGGTCCGGCGGTCGCGTTGACCCGCTCGCGCACCCGCCGGGTGGCCTCGGGCAGCAGGTCCGGCGTCGCCGAGGCCCAGTCGGCGCCGCCCGCCCAGTCCAGCAGCCGCAGGTAGGCGGCGAACATCTCGGCGACCGTCCCGGGCGGGAACAGCTCCTCGACGGCGTCCCAGTTCAGCGCCACACCGCCGTCGGCCTCGACCACCTGGTGGTCCAGCCACACCTGCGGGGTCTGCGACACCCCCCACACCTGGCGGCTGAACGGCCCGGAGCCCGGCGCGGCCGTGCCGCCCGGCACCCCCAGCGCACTGGTGAACACCACCGGCAGCGACACCTCGGGATCGCCGGTGCGGCGGGCGAGTTCGCGCAGGACCCAGACGGTGGACACCTCGCGGTGGTCCAGCGAGCGCCACAGCTGCTCCTGCACCGCCCGTACGCGCTCCAGCCAGCTCTGCCCGGCCACCGGTTCGACGGCGAGCGGCATCAGCGAGGTGAAGTCGCCCATCACACGGTGCACGTCGGGGTGCACGTCCCGGCGGTCGAACAGGGTGAGGTTCAGGGTGAGGTCCGGGCGCGCGCTCCACCGGCCGAGCACCTCGGCGAACGCGGTCAGCAGCACCGCCGAGGGCGTGAGGCCGTGTTCGCGCGCCCGGTCGGTGATCGTGCGCCAGCGCGCTTCGTCCACCCGGCCCTCGTGCCGGACGAAGCGCGGGCGCTCCACCTCGGACGGGTCGACGGCGAGCGGCAGGCGGGGTGCGGGCGGCAGGTCCGCCAGTCGCCCGGTCCAGTACTCCCGCGCTGCGGCCAGTGCGGCGGGTTCGGGGGCCGTGCCGAGCACGTAGTCGCGAAAGGACAGGCCGACCGGGGGCAGTTGGGCGTCCGGGTCCTCGTAGAGGGCGCTCAACTCGGAGTAGAAGAGCAGGATGCTCAGTGCGTCGAGGGCGATGTTGTCGATCCCGATGCCGAGCCGGGTGGTGCGGCCCGAGCGCACGCCCCGGATGGCGAACAGCGGCCAGGCGCCGGGGTCGAAGACCTGGTGCGAGGAGGTCTCGCGCAGCAGCGCGAAGCCCGTCTCCTCGTCGTCCCCCGCCTCGGTCACCGTGATCCGGTACGGCGGTGCGGTCGGCAGGATCCGCTGGTAGCCGTGTTCGTCGAACACCGCACGCAGCATCTCGTGCCGCGCCACCAGTGCGTTCACGGCCGCCTCCAGCCGCGCCACGTCCAGGTCGGGGACGTCGTACTCACGGTAGAAGTGGCAGCCGATCCCGCCGAGGGTGAACTCCTCGGACCGGCCGAGCCAGTACGCGCGCTGCACGTCGGTCGGCGGGAAGGGTTCGTGGCGGTTCCCCTCGTCCGCCACGAGGGCGGGAGCGGCCTCGCGGCCGGCTTCCATCCGCAGGCCGGCGGCGAAGCCGGCCAGCACCGGCTCGGCGAACAGCCGCGCCAGCGCCACCCCCGACAGCCCCGCTGCCCGCAGCCGCCCGACCAGCCTGGTGGCCAGCAGCGAATCGCCGCCGAGGGCGAAGAAGCCGTGCTCACGGCCGACCTCCGGCACCCCGAGCAGCTCCGACCAGGCCTCGGCGACCCGCCGCTCGACCTCGCCACGGGGCGGGGTGACCGGTCCCGCGCCCGGCCGCTCGGCTTCGGCGAGCAGCCGGCGCAGGGCGGGGCGGTCGACCTTGCCGTTGGGTGTCAGCGGCAGCGCGGGCAGCGGCAGGATCGCACCGGGCACCATCGCCGAGGGAAGACGATCCGCCAGGAAGGCGCGCAGTCGTTCGGGTTCGGTGGTCTCGACCAGCGTGACGGCGGCTGCGAGCCTGCCGTTCTCGTCGAGGAGGGAGACGGCCTGGGCGACCGCCGGGTGGGCGGTCAGCGACGCCTCGATCTCACCGAGCTCGATCCGGTGCCCGCGCACCTTCACCTGGTGGTCGGCGCGGCCGAGGAACTCCAGCGTTCCGTCCGGCCAGTACCTCGCGAGGTCGCCGGTCCGGTAGTACCGCACGCCGTCCACCCGCACGAAGCGGTCCGCGGTGCGCTCGGGGTCGCCCCGGTAGCCGATCGCGACACCGGCGCCGCCGATCCACAGCTCGCCCGCCACCCAGTCCGGCGCGTCCCGCCCGAGCGGGTCCACCACCCGGCAGACGACGCTGCGCAGCGGCGTCCCGTACGGCACGGAGGACCAGTCCGGCCCGATCTCGGTGACCTCGCAGACCGTGGAGTGGATCGCGGTCTCGGTGGTGCCGCCGAGCGCGACGAACCGGCACCGCGGCGCCGCCTCGGCGAGCCGGCCCGGCAGGTCGAGGGTGACCCAGTCACCGCCCAGCAGCACCACGCGCAGCGGCAGTTCACCGTCCTCCGCCGCGGTGAGCACCATGTCGAGCAGTGCGGGCACGCAGTTGAGCACGGTGGCGCGGTGGGTGCGCAGCAGTTCCACCCAGGCGGTGGCGTCGCGCCGCTGCGCCTCCTCGACGCACACGACCGCGCCGCCGGCCGAGAGCGGGCCGAAGACGTCGTACACCGACAGGTCGAAGTCGAGGGCGGAGACCGCGAGCGTGCGGTCGCGCGGGCCGATGCCGAAGCGGTGGTCGAGGTCGTCGATCGTGTTCATCGCGGCGGCGTGGCTGATCTCCACACCCTTGGGCTCACCGGTCGACCCGGAGGTGTAGATCACGTAGGCGAGGTCGCCGTCGTCGCCGGGTGCGGGGGCGTCCAGGGCGGCGGTGCCGGGGGCGACCGTCACGTCGTCCAGGACGTACCGGACCCCGGCCGCCGCGTGGATCCGTTCGCGTCGGGCCTGCGGCTGGTCCACGCCGACCGGCAGGTAGGCCGCGCCGGCGGCGAGCACCGCGAGGACCGCGAGGACCTGGTCCGGCCCCTTGGGCAGGGTCACCGCGACCAGGTCTCCCGGCCGTACGCCCTCGGAGCGCAGCCGGCCGGCCAGGGCCAGTGCCCGTCGGGCCATGTCGCCGTAGCTCATCGAGCCGTCAGCGCCCCACAGCAGCGCGGGAGCGTCGGGGTCGGTCGCCGCGTGCGCGAAGAAGCCCTCGTGCAGGCGGCGGCCGGAGCGCGGGGCGGCGGTGTCGTTGGCCCGGGCCCGTACGGCGAGTTGGGCGTCCGGCAGCAGGGCGGGCACCGGGGAGGTCCAGGCCTGCGGATCGCGGACGAGGGCGTCCACGAGCGCGCTGTACGCGCCGAACATCGCGTCCAGCGTGCCGGGCGCGAAGGCGTCCTCGCGGGCGTCCCAGTTCACCAGCAGTCCGCCGTCCAGCTCGGTGACCTGGGCGTCGAGCCACACCTGCGGGCCCTGGGAGATGATCCAGGCGGGGTCGCCGAAGCACTCGCGCACGGCGCGCGGGAACAGCTCGCCGAGGCCGAGCGAGCTGGTGTAGACCACGGGTGCGAGCAGCTGCTCGCCGTTCAGTCGCGAGGCGTCGCGCAGCACCTCCACCCCGGAGTGGCCGGAGTGCTTGGCGTCCTCGTGGAACCGGCGCTGCAACCGGGCCGCGCGCTCGGCGAAGGTGCCGGGGGCGGCGCCGTCCCAGGCCAGCAGGACGGACGAGGTGAAGTCGCCGACCAGTGAGTCCACGTCAGGGTGCAGGGGCTCGCGGTCGAACAGCGGGAGGTTCAGCAGGAAGCGCGGCTCGGAGCTCCAGGCGGTCAGGGTCTCGGCGAACACGGCGGCGAGCGCCATCGCCGGGGTCAGCCCGTGCTGCCGGGACAGCTCGGTGAAGCTCCGTACGGCTTCGGCGTCCAGCAGGCGGTGCCTGCGCACCACGGTGGTGGCGGCGACCTCCCGGTCGTGTCCGGCGACCGGCAGTTGGGGGGCCGGCGGCAGGTCGGCGAGCCGGCCCGCCCAGTGCGCGCGGTCCGCCCGCAGCGCCTCGGCCCTGGCCGGCGTGCTCCGGGCCGCCTCCCGGTCCCTCAGGTAGCGCGGGTAGCCGTAGGCGAGGGGCGGCAGCGACTGTGCGGGGTCGCGGTAGTGGGCGGCGAGGTCGGCGAGCAGGACGCGCAGGCTCAGCGCGTCGGCGGCGACCATGTCGAGGTTGACGTGCATCCGGGTGCCGCCGCTCCTGAGGTGCTGCGGCAGGAGGGAGAGCTGGACGTCGAGCATCTCGCCCGCTCCGATGTCCATGTTCCGGTGGGACAACTCGGCCCGCAGCGAGGCCAGTCGGGCCTCGGCATTCTCGGCGGACATGGCCCGCAGGTCGTGCACCCGCAGACCCGGCCAGGGGCTCTGCGGCAGGATGCTCTGGGTGCCGTCGTCGTGCACCCGGGCGCGCAGCATCGCGTGCCGCGCGAGCACGGCCCGTACGGCGGACTCCAGGCGGGCGGGGTCGACGTCCGTCCCGTCGAACTCGTTGTAGAAGTGGGCGGCGACGCCGCCCAGGCGCTGCCCCTGAGCCCGGCCGACCCAGTACGCGTGCTGCATCAGCGCCAGGTCGAACGGCTCTCCCTCGTCGAGGACTTCGGCCGCCCCGGCGGTGTCCGGAACCGGTACGGCCGGAGCGCCGTAGTGCCCGGCGAGCAGCGTGCGCCAGGACGCGAGGGTCGGCTGCTCGGCCAGTTCGGCGAAACCGATGTCCAGACCTGACCTCTGACATCGGCCGGCGAGGCGCATCATGGTCAGCGAGTCCAGCCCGAGGCGGATCAGGTTGTCCTGTTCACCGATCTCGTCAGCGGGCACGTCGAGCACCTCGGCGACGGCCCGTATCAGCTCGGCCGCCATCTGCTCCTGTGGGATCACGGGTACCTTCCTGTACCGTATTTGGTCTGATGCCCTTGTGCCACAAGGGACTTGCCGACGGATCGCGACGGCTGGTCAGCGATGGGACGCGCCGACCGGAGAGCCGGAACCGGCGGTCAGGCCACGCTCGATCAGCCGGTGCACCGCCTCGGCCTGCTCGACCAGGTAGAAGTGCTCACCGGGCAGTTCGTGCAGCGCGAACGCCGCACTGGTGTGCTCACGCCACCGCCGGGCCTGCGCGGCGGTGACCTCCGGGTCGCCGGTGCCGAGGACCGCCGTGATCGGGCAGCCCAGGACGGGGCCTGGCAGGTGGCGGTAGGTCTCGGCGAGCGTGTAGTCGGCGCGGATGGCCGGCAGGAACACCGACCGGATCTCGGCGTCCCGCAGCAGTTCGCCGTCGGTGGCGCCGAGCCGGACCAGTTCGCGCACCAGCGCCTCGTCGTCGAGCAGGCGCACCGACTCGTCGAGCACCTCGCCCGGCGCGTGCCGGCCGGAGGCGAACAGGTGGACCGGCGCCGTCGCCGGGCGCCGCTGGAGCAGCCGGGCCACCTCGTAGGCGACGGCCGCTCCCATGCTGTGACCGAAGAGTGCCACCGGAATGCCGGTCAGGGCGGCGATCTCCGGGGCGATCGCCCCGGCCAGCGTCGCCATGTCCTCGATGAGCGGCTCGTCGATCCGGTCCGCGCGCCCCGGGTACTGCACGACCCACACCTCGACGGTGTCTGGCATCGCGCGGGCCCAGGAGGTGAAGAAGCTCGCCGCACCTCCGGCGTGCGGGAAGCACACCAGCCGGACCTCCGGGGCCACCCGGGGCCGGTGGCAGCGCAGCCACGGCGTCGGCTTCATGTCCGCGCTCATGTCCGCGCTCGATGCTCAACAGGCGAGTGTCCTCGCGTACGGCCCATGTCGTGCTCCCCCATCGAGAAACGGTTGTACGTTGTACAAGCCAGACTCTCGGACCTAGCGACGAAGCCGTGTCATTCCTAGCATGTCTCATCGTCGTTGGGCCACAGGAGTCTTGACCAATCGTCAAGCGATCAAGCAAGGCTTGCCTTACGTTTGCCCAACCCGGCTCGACTTCGCGCAGCTTATCCGATATGAAACTCATTACCAATAAGCCTGCCCACTTCCTCGGAGGCCCTCATGTCGCCAACCCGTCGTGACCTGCTTCGCTCGGCCGGCTGGGCGCTCGGACTCGCCGGCGCCGGAGCACTGATCAGCGCCTGCGGAGGCGGGTCCACCGGGCAGGTCGTCGAACAGACGGCGTCCTCGACCCCGCGACGCGGCGGAACGTTCCGCGCCGTGCTCACCGGTGGAGGCGCGGCCGAGTCGCTGGACCCGTTCGCCGGCGGCTCGCCGAGCGACTACGTGCGCAACGACGTGATCTACGAGTCGCTGTTCACGCTCCACGACGGCAAGCCCGCGCCGCTGCTCGCGCTCTCCGCCGAGCCGGCCCCCGACGCACGGTCCTTCGTCCTGCGGCTGCGCGACGGCGTGCTCTGGCACGACGGCTCGCCGTTCACCGCAGCCGACGTCGCCTACAGCCTGCGCTACATGAGCGACCCCGCCAGACCGTACCCGAGCGAGCTCTCCTCCTACCTGGACGCCCAGGGCGTCAGCGTGACCGACGACCACACCCTGCGCGTACCGACCCGGCGCCCCGTCGGCGATCCCGCCGTGATGCTCGCCGCGTTCCCCGCCAAGATCATCAAGAACGGCGCGGCCGACTTCGCGCCCACCAGCGCGATAGGCACCGGCCCGTACCAGGTCGAGGCCTTCGAGGCCGGGCGGGAGGCACGCCTGGCGCGCTTCGACCGCTACTGGGACGGCGCGCCCCTCGCCGACTCCGTCGTCCTGTCCAGCCTCGCCGACCCGCAGGCCAAGGTGAACGCGGTCCTCACCGGGCAGGCCGACTTCGCCGCCGACATCCCGTACACCGCCGCCCGCACCGGCACCGACAGCTCCACCCTGGAGATCCGCCGCACCGACGCGCGCCACCGGACCGGCTTCGGCTTCGTGCTCAACGCCACCCGCCCGCCCTTCGACGACCCCCGGGCCCGCCGGGCGATCCGGCTGGGCATCGACCGGAAGGCCCTGGTCGACACCGTCCTGCTCGGCAACGGCAGCCCGGGCAACGACCTGTTCGGCGCCGGCAGCGAGTACTTCGCCCAGCGCGAGCCCCTCGCCAGGAACGTCGACGAGGCGCGGCGGCTCGTCAAGGAGTCCGGCGCCGGCGGCGCCGAGATCAGGATCCGGTCGGCCGAGTGGGAGATCGGCTACAACGCCTCCACCCAGCTCTTCGCCGAGCAGATGCGCGAGATCGGACTGAACGTCAAGCCGGAGATCGTCTCCGTCCCGACCTTCTTCGACGTCAAGGCCCTCTCCGAGGCCCACGGGATCGTGTTCTCCATCGGCGCGCTGCCCCTGCCGGTGATCTACGGGCGAATGGCCGCGTACCCGTCCCTGGCCATGCCGGACGACGCGATCACCAAGGCGGTGTCGGCCGCGATCGGCGACACCGACGAGACGCGGCGCCGCAGTTCCTGGGGCGAGGTGCAGGACGCCATGTTCGACCGCGGCAACACCGTGGTCTGGGGCCTGGCCGACACCCTGTCGGTGGCGCGGAAGAACGTCGCCGGCATCGAGACCAGGACCGACGCCAAGTACCCGTACCTCGGCAAGGCGGGCCTGGCGTGACACCCTCCGCCGCTCCCCTGCTGCGCTACCTCGCCGGCAGGCTCGCCACCAGCGCCCTGGTGCTCGTCCTGCTCTCGCTCGTGGTGTTCGTCGGGGTTGACCTGCTGCCCGGCGATCCCGTCGCCGCCCGCCTCGGCACCACCGCGACCCCCGAGCGGATCGCCGAGGTCCGTACCCACCTGGGGCTGGACCAGCCGGTGCTGCAGCGCTATGCCGACTGGGCCGCCGGCCTGCTGCGCGGCGACCTCGGCTCCTCCGCCTCGGGCCGGCCGGTGGGGGCGATGCTCGGCGACCGGGTCGGCAACTCCGCGCTGCTGGCGGGGCTGGCGATGCTCCTGCTCGTACCGGTCTCGCTCGGCCTGGGCCTGCTCGCGGCGGTGCACCACGGACGGGCGACCGACCGCGTGATCACCACGGCCTCCCTGCTGCTGGTGTCGGTGCCCGAGTTCGTCGTGGCCGGCGTCCTCGTGGTGCTGTTCGCGGTCGGCTGGCGCCTGCTGCCCGCCGTCTCGCTCATCCCGGCGGGCTCCGGCCCGCTCGAGTACCCGAGGGCGCTGGTGCTGCCGGTGCTGAGCCTGTTCCTCGTCGGCTTCGCCTACTCGCTGCGGGTGATCAGGGGAGCCGCGACCGCCGCCCTGCGGTCCCCGCACGTCGAGTTCCTGCGGCTGTCCGGGGTTCCGGACATGACGGTGCTGCGGGTCGCGGTGCTGCCCGCGGTGGTGCCGATCGCCGTGCAGGCCTGGCTGGTCACCGGCGTCGGGCTGATCGGCGGCGCCGTCCTGGTGGAGAAGGTGTACGGCTACCCCGGCGTCGGGGAGCTCCTGGTGACGTCCGTCCAGACCGCTGACCTGCCCGTGGTTCAGGCACTGGCGCTGATCCTCGGGGGCGCGATGCTGGTCGCGTTGGCACTGGCGGACCTCGCGGTCCGGCTGGCCACGCCTCGGCTGCGCACGGCGGTGGCGTCGTGACCGCCCACACCGCGAACGCCCGGACCGCGACCGTGCACACGGTGACCGGCCGTGGGGTGACCGTCCGTCGGGTCGTCGGCCGCCTCGGCCTGATCCTGCTCGGCCTGTTCCTCTGCGCCGTCCTCCTCGGCCCGCAACTGGCGCCGCACCGGGCGACGGAGACCGTCGGCGTGCCGTACGCGCTGCCCGGCGAGGTGGGCCTGCTCGGCACGGACCACCTGGGGCGCGACGTGCTGTCACGGCTGCTGTACGGCGGCCGGCCCCTCCTACTGACCAGCCTCGCCGCGGCGGCCGCCGGCTCCGCTGCGGGCGTACTCGCCGGGTTGGGCGCCGCACTGGCCACCACCGGCAGGCGGTGGCTCGCACCTCTGATCATGCGGCCGCTGGACGCGGTCGCCGCCGTGCCGTCGATCCTGGTGGTGCTGCTGATCCTCACGGTGCTGCCGAACCGGGCCGGTCTCGTCCTCTCCATCGCGGTGACCAGCGTGCCGCTGTCGGCCCGGGTGGTCGCGGCTGCGGCGGCCCAGGTCGCCGGGCGTGCGCACGTCGAAGCTGCGACGGCGCGCGGTGAGGGATGGGCCTGGATCCTCGGCCGGGAGCTGCTGCCGCTGATCGCCGGGCCGGTGGTCGCCGACTTCGGCATGCGCTTCGTCTCCGCGGTCTACCTGGTCGCCGCCGCGGGGTTCCTCGGACTGTCCACCTCGGATTCGGATTGGGGCCTGCTCGTCGTGGAAGCACTTCCGGGCGCGGAACTGCAGCCGTGGGCGCTCATCGCGCCGATGGCGTGCGTGGCGGTGATCGCGGTCGGCGCCAACCTGGGCTCCGACGCGGCGGCCCGCCGCCTCAAAGGGGTGCTCTCATGACCGAACTCACCTACGCTCCACTGAAGTTGGTGGAACTGACGGAGCTGCGCCTGCACGCGGGGAGCGTCCCCGTGCTCGACGGCGTCGACCTCACCGTGGCCGAGGGCGAGACGGTCGGCATCGTCGGCCCGTCCGGCTCCGGCAAGACCACCCTCGGGCTGGCGGTCCTCGGGCACCTGCGCGAGGGCGTCCGGCACACCGGGGGCCAGGCCCTTGTCAACGGGACGCCGGTCCTTCCGGTGCCGCCGAACGGACTTCGCGGCACGACGGTCGGCTACGTCGGCCAGGACCCCGGTCTCGCACTCAACCCGTACGCCCGCGTGTCCTCGATCCTGCTCACCGCCGCCCGCGCACGCCGCCTGCCACGGACGGAACGGACCGCCCTGGTCACCACCCTGCTCGACCGCGTCGGCCTGCCGGGCGAACTCGCCGGCCGCTACCCGCACCAGCTCTCCGGCGGCCAACAGCAGCGCGTGGTACTCGCCGCCGCCCTCTCCCGCGAACCCCGGCTCCTGGTGCTGGACGAACCGACCACCGCGCTCGATCTGCTGGCGCGGGCGGAGGTGCTGACCGAACTCCGGCGGCTGAAGGAGCGCGGCGTCGCACTGCTCTGGATCAGCCATGACCGCGATGCCGTCGCCGCGCTCGCCGACCGGACCGTTGCGGTCGAGGCGGGCCGGATCGCCGCGCCGCGCGCACCGCGCCGGACACCGGCCGCACTCCCCACCGCCCGGACGCCGACCGAGCCGGCGTTCAGTGCCACCGGGCTGGTCGCCGGCTACGGAACCACCCAGGTCCTGCA
Organism: Kitasatospora sp. NPDC101108; assembly: GCF_055584725.1. Classification (NCBI taxonomy): domain Bacteria; kingdom Bacillati; phylum Actinomycetota; class Actinomycetes; order Kitasatosporales; family Streptomycetaceae; genus Kitasatospora; species Kitasatospora sp. NPDC101108. The sequence continues at coordinate 651,522 of NZ_JBVJLM010000001.1, forward strand.
CGGCCTCGACGTCTCGGTGGGAGCCGGCGAATGCCTGGCGGTGCTCGGCGTCTCGGGAGTCGGCAAGAGCACCCTCGCACGCTGCCTCGCCGGACTCCACCGGCCCTCCTCCGGCACCCTGGCGCTACGCGGGGCCGAACTGCCCGTCGACATCCGCCGACGGACCACTTCGCAGCGCGCGGCGGTGCAACTGGTGGCGCAGAACCCGGCCGAGGCCCTCCACCCGCGCCACGACGTCCGGACCGCGCTCGCCCGCCCACTGCTGCGACTGCGCGGCCTGCGGGACCGGTCCGAACGGAACGCGGAGATCGACAGGCTGCTCGACGCGGTCGCCCTGCCCACCGACGTGGCCGACCGACTACCGGGCGAACTGTCCGGCGGACAGCGGCAGCGGGTCGCACTGGCCCGGGCGCTCGCCGCCAGGCCCGCCGTACTGATCTGCGACGAGGTGACCGCCTCGCTCGACTCCGACACCGCCGCCGGCATCGTGGAATTGCTGGGCAGCCTGCGGGACGGCTTCGGCCTGGCGGTCGTGCTGATCACGCACGACGCCGACATCGCAGCGGCTGCCTCGGACCGGCTGGTGGTCCTGTCGGGCGGCCGGATCGCCCGCACGGGGCCGACCCGCGACCTGCTGCCGTCCGGCGAGGCCCCCGACCGCCTGGCCACCGCCCTCCTGGGCTTCGCCTCCGAGCCGGCATGAGGACATCGCCGGGAGCGACCGCTGCATGAGGCCCAGTTCGTGGCCGATCGCGTGTTGGACGTGCGAGCCGACGGACGCTGCCGGGGAGGCGCTGAAGACCCTACTACCGGCTGCCGATGGACATGATGATCAACGGAGGCCGGAGCCATGGGCTCCCCCGTCCGGCAGGTCGATGCGCTGCCGGGTGCCCATCGGTGGGCCCCTGATGTTTTCCTCCCGCGACCGGCGGGTGCCGACCGCACGGTCGGGTCTAGGCGGTGCCACCACCGGTGCTGACCAGGTGCCACGACGTGCACGTGGCGTCGGTGACGGCCGGTAGTCTGTGCGATTGTCGATCGAAGGGCGATCGATGCACATCATGGGGGATCAGTTCACATGTCATCTCGTCGAATTCTCCGGACCGCCGTAGTCGCCGCGTCGGTCACTCTGGCCTTGACGGCGTGCGGCCCGGAGAGCGGCAACGACTCCGCCGGCGGTACGGCGACGAAAGCCGGCTCCGCACCGAGCTCCGCGCCCACCGGAGCCGGCGGTACTGCAGCTGCCAAGCCCACCTCGAAGGCCCGGCCGTCGGGCAAGGCGAGCCCCGGCGGCACCGGCTACCTGGCGGCCGACTGCAAGGACAGCTCCAAGGCGCCGAAGGTGCCGGCCGGACACAAGGTCGTCATCGTGAAGAAGGCCGCGACCAAGACCGAGCTGTTCGCCGTCGATGCGGAGTACACCTGCACGATGCCCGACCAGGGCTGGTGGGAGAAGGGCGCCGAGAAGACCTACACCATCGCGCCCGACGTGACGACGGCGCTGGCCGACAACGGTGCCGGGCCCAAGGTCCCGCTCGACCGGATGATCGACCACATGACCAAGTGCCTCGCGGGCGGCCAGGACAAGCCGGTCTGCGACGCGGGCGACGTCTACGAGATCACGGTGGATGGCTCCGGCAAGGTGACCGCGATCGCGGAGCTCTGGGGCTTCCTGATCCCGGAGGAGTTCAACAAGGTCTGATCCGGTGCACGGGTCGACGTCCCCGGGCGGGGCACCGCCCGGGGACGTCCGCCATCGGCCAGGACACGTGCAGGACGACTGTCCCGCCGGTGAGTCCCAGTCGTCCGACCGCGAGGAGCAGGGCGTCCGACCGGGAGGGCCGGGCGCCCTGGATGCCGTCACCAGTCGCTTTGAGCTGCGCTGATCTTCATGGACTCCCGTGCATGCCGACAGCGTCCGAGTATGGCGACGGCCGATCTAGTCGACCTGCAGATCGAGCTGAAGCTCCGCGAGCTCCTCCCAGCGATGGCCGGTCACCCGGCAACCGCTGAGCTCGTCGTTACCGGTTCCGTCGTCCGCCCCCGGAGCTGGAACCGCTCCACCGTGCCGCCCGTGAGCACGACCCCGACCAGTGCCAACACCGTCAGCCCGCCAGCGGCCAGCGCGTCGGCCCACCGGTCCAGACCCGGCCGGAGCCTGAGCCCGACCAGCGCCGTCACCAGGCCCGCCCCGAGCAGGACGAGCGGCCAGGCCGCCCACGGCGTCCCGTCCGCCCGGCCGCGCTGGACGCCCCGTCCCTCGGCACCCCCGAGGAACTGGCCGCCCTCGCCTCCCACCCCGCGTGTCTCTCCGCTCTACCCGCCGTGGCCCGTCGCCTTGCCCGCCACTGCGGCGGCCGTGCGGACGAAGGCGGCCAGGGCTGGGGAGGTGGCGTGCTCGGGCCAGGCGAGGAGGAGCGTGGTGGGCTCGGCATCATCGACTGGGACAGCGACCAGGTCGTCGCGGAGCTGGTCGCGGATGGAGGAGGGGAGGACGGCGACCATGCGGCGCAAGGCGATGAGGTGGAGAAGCTGCCCAAGGTCGTGGACCTCGGGTCCGTGTGAGCCACCCTCAGATGCGCCCGGCCAGCGCGGCAGGGGCTCCCCGGCGAGGTCGTCCAGGCAGACCCGGGTGCGGCCCGCGAGGCGATGCGAACTCGGCACCACGAGAACTTGAGGCTCGGTCAGGAGGTCCTGGGTGTCCAGGCCGGTGAGGTCGTGGTGGGGGCGGTGCAGCAGGGCGGCGTCGGCACGGCCCTCCCGCAGGAGGATCTCACGCTCGCCGAAGCTGCACACCAGCTCGACCGGCAGCGCACCCGGCTCAGTCTGATAGGCGTCGAGGATCGCGGGCAGCAGGCCACCGTCGCCGCCCGGCTTGATGACCAGGACCAGACGCGGTTCGGCGCGGCCGGCCCGACGGGTGCGGCGCGCCGCGGCCGACGCGGCGTCGAGCACCGTACGGCTCTCGCGGAGCAGGACGGCCCCCGCCTCGGTCAGTGCGACCCGGCGACTGCCACGTTCCAACAAGGCCACGCCCAGCCGTCGTTCGAGCTGCTGAATGGCGCGGGAGAGCGGCGGTTGGGTCATCCCCAGTCGGGCGGCCGCCCGACCGAAGTGCAGTTCCTCGGCGACAGCGGTGAAGTAGACGAGCTCGCGGACCTCCAGTCTTTCCATACCCGCACGGTATCGCTGCTTACCTGATCGGTGTTGGAACTCCCGGCCGCCCCCGTGGTGGGCTGAACGCATGACAGAAACCACAACTGCCCTGGTCACCGGTGCCAACAAGGGCATCGGGCGCGAGGTCGCAGCCCGGCTCGCCTCGCTCGGCACGAACGTCCTGCTGGCCTCGCGCGACCCGGACCGCGGTGCGGCAGCCGCAGCCGACCTGGGCCCGCGGGTGTACCCGGTCACCCTGGACGTCACCGACCGCGCCAGCGTCCTGTCCGCCGCCCGCTGGATCGAGGAGCGCTTTGGCCGGCTGGACATCCTGGTCAACAACGCCGGCATCTCTGGCGACCTCGCCGCCCAGAGCCCTGGCAGTGTCGAACTGGCCGCTGTACGCGAGGTGTTCGAGACCAACGTGTTCGGCGTGATCAGCGTGACCACCGCGATGCTGCCGCTGCTCGCCCGCTCCCACGCCGCCCGGATCGTCAATGTCAGCAGTGGACTGGGCTCCATCGCCCGGATGACCGATCCCGAGGACTACTTCACAACCCGGCCCCCGTTGGTCGCTTACATCCCGTCCAAGACCGCACTCAACTCGCTGACCGTGCAGTACGCCAAGGAACTGCGCAGCCGCAACATCCTGGTCAACGCCGCCGATCCGGGGCCGTGTGCGACCGACTTCACCACCGCGTTCCCCGGCCTCACCCGCACCGCGGCCGACGGCGCGGCCGTGGTCGTCCGGCTCGCCACGCTGCCCGATGACGGGCCGACCGGCGGCTTCTTCGACGAGCACGGCCCGGTCCCCTGGTGAGCTGCCTGTCAGGAAACCGAGGGACGGGGTGGTGGGGGTCAGCCCCCACGGGATGGGCGAGCCGGAGACCGCGCCGGCGCCCGACGGGCCTTCGGCGGCCGACTCTCCGTCGGCCACCGCTAACGCAACCCACCCGAGTTACACGGTTCATTGGACCCCGGCTCGGGAAAATTCTTCCGACGCGGGCAACCTTTCACCGCCGGGCGGCCACCAACAGGCAGAGCGCGGCGCCGCGTTCCGGGTTGCCCTGCCCTGGGTCGGGCCGCCCGCCGGTCCCGTCGAAAAGGAACTGTCGGACGTGAGCAGGCGAACCGGGCGTTTCACGCGCGGCGGTGTCGCGGTCCTCGGTGGTGCCTCCGGACCTGGAACAGCGGCCTCTCCCCCAGCGGCAGCCGCGTCACCGTCACCGCTCTGCCCACTGGCAGCGGCGCGGTGCCGACCTGGCCACCTTCCCCACCTACCCGAACCTGTGACAGCCGTCGACCGAAAAGGAAACATCGCAGCATGAGCAAGCATCGTCCAAGCCGCCGCCGCTTCCTGTCCCGGGCCGGAGCGGCGAGCATCGCCCTGGGCGGGGCGGCGGTCGGCGCCGGCCTGTCCGGCGCACAGGCCGCCACCACGGCGAGCGGCACGTTCGGCTACACCTACGACGGCCGCGAGTACACCGTGGACACCGGCGCCGACCTGGTCTTCCGGGTCAGCAGGAGCACCGGCGACCTGACCTCCCTGGTCTACCGGGGCGTCGAGTACCAGGGCTACAACGGGCAGAACTCCCAGGTCGAATCCGGCCTCGGCCCGTCCACGGTGAGCATCGCCCGGCACGGCCGGACCATCCTGATCAGCGTGGTCCACGGCACCCTGCGCCACTACTACGCCGCACGCCAGGGCGAGAACAACGTCTACCTGTGGACCGACAAGGCGGACGACTCGATCACCGTCACCCGCTACATCGTGCGCGTCCGCCCCGGCCTCTTCCCCAATGACAACCCCGACTCCTGGGACGCCACCCAGGACGTCCTCATCGAGGCCCAGGACGTGCGCCGCCGACCCGACGGCACCACCCGGTCCAAGCACTACTCCAACCAACGGGTCATCGACTACCGGTACGTGGGCTGGAGCAAGCCCGGCGTCGGCCTGTGGATGGTGCGAAGCAACCACGAGAAAGCGTCCGGCGGACCGTTCTACCGCTCCCTGATGCGCCACTCGTACGACAACGGCGCAGGCCTGTACGAGATCCTCTACTACGGCGAGAACCAGACCGAGCCGATGCGCTTCGGCCTCCAGGGGCCGTACGTGCTCGCCTTCACCGACGGCGGCGCACCCTCATCGGAGCTGTGGCACGACCGCATCGACACCTCCTGGGTGGACGGGCTCGGCCTGGACGGCTGGGTCGGCGACAGCAACCGCGGAGCCGTGGCCGGGGTGGGCATCTCGGGTCGCAACCCGGCCCTCGCCTACACCGTCGGGTTCGCCAACGACGACGCACAGTACTGGGCGACCGCCGAACCGGGCCGCGGCGCGTACATCGCCCGCCGGATGCTGCCCGGCGACTACACCTGGACGGTCTACCAGGGCGAACTCGCCGTCCGCACCGGCTCCGTGACCGTCGAGCCCGGCAGCACCACCGCCCTGCACACCATCGGCCTCACCCCCGCCGACGACCCGGGCCAGGCTCCGGCGATCTGGCGCATCGGCCGCTGGGACGGCACCCCGGCGGGCTTCCGCAACGCCGACCTGGTCACCCACGCACACCCCTCGGACGTGCGCGCCGAGCCGTGGACCGGCGACTTCACCGTGGGCCGATCCACGGACGCCGACTTCCCCGCCTACCAGTGGCGGGACGTCAACGACGGCCGGAAAGTCACCTTCGACCTGACGGCAGAGCAAGCCGCCCGACCGCGCACCCTCAACATCGGCATCACCACCGCCTACCTCAACGCCCGCCCCCGGATCCGGCTCAACGACTGGACCTCACCCGTCCTCCAACCCCACCCCGAACCGAGCACCCGCTCGCTCACGGTCGGCTCCTACCGCGGCAACAACCACACCTACGCCTTCACCGTCCCCGCCTCCGCCCTCCGGCCTGGCACCAACACGCTCACCATCACCGTCGTCTCCGGCAGCAGCGGCTCGCAATTCCTCAGCCCCGGTTTCGCCTACGACTGCGTCGAACTGCTCACCTGAGCCCGACACACCAGGCGGAGCCGCCCCAGCCACGGGCGGCTCCACCGGCTGCCTCCGCGCGCAACCGCGCCGCGGCCTGCCGCAGGCCCTGCGGCGTGATCGGCCACGGCCCCGACGGCACCGTGCTCGCCGACGGCACTCGCGCCCTCACCGCCGCCGGCCGCTGGAGCGAGGCCCTGCGCCACATCGAGGAACACCGCGGCATCGGCCGGTGCACCCTCGACGGCCGCCAGGTCGCCGTCCTCGCCCGCGCCACCACCGGAGAGCCTGGCCGTCTTCACCACCCGCCTCGCGCTGACCGCCCTCGACGCCGCCGACCCCGACACGCCCGCCGCCTGAAACCTCCTTGCCCACCTGACCAGCCGAACGGGTGAATCCGGCGACGGCTACGCGCTGCGCGACCTCCTCGCCCACGAGGGCGTCCGACGCCGTCTTGACCCGGTCCAGGGCGCGGTACTCGAACGGGCTCTCGCCGCCTGCGCACCGGGCTCCGCCGACCTGCCGGACGCCGTGCGCAGCCGGCTGGAGGAGGCGCCGGAGCACGCGCGCGGGGTGCTCGAAAAGTCCCCGTTCGACCCAGGCTCGCCCGGAGGGAATCCGCTTGAGCGCCGCGTTCGAACAGCACCATTATCAGTCACCTCCGCTCGCACGAACCCGTCCAACTCCGGTGCACGAGGGCACACTTGTAGCGACCTTCACCGAGGGCCGGCTTCGCGCGCTCGAACACCAGCCACGTCTGGAGGTCTTCGTGGACAACCCCACCGGCGCGCCGGCCGGGATCACCTCCCTCGTCCGGCCGACCGTGCCCGCCCGCAACTCCGGGGAGCCTGTTCAGTGATCGACTTCGACGTACTCACGGACCTCGCCGCACGCGAGGGCATCGAACGGATCGGCGTCGGCGTGGTGGTCCGGGACGCCTCGGGACGGGTCCTGATGATCCGCAGGTCCCCGCACGACGTCCCGGCGGGCCTGTGGGAGTACCCCGGCGGCGGCCGGGAGGTCGGCGAGGTGGTGCCCGCCTGCGCGGACCGCAAGCTGGCCGAAGAGACCGGGCTCACCGGCCTGCCGCTGGAGTACGCGCGGCATCTCGACTTCACCGACCAGCGCGGGCGGCGCGTGCGCCAGTTCGTCTTCACCACCGCCCTGCCGGACGGCACCGCAGTCGCCCTCTCCCGAGACCACGACGGCCACCAGTGGGCGCACCCGGACGCCCTGCCGCCGACCAGCGACGGGCAGCGCACGGTGATCGAATGGCTCACCCGACGCCTGAGCATCCCGGGCTGGCGGCCCGTCGGCGGCTACCTCACCACCATCGCCCGACCCAGCTCCTACGGCTGCTTCCTCGTTACCGACCCGCAGGGCCGCGTCCTCGGGATGCGCTCGACCATCAACCCGGCCGTGTGGAACTTCCCCGGCGGCAACATCGAGCACGGCGAAGCGCCCTTCACCACCGCCCTGCGCGAGGCCCACGAGGAGCTGGGTCTCGACCTCGCCGCCGAGAACCCCGACGTCATCGCCCGGCGGCGCCTGGTCGCCGTCATCCACGAGCAGGCCGGCACCGAGTACCCCGTGCCGGTCTGCGGCTACGTCTTCGACGGCGGCGTCCTCACGCCCGACCAGCAGGCCCGCATTCGGCTTGACCCCTCCGAGCACACCGAGTGGCGGTTCGAGACCGCCCACGACTGGCGACAGCTCATGGAACCCGCCCGCTACCGGCGGCTCCGGCAGGTGCTGCGCGCCCACCGCTCCGGCGTCCCCCTCTACCTGGAGCGCCCCACCCCGGCCGACGACGACTTCGAGGGCGTCCTCGTCTTCGTCACCGACCCCGCGGGCCGGCTGCTGATGCACCAGCGAGAAGACCGGCCAGACATGCCCTGGCCCGGCTACTGGACGCCGATCGGCGGCTGGCGCGAGGCCGACGAGAGCGCCGAGGAGACCGCAGTGCGCGAGGTCCGCGAGGAGGCCGGTATCGAGATCACCGGGCTGCGGCTCCTCCCCGACCCGCACGATGACCTCGGTCTGCCGCTCACCCGCGTTCTGCACGCCGTCTGGGACGGAGCCGAGAGCGACCTGCGGCTCGGTGACGAGGGCCTGGCCGTGCGCATGGTCCCCGTCGACGAAGTACTCGACCTCAAGGTCCCGCCCTACCTGCGGCACTACCTACCGATGCTCGCCGACGCGGCCGGCCTGCCCTCCGGGAGGACCGCGTGAATCCGCTCGACGACACCCGCCGCCCGGCCGCGCTCCCGTCCCGCCCGGCCGGGACGGAGCCGCCGACCCTGGTCGTCGGCGTCCACCTCGTCCTGCTCGACGACGGCACCGTGCTCCTCGGCCGGCGTCGCAACACCGCTTACGCGAACGGCCTGTGGCACTTGCCCGCCGGGCACATGGAGCCCGGCGAGACGGTCACCCGCTCGATGACGCGCGAGGCCGAGGAGGAGCTCGGCATCCTCATCGCCGAGGACGACCTCGCGCTCGTCCACACCCTGCACCACCTCGACGCCGACGACGGCCGCAGCCGCCTCCAGCTGTTCTTCCGGCCCACCCGCTACGACGGCCGGATCCGCAACGCCGAACCGCACAAGTGCGACGCGCTGCACTGGTGGCCGCTCGACGAGCTCCCGAGAAACACCGTGCCGTACACCGCCCACGCCCTCGGCGAGATCACCCGCGGCAACACCCTGTCCACCGTCGGCTGGCCCGTATGACCACGCCCCGCCTGCCCCAGGACGCCGACCGGCTGCTGCGCGAGACGACAGGTCGCTACGAGTTGCTCGACGTGCGCTCCCGCGACCGCGCCGGGCACCCGAGCGTCTGGGAGGTCGCCGACGAAGGCGGGCGCCGCCTGTTCGCCAAACGTCACAAGAACACGCTCATGCACGAACGGGAAACAGCCGCCTACCGGCTGCTCGCGCCGGCCCTCGGCGAAGGCCGCGCGCCGTCCCTGCTGGGCGCCGACGCCTCCTCGCTACTCGTCGTCACCACCGCCGTGCCCGGCACTCCGGTCATCAGCACCGCCCTCACCGCCGCCGAGCAGCGGGAGGTGTACCGGCAGGCCGGGCAGCTCCTGGCCGCCATCCACGCGCAGCCGACTACCGGAGCCCCCGTCGGCGAGTGCCTGCCCTGGGCCCAGGAACGCGCACGGGCCCTGGCCCGCGCCCGGGACGCCCGCCTTCCGGCCGAGGACATCGAGGTCCTGGCCGATGCCACCCGCACCGAACCCCCGCCCACCGCGATCGCCTACTGCCACGGCGACTTCGGCCCCCGGAACTGGATCGTCCACCGCGACGGCGACCGGCTGACGCTCGGGCTGATCGACTTCGAACGCAGCCACGTCGAAGCCCCCGCCCGGCGCGACCTGATGCGCGTCACCCTCCAGCTCACGCCCCACCGCCCTGACCTGCGTGGCGCGTTCACCGCCGGGTACGGCCGCGACCTCACCCCGCAGGAGCGGGCGGCGTGCCGGGCGTGGGCCGCAATCGACTGCCCCGCCGCCCTGCGCTGGGCCCTGGATCACCACCGGGACGAGGAGGTCATCGGCTACGCCCGCACCGTCCTCGACCTGCTGCGTGACCCGAACCCCGTCGCGTGAACGCCCCTACTCCCCCTACCGGTTGGAGCACACAATGCAGTCCCTGCGTCAGGCCGTCTGCGTCATCGTCCACGACAAGAGGGCGGGCAAGGTCGCCTGCGTCCACTACGCCAACGACTCCTGGTCCACGGTCCCCGCCTGGACCGTCCCCGGCGGCAAGGCGGAGGAGGGCGAACGCCTCGACGAGGCCGCCGCCCGCGAACTGCGCGAGGAGGCGGGCCTGGTCGTTGCCGCCGAGGAGCTGCGGCTGGTCCACACCATCCAGGTCAAGGCCGGCTGGGACGGCCAGGGCCCGTTCCTGCTCTCCGTCTTCGCCGCGACGTCCTGGCAGGGCGAGCTGGCGAACACCGAGCCGGACAAGCACCTCGCCGTCCTCTGGGCGGACGCCACGGCGCTGCCCACCCCCATGTTCCCCACCTCGCACGCCGCCCTCACCGCCTACCTCTCCGGCGACAGGCGTGGGTTCTCCACCTACGGCTGGGACGCCTCCGAGGACCTGCGCGCCCTGGTCGGAGCCTGAGATGCCCGGCCGCCACCGCCGCCCGCCCACCGGCGAACAGGCGGCGCTGCCCGCCGACGTCGACCTAGGGCGGCTCGCCATCACCCAGTGCCGCACCGCCTGCCCCAGAGCCGTAGGACGCGGCACACCTTCCTTCTTCGCGCTGCTATTAGCCATACCGGCGCCAGAACTGCACCTTCTGACCTGCGAGTCCTGGGCCAGCGTCCGCCGCGTCAAAACTTCTGACAGCACCGCCGGTTCTCTGTTCCGCTCATACTCGGCCAGCGCATTCATCCGACGGATGCCGGGTTCGTGCATGTGCTTGTGCTGGTCTCATTCGGCGTCCTTGGTAATCGGCGGGAGCGGGCACGGGACGACGCCGCCGAGCACGCACGCCCAGAAGGTCGGAAGGAACGTCCGCGGCCTGCACCTTCACCAGCTCGGCGACGTACTCCACCGCCTGCTGCGGGATCTGCCGGGGCTCAGTCCTGATCACCCGCCACCGTGCCTCGGACTGCCCGGTCCGGTCGGCCCGCTGGAAGGTGCAGGCCTCCGGCCCCACGCTGTCGACCCACCGGTCGACCGACGGCGCCGTCGAGTTCCTTCCGTTGATGCGCGGGGTGCGGTCCCCGGCCCCGGGGGGATGTCGGCCGGGGACCGCGGTCGATGACCTGACGCTAGGTCAGGAGGCGGGCATCAGGACGGTGTCGACGAGGTAGACGGTGGCGTTGGCGGTCCGGACGTTGCCGCACAGGACCTTTGCGGTGTTGTTGACGGTGAAGTCGGGGGTGGTGCCGGTGACGGTGAGGTTGTCGGTGGCCAGGGTCGTGTGGGCGCCGGTGAGGGTGGCGGGGTCCAGGCGCTGGGGGACGACGTGGTAGGTGAGGATCTTGGTGAGCTTGTCCCTGTCGGCGAGGACCGCGTCCAGGGTGGCCTTGGGGATCTTGTCGAAGGCGTCGTTGGTGGGGGCGAAGACGGTGATGTTCTGCGCGGAGTTGAGGGTGTCGACGAGGCCGGCCTGCTTGACGGCGGCGACCAGGGTCGACAGGAGGGGGTTGTTGGAGGCGGCGGTGGCGACCGGGTCCTTGGCCATGCCGGTGAAGGAGCCGGCGCCGTCCTTGGGTACGGCCGCGCAGGCGGTGCCGAACGCCTGGCCGGCCGTCGTCTGCCCCGCTGCCGGGGATTCCGTCGCGGAGCTGCCGGCCATGTCCGTGGCGGGCGCCGAGGCCCCGGCCGTGCCCTTGGCGGCATCGGACGCCTTCGCGCCTCCGCTGCTCCCGCATGCGGTCAGCGAAGCGACCAGCACGCCGGTGGCGAGGACGGCGGCGAAGGACGTGCGCACCGAACGGGTCATGTTCATCAGGTGATACTCCTGTGGCGGACGCCGGGCGGATCCCGGACGAGAGAAGGGGACCGAAACGGTCACGCGGGCCATTCGGTCTCCCGGCCCGACCGGATGGGTCTCGTTCCGCACTTCCCCAGATCGTGTGAACCGGGCCTTCCTGCTTGACGTTTCCAACCGACGTGCGGCGGTGGCCCGAGCTGATGCCTGGGCCTCCGGCTCACGACGCGATGGATCGACCGAGGTGACTCGGGCGGGTGCGCAGGTGCTGCGGTCTGCGCGGACGCGCCTCGTGCCCGCGTCCGATCGGATGAGACCCGCACCGCGCCAGGGCGCGGCCACGCCGGGCGGGGAAGCCCTTCGGAGCTGGGCGGGAAGGGCCCGCCCGCGGACGCGTGGAGACGACATGGGACACGGCGGAAACGTGATCGACGAGTTGACGACCGACCACCGGGAGGTGGAGGGGATGTTCGGTCGCATCCAGGCGATGACCGGTTCGGGACAGGAACTGCGGGACCTCGTGGACGAGGTCACCATCGAACTGGTGCGGCACTCGGTCGCCGAAGAGCAGTACCTCTACCCGGCGGTGCGCGAGCACGTCGAAGGCGGGCAGCGGCTCGCGGACAAGGAGATCGAGGACCACAACCGGGTGGAGAAGCTCCTCAAGCGACTGGAGAAGGTCCGGGCCGACGACCCCGAGATGACCTCGCTGCTGCGGCAGCTGATGGACGAGGTCTCCGCCCACGTCCGGGACGAGGAGGACAACCTCTTCCCCAGGCTGCGCCAGGCGTGTACGCCCGAGCAGCTGGACGACCTGGGGGACAAGATCCGCCGGGCCAAGGCCATGGCACCCACCCGCCCCCACCCGTCCACGCCGAGCACCCCGACGGCCAGCAAACTGCTCGCGCCGGGCGCAGGCCTGGTGGACCGGGCACGCGACCTCGCCACCGGCCGCGGCAAGTCCTGACCCGTTCCCGGTGGGCCCGGGGGTGCGGGTCCGGCAGGCGGCCTCCGCACCCTCCGGGCCGGACGTGACGGGCGTCATGCCGTCGCCGGGCCGAGCCCGCCTACACTGGCCGCCACGAGCGGAGCAGTGCGGCTTCGCGCCGTAACTCGCGGAACCCGGCCGGGCGAGCGAGCTTGCTCCGAGGAGGACACCGTGTCCGCCGATCTCGCCCCCGTCATAGCCGCCGGCACCCGCTGGCTCCTGACCGCCTTCCCGCCGGCACCCGGCGCGTTCAGCCGGGCCCTGGCCGAGGCGCAGGCGGGACAAGCCGTCACTCTGGCCGCCGTCCTGCGCTACCCGACCGACCTCGACGCGCAGCTGCTGCACCTCCTGGGCCCGGGCGGCAGTGCCCGACTGGACTGGCTCACCGGCGCTGAACACGAGCGCCTCGCCGAGGACGCCGCCTGGCGGACCTGGGTCGACGAGACCGTCGTCAGCTGGGCGGCCTGCCTGCTGGCCGACCCCGCCCTCGTCCCCCGTGCCCAGGCCGCCACGGTCCCCGGCGCGACCGGTGCCGTGACCCGCCTCCTGCAGCCCGGCGACCACGAGCACCAGGCGGCGCCCCTGCTGCGCCACCCCGACCTCCTTGAGCCGATCGCCGCGCTGCACCGGGCAATGCTGCTGCACCGGCTCCAGGAGGAGAACGTTCCTCTGCGGTAGACGGAACCCAGTTCGGCCGACCGGTGCGATGTCGCGTGTGTCGCGCACGCCGACTGACCGGCGCCCGCGCCGGGACCCCAAGATCCTTCGTCGTCACCTCGTCGTCGACCTGACGACGATCCGTTCGGCTCAGGTGAACGACAGCAGCATGAGCGGCGCGGTGGTGGGATGGTCGGAGCCGCCCGCGGGTTCGACGGTGACGCCGATGCCACCGGCGCCGTCCAGGGGCCCGGTCAGCAGCAGGACACCGTCGCCCGTCGGCAGCAGACCGGCCGGACGCATCGTCCCGGAGTCGTTGAACCACAGCTCGTAGGCGGTGCCGGCGGCGGGTGCCGGCATGCCGGAGGCCAGGAAACCTGCCTGACCGCGGCTGTGCGACCACACCACCGTGCCCACGCCGCTCCTTCCGGTGGCGGCCCCGGTGGCGGTCCGGGCGTCGGGCGCGGTGAGCAGGGCGGCGAAGCGGTCCTGCTGCTGCTGGAGCGCGGCGGCACGAGCCCGGGCCTGCCCCGCCTGCTGGGACTGCCGCACCGCCACGCCGCCGGCGCCGGCCGCCAGTGCCAGGCAAGCCGCCAGGGTGAGCTTCAACCAGCCCCTGGCGAACCGGCCGGTACGGCGTTCCGGAACGGGCGTGCTGCGCGGGGCCTCCTGGCGCAGCGTCGGCAGCGCGGTCATCACCCGGTCCTTGAGGGCCTGCGGAGGCGCGACGGCCTCGGCCGCGCCGAGCCGGGCCAGCGTCGCGGCGAACTCCGCGACCTCCTGGGAGCAGGCCGGGCAGGAGGCCAGGTGGAGTTCGAACTCGGCGCTCTCGTCGGGGTCGAGGGCGTGCGCGGCGTACGCACCGGTGAGGGTGTGCAGGTCGGCGGCGCTCATGCTCCCACCCCCAGGCAGTCGCGCAGGCGGATCAGTCCGTCGCGCATGCGGGTCTTGATCGTGCCCAGCGGTGCAGCGAGGACCTCGGCGACCTGGGGGTAGGTGTAACCGCGGTAGTACGCCAGTGTCAACGCCTCACGCTGGAGTTCGGTCAGCATCCTCATGCACCGCCGGACCTGTTCACGCTCCAGCCTGCCCTCGACCTGTTCGGCGACCTCATCGAACACCGGGGTGTGGGAGGCGGCAGCCGCGCGCTGGTCGCGGTCGGCCGCCGCCTGCGCGGAGCGGACCCGGTCCACCGCACGGCGGTGGGCGATGGTCAGCACCCAGGGCAGCACCTCGCCCCGCTCGGCCCGGTAGCGGGCGGCGGTGCGCCAGACCTCCAGCAGCACCTCCTGGGCGACCTCCTCGGACTGCGCCGGGTCCCGCAGGACCCGGCGGACCAGGCCGAGTACCGGGGCGGCGACCTCGTCGTAGAGCCGGGAGAAGGCGTCCTGGTCGCCACGGGCGACCCGGGCGAGGAGCTCCTTCAGGTCCGGGGCCGGCCGCCCCGGGCCTGACAGGTGGACGACGGCGCTCATCCGGCCACGCCTACGGTACGGCGGGCGGGCGGAGAGCCCAGCGGGCGGACGGCGGGCATCACGGGCCTCCCATGGCCACGACCGGAGCCGAGCTCCGGCCAGGTGAACAGAACTGACGGACAGGGGTCGTTCGGAGCAAGGGGGCTGCCGGATTGGTCCCGGCTGCCACGGTGCGTCGACAGGACGGCTTCCGGCGGTCGAGGACGACGACCGACGCGATCCGGAACGGCGGACCAGCCGGACGGACCGAACACCCACCCATCCGGACCGGTGCATGCGCCGAATGGGTAACGTGAGCAACGACGCGATCCTGTCCCCTCCACCGTCCCGGCCCCGCCTGGAACGACTCGTGCGAACCGGCGTGGCCGCGGCGACCGGATGGGCCGCGGCCACCGCGGCGCTCGGCGCCGGCGAACCGGTCGCCGCCGTCACCGGCCCGGACACCGCGCCGGTCGTCGCCGTCGGCTCCGCCGCCATCGACCTGGCGCCGACTCCGCTCAAGGAGTACGCCATCCGCACGTTCGGCACCGACGACAAGCCGGCTCTGCTCGGCGGGATCTACCTGACGACGGCCCTTCTCGCCGCGTTCGCGGGACTTCTGGCCGCCCGCCGCCCGGTGCTCGGCGCGGGCGTCTTCGCGCTCTTCGGCCTGCTCGGCAGCTGGGCCGCGCTGTCCCGCCCCGCAGCCGGTGTCGCCGACGCCGCGCCCGCCGTGGTCGCGGGCCTGGCAGGAGCGACCAGTGTCCTCACCCTGTCGCGCATGCTGCGCTCCGTCAGGACGACGGTGGGGGAACCAGCCCTGCCCGGAGAAGCACCGACGGACCTCGCGGAAGACGAAGGACCCAGCACCCGCGCGGGTGGCACCGAGCGACGGGCGGTCCTGGTCGCCACCGGTGGGACGATCGCCTGCGGTGCGCTCGCCGGCGTCGGCGGCCGGAAACTGTCGGACCACCGCTACGACATCGACGCAGCCCGCGCCGCCGTCCGCATCCCCCCGGCCACTCAGCCGCTGCCCCCGCTGCCCGCCGCCGTCCACCCGAAGGTGCCGGACCTGTCCCCCTTCGTCACCCCGAACGCGGACTTCTACCGGGTCGACACCGCTCTCACCCTTCCCCGTATCGACCCACGGCGCTGGACCCTGCGCATTCACGGCTTGGTCGACCACCCGCTCCTCATCACCTTCGACGACCTGCTCCACGAACCCCTGGAGGAGCTCGACCACACCCTGTCCTGTGTGTCCAACGAGGTCGGTGGCCCCTATGTCGGCACCACCCGCTGGCTCGGCGCCTCCCTCCCGGCCCTGCTGCGCCGGGCCGGCGTGCGCCCGGGAGCGGACCAGCTCGTCGGGCGCTCCGAGGACGGGATGACGATCGGCACCCCGCTGGAATCGGTCCTCGACGGACGGCGCGCGCTGCTGGCGGTCGCGATGAACGGCGAGGCCCTCCCAGTTGCCCACGGCTTCCCCTGCCGCAGCGTCGTCCCCGGCTTCTACGGCTACGCCTCGGCCACCAAATGGCTCGTCGATCTCGACGTCACCACCTTCGCCGCCTGCGACCCGTACTGGGTGCGCCGGGGCTGGGACCGCAGCGGCACCGTGCGCACCGCCTCACGGATCGAGGTGCCGGCGCCGTTCGCCCGCGTGCCGGCCGGTGACGTCACGGTGGCCGGGACCGCATGGGCGACCCACCGGGGCATCGCCGCCGTCGAGGTCCGCATCGACACCGGCCCCTGGCAGGAGGCGCTGCTCGCCGCCGACGTGGGACCGGATCTGTGGCGGCAGTGGTCCCACACCTGGACCGGGGCGGCGCCCGGCACCCACCGGATCGATGTCCGTGCCACCGACGCGACCGGCGCGGTCCAGACCGAGAACCGCGCCGCCCCCTACCCGGCGGGCGCCACCGGCTGGCACAGCACCGTCGTCACCGTCACCTGAGACCCCTCTTCCCCCTACGCCGGGCACCACGTCCGGCGCGTCCCGCCCACCGGCGCGGGCCGTCACCACCTCACAAGGAGGTCCACCCCCAGGTCCGTCACCGCCCGCCGCCGCAACACCACCGCCGCGCTGCTCACCGCCACCGCACTCGCCGTCAGCCTCGGCGCCCGCAGCAGCCGCGGCGACCGACAGCCATGCACTGCCCCCGCGCCGGATTCCGCGCAGGGGCAGGTACAGCAATGCGGGCCCGGAAGGGCCGGGAGGTTACCGGGCGGGCTCGGGGAACACCTCGCTGATCGCCGCTCGGGCTCCCTCGGCCAGTGCCTCGCGCAGGACGGGGATGAAGTCGCCCCGCGCGGTGTCGGTCAGCCAGGGGTCCATCGTGCAGGAGACCAGGTAACTGATCGGGGTCCCGCCCGGGTCCGCGTCGACTCCGAGCCGGTTCGCCACCCGCCGCATGTACGCCCCGCCGTACAGGCCCGGTTCGAGGGCGGATCCGCTGACGATCAGGTCGGGGCGCTGTGAGGGCGCGGGCATGTCCCTGGCGGCGGCGATCTCCGGGGCGATCGCCAGCTTCTCGGCGATCAGGTGGTTGATCAGGTTGGCCTTGGCCAGGTCCGGGTTGGGACGGCCGTCGCGGACGGCGTTGAACGCGTAGGCGATGATGACCTGGTCCGAGCCGAGTTCGGCGAGGAGCTCGCGGGCCTCCCGGTCGGCCATGATCTCGTCGTTGGTCCTGAACACGATGCGGTCCAGGATGAACTGGAGCTGCTCGCGGAGGGCGCTCTGGTCGCCCGGGTGCTCGCGTTCGACGGGCAGCCGCTGGAGCGGGGCGACGAGCAGGTCGGGGTGGTCGAGGCCGAGGGTGACGAAGGCCGCGTAGAGGCGCTTGCTGTTGAACAGCGCCTGCCCGAGGATCTTGCCGTAGCCGTGCTGGTCGGTGGTGATGACGCGGTGGCTCAGGTAGACGCCCGCCGCGGCGGCGCCCGGCTTGGATCCCTCGACCCCGAACAGGCCCACGCCCGGGTTGCCCAGGTCGAGGTAGGGCGCGGTGAAGGCCACCATGTTCTTCTGCGCGCCGTTGCGGTAGCACAGTCCGCCCGCAGGGTAGGGCACGAAGCCGGCCTTGTGCGGGTCGATGCTGATCGAGTCGGCCTGGTGCAGGGCGTCGTACTGCCGGTTGACGTACTCGCTCATGACGAAGTCGGGCGTGTAGGTGACCTGGCCGTCGGCCTGCTGGGTGCGGGGGCGTTTGATCGCGGCGAAGTAGCCGCCCCACGCCGCGTCCACGTGGATCGGGTAGGAGACGTTGCGGACGTGGAACTCCTCGCGCAGCGCCAGCATTTCCGCCAGCGGGTCGACCGAGCTCTGCTCGGTGCTGCCCAGCACGGCGACGTTGAGGATGACGGGCCGCCGGCCGCGTTCGCACTCCTCCAGCCGGGTGCGCAGGCTCTCCACGGTGGCCCGCGCGTCCAGGTCCACCTCGACCGGGATCAGGCCGCTCTGACCGATGCCGAGCAGGGCCGCGGCCTTCGGCCACGAGTAGTGCATCGTGGCCGTCACCAGCACGGCCGGGTTGCCGACCTTGCCCTCCAGGAAGCGCCGGCGGAACTCCTCGTAGCCGAGGTTCTGCACCGTGTGGGCGTTGATCAGGCCGAGGTCCTCCTTCTTGACGTGGTAGTCCTCGACCATCCGGGTCGGCAGGCCCAGCACCTCGTCCACCGGCAGGTTGACGCACTCCCACGGGTCGAGGTCGAGCAGCCTGGGGGTGTCCTTGCCGTTGGCCAGGCGCACGGTGAGGTCCCGGGCACTGCCGAGCGCACGTGAGTTGCGCCGGATCGCCTCGGCCACCGCGATCGGGTAGTAGGTCAGGTTGCGCGCGGACCACATGGCTTCGAGGTTGGCGACCGTGCCGTCACAGGTGATGTGGCCCCACGGCGTCGGCAGGCCGATCGGCTGGTAGCCGAGCAGCCGGCACAGGTCCTTCCCGACCTCCTCCTCCAGACGGGTCGTCACCGGCGAGGCTTCCAGGGCAACGTTGTTCGGGTTGTAGAGCGTCGCAGCGAAGTAGCCGGCGAGAGCCGGGATCGTCTGGTCCCAGTTCATGTGCGCCTGGTAGCGGTAACTGAAGAACGGCACCGAGCCGCGCAGGTGGTCCAGGAGCTTGGCGTGTTCCCCGCGCATGGTCGCGACGGACTTCTGGTACTCCGGCGACTGCTTGATCTCGTCGGTGACGTAGGGCGGGTCGTCCTGGTAGAAGTTCTGGCGGTCGGCGCAGTGCGACGCCAGGGCGTCGTTGATCAGGTCGGCGAGGACCTTCTGGTTCTCGGCCATCGGGCCGAGGAACCAGGCGGCGAGCGAGTGGGTGCCGGGCGCCTCGGCGAGCTGGAGCTCGGGGGCGACCGTCGGCGACGGCTCCAACCGCTCGCGGGCGATGTGGGTGGTCATTCGGGGCCTTTCGACAGCGTGCCGCGTCATCGGTCCGGACGCGGCTCCGCCCCCACCCTCGGCCATCCGCCTGCGGCGGGCACGCCCACGCGCCCCGGCCGAGTGAGCCGGGACGCGTGCCGCCGGACGGCGCGGATCGGGGTCCCACCTCGCGGCGCGGGTGGAGGACCTCATCGAGTACGGGCGCGACCGGTCAGACGGTGAGGAGTTCCGTGGACGTGGTGGCGGCCTGCAGGGCGTCGGGGTCGGGGACGATGCCGATCCCCGGGCCGGTGGGGACGGTCAGCCGGCCGTCGTGGAGGACGAAGGGGTCGGTGATGTCGCGGGTGTAGTAGCGGGCCGAGGCCGAGATGTCGCCGGGCAGGGTGAAGCCCGGGAGCGCGGCCAGCGCCAGGTTGGCCGCCCGCCCCAGGCCGGTCTCCAGCATGCCGCCGCACCACACCGGCACGCCGTTCGCCAGGCACAGGTCGTGTATCCGGCGGGCTTCCAGGTACCCGCCGACCCGGCCGGGCTTGATGTTCACGATCGAACACGCCTCCTGCCGGATGGCGGTGGCCGCGTCCCGGGCCGAGGTGATCGACTCGTCCAGGCAGATCGGGGTGTCCATGCGAGCCGCCAGCCGGGTGTGCGAGAGCAGGTCGTCCGGGGCGAACGGCTGCTCGATCAGCGTCAGCCCGTAGGCGTCGAGCCGGCGCAGGTGGCGCTGGTCCGCCGGACCGTAGGCGGTGTTGGCGTCCACCTGCAGGGCGATGTCCGGGCCGAACGTCTCCCGGACGGCTCGCAGCGGCTCGATGTCCCAGCCCGGTGCGATCTTCAGCTTGATCCGGGCGTAGCCCGCGCGGAGATAGCCGTCGACGGCGCTGACCAGCTCGTCGACGGTGTCCATGATGCTGACCGACACGCCGACGGCGAGCTCGGTCCGCGTCGCCCCGAAGTACTGGGCGAGGCTGATGCCGGCGGTCCGCAGTTCGGCGTCCAGTACCGCCATCTCGACGGCCGTCTTGGCCATCGGGTTCCCCCTGACCGGCCGGAGCAGCTCGGGCACCAGCGCCGCGGTCAGCTCGGGAGTCCGGGACAACCGGGGCAGCAGGAACTCACGTACCACTGCGCGGGCCCCGGCCAGGTACTCGGCGCTGTACGTCGGATCGTCGTCGGCCACGCACTCGCCCCAGCCGACGACGCCGTCGGCCGTGGTCACCTTGACCAGCAGCGAGTACCGGTGTTCCTGGGTTCCCAGTGAGGTCCGGAACGGCGCGACCAGGGGCAGGGCCACCTCGCGCAACTCCGCCTGCTGCAGCTTCATTCCGATGCTTCCTTCCGTCGCAGGACGTACCAGCCGGACCGGTCGAACCCCTCGATCCGGTAACCGTTCTCCATGGCGCCCCCGAGCGCCTCGCGCATCGCGGACCGCCAGCGCCGGGCGGCGGCCGGATCCTGTCGCCGCAGGGACTCCGCGTCCACCGGGGTGGCGCACCGCAGTACGCCGCCGGTCGCGGGGCGCGGTACGGGCTCGCCGTCGCGGTCCGCTTCGAGCACGGGTTCCGCGGCGGCCAGGTCCGGCAACGGTTCCGGTGCGTGCGGCGTCACGTGCACCGGCCACCTGACGAACAGCCGGTCGGAGTCGTCGCCGTCGTTGATGCCGTCCTCCAACGGCCCGTAGAAGTCGGGCAGGTACGCCTCCGCGACCGCACCGAGCCGGTGCAGGTTGAAGTGGGCGTTGCGGCGGATCAGCGGGTCGTACGTCCACGAGATCGACGAGAGGCCCGCCTCGGCGGCCCACTTCCGCTGGTACGACTTCATCGCCGCACCGATCCCGCGCCCGTGCATTCCCGGCAGCACGCCGGCCACGTGCGAGTGCAGGCTGTCCCCGACGGTCCGGAACCCGGCGGTCACGCCGACCATCGCCGTCCCCAGGTACGCCGCCGCGACGTAGCCGCCGGTGTGCGCGAGGGCGCACATCACGTCCAGGGCCAACGGCGGCTCGGCGTCGTCCGGGGTGTTCCACACGGCTCGCAGCACCGCGGCGGCCTGCTGGAGTTGGGGCACGGTCCGAAGCAACTGGATGCGGACGCCCGCCCGTTCCGCGTGCGCGGAAGGAAATTCGACCATGCGACGAGTCTGCTCGGCGGACCGCCCCGGGCCATTGGCGTCCGGGCCCAAGTTCACCCAGCCTCCTTTGTGCCGATGTCCGGCAGCCGTAGCCGCAACTGCAGCGCCAGCGCCAACCGCAGGTCCGGATCGTCGATGTCGATCAGCTCGGCCAGCCGGCGCAACCGGTGCCGCAAGGTGTTGGGGTGCAGCATCAAGGCGTCCGCAGCCCGTGGCACGTCGTAGTGCCCGGCGATCCAGCAGCGCAGCGTCTTCTCGTACTCCGTTCCGTGCCGAGCGTCGTGGTCGAGCACCGTCGACAGGGGCTCCCCCTCCAGGGCCGGACGGTACCGGAGCGCCTCGTACACGTCCCGCAGGAACATCTCGGCGGCCAGCTCGTCGTACCGTCCGATCTCCGCCTTGCCGAACGGTCCGCACACCACCTTGAGCGCCTGTCCGGCCTGACTCAGCCCTGTCGAGACGTCGGCGAGGCCGGGAAGGGTGCGGCTGATCCCCGCCCGCCAGCCGCCGCCGAGGGTGTCCCTCGCGCGAGCCAGCACCGTCGCGATGATCAGCTGGATCACGGGCGTGTCGGACGCCGTGTCGACCACCGCCACGGCCTGACCGTCCAGCGCTCCGGCAGCGGCTCCCAGCCGGTAGGCGGAGAGCCCCATCCGCAGCAGGTCGCCGACGTACTCGGCGGCGGAATCCGGCGACACGCCCCGCGCCCGACCGGCCGGGTCATCGAAGCGGCCGATCACCAGGACCGTCGCCGGGCCGTCGAAGCCTATCCCGAACGAGTCGGCGAGCTCCCGGGTCGCTCCCCGGCCGCGGAGCAACCAGCCCAGGCGCTCGGCCCGTTGCCGGCGCTCGGCGTCGGCCGCGAGACTGACCCGGGCCAGGTGGGGGGCGGCCAGTCGCGCGCCCTCGGCGAGGACGTCTGACGCTTCCTCCGCCAGGGACTCATCACCCTGGATCACCCAGATGGTGCCCAGCGCCTCGCCGCCGTCCCGGATGGCGATGGCGAGGCGCGGCCGGTACTCCTTCGGCTCGTGGCTCCAGACCGCGGTGTCGGACCGCAGGACAGCGGCGTACTCCTCGGCGTGCGTCGGGTGGTCCGGCACGCGGCGGCCGAGGATCCCGTCACGACGCGGGTCGTCGACCAGCTGGCCCGGGACCGTGGAGTAGGCCAGCACGCGCATGGACAGGTCCTCGATCGCCACCGCGCCACCGGCCCGCACGGCGATGTCGTTGGCCAGGGCGAACAGGTCGGTGGAGCGATGCCTGTTCGGCTCGAACACCGGGCTCGTGATCGCACGCAGCGCGTCGATCAAGGTGTAGAGCTGCCCCCAGGAGATCTCGGCACTGCGCTCCAGGAGCGCCACCCCGGTCCGTTCGGCTGCCTCGGTCAGCGCTGCCGCGTCCGTCGCGCCGGCTCGCATGACCACCGCCTTGGCGTGGTGCCGGGCGGCCCACTCCAGTACGTCGGCGGTCAGCCGGCCGGGAACCAGAACGATCGCGTCGGTCAGCCCCGTCCCGGGGGCGTCGGTGTCATGGATCGTGGGCGCCCCGACGGCGACCGCCCGGCCTCGTGGCAGCGCGAGCGGCCGTAGGAGACCGGTTCCCAGGCTGTCGAGCACGACCCCGAGGGTGATCCCGGCGGGGGCCGTCATCGCCGCTCCGATCGCAGCACGGCGGCATCGGGCTGTCTGACGAAGCGCAGCCGGTGGACACCGTGTGTGCTGATCAGGAGGTCGTCGCCGCTGCGGCGCAGGCTGATCAGCCCGCCCGCACGGAACGCGCCGTCCGGCGCCGGTTCGATCGTCCCGACGAACTCCGGGCCGAGTTCGAGCGTGCCGTCCCGGGTGACCGTCGCCAGGATGCCCAGCTCCGGACTGCGGTAGACGGCCGGTGGCAGCGTGGCACCGGCAGCGGCGGGGGGACAGCGCCGGTACTCGGTGGCTCGGCCGGGGCGGTACACCGATCCGAGCCTGATCCTGCCGGACGACACCCGCAGCGAGAAGTCGGCGCCGTCCCCCAGGCCCTGCCAGCTGCCGTCGACGGCCGCTGCGAACTCGCCTGCGGGCGGCGCACCGTGGATGCGGATCCGACCGTTGCCCACGGCGTCGATCCGGACGGTGAGGCCGGATCGCGGATCCAGCCAGTCCCCCGTCAGCCGGGCTGCGGGCTCGGCGGCCACCGCACCCGCCGTCAGCTCGACGGGATCGTCCTCGGGCAGCCCGGCGGCCAGCCGGAGCACCCGGGTGGCCAGCTTCGGGGAGTGGATCGAGGAGTTGTTGCTCAGCAGCGCCACGCCGAGGTCGGCGTCCGGCATGAACAGCAGCTGGGACCGGTACCCGGGGAGACCGCCGGCGTGGCCGAACGCCGGGCGGCCCGCGATCGTCGTGTGGTGGAGACCCAGCGCGTACGGCTCCTCCCCGTCCCCGGAGTCGACCCGCCGCAACAGCCCGTCGCGGAGGTCGGTGCCCAGGACCCGGCCGTCCTGCAGGAACCCGAACCAGGGCGCCAGGTCGGCGACGCTGGTGGCCAGGCCGCCGTCGCCGACCGCGGACTCCTCGGTGTCGGCGCGCCGGACGGCACCGCGGGTGACGTCGTACCCGTAGGCGAATCGGGGCAGCGGCTCCCGGCTGTCCTCGCGGAACACGGTCTGGTTCATGCCCAGCGGTGTGAACATCCGGTCCGTGGTGAACTCCCCCAGGGTGCGGCCGGTGAGCCGCCGCACGAGCGAGGCCACCAGGACGTACCCCGTGTTGGAGTACGAGAACGCGGTCCCCGGTTCGAAGTCGACCTCGGTCAGCCCCGCCAGGAAGGCCAGTGTTTGATCCTGGGTGATCCTCGTCAGCGGGCGGCCGGCGATCGTCATCAGGGCCAGCCAGTCCCGCAGACCGCCCGTGTGCCGCAGACACTGACCGACCGTCACCGGCACCGCCAGCCTCAGCTCGGGCAGGTGCGTGCGGATGTCGTCGTCCAGTGACAGTCGCCCGTCCCGGCACAGCAGCAACGCCGCCGCGGCGGTGAACTGCTTGCTCATGGAAGCGATGTCGAACCGTGTCCGGGTGTCGACCGGCGCCTCGAACTCCACGCTCGCCAACCCCGCCGATGCCTGGTGGATCAGCTTCCCGTCGGTGTAGATCCCCACGGACAGTCCCGGGTCTCCGGGGCGTACCGCCGAGGCCACGAGCTCGGACAGTGTGGTTGAGATGTCCATGCGCCACAGACTCTCAGCAACGACTGCCCGGGAGGTTTGTCCTGACCGGCAAAGTCCGCTCGCCCAACGTTGGCCGAAGGGACATGCCGACACGCGCGTTGATCCGCAGCGGGGCCTCCGGACGGCCGCTCCTGGCAGCCGACCCTCGGGAACGCCGGGAGGCGGCTGCCAGGAGGGCTCGGGCGTCACCAACCGGTGCCGTCGACCCGGCCTGCGCCGTCCGGGCGGGCGTTGTCGTCCGACCGGCCCGCGCCGTCCACGCGGGACGGCGCCTGGTCCCGCCAGCCCTCGGGCAGCGGGTAGGCCACCGGCTGCGGCAGATCGGTGTCCATGGTCTTCATCCGGTGGAACTGCTCGCCGAGCGGGGCGATGACATGCTTCTCGACCTCGTGGTACGAGGTGAGCCGGGAGAGCGGCACCCGGCGCAGGAACCAGTGGCCGCGCAGGTCGCAGCCGATGTCGCTGCCGCGGAAGTGCCCGGTGGTCCAGCCCGCGCTCTCCAGTTCCCTGGTCCGCTCCAGCCGGAAGAACTGGAAGATCTTCTCCGCGGTGTCCAGCGCGCGCTCCGCCGGGTCGGTCGGGCGCGGCTCGGCGACGCCGAACCAGCACTCGGGCTCGTCCGCGTCGTCGAGATAGGCGTCGTTGAAGCCGAGCCAGGGCCAGACGAAGGCCATCAGCCGCGCCCGGCCCATGGGACAGTCGTCGCCCGAGGTGCCCGGCGGCACCGTCGTGGGATCGAGGTAGAACCGGCCGAGCCAGGTCGGCAGCCACAGGTAGAACGGGTAGGAGCTGTCGTCCGAGAGCAGGTAGCTGTTGGCGTTGGAGAAGAGCGCCTGCCCGCCGATCGGTTTGAGGCTGACCCCGTACTCGGGGATCGAGAAGCGCACGTTCAGCACCTCGAAGAAGGCACGGACGTCGCTGAAGTACTGCTCCATCTGGCGGTAGCCGTCGACCGCCGCAGCGGGAACCTGCTGTCTGAAGGTCATCGTCAACCTCGATCGTGTGGTCGGTCCCGTGCCGTGGACGCTTCCCACCCCGGGCACGTACTGTTACCGGATCACTACAGTGTGGGGCGAAACGTTCGCATCCGCACGAGGAGCGGTGCGGCTGGGCCCCGACAGGCCCCGATCGTCGAAGGGACCGGGCACCGGGATGTGGGACGTCGCCGTGGTGGGGGCCGGGGTCGGTGGCTGCTACCTCGCCCACCGGCTGGCCGGTCCGGGCGTGGCGCTGTTCGAGGCCTCGCCCCGGCTCGGCGGCCGGCTGTGCTCGGCACCCCTGCCCGGACTCCCCGACGTGGTGGCCGAGTACGGCGCGATGCGGCTCGACCCGACCGAGCACACCGTCACCGATCTCGTCCACCACCTGGGCCTGGGGCCCGAGTTGGTCCCCTTCCCGGTCGGCCGACCGGAGAACCACCTGCACGTACGCGGCGTCCCGCTCCGGACGCACCACCTGTCCACCGCCGCGGCCGAACTGCCGTACCGGCTGCGCCCGGAGGAACGCGGACTCGGCGCGGACGGCCTGTCGGAGCTGGCCGCCGAGCAGGCCCTACCCGGATTCGCCGCCCTGCGCGCCGAGTTGGGGGCCGGGGAGCGGGCCCGGAGCACCGCGGCCGTGGAGCGCTACCGGCGGGCCCGGCGAGCGGCGCGGTGGCGGGGTCGCGCCCTGCACGAGGTGCCGTGGACCGAGCTCCTGGACTCGGCGCTGAGCCCGGAGGCCGCCCGGCTGGTCCAGGACAGCGGCGGCTACGACCACCGAACCGCGGCCGGGAGCGCGGCGCACTGGCTCGACACCATGGCCCAGAACCCGCCGGGCGTCGGCCTGCAACGGCTGCGCTGCGGCTTCGGGGAAGTCCCCCGCGCCCTCCACCGCCGCTTCACCGCCGCCGGCGGCGCGACCTTCCCGGCGCATCCAGTGACCGGCCTGGAACGCGCCACCGGCGGCTACCGGCTCCGCTTCGGCGGCTCGGGCCGCCGCGAGGCACTGGCCCGGGCCGTCGTCCTCGCCCTGCCCCGGCGCGCCGTCGAGCTGCTGACCCCCGGACTCCTCCCCCTCACCGACGGCCGCTTCCGCCACGGCCTGGCGAGCCAGCACCACGTCCCGGCGGCCAAGCTCTTCCTCACCTACCCCGAACCCTGGTGGCGCCGGACCGGAGTCACCCGCGGACGCAGCACCACCGACCTGCCGAACCGCCAACTCTGGTACTGGGAAACCCCGTTCGACGACGGCCCCGCCGCCCTGCTGGCCGTCTACGCGGACGGCCCCGCGCACCGCTACTGGGCCGCACTCGCCAACGGCCGACCGTACGACGGCCGACCGTACGACGGCCACTCGCACGACCGCCGACCGGACAACGGCCGGCCGGGCCCGGCCCCGCGCCGACTCGTCGAACGCGCCCACGCCCTGGCCGTCCGACTGCACGGCCTCGACGTCGCCCCGGCGCCGATCGGCTCCGGCTGGCAGGACTGGTCGGCCGACCCCTACGGCGGCGCCTGGCCGGTCTGGCGCCCGGGGTACGACGCCGACGAGGTGATCCCGGCCATGCGCCGACCGCTGCCCGGCGAGCCGGTGTTCTGGATCAACGACGGCTGGACGCCCCGGCCCGGCTCGGTCGAGGGCGTCCTCCAGGCCGCCGAACGCGTCCTGCAGACCGACTTCGGGCTCGCCCCACCCCCCTGGCTGCGCCCGAACGCCACCCGCTGGGACCAGAGTTGAGGAGAGCGCTCCCGTGACCACGACCCCACTGCTCGACGGCGGCCGGCTCGCCGACCACCTCGCCGGGATCCCGGCCGTCGCCGTACGCCTGGGCGGCCGGGCCGCCGACTGGACGGTCACCGAGATCGGCGACGGAAACGTCAACTACGTCTACGCCGTCCGCGGCCCGGACGGCCGGCTCTGCGTCAAGCAGGCCCTGCCGTACGTGCGCGCCATCGGCGAGTCCTGGCCGCTCACCCCGCGGCGCACCTTCTACGAGTACCGGGCCCTCCAGGAGCACGCCCGCCACGCCCCCACCCGGGTGCCCCAAGTCCTTTACTACGACCGGGAGATGAACCTGATCGTCGTCGAATACCTGGCACCCCACGGCGTGCTGCGCCAGGGACTGATCGACGGCGTCCGCTACCCCTCACTGGCCCGGCAGCTCGCCGAGTACCTGGCCGCGACCATGGTCGGCACCAGCGACCTCGCCTGTCCGGCGGCCCGGAAGCGGCCACTGGCCGCCCTGTTCAACGGCAACACCGAAATGACCCGAATCATGGAGGACATGGTCTTCACCGAGATCTACCACGACCACCGGCGCAACTCCTGGACCAGCCCCCACCTGGACGCCACCCTCACCCGGCTACGGGCCGACACCACCCTCAAGACCGCCGTGTCCCGGCTCAAACTGCACTACCTCACCTGCGCGGAGGCACTCCTGCACGGGGACCTCCACACCGGATCGATCCTGGTCACCGCCGACGACACCAGGATCATCGACCAGGAGTTCGCCTGCTACGGCCCGATCGGCTTCGACCTCGGCACCCTCCTCGCCCACCTCCTCATCGCCCACTTCG
Organism: Kitasatospora sp. NPDC101108; assembly: GCF_055584725.1. Classification (NCBI taxonomy): domain Bacteria; kingdom Bacillati; phylum Actinomycetota; class Actinomycetes; order Kitasatosporales; family Streptomycetaceae; genus Kitasatospora; species Kitasatospora sp. NPDC101108. The sequence goes on from NZ_JBVJLM010000001.1 coordinate 679,490, forward strand.
CCCAGCCCGGCCACCGGCCGCCCGGCCCGGACCGCGACCACTACCAGGACTGGCTGCTGGAGACCGTCGACGACCTGTGGCGGGAGTTCACCGACCGCTACCTCTCCCACTGGGAACGGTCCACGACCGGCGACGCCTACCCGCGTGCGCTCTTCCCCGACCCCGCCGCCCTCGACGCCGAACGCCGCCGCCACCTCGCCGTCGTCCTCGCCGACACCCTCGGCTTCTGCGGCGCCGAGATCCTCCGCCGCGTCTTCGGCTTCGCCCACGTCGCCGACCTGCAGGCCATCCCCGACGACGCCACCCGCGCCGCCTGCGCACTCCCCTGCGTCGAGCTCGCCGTCGACCTCCTCACCCGCCCCGGGGCCTACCCGACGATCACCGCCGTCACCGACGCGGCCCGGAACGCCCGGGGCTAGGGCCGACACCGTTCACCGAAGGCCGGATCCCGGGACGGGCCGGCGCGGCCCTTCCCGGGAGTACCGGGCCGGGCCCGGAGGTCACTGGTGTCGTCAGAGCGCGGGCGCGCCCGTCCCCGCGATCACCTCGGGCCGCAGCAGCGCGGCGAGCCGCTCCGCCGGCAACAGGCCCTTCTCCAGAACCAGTTCGGCCACCCCCCGGCCGCTGGCGAGGGCCTCCTTGGCGATGTCGGTGGCGGCCGTGTACCCGATGTGCGGGTTCAGTGCGGTCACCAGGCCGATGGAGTTCTCGACGGTCGCGCGCAGCACCTCGGTGTTGGCGGTGATGCCGACGACGCAGCGCTCGGCGAGGGTGAGGCAGGCGGCACGCAGATGGGTGATCGACTCCGACAGCGAGTGCAGGATGATCGGCTCGAAGGCGTTGAGCTGGAGCTGGCCCGCCTCGGCGGCCATGGTGATCGCGACGTCGTTGCCGATCACCTCGAAGGCGACCTGGTTGACGACCTCGGGGATCACCGGGTTGACCTTGCCGGGCATGATGCTCGAACCGGCCTGCACCGGCGGCAGGTTGATCTCGCCGAGGCCCGCGCGCGGCCCGGAGGACAGCAGGCGCAGGTCGTTGCAGCTCTTCGACAGCTTGACGGCGATGCGCTTGAGCACGCCGGACATCTGGACGAACGCGCCGCAGTCCTGGGTGGCCTCGACCAGGTTGGCGGCGGTGACCAGGGGCAGCCCGCAGATGTCCACCAGGTGCCGGCGGGCGGCTTCGGCGTATCCGGCCGGAGCGTTGAGGCCGGTGCCGATCGCGGTCGCGCCCAGGTTGATCTCGTGGATCAGCTCGACGGCCTCGGCGAGCCGGCTGCGGTCCTCGTCCAGCATGACCGCGAAGGTCGAGAACTCCTGCCCGAGCGTCATCGGCACGGCGTCCTGCAGCTGGGTGCGGCCCATCTTGAGCACGTCGCGGAACTCGGTGGACTTGCGGGCGAAGGCGTCCTGGAGAACGGCCATCGCGCTGAGCAGGCCGCGGACGGCGTAGACGGTCGCGATCCGGACGGCGGTCGGGTAGACGTCGTTGGTGGACTGGCCGAGGTTGACGTCCTCGTTGGGGTGCAGGTGCTGGTACTCGCCCTTGGCGTGCCCCAGCAGTTCCAGCGCCCGGTTGGCGACGACCTCGTTGGCGTTCATGTTGGTCGAGGTGCCGGCGCCGCCCTGGATGACGTCGACGACGAACTGGTCGTGCAGCTTTCCGGCGCGGATCTCCTGGCAGGCGGCGACGATCGCGGCGGCCTTCCGGGGCTCCAGCAGGCCGAGTTCCTCGTTGGCGAGGGCGGCGGCCTCCTTGACGGCGGCGAGTGCCTCGATCAGGTGCGGGTAGGTGGAGATGGGCGTCCCCGTGATGGGGAAGTTCTCGGTGGCGCGCAGGGTGTGGACGCCCCAGTAGACGTCGGCGGGGACGTCGCGGTCTCCGAGCAGGTCGTGCTCGCTCCGGGTGGCGGTCGTCATGGTGTGCGGGTCCTCTTCCTGGTCGTGAGGTCGGGTGGTGACGGGTCGGGGTCGCTCACGCGGGACGGACGCCGGCTTCCGGTGCCGGCACCGGCACCGGCGCCTCGACCAGCGCCGGCACCGGCCGTACGCTGCCCACGCGCCGGCCGCCGCCCGCCGTCGCCTCGCCGGCGCAGTCCACCAGCAGGTCGGGATCGACGCCCGCCAGCGCCAGAGCGGCCGCGGCCACCGGGATCCGTGCCCGGTTCGCCCCGTCCGCGATCTTCACCGCGACGGCGCGGCCGTCCGGCAGCGCGGCGATCTGCACGCCCTCGAAACCGTCCTTGGCGAGCAGCCCGGGCACCGCGCGCATCAGCGCGGCCGTGTCCCGTCCGGTCCCGGAGGCCATCTCCGGGTGGCCGCGCAGCGCGTCCGCGACCCGGAACTCGGCGGTGCCCGGCAGCGCCCCGGCGATGCGGGCGGCGGCGCGGGCGAGCCCGTGCAGCGAGACGGCGAACAGCGGGGTGCCGCAGCCGTCGATGCTGACGTGCGCGGTGCGCTGGCCGGTGAGCTCCTCGACGACCTCGGCGATCACCGTCTGGAGCGGGTGTGTGGGGTCGAGGTACGTCCGCAGGGGCCAGCCGTTGAGCCTGCAGAGGTAGAGCATCGCGGCGTGCTTGCCGGAGCAGTTCTGGGCGAGGCGGGAGGGCGGTCGGCCGTCCCGTACCCAGGTGTCCCGCACGGCGGGGTCGTACGGCAGGTCGGGGACGTTGCGCAGGTCGTCCTCGCCGAGATCGGCCAGTTCGAGGATCCGTCGGGTGCCCGCGAGGTGGCGTTCCTCGCCGGAGTGGCTGCCCATCGCGAGGGAGAGGAGTTCGCCGTCCAGCGGCAGTCCGGCCCGCACCATGGCGACGGCCTGGAGCGGCTTGAGGGCGGATCGCGGGTAGCAGGCGACCTCGATGTCGCCGAGGTGGAAGCGGACTTCGCCGTCTGCGTCGAGGACGACGACGGAGCCGTGGTGGACTCCCTCGATCATGCCGCCGCGGGTGACGTGGGCGACGGGGACGTGCCGGGGCTCGCGGACCGCAGGTGCGGCCGCGGGGGTGGTTCTGTGCATCACTGCCTCGCTCGGTGGTGGATCACTTGCCGGTCCGTCGGCCGGGCGGGCGGCGGCCCTCGACAACGCGGGGTGGGTTCCCCGCATCGAAGGCCGCCGCCCGGTGTCAGTCGTCGGACCGGGCGCCGTCGGACCGGGCGCCGTCGCGCGTGCGGCGGCCGCGGATCGCGTACCAGCCGGCCACCAGCGCGGCGGCGATCAGCGGTACGCAGAGCACGGTGGTGCGTCCGGCACCGCCGTCGGCGTACATCAGGACCAGGACGGTGGCGAGGAAGGCCAGCGTCACGATCTCGGTCCAGGGCGAGCCCGGCAGCCGGTAGGCGGGGCGGGTCAGTTCACCGGCTTGGGTCTTCCGCCAGAAGAAGAGGTGGCAGATCATGATCATGCCCCAGGTGGAGAGGATGCCGATCGCCGCGAGGTTGAGCACGATCTCGAACGCGTCCGCGGGCACCACGTAGTTGAGGACCACGCCGAGGACGCACATACCGCTGGTGAGCAGGATGCCGCCGTAGGGCACCTGACTGCGGCTCATCCGGGCGGTGAAGCGCGGGGCGGAGCCGTTGACGGCCATCGAGCGCAGGATGCGGCCGGTGGAGTAGAGGCCGGAGTTGAGCGAGGACATCGCCGCGGTGAGGACCACCAGGTTCATCACGCTGCCCGCGGCCGGCACCCCGATGTGGGACAGCACGGTCACGAAGGGGCTCTGGCCGGAGGTGTACCTGTTCCACGGCAGCAGCATCGACAGCAGGATCACCGAACCGACGTAGAACAGGCCCACCCGCCACATGATCGAGTTGATCGCCTTCGGCATGATCTTCTCGGGGTTCTCGGTCTCCCCGGCCGTGACGCCGACCAGTTCGACGGAGGCGTAGGCGAACACGACACCCTGGATGATCAGCAGCATCGGCAGCAGACCGTTGGGGAAGATGCCGCCGTTGTCGCTGATCAGGGAGGGACCGGGGGTGACGCCGTCCACCGGGTGCTGGGTGACCAGGAGGACGATCGCGATGCCCATGAAGATGACCAGCGCGCTGACCTTCACGATGGCGAACCAGAACTCCAGTTCGCCGAAGATCCGCACCGATATGAGGTTCACGGTGAGGACCAGCGCCAGGGCAACGAGCGCGATCACCCACTGCGGGACGTCGGAGAACAGGTGCCAGTAGTGGGCGTAGGTGGCCACCGCGGTGATGTCGGCGATACCGGTGGTCGCCCAGTTGAGGAAGTACATCCAGCCCGCGGTGTACGCCCCCTTCTCCCCCAGGAACTCCCGGGCGTAGGAAACGAAGGCGCCGGAGGACGGCCGGTACAGGACGAGTTCGCCGAGCGCTCTCACGACGAGGAACGCGAACACGCCGCACACCGCGTAGGCGACGAACAGGGAGGGCCCGGCATCGGCGAGGCGGCCGCCGGCGCCGAGGAACAGGCCGGTGCCGATGGCACCGCCGATGGCGATCATGTTGACGTGCCGGGGTTTCAAGGACTTGCTGTAGCCGGTGTCCCCGGCGTCGACGTGACGGGTGGAGGGGCGCTTCTCGTCTTTGAGGAACTGCTCGCTCACGCCTCGGGTCTGCCTTCTGTTGGGGGGATGTTCGTGCGCTGAGGGCGCACGATGTCGGTGAGGGTCGCCTCGACGCGGTGCAGGTGGTGGGACATGGCCTCCACCGCGTCCGGCTCGGACCCGTCGATCAGTGCTTCGACGATCGCCCGGTGCTCGCAGTTGGACTGCTCGCGTCGATCGCCGAGCTCGTTGAGGAAGGCCGACTGACGCGCCAGTGCGTCCCGGATCTCCTCGATGACCCGGCGGAAGACCGGGTTGCGGGAGGCCTCGGCCACCGCCAGGTGGAACACGGTGTCCAGGGCGACCCAGGCCGTGGTGTCGGTCTCCCGCTCCATCCGGTCGAGCAGATGGGTCAGGTGGTCCAGGTCCTCCGGGGTGCGGCGCAGCGCCGCGTACCCGGCGACCGGGATCTCGACGTGGCGGCGCACCTCCAGGAGGTCGCTGGCGGCGTAGTCGCCGAAGGTGGGGTCCTCGACCGTGTTCGCCACGACGAAGGTGCCCCTGCCGGTCTTGGAGACGGTCAGTCCCATGGTCTGCAGCGCCCTGAGCGCCTCCCGCAGCACCGGCCGGCTGACCTCCAGGGTCCGGCACAGCTCCGCTTCGGAGGGGAGCTTGTCCCCCACCGCGTACTCACCGCGCTCGATGGCACCGCGGAGGTGGCCGAACACCGCTTCCATGGCGCTCACGCGCCTGGGCATCGGACTGACTGTCTTGCTGTCTGACAGGTTCACGGGGCGATCCTGGGGGATCCCGCCCGGTGGTGTCAAGACCTCGGCCTCGCCGCGACGACTCCGAACTCGGCTGTCACCTTGCGCCCGGCTCCCGACCTGAGGCGGAGACCACCGCGCCGTCGTCGTCCTGCCTGGCCGCGGCCACCAGGGCGTGCACCACGGCGGGCTCGAAGGCCGCCTCCGGATGCCACTGGACACCCACGGCGAAGCGGTGCCGGGGGCTCTCGATCGCCTCGATGGTCCCGTCCACCGCACGGGCGGAGACCACCAGGCCGGCCCCGAGGGAGTCCACCGCCTGGTGGTGGTGGGAGGCGACCCGACTGGTGCCCGGAAGGAGCGCGCCGAGCCGGGTTCCGGGCACCGTGGTGACCGGATGGGGGGCGAAGTGGCCCCCGTACGGGTTGTGGCCGTGGTGCCCCACCTTCTCGGGCAGGTGCTGGACGAGGGTGCCGCCCGCGTGCACGTTCATCAGCTGCATCCCCCGGCAGATCCCGAGCACCGGAATGTCACGTGCGAGAGCGGCGGCCAGCACCGCCTTCTCCCACCGGTCGCGCTCGCGCACCGGCGGCCCGGTGCACAGGTGCGGCTGCGCTCCGTAGAGCGCGGGATCCAGGTCCTCGCCGCTGGTCAGGATGACGGCGTCCAGCTTCTCGACGACATCGGCCGCGGCTTCCGGCGCGTCCGGCGGCAGCAGGACGGCGTGGCCGCCCGCGGCCTGGATGCAGCTGGTGTACGCCGCGGGCAGCAGCGCGGCGGGCAACGCCCACTCGCCCCACCGGGCGTCGGCGAGGTAGGTGGTGAGTCCGATGAGTGGCTTGCGCATACCACGTCCTTCCAGGGCTGGGGCCGATCGTCGACGGCCGTCTCCCCCACAGCCCACCCGCCCGGCGCACGTGTGCGGCGGGCTGGCTGCGGAGGAGGGGGTGCACGGCACGGCGGCGCACGGAGGCGCGCCCGCGGTGGCGAGCGATCGGCCACAGGAGGGAGCGATCGGCCACGGAGCGGGGGGCGGAGGCTTGCGCATCCGGGCCGCAAGCAAGAATCCTGCTGCCGTTCATCCTTAAGCACAAGAAAAGACGTCTTCGCGACAGATAAGTGAGCCTTAACACGATGCAGAGACTGGACCCCCGTCTGCTCGCCACCCTGGAGGCCGTGGTCCGCCACCGTTCCTTCACCGCCGCCGCCCGTGAGCTGGGCTACAGCGCGCCCGCCGTCTCGCAGCAGATCGCCGAACTCGAACGCCGGGCGGGTCTGCGGGTACTGGAGCGCCGGCCGGTGCGGCCCACCCCGGCCGGCCAGGTCCTGCTCGACGCCGAACAGGGCGTCAGGAGTGCCCTGGCGGCGGCGTCCGTGGAACTCGACGCCATGCGCGCCGGCACCGCCGGACGGATCCGGCTCGGTGCCTTCGCCTCCGCCGCCGCCGGCATCGTCCCGAAGGCGCTGGCGCACCTGCACACGGCGTACCCCGACGTGCAGGTCAGCCTTTCCCAGCTGGAGCCCGAAGCCGGCTACGCCCGCCTCAAGCGGGGAGACATGGATCTGGCCCTCAGCTACGACTACGACTTCATACCCCTGCCGCCGCCCCGGACGCTGCGCCGGACGCTGGTCGCGCGGGATCCGGTCGTGGCGGTGGTCCCGGCCGGCCACCACCTCGCCGACCGGGACGTCATCGACCTGGCCAGCCTCGCGTCCGAGACCTGGATCGCGGCCCCGGAGGCAGCGCTGCGCCTGGAACTGCTCGCCCAGATCGCCAAGACGCCGGGCTTCCAGGCGCGACTGGCGTACGAGGGCGACGACTTCAACACCGTGCTGGGCTTCGTGGCCGCGGGCCTGTGCGTCGCCGTGATGCCGCAGCTCGCGCTCCCCCGGGGTTCCGCCCAGGTCGTGGCCCGTCCGCTGGCCGACCCGGAACTGACGCGCTTCATCTACGCCGTCCGCATCGACACCCGGCACACCCCGCGCGCCCTGCTGGCCCTGGAGCGGATGCTGGCGGAGGAGGCGCTGGCCGCCCTCTCGTAAAGCGCAGCCGACGGACCGGGCGCCTCCGCTCCCCCGCCCCGTACGCGATCTGCCGGGCCCAACTCCTCGGGATTGCAGCGCTGTTGGAAAGCCCCCAGCGCTGTTCCGGCCCGTTACTCCGGCTGGCCGCCCGGGTTCGCGGTGAGCCGCTCCCGCCACTCGGCCACGGCCGTCGGAGAGGTCGCGGCCAGTCGGGCGATCTCCTCGTCGTCCCGCCCGTCGGTCCAGGCGAGGACCCGCGTCAGAACGGTGTTGCGGACGCGGCGGAGCTCCTTGACCATCCCCTCCAGCCGCTCCAGCTCCTCGCCGGTGGCGGCGAGCGTCTCGTCGACCGCCGTCCGCTCCTCGGCGCGCTGTTGCCACAGGTAGGCGTTCAGCCCGGTGAGGACCACGCCGTCGTCCGCCGCGGCACCGCGGAAGGTGTCGGCGAGCTGGCTCAGCCCGCAGTCCGGGACGTCGGCGAGGCTCGCGCCCACGACCTTGGCCGCCTCCCAACTGCTGCGCCCCGCCTCGCTGTTCCGGAACCAGGTCCCGGCGTCGACCGGCGTACGGCCACCGCAAGCGGCCGCGCGGTAGGCGTACAGCGCCGCGCGGTGGCCGTAGAACGTGTAGCCCTCCTCAATCCGGACGTTCGCCGGAGCGCACATCCGCCCCGGTACGCCGCCGTAACCGGAGGCGGGTTCGTAGGCGGCGTAGGCGTCCAGCTCCTCGTCGGTGGCCGTCGCCCAGGACGGATCGCACAACTCCGGGTTCTGGGCGAGGAAGTCCGCCACTTCGACGCGCGTTCCGCGGACCCGGCTCGTACGGGGCTCGGCCCAGGTCACCGCCCCCGTCGCGTCGGAGGTGAAACGGCAGGCCTGTTCGAGGTCGCCCCAGGCCGTGGCGGCCTCTGCGGACCATTCCAGGTCGGAGGCCGGGCCCACCCGGTGCAGGGAGTCGACCACCCGCTGGACCGTGGGCAGTGTGCGCTGCGCGAGTTCGTGGAGTTCCTCGGCCGTGAAGAAGCGCCAGGTGGACGTGCCCTGGCCGTCGGTGGCGCGGTGGACGAGCGGGACGACGAGGACGGCCGGCGAGGGCAGGGCCCCGTCTCCGAGCTCGCACCGACGACATCCCGGAAACCCGGCGGCGGAACCCTCCTCCCTCGTCCGCCAGTCGGTGTCCCCGAACCACACGGCGCCGGTGGCGACGTCGACGGCCAGCCACTGCTGGTAGCCGTTCCCGGGCCCGAAGCGCTCCTGCCGGTGCTCGGCCTGGCGGTCGTGCCACACGTACTCCGCCGGCGGCGGGTTGAGTTGGACGGCGACGAACCCTTCCTGGGGGGTGAACCCGACGACGACGTGGGCGGTCGGGTGGGGGTGTTCGGTCTCGGACATGCGGCTCCCCTCCGTGGCGGACCGTGGCTGACCCGCCACTGTGCGCACCGAGCCTGCCGTGCGAAAGCCTGTCCGATCAAATCCGATCAGTTGTGGACTTGCCCCCCAATGAGGGTCCGTATACGACCATCCGGCTGCCCGGCCGGAGCGCCGCCGATCGCGCAACGTCGCTCGTCGACGATCCGGGCGAGGGCCCCGTTGTCGAGGCTCCGCACGTCGTCGACCGCGTCCTCGGCCCGGCGGTGTCGGTGCTGGCGCGACGGCCGAGGCCGACCGATCATGGCCAGGCGTGGTCGGAGACCCCTGGCCGGGGACGACCGACCGGAGCACCACCCGATGGCTTGCGGCGCACCTCCGCCTCCGCCCACCGCGCCCCGTCGCGCTTCGCCCGTGTCACTCCACCTCCGAAGGGCCCCTCCCCCATGGCCGTCTCCCGGACACCCGCCGCCGACCGCCGCGGCTCGGCACTCCGTCGCATGAGCATGGCTCTCACGTGCGGTTTCGCCGCCACGCTGACCGCTGCGAGCCCCGCCCCGAGGGCCTGGGCCGATGGCGACCCGTTCCCCGTACCGGTGAGAGTCGGCCAGGCCCACCAGGTGATCACGGTCAAGTCGGACGGCACCCGCGCTGCCGTGACTCTGTGGGTCCGGAAGGACGGGCACTGGCGCTCCCTCGACTCCACCACCGACGCGCGCATCGGGTCCGGCGGCGTGCACGACGGCCTCAGCCGCGTCCAGGGGACCGGGACCACGCCCACCGGCACGTACACCGTGACCCAGGCCTTCGGCATCTCCCCGGACCCGGGCACGAAGATGCCCTACCACCACGTCACCGCGCATGACTGGTGGGTCCAGGACCCCACCTCCGCCTACTACAACCGCATGCGCACCGACACCGAGGGCGGCTTCCACCTCACCGAGCAGGGCCCCCTCGGCAGCGAACACCTCGTCAACTACCCGGTCCAGTACGAGAACGCCCTCGTCATCGACTTCAACACCTCACCCGTGGTGAAGGGCCGCGGCGCCGGCATCTTCCTCCACGACCTCGCCCCCCAAGCCGGCGCCACCGCCGGCTGCGTCGCCGTCCCCGCCGCCTTCCTGACCCGGACGATGCAGTGGATCGACCCCGCCGACCACCCCGTGATCGCGATCGCCTAGCACCCATGTGATGGTGTGATCACGTGTTGTCGATCAGGCGCTCGACCGTGTTCCGCTCTTCGCGGAGATCGGTGTGACCCGTTCATTGCCGGAGATCATCTGAACGCGGCGATTCGGCCGCCGGTCCGTGCGGAAGTCAGGTGCCCAGCAGGAACGGCGGCGCACGGTGCCGCACATTTCCGGAGGTTCTTTCGACCCTCCGCGGATGCGCCCGAATGCTTCGGCGCCGACAGGGCCGCAAAAGGCGCTCGGGCACGCAGCACGACGTTTGCGGAAACGGGTGCCGCCTATCGACGGAACGGCGGAGGCCTTCCGCAAGACGGGAAGAGCTCGTCGACGCACGCAAGGATGCACGCCATGCATGCGAATGGCCGAGAGGATTCTCCGGCAATTCCAGCCCCCCCTTTCCTTCGGGCAGGGCTCGGAGAAGTACGGAGCTCCGAGCCGCGGGCAGGCCGCGCCTGACCCGGCGCTCCCCGCGGCCACGGATAATGGCCCCTGACCGTCGGCCGCCCGCGCCCGCGGTCCGAGCGATCAGAGAGGCGGAGGACGAGGATGACCCTGGAGGTAGGACGGCGCGTCAGGCTGACGGCGGACCTCGGGATCGGCGAGGCCCTCAGCGGGGATCCCGGGACCGGGACCGTCGTCGGGTTCCTTTCACTGGGAGCCGGGGCCGAGGGCACCGTCGAGCGGGTGGACGGCGAGCTCCCGGAGAGCGAGGAGGTGCGTGAGTACCAGCGGCTCAAGGCACTGTTCGACGACTACGGGCACACCATGCCGGAGGCCAGCCGGGAGCGCCTGGAGGCGCAGATCGCGGCGCTGGAACCGGAGTGGACCGCACACCGGGCAGACGGGAACCGGGTGACGGTCCGCATCCGTCTGGACAACGGCCTCGTCCTCGACGGTGTGCACCAGGACGTGCTCGCGGCAGTGTGAAAGGACGTCAGTCCGCCTGGGCAGCAAGGGAGTTAGCGCCAAGGCTCCAGCCACCGGGCTCCCGAGCCCACCTGACAACCGGACCCTGCTGACCCGGCTGGGCGTCCACGGCTGACACCGGAACCCGGTGCGGGCCGGGCCAGGGGCCCGATCGGACCCCTGGCCCGGCTCCCAACCGAGCTGCCACCATGGCCTGATGCGCATTCTGATCATGGGCGGCACCAGGTTCGTCGGCTACCACTTCGCCCGGGCGGCCCTCGCCGCCGGGCACGACGTCACGGTGCTGCACCGGGGCAGGTCCGGTGCCCAGCTGCTCCCGGACGCCACCCACCTCATCGCCGACCGCGACGCCGACCTGTCCGCCCTGCGCGGCCTCGCCTTCGACGCGACCGTGGACGTCAGCGCCTACTTCCCGCGCCAGATCCGCCAGTTGGCCGCCGCACTCGACCCCGGCGCCGCCGGTCGCTACCTCCTGGTGTCCTCCATGGCCGTCTACGACCGGCCGGCCGCCCCGGGGTTCACCGAGCGCTCCCCGCTGCTCCCCGCCGACGGCCCGGAGGCCGAGGAGGTCACCGCCGCCAGCTACGGCGTCCTCAAGGTCCAGTGCGAGCGGGAGGCCCGGGAGTCCTTCGGCCCGGACGTGCTGCTGGTGCGTCCGACCTACGTGATCGGGCCCGAGGACTACACCCACCGCTTCGACCACTGGGTGCAGCGGCTCGCCCGGGGCGGCGAGGTGCTGGCCCCGGGCCGGCCCGACACCCCGATCCAGGTCATCGACGCCCGCGACCTCGCGGACTGGATGCTCGGCCTGCTCGACCAGCGCGCCTCGGGTGCCTTCCACGCCGCGACACCCCCGCCCTTCGCCATGGGCGACCTGCTCGATGCCGTCGCCTCGGCCGTCGCCCCGCCCGGCACCACGCTCACCTGGGTGGACGACGACTTCCTCCGGGAGGCCGGCGTCCAGGACCGGGCGCTGCCGCTGTGGAGCACCGACCCGCTGATCCGGGCCACCGGCACCGCCGACCCGTCCGCCGCCCTCGCCACCGGCCTCAAGGTCCGCCCGGTGGCCGACACCGCGCGCGACATCCTGCCGTTCGACCCGCTGCCGCAGGCCCTGACCCCGGAGCGGGAGAGCGAGCTCCTCACCGCCTGGCACCGGCGCTGAGCGACCGACCGCCCCTCGGATCGAGCCGGGGGGCGGTCGACGCGGAATCAGTCGAGCGCGCTGTCCGTGAGCCCGAGCCGCAGGTGCTCGATGTGGTAGACCGCCTGGTCGAGCAGGGCGGCGACGTGGTTGTCGTAGAGCGCGTAGACGACCGAGCGGCCCTGCCGCCGACCGACCACCAGACCGAGGTTGCGCAGCAGGCGCAGCTGGTGGGAGCAGGCGGACTGCTCCAGCCCGACCTCGGCGGCGAGTTCGGTGGCCGCGCAGGGGCCCTCGCGCAGGCGGGAGAGGATCAGCAGCCGCGAGGGGGTGGCCAGGGCCTGGAGGGTGGTCGCCACCCGGGCAGCGCTGGCCTGGTCCAGGCGGGTGTGCGGGACGGCGGTTGCGGGGGCGGCTCCATGACCCATGCGGGCAATAGTACAACTCATACATGAAGAGGGGTTCATATGTTCATGTATCGTGGATGAGTCACTGGCCCCGCCCTGCCCCGAAGGGTCCCGTCCGCATGCCCACCACCCTGATCGAGCGGCCCGCGCCCTCGGCCGCGCTCCGCCCCGACACCGCCCCGCGCCGCCGCACCCGGGTGTTCGCCCTGCCCGAAGCCCGCTGGGCCGCCGCGGCGACCGTGCTGTTCCTGATCGCGCTCCCGCTGCAGCTCGCCGGCGCCCCCGCCTGGGCCTGGGGTCCGCTGTACGCCCTCGCGTACGCCACCGGCGGCTGGGAGCCCGCCCGGGCCGGGCTCCGGGCACTGCGCGAGAAGACCCTCGACGTCGACCTGCTGATGATCGTCGCCGCCCTCGGCGCCTCCGCCGTCGGCCAGGTCATGGACGGCGCGCTGCTGATCGTCATCTTCGCCACCTCCGGCGCACTGGAGGCCCTGGCCACCGCCCGTACCGCCGACTCGGTGCGCGGATTGCTCGACCTCGCCCCGGCCACCGCCACCCGGCTGCTGGACGACGGCGGCGAGGAGACCGTGCCGACCGAGCGGCTGGCGGTCGGCGACACGATCCTGGTGCGGCCCGGCGAGCGGGTCGGCGCCGACGGGCGGGTGCTGGACGGGGCGAGCGAGGTCGACCAGGCCACCATCACCGGCGAGCCGCTGCCCGTGGCCAAGGAGGTCGGCGACGAGGTGTTCGCGGGCACCCTGAACGGCACCGGCGCGCTGCGGGTGAAGGTCGAGCGCGACGCCTCCGACTCGGTGATCGCCCGGATCGTCGCCATGGTCGAGGAGGCCTCCGAGACCAAGGCGCCGACCCAGCTGTTCATCGAGAAGGTCGAACAGCGCTATTCGATCGGCATGGTGATCGCCACCCTCGCGGTCTTCGCGGTGCCGCTCGCCTTCGGCGCTGCCTTCACCGGTTCGCTGCTGCGGGCGATGACCTTCATGATCGTCGCCTCCCCGTGCGCCGTGGTGCTCGCCACCATGCCACCGCTGCTGTCGGCGATCGCCAACGCCGGACGGCACGGCGTGCTGGTGAAGTCCGCCGTGGTCATGGAGCGGCTCGGCCAGGTCGACGGCGTCGCCCTCGACAAGACCGGCACCCTCACCGAGGGCACGCCCCGGGTCACCGACCTGCGCCCGCTCACCGGTTCCGGCCTCACGGAGGACGGCCTGCTCGCGCTCGCAGCAGCCGCCGAGCACCCCAGCGAGCACCCGCTCGCCCGGGCGATCGTGGACGCTGCCCGCACCCGCGGCCTGGCCCTCGCCACCGCCGAGGAGTTCTCCTCCGCTCCCGGCATCGGCGTCACCGCCACCGTCGACGGCCGGGCCGTCGCGGTCGGCGCCCCGGCCCGGCTGCTGAACGCCGGGGACGCCGTCTCCGCCCGCGCCGCCGCGATCGCCGCCGAGCTGGAGAGCGGCGGCCGCACCGCCGTCCTGGTCGAGGCCGACGGCGTCCCGGTCGGCGTGCTCGGCATCGCCGACCGGCTGCGCCCGGACGCCGCCGCCACCATCGGCGCGCTCACCTCCCTCACCGGCACGGCGCCGGTGCTGCTCACCGGCGACAACCCGCGCGCCGCCGCCCGACTGGCCGCCGAGGTCGGCATCACCGACGTCCGCGCCGGGCTGCTCCCCCAGGACAAGGTCACCGCGGTCCAGGAGCAGGAGCGGGCCGGCCGCAAGGTCCTGGTCGTCGGCGACGGCGTCAACGACGCGCCCGCGCTGGCCGCCGCCCACATCGGTGTCGCGATGGGCCGGGCCGGCTCCGACCTCGCGCTGGAGACCGCCGACGCCGTCATCGTGCGCGACGAACTCGCCACCGTCCCGGCCGTGGTGGCGCTCTCCCGGCGGGCCCGCTCCTTCGTGGTGCAGAACCTGGCGATCGCCTCGGTGTTCATCTCCGTGCTGGTGGTCTGGGACCTGGTCGCCACCCTCCCGCTGCCACTGGGCGTCCTCGGCCACGAGGGCTCGACCGTGATCGTCGGCCTCAACGGCCTGCGTCTGCTCCGCGAGACCGCCTGGACCAGGGCCCGGGCCGAGGGCGGCCGGTAGCGGCCCGGCAGGAAGAGCACCTCACCGGGGCCGCCGCCCCGGTCCTGGCCGGCGCCGACGGGGCCGGCCAGGACTCACACCTCCGGTCAGCCGTGCCCTGATGCGCGGGCACCGTGCGGCTGAGCATGGCCGGCGGCGGTGAGCAGCGGCGCGCCGTGGCGTTCGGGCCGGTGGCCGGCAACGACGGCTTGGCGTGGCGTGCCGTCGGGGCCGGGCGCGGCGGGAATCGGCCGGCGGGCGGTGAGGCGGCCCACCCAGTGCCGTCCGCAGGCGGGACAGGGCAGCGCCCCGGCCGGGGTGTAGGGGGAGTCGATGGGGTTGCCGTCACGGGAGAAGTACTCCCAGGTGTTTCCGGCGGCGTCGCGGTACTGCTGGACGTCGTAGTCGACGCTCCACTGGTGCCAGCAGTGGCCACAGGTGAATTCCACGCGTTCCAGCGCCATTTCCGTGATCATCGCATCGTCACCTCTTCGGCCGGTTCCACCGGGCGGTTGTGGGTGCGGGCACATGTTCGCGGCGAAGGTTCCCGCCCTCTCCGTCCGTATACCTCGGTGCGGGGCGTTGACGCAATCGGCCGGGAGCTCCGCGCCTGGCGACCGGCGGCCGCCCACGTCGTTCATTCGGCGACGGAAGTGTTTGTCATCGGATGGATGACGTGTTAGAACGGATGCAGGTGAAGCGCACTGGCACCCATCGATCAGTGGAGGTGTTCACGATGCTGATGCGCACCGACCCGTTCCGCGAGCTGGACCGGCTGACCCAGCAGTTCTTCGGAGGTACCGGCACCTGGTCGCGTCCGGCCCCGATGCCGCTGGACGCGTACCGCACCGACGACGAGTACGTGATCTCCTTCGACCTGCCGGGTGTGGACCCGGAGGCGATCGACATCGACGTCGAACGGAACATGCTGACCGTCAAGGCCGAGCGCCGTCCGCGCCACAACGGCGAGGGCGTGAAGTGGGAGCTGTCCGAGCGACCGCTCGGGGTCTTCTCCCGCCAGGTCATGCTCTCCGACACCCTCGACCCGGAGGGGATCAGCGCCGACTACGAGGCGGGCGTGCTGACCCTGAAGATCCCGGTCGCCGAGAAGGCCAAGCCCCGCAAGATCGCCATCAGCCACAGCGGCGGCCGCAAGCAGATCCAGGCCTGACGCGTTCACGGACCGCGGGCCCGGGCGCTCCGCCCGGGCCCGCGGTCATGCCGACCGGTGCGGCCACACTTGACATCAGCCGACTCAAGTTTTATGCCTCGATACAAGGCATGTGTCTCCGCAAGGGACGTCCGGAAGGAGGACGGAGATGGCACGCGCAGTCGGTATCGACCTGGGAACGACGAACTCGGTGGTGTCCGTACTGGAGGCCGGCGAGCCCACGGTGATCCCCAACGCCGAGGGAGCGCGCACCACGCCGTCGGTGGTGGCGTTCGGCAAGGGCGGCGAGGTGCTGGTCGGGGAGATCGCCAAGCGCCAGGCGGTCACCAACGTGGACCGCACCGCCCGTTCCGTGAAGCGGCACATGGGCGAGGCCTCGTGGCGCTTCCCGGAGAAGGGTGACGTGGACGGCAAGCGGTACACCGCGCAGGAGATCTCCGCGCGGGTGCTGCAGAAGCTGAAGCGCGATGCCGAGGCGTACCTCGGTGAGGAGGTCACCGACGCGGTGATCACCGTGCCCGCGTACTTCAACGACGCGCAGCGCACGGCGACGAAGGAGGCCGGTGAGATAGCCGGGCTCAAGGTGCTGCGGATCGTCAACGAGCCGACCGCGGCGGCGCTGGCGTACGGGCTGGACAAGGAGAGCGACCAGACGGTGCTGGTCTTCGACCTCGGCGGCGGGACCTTCGACGTCTCGCTGCTGGACATCGGCGAGGGCGTGGTCGAGGTGAAGGCCACCTCCGGCGACACCCACCTCGGCGGTGACGACTGGGACCAGCGGATCGTCGACCACCTGGTCCAGCAGTTCAGGAACGGCTACGGCATCGACCTGTCGAAGGACAAGATGGCCGCGCAGCGGCTCCGGGAGGCGGCGGAGAAGGCGAAGATCGAACTGTCCGCGGCGAGCGAGACGACGATCAACCTGCCCTACGTCACCGCCTCGCCCGAGGGGGCGCTGCACCTGGAGGAGACGCTCACCCGCGCCCAGTTCCAGCAGCTCACCGCCGACCTGCTGCAGCGGTGCAAGGAGCCGTTCCAGCAGGCGGTCAAGGACGCGGGGATCAAGGTCTCCGACATCGACCACGTGATCCTGGTCGGCGGCTCCACCCGGATGCCCGCCGTCACCGACCTGGTGAAGGAGCTGACCGGCAAGGAGCCGCACAAGGGCGTCAACCCGGACGAGGTCGTCGCCGTGGGCGCGGCCCTGCAGGCCGGCGTGCTCCGCGGCGAGGTCAAGGACGTCCTGTTGCTGGACGTCACCCCGCTCTCGCTCGGCATCGAGACCAAGGGCGGCATCATGACCAGGCTCATCGAGCGGAACACCACGATCCCCACGCGCCGGTCCGAGATCTTCACCACCGCGGAGGACAACCAGCCCGCGGTCACCGTGCAGGTCTTCCAGGGCGAGCGCGAGATCGCCGCGTACAACAAGAAGCTCGGCATGTTCGAGCTGCCGGTCGCCCCGGCCCCGCGCGGCCTGCCGCAGATCGAGGTCGCCTTCGACATCGACGCCAACGGCATCATGCACGTCACCGCGAAGGACCTCGCCACCGGCAAGGAACAGAAGATGACGGTCACCGGCGGCTCGTCCCTGCCCAAGCAGGACATCGACCGCATGGTCCGCGAGGCCGAGCAGCACGCCGAGGAGGACCGCCGGCGCAAGGAGGCCGCCGAGACCCGTAACCAGGCCGAACAGCTCGCCTACTCGACCGAGAAGGTCCTCACCGACAACCAGGACAAAATCCCCGCGGACGTGCGGGGCGACGTCGAGGGCGCGATCGCGGAGCTGCGCGACAAGCTCAAGGGCGAGGACACCACGGCGATCCGCACGGCCGCCGACCACCTCAACCAGGTCGGCCAGCGACTCGGCCAGGCCCTCTACGCGCAGCAGCCCGGCGCGCAGGCGACGTCCGGCCCCGCGGGCCCGCAGGCACCGCAGGAAGAGGAGGAGGTGGTCGACGCCGAGATCGTCGACGACGACCGGAGCGGCCGAAGCGCCGCCTGAGCGCACCCGGCGGGCGCGTCCGTCGGACGCGCCCGCCGACGGCGGACAGCGCCCGGACACACCGGATCACCTGCCGGACTCCGGCGACCGGCGGACGATGGAGGAAGCCAGACCGTTCACGCCCGGAGGGCAGGTGAGGGAGGTGGTGGCGATGGCGCGCCGACTCGGCCCGGCGGACGCCGCGATGGCGGCGGGAGCCCTGCTGGACGTCCTGGGTGTGGCGGCCGTCGTCCTCGACGAGCGCGGCCGCATCGCCCTGTGGAGCCCTCCCGCCCAGGAACTGTTCGGCTACTCCTGCGAGGAGGCGCTCGGACGCGAGGCCTCCCAGCTGCTGGTGGAACCCGGACGCCGCGAACAGGTGCAGGAGGCGTTCGCACGGGTGATGGCCGGCGAGGGCACCTGGGCCGGCGCGTTCCCGGTCCGGCACAAGGATGGCCACAGCATGCTGGTGGAGTTCCGCAACACCCGACTGCAGGCCGCCTCCGGCGCCTGGTTCGCCCTGGGCATCGCCTCCCCGCGCGAGACCGTGCGGCGTCTGGAACGCGACCTGGCCCTCGCCGCGCGGATCGTCGACCAGGCCCCCATCGGCCTCGCGGTCCTCGACCAGGACCTGCGGTACGTGCTGGTGAACCGCGCACTGGAGAAGATCAACGGCGTTCCGGCCGCCGACCACCTCGGCCGCACCCCGCACGAGGTCCTGACCCACCTGGACGTCGCGGCGATCGAGGACCGGATGCGCCAGGTCCTGGCCACCGGACAGCCGGTGCTGGAGGAGTTCACCGTCGGGCACACGCCGCACGACGACCGCACCCACGCCTGGACCTCTTCGTTCTACCGCCTGGAGGACCAGACCCACCGGGTGATCGGGCTGGCGATCTCCGTCATCGACGTCACCGAGTCCTACGAACAGTTCCTCGCCGCCGCCCGCGCCAGGCGCCGCCTGTCCCTGATCGCCGACGCCTCCATCCGGGTCGGCACCACCCTCGACCTCGCCACCACCGCCCGGGAACTCGCCGAGGTGACCGTGCCCGAGGTCGCCGACATCGCCGCCGTCGACCTGCTGGACGCGGCCCTGCCGGACGCGACGACCCGCGCGGACGACGGCCCCGCCCTGTTCCGTGCCATGGCGATCAAGACCGCGCACCCGACTCCGGCCACCGACGCCGCCGACCCGATCGGCGAGGTCACCCGCTACCACTCCCAGCGGCTGGTGACCCAGGCTGCCGTCGGCGGCCGCCCCGTACTCGTCCCCCACGTCACCGCCACCGACCTGCCACGCATCGCCCGGGACGAGAACGCCGCCCAGCTCCTGGCCGAAGCCGGCCTCCACTCCTACCTCGCCGTCCCCCTCATCGCCCGCGGCCGGGTCCTCGGGGCCCTTGACCTCAAACGCACCCGCAACTCCGCCCCCTTCGACCAGGACGACGTGCTGCTCGCCACCGAACTCGCCGCCCGGGCCGCCGTCGCCATCGACAACGCCCGCTGGTACCAGCACCAGCGCCAGGCGACCCTCGCCCTCCAACGCCACCTGCTGCCGCCCCAGCACGCCCCCCACCCGCCGGGCCTGGCCATCGCCCACCGCTACCAGCCCGCCAGCGCCACCGACGACACCGGCGGCGACTGGTTCGACACCATCCCCGTCGAGGACGACCGCACCCTGCTCGTCGTCGGAGACGTGATGGGCTCCGGCATCAACGCCGCCGCCACCATGGGTCAACTGCGCACCACCACCCGCGCCCTGGCCCGCCTCACCACCGACCCCGCGGATCTCCTCACCCACCTCGACGCCACCGCGCGCGACCTCGGCGACGCCATGGCCACCTGCCTGATCGCCCTCTACGACCCCGCCACCGGCCGCTGCCGGCTCGCCTGCGCCGGCCACCTGCCACCCGTCCTGGCCCGCCCCGGCCACACCCCGCACCCGGTCCACCTCGACCCCGGCCCGCCGCTCGGTGTCGGCCACCTGCCGTTCCCCATCCGCGACCTCACCCTGCGCGCCGGGGACGACCTGGTCCTCTACACCGACGGCCTCGTCGAAGTCCGCGACCAGGACATCGACCAACGCCTGCGGATCCTCACCGACCTCCTCGCCGGCCCCCGCCGGCCCCTGGAGGACACCTGCGACCTCCTCCTCACCGCGCTGCGCCGCCCCGACAACCAGGACGACGTCGCCCTCCTCATCGCCCGCGCCCTCCCGTGACGGGCGCCGCCCGCACGGCGGGCGGGGCAGCGCCCATGGCGCGACCCCGCCCGACGTTGCGTCAGCTGTGCTTCCAGGTCACCGAGAAGGCGCTGCCGCCGCTCAGCCCGGAGGTGGTGGCCTTGGTGGTGCTCCCGGAGGCCATGGTGATGGCGTCCGGGCTGAAGCCGCCCAGGGGCTGGCCGTTGACGGTGGAGCCGGTGAAGGAGACCGTGCGGAAGTTGGCGAGCGGCAGCACCCCCGAGGAGCTGGAGGGGGCCTCGGCGATCACCTCGGCGGAGGCCAGGGCGGCGCTCTTGAGGGACTTGTTGACGGTGTGGCTCCAACCGGCCGTGGTGTCGGAGAGGGTGAGGGTGAAGGAGCCGCTGCCGTTGGTGGTGACGCTCGCGGTGAAGTGGTCCCCCGGCCGTACGGGGCTGCTGAAGTTGGACGGGTACTGCGGGTACATCTCGTACCAGGCGGAGTACACCGGGGAGCCGCCGGAGCAGTCGGCCTCGGTGCCGGTCTGCTCGACGGAGTTGCTGCCGTCGCCGTCGAGACCGGCCCAGAAGCTGGACCAGGTGTCGGTGCCGTTGCAGGACACGGACGGCTGGACCCAGCTGGCCTTGACGCTGGTGAACTTTCCGCCGGTGGCGGCGTATCCGGCCCAGTTGCCGCTGGTGCTGCGCAGCAGCCCGCCGCCGCGGTGGGCGAGCGGGGCCTGCACGACGGCGGGGGCGGTGGCGGCGACGGCCGGTGCGGCGGTGCCCAGGAGGGTCAGCAGGGCGGTGGACACGGCGAGGCTGCGCCGACGTGCTTCGGGCATGGCTACTCCCTTGTGAGGGTGTGGAGTTGGCCGAGCGTCGACAAAGGTAGACCCGCCGGTCAGGCGCGGATGTCACGCGGAGGTAACGAATCGCCACTCCGAACTCAGCCTTCACGAGCGGCGGACGGCACCGCCGGGCAGCGCGGCTCGCCCTCCCCCGCTCCGTCCAGCAGCTCATCGAGCGGCGGCAACGCCCCTGGCGTGAAACGGCGTTGGAAGCCACCGCGACCTGAACCGGACTTCCGCAGCTCTGCCCGGGTCCGGCCGGCAGCCGGCGCTGACGGCCGGTCAGTCGTGCTGGTACTCGTCGCCGCCGCCGGCCAGGAAGCCCATGGCGGCGGCCGGGTAGTCCGGGGGCATCTCGGTGTCGGACGCGGCGCGGATCTCCGGGTTGATGCCGACCGCACGCCTCGCCTCGCGCTGACGCACCGCGCCTGCACGGACCGACACACACAGGTCGGCGGTGACGGTCGTCCCGGGTGGTCGCACCCGGAAGGGTGCCCGTTCCGGGCGGTGACCGGGTGGGGACAGTAGCCTGCGGCCATGACTGTGACGCAGCCCCCCACGCCCCAGGAAGCGTTCGAGACACTGCTGGCCGGCAACCAGCGGTTCGTCACCGGAACCGTCGAGCATCCGAACCAGGACGCCGCCCGCCGCAGTGAGATCGCGCCCGCGCAGGCGCCGTTCGCGGTGCTGTTCGGCTGCTCGGACTCCCGCCTCGCCGCGGAGATCATCTTCGACCGCGGGCTGGGCGACCTGTTCGTGGTGCGCAACGCCGGTCACGTGGTCGGCCCGGAATCGCTGGGCAGCATCGAGTACGGGATCAGTGTCCTCGGCTGCCCTCTGGTCGTGGTGCTGGGCCACGATGCCTGCGGGGCGGTGGCCGCGGCCAAGGCCGCTGTCTCGGACGGCACCACGGTGCGCGGGTACGTGCGCGACGTGGTCGAGCGGGTCACGCCCAGCGTGCTGGCTGCCCGCGCGGCCGGGCGCGTCGAGGACGCGGACTTCATCGCCGAGCACGTCCGGCACACGGTCGACCTGCTGATGGAGCGCTCGCGCGCCCTGGCCCACGCGGTCGAAGCGGGCAGTGCCGCCGTGGTGGGCCTGTCCTACCAGCTGGCGGACGGAGCCGTGCACCTGGTCACCGCCCGCGGCGTGGAGACGGCGGCCGCCGCCGTGGCATGACGTCAGCGCTCCCGCCGCCCGGGGCGTCCTCGCGTTGAGGCCCTGCGCAGATCACGCGGGGGCACACCCCGAACGGCCCACCGCGGATCGGCGACCACGCCGCCGAGCACCGTCAACCCAGCGCGTCGGGCCGCTCGGCCGCGAGGGCGGGAGCGGGCCCGGGTTCCACGGCGGCGGCGTCGTACTCGGCGAGCGTCTCCCGGGTGAAACCGAAGAAGTACGTGGCCAGGAAGCCCACCAGGTACCCGGTCAACAACCCGCCGCCGTAGACGGCGGCGCTCGCGGCCATCCCGTGCGGGCCGGCCAGCAGCGGGAACAGGGCCCAGCCGGACGGTCCGACGGCCGTCGAGCCGACCGCGCTGCCGAGCTGGCCGGCCACCCCGACGAAGGCGCCGCCGGCGGCGCCGCCCACGCAGGCCGTGACGAACGGGCGGCCCAGCGGCAGGGTGACCCCGTAGACCAGCGGCTCGCCGACGCCGAGCAGTCCGGCCGGCAGCGCCGACCTGATGGTCGCCCGGACGGAGGCGTTGCGCCGCAGCCGCAGGTAGACGGCCGCGGCGCAGCCGACCTGCCCGGCCCCGGCCATCGCGAGGATCGGCAGCAGGACGGTGGAGCCCTGCTGCTGGATCAGGGTGGTGTGGATCGGGATGAGCGCCTGGTGCAGCCCGAGCATCACCAGCGGCAGGAAGAGGCCGCCGAGCACCAGCCCGGCGAGCAGCCCGCCGTGGGCGAGCAGCCAGGTGGCGGCGTGGCCGATGGCGGTGGAGACCTCCCCGGCGACGAACATCAGGCCGAACAGCGCGGCCAGCCCGCCGAACAGCACGGTGACCGTGGGGGTGACCAGGACGTCCAGCGCGTCGGGCACGATCCGCCGGGTCCACCGCTCCAGCCGGACGGCGAGCAGCGCGGCGAGCAGCGCCCCGACCACGCCGCCCTGCCCGGGGGTGAGGTGGTGGCCGAACGCCTCCACCTTGGCGACCCCCGCGTAGACGATCACACTGGCGACGGCCCCGCCCAGTACGGGGGTGCCGCCGAACTCCTTCGCCGTGTTGTGGCCGACGAAGACGGCGAGCAGCGACATGAACCCGGAGGAGACCGGTCCGAGGGCGGTGACCAGGCCCGGGGCCCAGCCGAGGTTGGCGAGCGCCCCGGCGAGGGCGGCGACGATCCCGCAGCCGATCAGGGCGGGGATCAGCGGGACGAAGACGTTCGCGATCCGGCGCAGCATCCGCTTCACCGGGGTCGCGTTGCGCACCCGGGCCTCCGCCCGGATCCGGGCGCCGCGCCCGGCGAGGTCCTCGGCGGTGGGGGCGGCGGCCGCCGGGCCGGAACCGCCGCCGGAGTCCAGCAGTCGCCGCAGCTGCGCGGTGACCCCGGCGACGGCGCCGGGGCCGAGGACGATCTGGTAGGTGTCGTCCTCGACCGTGCCCAGGACGGCGGGCAGCGCCCCGAGCGCCTCCCGGTCGACCAGCGTGCGGTCCGCCAGGCCCAGCCGGAGCCGGGTCATGCAGTGGGCGACCGAGCGGATGTTGGCGGCGCCGCCGACCAGCGGGAGGATCGCCTCGGCCACGGCGCGGTGCTTCTCGTCGGACATGCCAGGGGACGTACCCGCATGGTCCTGGCCCTCAACCGGGGGGCCGCCGGGGTCTGTCGCCCGAACGGCCGCCGGGACTACCGTTAGTTGGCGGAAGCTATCGACATTCCCACTCCGATCCGGCGGCCGGGCTCAGGACTCTCCCCGGGGCCCGCCCGGGCCAACAGGAGGCAGCGGTGGCGACACGACTCTCCGGCGGGGGCAGGACCGGACGGCGCCCGGCCCGTACCGGAGTGGAGGGGGACCACCCCCGGTACAAGTGGGTGGCGCTGTCCAACACCACGCTCGGTACGCTGATCGCCACCGTCAACGCCTCGATCGTGCTGATCTCGCTGCCCGCGATCTTCAACGGCATCGGCCTGGATCCGCTGCAGCCCGGCAACGTCGGTTACCTGCTGTGGATGCTGATGGGCTACATGCTGGTCACCGCCGTCCTGGTGGTCACCCTCGGCCGACTGGGCGACATCCACGGCCGGGTGCGGATCTACAACGCGGGCTTCCTGATCTTCACCCTCACCTCGGTGGCCCTCTCCCTCGATCCGCTGCACGGCGGGCCGGGGGCGCTGTGGCTGATCGGCTGGCGGGTGGTGCAGGCGGTCGGCGGCTCGATGCTGATGGCCAACTCGGCGGCGATCATCACCGACGCCTTCCCGGCCCGGCAGCGCGGCACGGCGCTCGGGGTCAACATCGTCGCGGGCATCGCCGGGTCGTTCATCGGCCTGGTCCTGGGCGGGCTGCTGGCCGAGTGGAACTGGCGCTCGATCTTCTGGGTCAACGTGCCGATCGGCGTCCTCGGCACCGTCTGGGCCTACCGCTCGCTGCGCGAGACCGGGGTGCGCAGGCCCGCCCGGATCGACTGGTGGGGCAACGTCACCTTCGGCGTGGGCCTGACCGCCCTGCTCGCCGCGATCACCTACGGCATCCAGCCGTACGGCGGCCGCACCATGGGCTGGGCCAACCCCTGGGTGCTGGCCGGGCTGTTCGGCGGGGTCGCGCTGCTGGCCGTGTTCTGCCTGGTCGAGGCCAGGACCGCCGAGCCGATGTTCCCGCTCTCGCTCTTCCGCGACCCGGTCTTCACCGGCGGGAACGCGGCCACCCTGCTGGGCTCGATCGCCCGCGGCGGGCTGCAGTTCATGCTGATCATCTGGCTCCAGGGCATCTGGCTCCCGCTGCACGGCTACGACTACGCCGACACCCCGCTGTGGGCGGGCATCTACCTCGTGC
The DNA here is from genome assembly GCF_055584725.1 of Kitasatospora sp. NPDC101108. Taxonomy (NCBI): domain Bacteria; kingdom Bacillati; phylum Actinomycetota; class Actinomycetes; order Kitasatosporales; family Streptomycetaceae; genus Kitasatospora; species Kitasatospora sp. NPDC101108. The sequence continues at coordinate 704,104 of NZ_JBVJLM010000001.1, forward strand.
CGCTGACCGTCGGCTTCCTGGCCGCCGGACCGGTCTCCGGCTACCTCTCGGACCGCGCCGGGGCCCGGCTGTTCGCCGCCGGCGGGCTGGTGGTGATGGCCGCCTCCTTCGCCGGGCTGCTCCTGCTGCCCACCGACTTCGGCTACCCGTGGTTCGCGCTCCTGGTCTTCCTCAACGGCCTGGGCGGCGGCCTGTTCGCCGCCCCCAACACCTCGCTGATCATGTCGAGCGTGCCGGCCGCGGCCCGTGGCGCCGCCTCCGGCATGCGGGCCACATTCCAGAACGCCGGGATGGTGCTGTCGATCGGGGTTTTCTTCTCGCTGATGGTCGCCGGGCTGGCCGGCTCGCTGCCGCACACCCTCACCGCCGGGCTGACCGCCCAGGGTGTTCCCGCCGCCGACGCGCGCACCATCGCCTCGCTGCCGCCGGTGGGCACCCTGTTCGCCGCGTTCCTCGGCTACAACCCCGTGCAGCAGCTGTTGGGGCCGCAGGTGCTCGGACAGCTACCGCCGGACCACGCCAGGACGCTGACCGGCCGGGAGTTCTTCCCCCAGCTGATCTCGGGGCCCTTCCACGACGGCCTGGTCGTGGTGTTCTGGCTGGCCATCGCGATGTCCCTGGTCGCCGCGGCCGCCTCGCTGGTCCGCGGCCGGCCCCGGACCGCGGCCGAAGCGGCCGCCAGCACGCCCGACCGGGGCACCGGGGCGACGAAGGAGCACGGGCCGTGAGCGCGGACGGCGGCGGACTCTCCGCCGAGGCGGTGGTCCGGCTCCGGCTGGCGATCGGTCGGCTGAACCGCCAGCTGGTCCGCGCCTCGGGCGACCAGGACCTCACCTCCGCCCAGCTCTCCGCCCTGGCCCGGGTGGAGCAGCACGGCCCGCTGCGGCTCGGCGAACTCGCCGCGCGCGAGGGCGTGGCCGTCCCGTCCATGGTCCGTACGGTCGCCCCGCTCGTCGCCGACGGCCTGATCGCCAAGACCCCCGACCCGCAGGACGGCCGCTCCCAGCTGCTCGCCCCCACCCCGCACGGCCGGGACACCCTCGCCCGGATCCGCCGCGAGCGCACCGCCCTGCTGGCCAGGCGCAGCACCCGCCTCAGCCCCGAGCAGTGCCGCGCGCTGGAGGCGGCCCTGCCTCTGCTGGAGCTCCTCCTCGACGAGGCCGACACACCGGTCCGCGAGCGCCCGTCGGACTGAATTCGCTTCGTGCACCGGCAGTTTGACGTCTCGAAGGCCGAAACGCGCCGTTCCCGTCGCCACACCCGATGACAATGGACATGTCGAGAACCACGAGGTCCATGGTGGCGGGAAGGGAGCGGGTGTGTCGTCTCTCCGGGACGGGAACGAGCGGAAACCCAACCAGCAGGAGTTCAGCGCACGGGAGTTGAGCGCAAGGGAGTTGAGCCGGCGCGGTTTCATCGGGGTGGCCGCGCTGGCCGGCGCCGGTGCGGCGCTCGGACCGGCCGCCGCGACGGCCACGGCCACGGCCGCAGCCGCGGACGCGGACGCCCCGGACGCCCGGCCGTCGAGGGTGCTGGAGTTCACGGCCGGCACCAACGCGGCCGTGGCCCTCTCCCCCGACGGCGAGCGGATGGTCGTCGAGGTCCAGGGCATCCTGTGGGCGCTGTCCCGGCGCGGCGGAACGGCGACCGCGCTGACCTCCCCCGGGCTGGAGCCCACCCGCCCGGCGTGGTCCCCGGACGGCTCGACCGTGGCCTTCTGCGCCTACCGGGACGGCGGCTTCCACCTGTGGACCATGGCGCCCGACGGCTCGAACCTGCGCCAGGTGACCAGTGGCGCGTGGGACGACCGCGGGGTGTCCTGGTCCCCGGACGGGCGCCACCTCGCCTTCTCCTCCGAGCGCGCGGGCGACGCGGTGTCCGGCAGCTCGTACGACGTGTGGACGGTGGAGCTCGCCACCGGCCGGCTGACCAGGCTGACCGACCGGCCGGACGTCGAGGACCACGACCCGTCCTGGCACCCCGACGGCGAGCGGGTCGTCTTCGTCCGCGCGGACGCCTCCGGCGCCCGGACCATCGCCTCCGTGCCGGCCGCCGGCGGCCCGGTACGGGTCGAACGCACCGTGGACAGCGGCACCGTGACCTGCCCGGTGGTCGCCCGGGACGGCCGGCTGGCGTACGTGTGGATCGGCGACTCCTCCGCCGCCACCTCCTACCTGGCGGCGAGCGCCTCGCTGGCCGTCGACGGCACCGTGGTCTCGGGCGACGAGGACGTCTCCCCGCTGCCGCCCTGCTGGACGCCCGAGGGCGGCATCGTCTACTTCGCGGACGGCCGGATCACCGACCGCTCCCCCGACCTGGCCACCGCCAAGGAGGTCCCGTTCAGCGCGCGGCAGGAGGTGCCGAGGCTCCGGTACCGGCGCAAGGCGCGCGACTTCGACTCCACCGCCGAGCGGGACGTGCGCGGCATCCACCTGCCCGCGCTCTCCCCGGACGGTCGCTCGGTGGTCTTCTGCGCGCTCAACGCCCTGTGGCTGCTGCCGATCGGCGGGCAGCCGCGCAAGCTGTTCCAGGCCGCCCCCGCCCACTACGTGCAGATGCCGTCCTGGAGCCGGGACGGCCGCAGCGTGCTGTACGTCCACGACGGCGACGCCGACGGGGACGGCCTGGGCGCCGTGCACCGCCTGACCCTGGACGGCGGCAGCGACACCGTCCTCGCCCGGGGCGGCCGGTTCAACCCGGCGCTCTCCCCGGACGGCACCCGGCTGGCCTGCCAGGACGTCCTGGGCAACCTCCTCCTGGTCGACCCCGCCACCGGCGCCGAGCACCGCCTCGCGACGCCGCTCGGCGGCAACGGCCTTCCCGGCAGGCCCAGTTGGTCTCCCGACGGCCGCTACCTCGCGCTCTGCGACCGCAACCGCCTCAACCACCGCTTCCGCGAGGGCTACAACGTCATCCGGGTGATCGACACCCGGGACGGCTCCTCGAAGTCCTTCCTGCCGCTGCCGGACACCTCGGTCGCCGACCGCTGCGACAGCGGACCGGTCTGGTCGCCCGACGGCCGCTGGCTGGCGCTGGTCGTGGACTCCGCGCTGTGGGTGCTGCCGGTCGCCCCGGACGGCACGCCGACCGGCGAGGCCCGGCGGATCACCGACAACGCGGCCGACCACCCGTCCTGGTCCGGCGACTCCGCCCGGCTGCTCCATCTCGCGGACGGCAAGCTGCAGTTGACCGGCCGCGACGGCGGCGACCGGCGCACCGTCGCCGTGCCGCTGCGCACCGCCCGCGCCCTGCCGCCGCGCTCCGACGTCACCCGCATCCACGCCGCCCGGCTGTGGGACGGCACCGGCGACACCGTCCGCGAGGACGTCGACATCGTCGTCACCGGCAACCGCGTCACCGCCGTCGAACCGCACCGCTCCGGCGCCCGCCGGGCCGGGGAGCGGCTGGTCGACGCCACCGGCTGCACCGTCCTGCCGGGCCTGTGGGACTCCCACACCCACCCGTACCAGAACACCTACGGCGGCCGTGAGTCCCGTCTGCTGCTCGCCTACGGGGTCACCGGCACCGCGTCGCTGGGCGGCTTCGCCTACGAGCAGGCGCGCATCCGCGAGTCGGTCGACGCCCGGGTGATGGACGGCCCGCGGTTCCTGACCACCGGCGAACTGCTCGACGGCAGCCGGGTCGCGTACAGCATGGGCCGCGCCCACCGCACCGCCGACGGGGTGCGGCGCAGCCTGGAGCGCGCCGTCGCGCTGGACTACGACTTCGTCAAGACCTATGTGCGGGCGCCCGCCTGGATCATGGCGGAGGCCGCCCGGACGGCCCACGAGCGCCTCGGGGTGCCCGCGGGCAGCCACCTGCTGACCCCCGGGGTGCAGGTGGGGCAGGACCTCACCACCCACCTGTCGGCCACCCAGCGGCAGGAGTACGGCCGGGTGGTCTCGCCGACCGGGCAGGCCTACCAGGACGTCCACGAGATCTACCGCGGCGGGGCGTTCGCGATCGTCGTCACCCCGTTCTCCGCGTTCTACCTGCTCGGCGACGACCCCTCGCTGGCCGAGGACGCCCGGGTGACGGCCCTGATGCCGCTCTGGGACGCCGCCGGCGTGCAGCACCAGGCGCAGACGCCGGCCACCCCGGAGCAGCGCCGCGCGGTCCGGAGGGAGATGGGCGTCTACCGGAAGATCATCGAGGACGGCGGCGCCCTGGCCCTGGGCACCGACTCCCCGCTCACCCCCGTCGGCCTCCAGCTGCACCTCGGGCTGCGCGCCCTGGTCCGGTACGCGGGCGTGACCCCCGCCCAGGCACTGCGCACGGCGACGGTGACCCCGACCCGGCTGTTCGGGCTGGCCGACGACCTCGGCACGGTGGAGGCGGGCAAGCTCGCCGACCTGACGGTGGTCGACGGGGACCCGTTCCACGACTTCGCCGACCTGGCACGGACCTCCTGGGTGATGCGGGACGGCGTCATCTACCGGCGCGCGGACGTGGTCGGCGCCCGCGTCCGGGCTCCGCTCGCCGCCCAGCCGTCGGGCCCGGCCGAGGACTGGTACGCCGTCGGCCAGGCCCTGCGCCGCGACGGCTGCTGCGCCCTGTAGCGGCCGCCACCCGCCGGCGGCGTTCGTCCACGACCGCCCGCCCGCCGTCCGGCCCCCGCGCCGGACCGGCCGCAACGGCCGAGGCCCCCACGGGCCTCGGCCGTTCCGTGTGCAACGTGAACCGCCGCTCAGCGGGGCCGGCGGCGGTACGGCGCCAGTGGCGACATTCCGCCCGGTCAAGCCTCGGTCATGGCGTGGACATCGGCCTTGTTCGCCGCTGCGGGCTTGGCTACCTTCCTAGCGCTGAGGCCGCGCAGGCCCGGCACCACTCCTTTGGCATGCCCTGATCACATCTCGCACGGCCGGACGCCCCGTCCCCCACGGGCCGACGCTCCACGCCCCGCCGTACGCCAGGGCCGCCGTCTGCACGTGCGCGTCTCCCCCTCTACCCCGGGCCTGCCCCGACTGCCGCCACCAGCGGCGTCGCACGCACGCCCAGGGCCCGACCCCCACTTGGGAGGGCTCCGTTGCACACCTTCCTCCGCTCCACCCTGCGGCCCGGCGGCCTCCGTGCCACCACCGCGGCCCTCGCGGTCGGCGCCGTGGTGGCCGCCGGCCTCGCCGTCGCGGCACCCGCCGCGAGCGCCGCCACCGCGCACGGCAGCTCCGGCGCGTCCGCGGCCGGCGTCAGGCACGCGTGCGCCAAGCCGACCGACCGTCACCAGATGGCCTGCGACGCCCTGCAGCGCACCGACGTCGTCCAGCCGCACGCGTTCTCGCTCGCCGCGGTCTCGCCGGACGCGACGCCGTCCGGCTTCGGCCCGGGCGACCTGCAGAGCGCCTACGGCCTCTCGGCCAACGGCGGCGCCGGGCAGACCATCGCCATCGTCGACGCGATGGACGACCCCAACGCCGAGTCCGACCTGGCGACGTACCGCACGCAGTACGGGCAGCCCGCGTGCACCACGGCCAACGGGTGCTTCAAGAAGATCGACCAGAACGGCGGCAGCAACTACCCGACCTCCGACACCGGTTGGGCGGGCGAGATCTCCCTCGACCTCGACATGGTCTCCGCCATCGCCCCGAACGCCCACATCCTGCTGGTCGAGGCCAACTCCGCGACCATGGCCGACCTCGGCGCCTCGGTCAACCAGGCCGTCGCCCAGGGCGCCAGGTTCGTCTCCAACAGCTACGGCGGCGCCGAGGACTCCACCGACACCTCCTCGGACAGCCAGTACTTCAACCACCCGGGCGTGGCCATCACCGCCTCCTCGGGCGACTCCGGCTACGGCGCCCAGTACCCGGCCGGCTCCCAGTACGTCATCGCCGTCGGCGGCACCTCGCTGACCCGCGACTCCAGCGCCCGCGGCTGGAGCGAGAGCGTCTGGGGCTCCAGCTCCGGCGGCAACGGCGCCGGCTCCGGCTGCTCCGCCTACGACCCCAAGCCCAGCTGGCAGACCGACAGCGGCTGCGCCCGGCGCACCATCGCGGACGTCTCGGCCGTCGCCGACCCGGCCACCGGCGTGGCGGTCTACCAGACGTACGGCGCCAGCGGCTGGTCCGTCTACGGCGGCACGAGCGCCTCCTCGCCCATCATCGCCGCGGTCTACGCCGACGCCGGCACCCCGGGCGCGGGCGACGTCCCCGCCAAGTACCCGTACGCGCACCCCAACGCGCTCAACGACGTGACCAGCGGCGCCAACGGCACCTGCTCCCCGAGCTACCTGTGCACCGCGGGCGCCGGCTACGACGGCCCGACCGGCCTCGGCACCCCCAACGGCCTGACCGCCTTCACGGCCGGCGGCAGCAGCGGCGGCAACACCGTCACGGTCACCGGCCCCGGCAGCCAGAGCGGCACCGTCGGCACCGCCACCAGCCTGCAGATCCACGCCAGTGACTCGGCCTCCGGCCAGAGCCTGACCTACTCGGCCACCGGCCTGCCCGCCGGACTGTCGATCAACTCCTCCTCCGGCCTGATCTCCGGCACCCCGACCACCGCGGGCAGCAACAACGTCACGGTCACCGCCAAGGACACCACCGGCGCCTCCGGCTCCGCCTCCTTCACCTGGACCATCGCCGGCTCCGGCGGCGGCACCTGCACCGGCCAGCTGCTCGGCAACCCCGGCTTCGAGACCGGCACCGCCTCACCCTGGACCGCGAGCACCGGTGTCATCGACAACTCCTCCAGCGAGGCCGCCCACTCCGGCAGCTGGAAGGCCTGGCTCGACGGCTACGGCAGCACCCACACCGACACCCTGAGCCAGACCGTCACCGTCCCGGCCGGCTGCAAGGCCAGCCTCTCCTTCTGGCTGCACGTCGACACCGCGGAGACCGGCAGCACGGCCTACGACAAGCTCACCGTCCAGGCCAACTCCACCACCCTGGCCACCTTCTCCAACGTGAACGCGGCCAACGGCTACACCCTGCACACCTACGACCTGTCGGCCTTCGCCGGCAAGTCGGTGACCATCAAGTTCACCGGCACGGAGGACTCCTCCCTGCAGACCAGCTTCGTCCTCGACGACACCGCCCTCAACGCCTCCTGACGACCCCGAACCCCGCGTGGGGCCGCAGCCCGGCTGCGGCCCCACCGGCCTGCCCGGAGGAGTCACCGCCCGCCGCGCCCGGTCGCGGCGGGCGGTCGCGGGCCGCACCCCCCGGACGCGCCGGCGGCGGCGGTACGGGCCCGGGCGGAGCAGCACCTCAACGACGTCGAGACCGCCCGGCTGCGGTAGGCCGAGGGGTGAGCCCGGCCCTCCGCTGCGCCCGGATCCTCCGTGGACGTCACCCGGGTGCCGGGCCGTACTGGCGGTGACGGCCGACGGTCCGCACCGTGGTGGGGAGGACCGATGGCCACCACCCCCCAGGACGGTACCGATGGACGCGAACGACTCCCTCCCCCGTGTCGTGGTCGGCGTCGACGGCTCTCAGCCGTCGCACGCCGCGCTGCGCTGGGCGGTCCGGCACGCCGGGATGATCGGCGGCGTGGTGGACGCGGTGGGGGCGTGGGAACCGCCGAGCCACTTCGGCTGGTCGGCGCCGGTGGTCGACGCCACCTTTGACCAGGAGCTCGCCGAACGGAAGTTCGCCGACGAGCTGGCCGAGGTGCTCGGCACGGACTGCCCGGTGCAGGTCCGCCGGACCATGATCATGGGCGACGCCTCCGACGCCCTGCTGGAGGCGTCCAAGGGCGCCGAGCTGCTGGTCGTGGGCAGCCACGGGCGCGGCGGCTTCACCAGGGCGCTGCTCGGCTCGGTGAGCACCCGCTGCGCGCAGCACGCGACCTGCCCGGTGGTGATCGTGCGCGCACAGTGAGTGTGCGGTGGGCGGGCACGATGCGGCGGGGCGGGGCGCGTGTGGACGGCGGCTTCCCGGGCAGCCGCTACGCATGCTGTTGATCCGACCGCCGGGCGTCTATCCGCCCCAGGGGGACACCGAACTGCTGGCCGACTGCGTGCGCCGGGAGCCGCTCGACGGCTCCAGCCGGGTGCTCGACCTGTGCACCGGGACGGGCGCGGTCGCGCTGGTGGCCGCGCGCAGCGGCGCCCGGGTCACCGCGGTGGACCTGTCCGCCCGGGCGGTCCTCACCGCCTGGTGCAACACCCGGCTGCACCGTCGGCGGATCCGGCTGCGGCGCGGCGACCTGCTGGTCCCGGTGACCGGCCGGCGCTTCGACCTGGTCACCGCCAATCCCCCGTACGTCCCCACCGCCTCCGGCCTCCGCGCCCCCGGGCGCGGCGCCGCGCTGGCCTGGGACGCCGGGGCGGACGGGCGGCTGGTCCTGGACCGGATCTGCCGTACGGCCCCCCGCGTACTGTCCGCGGGCGGTGTCCTGCTGGTGGTGCAGTCCGCGCTCGCGGACGTCCCGGCCACCCTGGCGGCCCTGCGCCGGGCGGGGCTGCGTGCGGACGTGGCGGCGCGGCGGCGGCAGCCCTTCGGACCGGTGCTGTCGGCCCGCGCCGCCCTGTTCGAGCAGCAGGGGCTGATCCGGCCGGGCGAGCGCGAGGAGGAGCTGGTGGTGGTGCGCGGTGTCCGGGAGCGCTGAGTCCGGGAGCGCTCGATCCGGGAGCGCTCGATCCGGGAGCGCTCGATCCGGGAGCGCTGAGCCCGGGAGCGCTCGGTCCGGGAGCGCCGACCGCGTGACGCGGGTGACGATCGTGCCGGGCGGCCCGATGCTGGTCGAGGGACCGGTGGAGGTCGTCCTGCCGGACGGCTCGCGCCGGGTGTCCGAGCGCCCCGTGGTGGCGCTGTGCGCCTGTCGGCGGAGCCGGACGTACCCGTTCTGCGACACCAGCCACCGGCGGCACGGCGGACCCCCGCGAGGCTCTCCGGGGCGCGCCGGTTCAGAGCGGGGCGGTCCCGCCGGTTCGGAGCGGGGCGGTGGCGGGGAGCAGCCCGTCTCCGGGGAGGGGTGAGCGCAGGGACGTCCGCCCCTGCTGCCAGCAGTCGACCAGGTGGTCGCCCAGGCGCCGGTCCACGGCGTCGGCGGCGGCGATGCCGAAGGCGATGTCCGCTGCGGCCTCGGGCTCGGCGTCCACGATCTCCCCGATCACCCCGCGGCGCACCAGCTGCTCGTGGACGGCGTCCGCCTCGACATGCTCGCGGTAGAACAGCACGCCGTCCGGTCCGCCGCCCAGCCGCTCCAGGGCGGTGGCCAGCCGGGCCGAACCGGGCGAGGAGGTGATCTCGACGGCGGCGAAGTGCCCGACGGCCGCGTACCGCAGCGCCCGGTGCAGGCCGAACAGCATCATCAGGTTGACCATCGCCAGCGCCGGTGCGGGGATCAGGTCCAGGTAGTGCCCGTAGCGGGGGTCGAGGCCGAAGGCGGCCATCATCCGGGCGAACAGCGAGGCGTGGGCCCGTTCCGGGCGCCCGGCACCGTACTCGTCGTAGGCGATCGACATCAGCACCGCCTGCGCGGGCCCGTGCACCCTCGGCAGCGCCCACAACTGGGGGTCCGCCTCCTTGAGGTGGTAGACGGACCGGTGCACCAGGTACTCCCGGGCGTGGCGGCGCTCGCCTTGCCCCAGCAGGAAGTACGACGGACCGGTGCCCTCGACCGGCTCGGTCAGCAGCTGTTCCTGCACCTCGGCCAGCGGCGGCACCGGCCCGACCTCGGCACGCACCGCCGCGAGGAAGGGGCGCTCCAACTCCCGGCGCAGGGCGAGCAGTTCGGGTTCCCACTCCCAGCCGGGGTGCACTCCGGGCAGGCCCCGGTCGTGCAGCTCGTAGCACAGGTACAGCGCCAGCTGGTGGTCCTCACCCCACGGATCGGAGAGTGGGACGGCCGGTGTGAGCAGCCGCCCGGCACCCGGCGGCCCGGCGGTCACCAGCCCGAGCACCGCTGCCGACAGCGGTCCGCGCGGACTCGGCAGACCGCTCGTCGCACGTCCGTCACCCCCGTCCATACCGCCTCCTCCTCGTCGAGAAGTCCCCGGGTCCGCCGAAGCGGGTGCCCGGAGCGCGCGGTTCCTAACAGCCGGAGCGGGTTCGGCCGGAACTCGGTCCCGGCCGCGTCCACCATTCGTGTTGAAACCGCCTGTCACGGCCCTGGCTCGCGGACCCATTGGTATGCATGCGAGCAGAGCGGCCGCGCGACGCACTCCGCGTCCGATCCCGCGTCCGGCTCCGAACGAGGAACAGCGAATCCCCGGGAGAGCACATGATCGACAGACTGCCGTCACGGCTGGTGGCAGGGCGGGCCCTCGCCGTCGTCGACGGGGAGCACTACCCGGAGGTGGTCCGGGAAACCCTGCGCGCGTTGCCCTGCCGGGTGGCAGGTGCGCTGCTCGTCGGCGGGACGGAGAAGCTGCGGGAGGCGCCGGACTTCGGAGTACCGCTGCTGACCGGGAGCCTCACGGAGGCCGTGTCCGCCTGCGCGGCCGACTTCGTCCTCGACCTGTCGGACGAACCGGTGGTCGGCGGCCCGGAGCGGATGGCGTACGCGGCACAGGCGATGGCCTGCGGAGTTCCGTACGCGGGAGCGGACTTCTGCTTCGAGCCCCCGCGGCTGGCGCCGTTCGCACTGCCGTCCCTCAGCATCGCGGGCACGGGCAAGCGGATCGGCAAGACCGCCGTCAGCGGACACACCGCACGCCTGCTGGCCGAGCGGTGGAAGGTCGTGGTCGTCGCCATGGGCCGCGGCGGACCGGCCGAACCGGAGGTGGTGACCGACCCGCCGGACCTCGCCGACCTGCTGGAACTCTCCCGCTCCGGTCGGCACGCCGCCTCCGACTACATCGAGGACGCGGTGTTCACCGGGGTGCCCACCGTCGGGGCCCGGCGCTGCGGCGGCGGCTTCGCGTCAGCTCCGTTCGCCTCGAACGTCGCGGCGGCGGCCGAGACCGCGGCCGAGCTCTCGCCCGATCTCGTCCTGTTCGAGGGCAGCGGGACCGTCCTGCCGCCGGTGGAGGCGCGTCGGCGGATCCTCGTCATCGGGGCCGGCCAGGATCCCGACCGGGTCTTCGGCTACCTGGGCGCGTACCGGCTGCTGGTCTCCGACCTGGCCGTGCTCACCCTCGCCGATCCGCAGCTCGACATCAGCGCCATGCGCGCGGCCGTCCGGCGGATCCGGGACGTACCGCTGATCGCCGTCGCACTGCGCCCCCGGCCGGTCGCGGACGTGTCGGGACGTCGCGTCGCGTTCTTCACCACCGCCGCGCCGCACGTCCTGCCCGGGATGGTCGACCACCTGCGGACGAGGTACGGCGCCCGGGTCGTCCACGCCACGAACGCCCTCGCCGACCGGAACCGACTGCGAGCCGAACTCGCTGATGTGAAGGCGGAGTTGTACCTGGCCGAGCTCAAGGCCGCCGCCGTCGACGTCGTCGCCGAACACGCCGAACGACGCGGCGTCCCGGTCGTGTTCTGCGACACCGAGGTGGCCCCCCTGCCCGGCGAACCCTGCTTCGACCAGGCCGTCCTCGCGCTGGCCGGCGAGGCGATCGGCTGGGATCCCACAGACCGGGCAGCCGGCCGGAGCCACGGGCTGTCCGCGACTCCTCGGCACTTTGCGTGACGAGTCGCCACCGGGCGGGGAGGCCGCGGCTCGGCTCAGTCCGACCACAGCACGACGAGAAGGCGCCTCCGGGCCGCCTGCGCGTAGAAGTCACGCAGCGCACCGAAGTGGCCCAGCAGGTACTCCGTCGGGTCACCGATGAAGCCGTGGCCGAGCTCGGATCCCGCGCCACTGCCCAGGACCGACCGGAGGATCCCTTCCAGGTCGATCGCTCCGAGCATCACCGACACCTGGACGACTGCGTCCGGGCAGAGGGCCGTCGCGGGGGAGTTGCCGAAGAAGGCGATCGCGTGCGGGCCCGCATTGAGGAAGTCCAGATCGATGCCGTGATCGCCATCGGTCGCCCGCTTGAGCGCCCCCAGGTGGACGGCGTCAAGTCGGGCCAGTTCGCAGGCGCGCTCCAGCATGAAGGGCGCCCAGTCGAGATCGAGGCAGTCCGCGGACGGCGGATCCCAGCGGTGGTCCCCGTCCGGTGATTCCTCGGCGGACCGACGGCAGGCGGCGAGGTACTCCGCCGGGACTCGGGCGAGCTGTCGGGTGACGGCCATGTCGGCAGTATCCCGACGCCGTCCAGCGGATTTGCCGCCACCTCGTCGGGCCCGCCGGTCCTGCCGGTCGGCATCCCGGACTCTCGCGCATCGCGGCGAGGACCCGGGTCCCGGCGCCGGGAGCCGCCCTGCGGCCGGGCGCGCGCTGGGCCGGCCGGCGGATCAGCCCAGGACGCGGCCGAGGACGGCGTCGAACCGGTCGCCGGCGGGTTCGACGGGCGGGGCGGCGGCGAGCAGGGCGGTGATCATGCCGGGCGCCGGCCACTTCCTCACCCGCGAGACCTGGCCCGCCTACGGCGACGAACTGCGCGCACTCGCCGACCGTGCCGGATGACCGATGGCGTGCCGTCAGCCCTCGTGCCCGCCGGCCCGGCCGGCCGTAGAGTCCGAAGACGTGGCCAGCCCCGATTTCGACGCGATCGCCGACGCCCTCTACGTCCTCGCCCCGTCCGAGTTCACCGCGGCGCGCAACGAGCGAGCCGACGGGCTGAAGAAGGCCGACCCGCAGCTCGCGAAGCGGATCCGCGCCCTGCACCGACCGACCCTGGCCGCATGGTCCGCCAACCTCCTCGCCCACCGCCACCACCAGTTGGTCGAGCAACTCCTGGATCTCGGGGAGGCGCTGCGGACCGCCCAGGAACACCTCGTCGGCGAACAGCTGCGCGCCCTCACCGACCAGCGCCGCCGGTTGGTGCGGGCGCTCACCGAGCAGGCGCGCCAGGAGGCCTCGGCAGCCGGCCACCCGCTCGGCGCGGACGCGGTCGCCGATCTGGACCGGACCCTGTCCGCCGCCCTCGCCGACCCAAACGCGGCCCGGGCACTGGCCGAGGGCCGACTCACCACCGCGCTGGAGCCGCCGCCGTGGCCGGGAGCCGCTGCCGACGAACCGGAGCCCACGGGACGGGCGGACACCGTCGGAGCCGGTACGGGCGCGGGCCCGGCGAAGGCACCTCCTGCTGAGCGTGCTGAACGTGCTGAACGCGGACGCCCGACGGCCGGGGCGGAGCGGCAACGTCACCACAAGCGGGAACGGGAGCAGGAGCGGGAGCGGGAGCAGGAACGGGAACTGGCCCGGGCCTGGCAGGCGGCGGCCGCCGCGAAGCAGGAGGAGCGGCAGGCCGTCGGGCGCGTCGGCGAAGCCGAGCAGGCTCTGCGCGGCGCCCGGTCGGCCCGGCGGCAGGCGCAGGACGAGGCCGAACGGGCCCGGAACGAGGCCGAGCAGGCCCGGGACGAGGCCGAACGGGCCCGGGACGCACTCGCCCGAGCCGGGGAGCGCGAAGCCCGCGCCCGCGAGGAGCTCACGCGGGCCGACGAACAGCTGCGCGCCGCCGAGGACGCCGTCGGCGCGGCCCAGGAACAAGCCGCCCGGTCGCGCGAGAGCGCCCACCGGGCCGCCGACCGGCTACGGCAGCTGGAGACGAACGACCGCGGAGGCCGCGGAGGCCGCAGCGGCCGGGCCACCTGACGCGCGCGGCTCATCGGCAGGGCTGCGGGGTTTGGGCGGGCCGCCGCTGGCCAGGCGCCCGGTAGGGCGTCGTCGCTTCGCCTCCGAGCGGGGCCCAGCAGGGCGGCGGCGCCCGTCGGCCCACCACCGCGTGCGCGGAGCCGGGCGCCCGGCCACGCTGGTCATGACCCGCCCGCGCACCGCAAGGCGGGCGCGGCAGGGTGAAGGGAGCCCGTCATGGCCCGACCCATGTGGACCGGAGTGCTCACCTTCGGACTGGTCACCGTGCCGGTCGCGCTCTACACCGCGACGCAGTCCCACGACGTGCGCTTCCACCAGCTGCAGCGCGGCACCTCCGACCGGGTGCGCAACAAGCGCGTCAACGAGCGCACCGGCAAGGAGGTCGAGTACGCGGACATCGTCAAGGGCTACGAGGTCACCGAGGGCGAGTACGTGATCGTCGAACCGGACGAACTGGAACGGATCTCCCCCGGCCGCTCCCGCACCATCGACATCTCAGGGTTCGTCGACCTCGCCGACGTCGACCCGATCTTCTTCGACCGCACCTACTACCTAGGCCCCCGCGGCAAGGAGTACCAGAAGGTCTACGCGCTCCTGGTCGAGGCGCTGGAGCACTCGGGCAAGGTCGGGCTGGCGATGTTCGCGATGCGCGGCAAGGAGTACCTGACCGCGGTGCGCTCGGAGAACGGGCTGCTGGAACTGCACACCATGCACTTCGCCGACGAGGTCCGCGACCCCCGCGGCGAGATCGACGACCTGCCGGAGAAGGTCGAGCTCACGCCGCAGGAGGTCAGGACCGCCGAGCAGCTGATCGGCATGCTCGCCGTCGAGTGGAAGCCCGACGAGTGGCACGACACCTACGAGGAGCAGGTGCGGAAACTCGTCGAGGACAAGCTCGCCGGCCGCGAGATCGCCGTCTCCGCCGGCCCCGCCCCCGAGGCCACCAACGTCATCGACCTGATGGACGCGCTGCGCCGCAGCCTCGACACCGCCCGCAAGAAGGAACCGGCCGACGCAGCCGGGAAGGGGCGTGCCGACCGAACCCCGGCTGCCCGCGCCGGCCGCTCCCCCAAGCCGACCGGCGGCAAGAAGAGCACCGCCGCCAAGGCCGGCACGGCCGGGACCACGAAGCGCGCCGGCGCCACCGGCAAGCAGCGGTTGTCCGAGCTCACCAAGGCCGAGCTCTACCAGCGGGCCACCGACCTGGACATCCCGCACCGCTCCACGATGACGCGCGACGAGCTCCAGGAGGCCCTTGAGCACGCCGGCCGGTCGCGCCGCAAGGCGTCCTGACCGCCACCCGACCGCTGTCGCGGCCGAGCGGCGGGCGGCGGCGTACGGGCCGAACGGTGGAAACCTGCCCGGCGAGCGCCTTGCGCAGCCCGTTCCCGCGAACCGAGCCGACCCGTCGGTTCTCCGGTCTAGGGTCGACCGCATGGGCAGGCCGGACTCGTCGTCACCGCGAGGCTGGAGCAGGCGCCCAGCGGTCGGGTGACCAGACCGCACGCCTGCCTGGTGGCCCGCAAGCCCGAATAGCCTGTTCCTGCGGCCGGGACGTCCCTCACCGGGGCCCGGCGGTGGTGGTGCCGGTCCGCCGGCGCCGCCGGGGCAAGGGCCCGCACGTCTGCGGGGCCCTGCCGGCTGCCGTCAGCCGTCAGCCGTCAGCCGACGGTCAGAGTGAACGGCCCGGCCAGTACGGAGTAGCCGTCGTCGGCCAGGTAGTACGCGTCGTAGCGGCCCGCGCCGTTGAGCTTGCCGGTGGCGAAGGTGACGGCGCCGCTCTGGTTGGGTGTGTAGGCCCAGGTGAGCGCGGACCGGGAGCCGGGGGTGACGCCCGCCGGGTAGAGGCCGACCCAGTTCTTGGCGCCGGCCCGGGACGCGTTCGGGACGCCGTAGCGCAGGGTGACGTTGCCGCCGTTCGCCACCGCGTTCAGGTCGCCGGTCAGCGTCGGCGCGGTCGCGGTGGACGGCGCGAAGGCGGCGTTCAGCGGCGTCGCGTAGGTGTCGTTGGCGGTGAGTCCGGGCAGGCCGAGGGCCGACTCGATGGTGCGGCCGATGCCGTAGTGGTCGTAGTGCAGCGGGCTGCTGGTCCCGGCCGGGACGGTGCCCTGGGAGCCGACGACGACGGTGGCGAGGTGGTTGTAGCCCTCGTTCTGGCTCTCGTCCCAGGTCAGGAGCAGCAGTGAGCGCTGCTGGGTCCAGGCCGGGGAGGACAGCACCGGGGCGAGGGTCTGCTGCAGCCAGCCGTCCTGGGTCTTCAGGCTGGTGGCGCTGCCGTTGCCGGAGGCTTCGCCGTCGTAGTAGTCGTCGGCGGCGATCCAGGAGAAGTTCGGCGTGGTGGCGGCCGACCTGAGGTCGGTGGTCAGCTGGGTGGTGTCGAACAGGTGGGCCGCGCAGCGGGCCGGATTGCCGCTGATGTCGGTGTAGTTGATGAAGGGCGCGTCGTCGGGCATGTAGTAGCTGTCGTTGTTCTTGTTGGTGTTGCAGGGCGTGCCCATGCCCTGCTCGTAGGCCTTCCAGGTCTTGCCCGCGTCCTCGATGGTGTCGCCGAGGTTGCGCTGCGGGGAGTTGATGTTGGGCCAGTAGGTGGCGCCCTTGGTGTAGGTGTCGCCGCCCGCGACGGCGAGGTAGTTCTCGTCGCTGGGGTGGTAGACGCCGTGGGCGTCGGTGAGGGTGGCGCCCTGGGACATCAGACTGTGGATGTACGGGGTGTCCGCCGGGTCGTTCATGATCTGGGAGTAGTCGGTGTTCTCCATCATGACGGTGAACACGTGGTCGTAGCCCGGCACTTGGGAGGCGGGCGGGGTCAGCGGCCCGGGTGCGGCGACCGGGGTGTCGAGGGTGAGCGAGAGGTTGTCCAGGTAGCCGGTCTCGTTCGTGGAGGACAGGAACTGCACCTCGACCTGGATCGACCTGGTCCCGGCCGGGACGGCCCCGGTGGCGGTGCGGGAGAGGAACTCGGTGCTCAGGCCGCGGTCGGTGGCGGAGACGGTCGGCAGCTCGGCGGTCGGGCCGAGCGGCCTGCCGCCGGCGTCCTGGAAGTGCAGGGCGACCGCGGCGTAGCCGCCGTAGGTGGTCCAACCGCCCAGCCAGCCCGCCAGGTTGTAGTGCACGCCACCGCCGTCGATCGCGGTGGCCGCGGAGGAGACGTCGACGGTCTGGCTCATCGAGCCGTCGCCGAAGTTGCCCGGCCCGAAGAAGGCCTTGCCGGGCGTGTTGCCGTCCTTCGGCAGGCCGAAGGAGCCGACCGTGGAGCACATGACGTCGACGCCGCCGGCCTGGGTCGTCCAGCCGGGGACGGTGGTGGCGGCGCTCCAGTCGTTGGTGCAGTAGCCGCCTGCCTCGGCGTCACCGTTGACGATCAGGTTGCCGCTGCCGACCGCCGCCTGCGCGGCGGTCGGTGCACCGACGACCAGGGCGCCGATGAGCGGGAGGGTGGCGAGCAGCCCGCCGAGGGGGCTCCAGCGCAGTCGCATGGGGGGTACCTCGTCCCGTTGGTTGCGTGAGGTGGTTGCCGTGGCCGTGCACCACGAGCGGGACAGAGATACCGGTTCGGCACGGCCCGGGGAAGGGCGCGCGGGCGAACAGCGGCCGAACTTGGTCAGACAACTTCACGCGGGCCTCTGTTCGTTCACGGCCGTCCGGGTCAGCTGCGGGTGAACGTCCCGAGGCCGTCGATGTCGAGCTGCTCGACCACCACCTTGCCGGCCTTCCCGTCGACACCCACGGTGAAGGTCACCCCGGAGAGGCCGACGGCGTTCTCGCCCTCGCTGCGGAAGCTGAAGACGTCGCCGTCGTAGTGCTGCAGCGGGTACTGCAGGTTGGCGGGGCCGACGGTCATCAGCAGGCCGCCGCCCTGCTCGCTCACCGTCAGCGGTCCGTAGTACCCGCTGTGGTAGGTGCCGGTGTAGGCCGCGTTCGGTTTGGCCGGGGCGGCGCCGGCCGGGGGCTTGGAGTAGTCGGTCGGCGAGACCGGGCTGGCGGCGGCCGCGGGGACGACCTTGCCGAGGAAGGCCAGCCAGTCGACCGTCTCGTGGCCCTCCTGGGCGACGTCGAAGAACTCCTCGGCCACCGCCTCCGGCAGGCCGGTCGGCTGGCCGTTGGTCAGCACCACGATCCCGAGCTGCTCGGAGGGCAGCAGGGTGACCGTGGTCGCCGCGCCCAGTTCGAAGCCGCCGGAGTGGTTCAGCCGCAGCCGGCCGCGGGTGTCGGTGCTGACGTTCCAGCCCAGGCCGTAGAAGCCGGCGGTGCCCGCGGGCGCCCTGGGCGGGCTGTTGACGTAGTGCGGCACCCGGGTCTCGTTCAGGGCGGCCGGGTCGATCACCTGGCGGCCGTCGAACTTCCCGTCGGCGAGCTGCAGCCGCATCCACTTGGCGAGGTCCTGCACGGTGGAACTGACGCCTCCGGCCGGGGACTGGGAGTCCGCGTTCTCGGTGGTGCTGACCTGCCAGCCGGAGCCGGTCCTGACGTGCGCAGCGGCCTTGTTCGCCGCCCGGTCGTAGTCGGAGCGCCGTGAACTGGTGGAGTTCATGCCCAGTGGCTTGTACAGCTCGTCCGCCGCGAGGTCCTCCCAGGCCACCCCCTTGGCCCTGGCCACGGCGACGGCCGCCTCGGTCAGGCCGTAGTTGGTGTAGGCGTAGCTCGCCCGGAAGGGCGAGAGCGGCTGGTCGCGCAGGTGCTGGAGGATGTAGTCCCGCTGGTAGCCGAGGTCCTGCAGCAGGTCGCCGGCGTGGTCCGGCAGGCCGCTGCGGTGCGAGAAGAGGTCGGCGATGCTCACGTTGGCGGTCACGTACGGATCACCCAGCGCGAAGCCCGGGTCGTGGGCGATGACCGGGTCGTCCCACTTCGCCGCCTTCTGGCCGACCGCCCCGGCGACCACGGTCGAGGAGATCGGCTTGGAGACCGAGGCCAGCTGGAAGACGGTGTCCAGGTCCACCTGCGCCGGCTCGCCGAGCCGGCGCACGCCGAAGCCCTTCGCGTGGATCACCTTGTCCTGGTGGACGACGGCGATGGCCACCCCGGGGACACCGGTCCTGGTCATGGCGTCCTGCACGTAGCCGTCGATCCGGTCCACGGCGGAGTTCACCTGCTGCTGGGTCAGCTGCGGGGCCGGCTGGGCCGGGGGCGCCGTGGCCGGGGCCGACGAGGGGCTCTGGCCGGGGGCGGCCTGCGGATCGGTGGCGGCCGCCCAGGTGCACCCGGCGAGCAGCGGGCCGCCCAGCAGCAGGGCCGCCAGCGCCGACGCGGCGGCCCGCGGCCCCGGCCCCCGCCCCGGTCCCAACCCGGCAACGGTCCGGCCGGGGCCGCGAGCGGTCCGCGGGGCTGCGCCGTGACGATGCATCAAGGTCCTCCCTCGTCCGGGCGGCGCGGCCCCGGTACCGGCGGAGCCGCCGTCCGCCATACGGCGGGAGTGTGGACGGCTCGGCGCGCCCCCGAGCGCCGCCGCGCGCCGTCCGCCGCGCATTCCACCCGTCCGGCGGCGCCGCGCCCGGCCCCCGCGCCGTCACGCGGGCGGGCGCGTCCGGGAAGGTGACCGGCGGTGACCGAGTACGGACAGCCTCGTTGACGGGGCATGACCGTTGCCAAACGCCTCACCGCCGTGGCCGTCCTGGCCACCGCCGCGCTCTCGCTGGGTGGAGTCCCGGCCTTCGCCATCGAGCACGTCCGGCACCTCGACCCGCCCGTCACCGTCCCGCAGTGCGAGGAGGGCGGCGGCTTCGTCGCCGTCGACATCCGCACCCGTCGCGGGTTCTGCGTCGGCGGGGAGTTCAACGACCGCTACGTCACCTGGGGTTGATCGCGTGTGCGGGCGCCCCGGGAAGGTTCCGCACCCGGGGCGCTCCGCCGTGTCTCAGGCCTCCGGCCCGTACGCGCCGAAGCCGCGGCAGACCAGGCCGTCACGGAAGGTGAGCACCTCGGCGACGGCCCGGCCGCGCTCGTTGCGGTAGTTGATGACGATCGTGTCGACGGAGGCCCGGACGTCCTCGACGGTGAAGTGCAGATCGGGCAGGTGCCGCAGGCCCTTGGCCCAGTACACGCGCAGGGCCTCCTTGCCGCGTACCTCGCCGGTCGGGTCGCCGACGAGGTCGACGATCCGGGGCGAGGCGAAGACGACGTCGTCGGTGTAGTGGGCGAGGATGCGCTCCAGGTCGTGGGAGTTCCAGTCGGCGGCCCACGCCTGGGCGAAGCGGGTGGCGAATTCGTGGTCCATGGCCCAGGACGGTACGACAACCGGCCCGCCCGCGCCGGTGCTTCCGCCATCTGGTCACCCCCGGTCGAGCAGCGGCACCTTCACCTGGTTGAAGGCGTAGTACACGGCGAGCAGGCCGTGCACGGCGAGGGCCGCCGGGGCGGACAGGAAGGCCAGGCCCACGGTGAGCGGGTAGACGACCAGCCCCACCTCGAACCGCCACCGGGCCGCGCGGGCCGCCGGCACGTCCACCCGCTCGTCGAAGCAGTGGCCGGTGCGGGTGGCGTAGTTCCAGAACACGCTGAACAGCACCGCCTGGCCGACCATCACCACGCCGTACACGGCCGCCGCGACGTTCGCGGCCGAGCCGTTGCGCAGGTTCTGCGCGACCACGGCCGTCGGGAACGGCAGCACCGAGATCAGCATCAGCAGCAGCAGGTTGACGAACATCAGGGTGCGGTCGACCCGAGCGAGGTGGGCGAACAGGGTGTGGTGGTTCACCCAGACCACGCCGATCACCAGGAAGCTCACCAGGTACGCGAAGTACGACGGCCACTGCGCGCCGAGCGCCCGCCACAGCTCCGTCGCGCCCTGGGCCTGCGGGATCTTGATCTCCAGCACCAGCAGGGTGATCGCGATCGCGAACACCCCGTCGCTGAACGCCTCGACCCGCCCGGTGTCCGTCGTCTCCACCCGGCAGAGCATCTCAGCCGGGCAGCACCGCTCCGCCGCGCAACGCCGGTCGGCCGAGCTCCCGCCTTCGCGCCCGCGCCCGCGCCACCCCCGCGTCCCGCCCCGCCGCTCCCCGGTCCGGGCGCACTCTGAAAATCGGGTGATCGCCGGGACGGCGGCGAACTCCGGTGGGATGCTGTGTCCTCGGTCCGACCACCACTGCACCGATCCGGGGGGAACCTCCATGCCACTGTTCGGCAACCGCAAGAACCTTCCGAAGCCGCTGTGTGACGAGCACGGCCCCTGCAAGGCCCTGGCCGGGATCCCGGCCGCCGAGGTCCGGGACCGCCTGCGCCTGCTGATCACCCCGACCCGGGGCCTGGGCCCCGACGCCGTGGCCCGGCGCATCGACGACGAGCTGTCGGTCGTCCTGTGCGTCAACGGCGGGAAGCGGGGCGGGGCCACCGAGGCGCTGTCGATAGCCGAGCACGCCGCCGACCAGTGGGGCATCGACCGGGCCGAGCTCTGGGAGCGGGCCTTCGCCAACCTGGCCACCGAGCGGCTCAACCGGCAATCCTTCAACGCCACGAACGGTGACGTCCTGTACGCCGTCAACGGGATGGGCACGTGGCCCGGCGCCGCCCAGGCCCTGCGCCTGGAGAACGCCCTGGGCGGAACGGAACTGCCGTACGGCTCCCTGGTCACCCTGCCGACGAGCAACGCGTTCTGCGCGGCACCGATCCGCAGCGCCTCGTCGCTGAACGCGATCCGCTTCATGATCGACCTGTCGAAACAGCTCCAGATCAAGGACCCGGCTCCGCTGACCTCGTCGATCTTCTGGTACCGGAACGGCTGGCTGGAGAACCTGAACGTCGGTGACAACGGGATGATGCGGCCGTCCGCCGACTTCCGGGACATGGCGAACAGCCTCCCCGCCGCCTGATCCGCCCCGCCGGAGCCCACCCGGCCGCGCGCCCGGAGGATCCCCGTCCTCCGGGCGCACCGGTCTCCGGCGCCGGGCGCGGTCAGCCCTCCTCGGTGCGGCGCTCCAGGCGGGTCCCGTGACGCAGGGTGATCGACATCAGGTCGCTGGGGGCGTCGAGTTCCAGCCGGTGCCAGCGGCCGCGCGGGACGACCACGGCGCTGCCGGCCGTCAGCCGCACCGTCTTCCCGGCGGCGCCGGGCTCGACCGGACGGAAGTGGACACGGACGCCACCGGCCAGGCAGCAGACCGCCTCCTCGGCCGCCGGGTGCATCTCCCAGTGGTCGGCGTGGACGTCGGCGTCGGTCTCCACGTGGAAGGTCGCGATCTGCCAGGCATCGGGGTCGCCGCCGGTCATCCGGCGCTCGGTGGCCCGGACGTCGCCGTCGGGCTGGATGTGCAGCGCCGAGGCGAACAGGTCGACGGCGGCGATCGGGTTCGGGGTCATGAGGAAGTTCCTTCCAGTTGGCGTTCGGGGCGGGTGGTGACCGGCGCGGGCGGGCGCCGACCGGGCAGTACGGTGGCCGCGACCGCCGCCGCCAGGGCGAAGAGCACGGCACCGGCGGCCAGGCCGAGGGCGTAGCCGTGGCTGAGGGCGGCCGGGTCGGTGGCCGTGCCGGTGGCGTGGGCGGCGACGGTGGCCAGCACCGCCAGCCCGACGCAGCCGCCGAGTTGGCGCGAGCTGTTGAGCAGTCCGGAGGCCGCACCGGCCTCGCCCGGCGCGATGCCGGTGGTCGCGGCCGCGGCGACCGGGGCCAGGACGAGCCCGGTGCCGATGCTGGTGACCACGGACGGGCCGAGCACATCGGTGAGGAAGCCGCCGTCGGGGCTGATCAGGGCGAACCAGCCGAGGCCCGCGGCCGCCAGGACGGCTCCGGGCACCAGGGCGGCGCGCGGACTGCGGCGCGTGGTGATCCTCGTCGCCACGACGGTGCCCGCGACCAGCCCGGCGGAGAAGGGCAGGAAGGCGGCGCCTGTGGCCGCGGCGCCCAGGCCGAGCACCTGTTGGAGGTGGAGCGAGACGAAGTAGAAGGCCGCGAACTGCCCGGCGGCGGCCAGGAACACCAGCAGGTTGGCCCCGGCGACCCAGCGGCTGCGCAGCAGGCCCAGCCTCAACAGCGGTGCGGGGGAACGGACTTCCACCAGCACGAAGGCGGCCAGCAGCGCGACGGCGGCGGCGAGCGTGCCCAGGGTGGCCGGGGAACCCCAGCCTCGGACGTCGGTGCGCACGACGCCGAACACCAGCAGCCCGACTCCCCCGGTCGCCAGCACCGCGCCGGGCACGTCCAGCCGTTCCCGCCGTACGGGCCGCGCCGCGTCCGGGTTCGAGTTCACGGTCGCGGGCAGCAGCACCAGGGCCGCCGCCACGATCGGCAGGTTGACCAGCATGACCCAGCGCCAGCCTGCGTACTCGGTCAGCAGTCCGCCAGTCAGTACGCCCAGTGCGCCCCCGGCGGCGTTCGCCGCGCTCCACACGCCGAGGGCGCGGACCCGCCGGGGGCCCTCGGCGAAGGTGGTGGTCAGCATCGCGAGCGCCGCCGGGGCGGCCGCCGCGGCGCCGATGCCCTGCCCGGCGCGGGCGGCGACCAGCTGCCAGGGCTGCTGGGCCAGTCCGCCCGCGAGCGAGCAGAGTCCGAAGACGGCCAGGCCCAGCCGGAACAGTCGCCGCCGCCCGTACAGGTCTCCGGCGCGGCCGCCGAGCAGCAGGAGTCCGCCGAAGGTGAGGGCATAGACGTGGACGACCCAGGAGAGGTCGAGCGGCGCGAACCCGAGCGCGCCGCGGATAGCGGGCAGGGCGACGTTGACCACCGACATGTCCAGGGCGAAGACGAACTGCGCGACGGTGACCGCCGCGAGCACCGGGCCGGGGCGGCCCCGCGAGTTTCTATACATGTACGAAAACTAGCGCCGGAACCCCTGCCCTGTCGAGGCCCGGGCGAGGGGCGGGAGATGATGGGCTCATGCAGCAGCCCTCCCCCGCCCCGCGCAGGGCCACCGGCCGACCTCCCCGCATCTCCCGGGAGGAGGTCGTCGACACGGCCCGCCGGATCGTGACCGAGGAGGGCGTCGAGCGGCTGACCATGCGTCGCCTGGCCTCCGAGATCGGTAGCACGCCGATGGCGCTCTACCACCACGTCCGCAGCAAGGAGGAACTGCTCGTCCTTCTGCTGGACGACCACGCCGCCCGGACGCTGCGCCCGACCGAGCTGCCGTCCGAGCCGCGCGAACGGGTCGTCGCCGCGGCCGCCGCGATCCACGAGGCGCTCTCCGGCTGCCCCTGGATCGTCGAGGTGCTGACCGCCGACGACCTGATGTCCACCCACGCCCTGTGGTTCGTCGAGCAGCTCGTCGACGGACTGGTCGGCTGCGGCCTGTCGTTGGAGCGCGCCGTACAGGGCTACCGCGCGATCTGGTACTACACCGCCGGGGAGATCGTGGTCCGCGCCACGGCGGCCCGCCGCCGCGCCGGGGACGACCGGCCGACCTACCGCGAACAGGTCTTCGCCGGACTCGACGCCGACGAGTACCCGCGCCTGGCGCAGATCGCCGACCGCTGGGAGCCGCTGACGGCCCAGGACACCTACCGGGACGGGCTCCGCGCCCTGGTGGCGGGCCTGCTCGCCGCACGCTGAAACGGAACCGGCCCGCCGGGCGGAGGCTCAGCGGGCCGGGGGGTGACGCCACGGGCGCACCGGGGGCAGTTGCTCAGGGGCGGCCGGAGCCGTCGTGGGCCGGTCCGCCCGGGGGTTCGGGGCTCATCGGGGGCCACGGCCGGGTGGCGAGATCGTGGCGGAGGGCGTCGAGCCGGGCCAGGCAGGCGTCGATCGTGGTCAGGGCCGCGCCGCCGTGCTCCCGGATCCGGCGTTCCAGGGCGCAGAGCCGTTCCTCGATCTGCTGCCAGCGGTCCTGCCCGGCGGTGGCGGGTTCAGGCGCGTCGTTGATCACTGTCATGGCGGAGGCGGTCGGTCTGGCGGGTGAGGTCGTCCAGACGGTCGGCGAGGTCGGGATGGGCGGCGGCGAGGTACGGGCGCATGCCGGCCAGGGGCGCTATGAGGTCGGCCGGGTCGGCGGCGCCGAGGGCGGCGGTGAGCGCGGTCAGTGCGGGCCCGGCGGCCGGGGCGTGGTCCGGGGCGGCGGTGATCTGGGCCGCCAGCACGCGCAGTCCGGCGGCGTGGTCGCGGGCCCAGGCGCTGACGGCGCGGTCGGCGGCCCGGCGGTCGCGCACGGCTTTGAGCCGCTCCGCTCCGGTCTCGCCGGCGGTAGCGGCGCCGGCGGGGCGCAGCCGCAGGTAGCGGTTCTCGGCGGCCTGGCGGCTCGCGACGCCCATGGGGCGGGCGAGGTCGGCCCAGGTCGCGCCGCCGGCCCGGGCCGCCTCGACCAGCGGGGCCTCCCAGTCCGCGAGCCGGGCGCGCAGCTCGCGCAGCAGCACCAGGGCGGCCAGCGCCTGTTCGGGGCCGTCCTCATGGGGGTCCTCGGGTACGGCGGAGGCCTCACGGGCGGAGCGGACCGCGTCGTCGATGGCGGCGAGCGCCGACGCGGCGGCGAGGAAGGAGACCGGCTCGGAGCCGGGCGCGGGCTTCGACGGCTTCGTACTCATGACGTCATTCTACGGACGACACGCAGCGTTTGTCATCGAAAGGATGACGTGCTACAACGGTGGTCAGGTGAAGCGCACTGGCACCCATCGATCAGTGGAGGTGTTTCGCGATGCTGATGCGCACCGATCCGTTCCGCGAGCTGGACCGGCTGACCCAGCAGTTCCTCAACTCGACCGGCACCTGGTCGCGGCCGACCCCGATGCCGCTGGACGCGTACCGCACCGATGACGAGTACGTGATCTCCTTCGACCTGCCGGGCGTGGACCCGGAGGCGATCGACATCGACGTCGAACGGAACATGCTGACCGTCAAGGCCGAGCGCCGTCCGCGCCACGACGGCGAGGGCGTGAAGTGGGAGCTGTCCGAGCGCCCGCTCGGGGTCTTCTCCCGCCAGGTCATGCTCTCCGACACCCTCGACCCGGAGGGGATCAGCGCCGACTACGACGCGGGCGTGCTGACCCTGAAGATCCCGGTCGCCGAGAAGGCCAAGCCCCGCAAGATCGCCATCAGCCACAGCGGCGGCCGCAAGCAGATCCAGGCCTGACCCTTTCCGTCCGGGCCTGGGCCGTCCCGTCCAGGCCCGGCCCCTTCCCCAGGCCGTCCCGTGCCGCCCGAATCCCCCGGCGGAGCGGCACGGGACAATCCGGCCCCCGTACCACCCCTGCCCGCGACGGCGGGCGGACGGACAGCGAGCAGTCCCATGACCACCCAGGTGACCCCGTTCGTGGTGCAGGCGTACGGCGAGATCGACCTCGACACCGCCCCGCGCCTGCACCACGAACTGTCCCGCGCACTGGCTGAGCACCGGGAAGTGGTGCTCGACCTCTCGGAGGTCACGTTCATGGACTGCTCGGGCCTGGGCGTCCTCGTCCGGGCCCGCAACCAGGCCGACCGCACCGGACGAAGCCTCGTCCTGCGCGGCATCGGCCGCCCCGTGGCCCGGATCCTCAAGCTCACCGGCCTCGGCTGCCGCCTGGCCCCCGTGGCCCGGCCGCCGACGGACCGGACCCCGTTCGTCCCTGACCCCGAAGGAGGGAGAGCACGGTGACGATGCGTTGGGAAGCGTTCCTGGAACAGGTCCGGGAACGCGGCGAGTACAGCACGCCCGAGGAGGCCGAGCGCTGCGCGCGCGTGGTCCTGGCCCTGCTCGGCGCCCACCTGGTCGGCGACGTGCGCGCCCGTCTCGCGGCCAGCCTGCCCGAAACCCTCGCCCTGGTCCTGCTCAACCCCCTGCAGGCCGCCGAACCGCTCAGTCCCGAACGGTTCGTCCGCGCCACCGCCGCGTGGATAGAGGGCGCCACCGAAGCCACCGCCCTGTGGGACATCGGCGCCGTCCTGTCCACGGTCGCCGACGCGGCCGACGACCGGCTCATGGAGCAGGTCCTGCTCCAGCTGCCGCCCGGCTACGACGCCCTGTTCGGCCGCCCGGCCGTCGTCCGAGGCCCCTGACCCGCCGATCCCCCGATGACCCCGCCGCCCCCTGTTCGCCGTTCGGGCCGCCGCGCAGTCGCGGCGGCCCGCGCCCCGGAAGGCCACCGCCATGACCCGGCACCGCCGCCTGATCCAGCAGGTCCGCACCCACGGCCGCTACCCCGGTGACGAGGAGGCCGAACGCGTCCTCGACGCCGTCCTCGCCCTGCTCGGCTCGCAGCTCACCGGCGAGGAACGCTGCGACCTCGCCGCCGTGCTTCCCGAGCGCGCCCGCGCCGTCTTCTCCTCGCAGATCCCGCTCCCCGCGCCGGTCGGCGCGCCCGCGTTCGTCGAAGCCCTCGCCGACGTCCTGGGCACCAGCCTCACCGCGGCCCGCTGGGACGCCTCCTCCGTCCTGGCCGCCCTCGCCGACCTGGCCGGCGACCGTCTCACCGACCGTGTGCTGGCCCAACTGCCGCACGGCTGGGCGCTGCTCTTCGGCCGCGCCGACCTGACACCCGTCCCGGCCTGAGCCGTCCGTTCGCCCGGGACAGGTCGTCGGTCCGTCACCCCGCCAGGGCCGCGCTGAGGAAACGGAGGATTTCCGCCTGGGCGGCTTCGGCCTGGGGTTCCAGGCCGGGCAGGGTGAGGAACGCGTGCCTCGCGCCCCGGTACTCGGAGAGCGTCACGGGCGTCCCGGCCGCGCGCAGCCGCTCGGCGTAGCGGCGGCCGTGGTCGGCGAGCGCGTCCCGGGTGGGCACCACCACGAGTGCCGGGGCCAGTCCGCTCAGGTCGTCCGCGTACAGCGGCGAGAGCGCGCGGGCATCGCGTCCCTCCGGCACGGCGAGCCGTCGCAGGAACCGCAGGTGGGGCAGCGCCGGGGTCGGGCTGTACGCGTGCTCGGCCATCGAGGGGTGGTCCTCCATCGTCCCGGTCACGTCGGTGGCCGGGTTGACCAGCACCTGCGCCCTGAGTTCCAGGCCCGCTTCCCTGGCCCGGATGGCCGCCAGGGCGCCGATCAGCGCCCCGCAGCTCTCGCCGAACACAGCCGTGCGCGCCGGGTCCGCGCCCCACTGGGCGGCGTGCCGCAGCACGTACCGGAGCACCTCCCAGCCGTCGTCGACGGCGTTCGCGAGCGGGCTGCCGGGGGCGAGGAGGCGGTGCTCGACCGAGACGACGAGCGCGGGCAGACGGGCGGCGAGGCGGCTGTTGGTCCAGTCGCACTGCGCCGCCGTGCCCACGAAGCCGCCGCCGTGGACGTGGACCACGAGGGGTAGGTCGGACCGCGTGCCGGCCGCGCCGTCCCCCGTCGGCGCCGGCCGGTACACCCGGACCGGGAGTTCGCGGCCGGGCAGCGCCAGCTGCTGCCAGCCGATCGCGGCGCGGGGGTCCGGTTCCCCCAGGACCGCCCGGGCCGCGCCGGACGCGCGCCAGCGGTTCTCGGCCTCCCGGTAGGTGCGCAGTTCCTCGGGCGTGATCACCTCGAAGTCCGGCTCCGGCGGGCGGATGTGGGTGGTCCGACTCATCGTTCCTGCTCCCCCTCCCGGCCGGTCGCCGGGGTGTCATCGCGTCAGAGGCAGTGCGTTGCCCTCATTATGCACGCGGTGCGTGCAACGCCAAGTGCTGCGCCGACGCGACGGCCGGTGCATCGGCTAGGCTGAGCCGGACGAAAGGGGCGGAGATGACGGGCCGCAGGCGATGGTCGACCGGGGAGATCCTGGACACGGCGGTGGCGCTGCTGCGCACGGACGACCCCGAGTCGTTCAGCGTGCGCAAGCTCGCCGCCGCGCTCGGGACCGACTCCTCCAGCCTCTACCGGCACTTCCGCAACAAGACCGAGCTGCTGCGCGAGGTCGCCGACCGCGTCCTGGTGGGCGCCATGGACGGCTACCGGCCCGAGGGCGACTGGAAGTCGCGCATCACCGCCCTGGCCGTGCGCCTGCGCGAGGCCTTCGGCGAGCAGCCCCAACTCGCCGGGATCTGGGGGCGCTACGGGTCCGGCGGCACCGGATCCCGGTTGGTGATGGAGGAGTTGCTGCAGGCCCTGCGCGCGTCCGGGCTGCCGGACCACGAAATCCCGGCGCGCTACCACCGCATCGTGATCCTGCTCGCGGCGCTGATCTCCTCCGAGGCCGGCCTCAGCACCGTCGCCCCCGAGGAGTACGAACAGGGGATGGAGCAGTTCCGCGTCGCCGTCCTGGGCGCCGACCCCCAACGCTTCCCCGCCCTCGCCCACTTCGCCCGCGACGTCCGCCCGCTCGGCGCGGAGCGGCGCGCCGCGTTCGAGGAGATCCTCGCCGCCCACCTCGCCCACATCGAGGCCCTGATCCCCTGACGGCAGTGGCCCGCCGAGCGCGTCCAACGGGACCGGCCCGCCGGGCGAGGGACGCTCGGCGGGCCGGGGTGGCACCACGGGTTGTCGTCAGGCCCAGGGCTCGCTGAAGGAACGGCCGGGGACGGGCTTGGCGATCAGCGCGATCGCCACGAAGAAGTTGACCTGCCCGATGGCCATCATCAGGGTGGCGAGCGCCTTCTCGTCGTAGTGCTCGGCGGCCAGCGCGTACAGCTCGTCCGAGACGCGCTCGCCGTACGGGTTGGGCTGGAGCACGGCCTCGACCAGGGCGAGGGCCGCACGCTCGGGAGCGGTCAGGTACGGGGAGTCCTGCCAGCTGGCCACCGAGGTGATCCGCTCCTCCGACTCCCCCGCCTTGCGCAGGAATCCGGTGTGCAGGACGGTCAGGTAGGTGCTGCCGACGATCTGTCCGGCCCGCAGCTGGACCAGGCTGATGGTGGTCCGCGGGATCGACCGGTTACCGACGACCTTGAACAACGCGGCCGAGACCTCGGCGAGTTCGGGGATCAGCTGCGCCGGGTCCTGGGCCATCCGGGGGCGCAGCGGGATCTCGGCGGTGACGGGCTGGGTGGTGGTCGGGCGGGTGGTGATCGGCTGGGTGGTCAACGTCGTGTTCCTCTCGGGCTGTTCGGTGCTTGTACTGACCCGACGGATCGCGAGGCGGGAGTGTGACAGCTCCGCGAAGAATCCTCTTCGGCCCGTGCGACTCGCCCGGCCCGCCCGTCCGCTCGCACACCCGACCCCCCTCACCCACATCCGCGCCCGCGTCGTCGCCGCCCTCACCGGCGAACCGCCGGCCGACGGCTTCCTGCCGCCGCGGTCGTCGTGGCGCGCGGCGCGTCGAGGGCCCCGGCGCCCGAGAGGTGGCGAGCGCGGCCACCGCCGATACTGGGGACGCAACCCGAGGCGGCCCCCGGCGGCCGGCTACGGCCCTCGCCGCGCCGCGGAACCTGAGGAGCGCGCCGTGACCGATCACCCCCCGACCGGACCGTCCGCGCCCGGAACCTCCACCGGGCCCGTCGTCGTCGGTTTCGACGGCTCGCCCGAGAGCCTCACCGCCACCGAGTGGGCCGCCCGCGAGGCACAGCGCCGCGACCGCCCGCTCGAAGTCCTGGAGGCCTGGCCCTGGCCGAAGCGGGACGTGGTCGGCAGCGACCAGACCTACCACCGCGCCCTCGCCCACCTCGCCGACCGCGAGTCCGCGCTGTCCGCCCTGGTGCCCGACGTGCCGGTCTCCACCGCCCCGGTGTCCGCCGACCCGGTGGAGGCCCTGGAGGAGGCCTCGCACCGCGCCGCCGTACTGGTGCTCGGCTCCCGCGGACTGGGCACCCTGCGCGGCTTCCTGGTCGGCTCGGTCAGCCAGGAGGTGCTGCGCCGCTCCGCCTGCCCGGTGGTGCTGGTCCGCGCCGACGAGGACGAGCCGGACGGCGCCGTGACGGCCGGTATCGACCTGGTCCACCCCGCCGACCACGTGCTGGCCTTCGCCTTCCAGGCCGCCGCGCTCCGCGCCGCGCCGCTGCGGGTCATCCACGTCTGGTCCCCGCCGGCCGGCAGCGAGTACATGTCCTACGGCGCCATCGGCGGGCTGGAGGGCGAGCTCTCGTCCGTGGAGTGGGCGGGCCTCGCCGAGGCGCTGGAGCCCCTGCGGGCCCGGTACCCGGGGGTGGAGGTGACCGCCGACCTGGTCCGCGGCAAGCCCGCCGTCGAACTCGTCGACGCGGCCGCGTCGGCCCGGCTCCTCGTACTCGGCCGCCGCCTGCGCCACCTGCCGTTCCGCCACCACCACCTCGGCCCGGTCGCCCACGCCGCGATCCACCACGTCCACTGCCCGGTCGCCGTCGTCCCCTACGGCTGAGCACGCCACGCCCGCCGGCAGGCCGCTCGGGACCGGCGGCCCCTGCGCGGGTGGTTCGGCCACGTCGCGCGCATGCCTCGCCGGATCGCGGGGATACGAGAGGCCCAGGGCGGCCCGTCCCCGGACGGGCCCCCTTCGAGCTCACCATCGCGACGAGAAGGAGCAGAGAAATGGGACACGGCGGCAACGTGATCGACGAGCTGATGACGGACCACCGCGAGGTGGAGGAGATGTTCGCCCGGGTCCAGGCGCTGCCGGCGGGCGACGAGCGGCGCCGCGAGGTGGCGAACGAGTTCACCATCGAGCTGGTGCGCCACTCGGTGGCCGAGGAGCAGTACCTGTACCCGGCGGTGCGTGAACACGTGCCCGGCGGCGAGGAGCTCGCCGACAAGGAGGTCGCCGACCACGCGACCGTCGAGAAGCTCCTCAAGGACCTCGAAGACGTGGACTGCGGCGACGCCCGGTTCGGCATCCTGGTCGACCGGATCATCGACGAGGTCTCGGCGCACATCCGTGACGAGGAGCAGAACCTCTTCCCGGCCCTGGCCGAGGTCTGCTCGCCCGAGCAGCTGGACGAGCTCGGTGACCGGATCCGGCGCGCGAAGAAGCTCGCGCCCACCCGCCCTCACCCGAACGCGCCCGACAACAAGCTGCTCCAGGCCGGTACCGGCCTGGTGGACCGCGCCCGCGACCTCGTCACGGGGCGTGGCAAGTCCTCGTAACGCCGGAGGCCGCCGTGGGCCGTCCCGCCGTCCTTCGCGGCGGGGCGGCCCACGGCGGCCTTCCGAAGCCTCGGCGTCCGGAGATCGGCCGAGCGCCGGGCCTGGCGCTCGGCCCGGGCCCGGCCGTCAGCCTCGGCCGGCCGCCGTCCAGTAGCCCCCGTCGGCCGGCCGGTGACTGCGCAGATCGCCGCGGACCTGGTCGGCCAGCCGCCGGGTGTCGCGCCGGTTGACCGTCGCGCCGATGCCCGCGCCGAGGAACAGCGGGGTCGTCGACGGGAGCCGGCGCATCCAGCTGCGGGTGAGCCGGCGGCGCACCTGCCGGCGCACCTCCGACCCGAGGGCGAGTGCCGCGAAGCCCGCCGGGCGGATCAGCAGATTCGCGTCGATCCCCCGGCGGTTGGCCCAGGCGGCCAGGTAGGCCGCGGTCCGCTGGGTACCGCTGCCCCGTACCGGGACGCCGTAGACCTCGTGCAGCTCGGCGATCAGCTTGATCTCCACGGCCGCCACGGCGAGCGTCTCGGCCGCGATCTCCACCGGGATCGCGGGTGGCACGGGCAGCATCGCCACCGCCCCGACGCCCGCGCCGAGCGCGCCGGAGGCCCGGGTGGCGCCGGCGACCAGCAGGTCGGCCAGGCGCTCCGGGTCCTCGGCGCCGGGATGCTGGGCGCGCAGGGTGGCGAGGTCGCGGATCGGGATCCTCGGGGCGGCGCGCAACAGCTGCTCGGTGAGGGCCTTGCCTCCGAGGACCGCGCCCCGGCCGCCGCTGCCCAGCAGCCTGGTCACCTTCGCCGTCAGTGCCCGGGCGCGACCCCGCTCGACCTGCTGCTCCGCGGCCGGCCAGGCCCCGACCGGCCGCTCGGCCCGCTCGACCAGCTCGGCGACGCTGTCGGCCAGGCCCGGCTCCGGCTTCGCGGGTACGGCTGCGGCGGATGCGGGTGCGGGTGCAGCGGATGCGGGTGCGGGTGTGCTGGGGCTCGTACTCGGAGCTCCGGGCTCCGGAGGCCGCGGTCGCTCGGAGCGGCGGCCCGCTCTGCGAAAGACTCCCATGCGTGTTCGGATACCCGGCTGTCCGGAGGGCACGCCTGGGGTGGTCCACCGGGTGGGCGGCCGGCACTTCGGCTAGCGTCGCCCGTGGGGGCCGGACGGTGCTCAGGAGGTCGACGGCATGGCAACAGCGACGATCGCGCGGCTGGCGGAGGACTGGCGGCGGGCGGCGGATCAGCACCTGACGCCGACCAAGCGGTCCCTGGTGGTGATGTGGGCGGCGTTCGGCACCACCTTCGGCACGGTCCGCCTCATCACCCACGGGATCAGGGGCGGCTGGCTGCCCTGGGGCAACGTCTCGGCCGGCGGGAAGCACCTGCACCACTACAACATCGGCATCGCGGCGCTGGCCGGGGTCGGCCTGGTGGCCGTCCGCGGCGACGAGCCGGCCGTCGGCCATCCGGCGGTGGCCGCCGTCTACGGCGCGGGCGCGGCCCTGATCACCGACGAGTTCGCACTGCTGCTGGACCTGCAGGACGTCTACTGGGCCAAGCAGGGCCGGGTGAGCGTCGACGTCTCGTTCGGCGTGCTCGCCGCGCTCGGGGGCTACCTGTCCGCCGCGCCGTTCTGGCACGAGATCGTCCGGAGCACCCACCGGCGCCTCAGGGCCGGGTAACGAGCCCGTGCCGCCCTGGGCGGGTCAGGCCACGTGCCGGTGGCGGACGGGCTTGAGCATCAGTTCCCGCTCCTCCTCGCTCAACCCGCCCCACACCCCGTAGGGTTCGCGTGTTTCGAGCGCGTGCCGCCGGCACTCCGTACGGACCGGGCACCTGGCGCAGACCGCCTTCGCCGCTTCGTCGCGCGCCTTGTGCGCGGCGCCCCGCTCACCGGCGGGGTGGAAGAAGAGGCTGTTCTCCGCCCGGCGGCAGGCCGCTTCCAACTGCCAGTCCCAGTAGTGGTCGTAGGCTCCGGGCAAGCGCGATACGTCCGCCATCGGAATGACCTTCCTTCGATCGGCCGGAAACATGTCGCTGGTCCGTGTAGCCGGATTCCGGAGTCCCATTCACGCCGGTGCCCGTCGAGGCCGGATCCCCGGATCGGCGACGGCGGCGGTGCCCGATTTGTTAGCAACCGGCCCGTTCCGGGCAGGCGGGGTGACGCGTCAACGACACGGACGGCGATGGAGGGGGTGACCGGTGATGCCGTGGCTGTTCCTCGTCACGCTCACAGCGTACGGAGTCGTCGCGGGACTGACGGCTCGGACGGTCTTCACACGATCACGGGCCGGGTTCGTCGCCGGCAGCGGAGGAGGGCCCGCCGAGTGGGTCGAGGAGCGGTTCGAGGAGCAGGAACGGGCACAGGCCGAGGCGGTGGCCCTGGTGTCGGGGCTGTGCTGGGTCGTCGCGATCCCGGCCCTGGTGCTCAGGCGCCTCGTGGCCGGGCCGGTGCTCTGCCGGCCCGCTCCGCGTCGGAGCGTGATGCCGACGCCCACGGTGGCCGACCGGATCGAGGAGCTCGAAAGGGCGCTGGGGTTGGGGGTGCCCCCGTCGACGCCCCTGCCCGGTGATCCGCCGGAGCCGCGGGGGGCGAAGGGCCGCTGAGCCGACGGCAGACGTCATGGCGCGCGGCGACCGCGGCGTCGACTTCGTGACCCACGACGGCGGCGAGGGCGGCACCGGCGCGGCGAGATCATGAACGGCGACTACGAGGCCCGCACCCTCGTCGGCGACTACGGCTACAAGGACGGCTGGGGCGAACTCGGCCCCCAGCTCGCCAAAGGAGATCACCGCCCTCCTCACCACCGACCCGGGCGCCTGACCCACCAGTGGTCCTCGGCCTCTCGGGACCGACGGCTGTGGTGGCGCCGCCCGCTGGGCGGGGCCACCACCAAGGCCGGCTCTCGGGTCCGTGTCAGGAGCCTCGGGTCCGGGTCAGGGGCGCGGCGCCGGTCAGTGGTGGCGGCCGTAGTGGATCTGCCGGGTGTAGGGGTTGAGGGTCTGCCCGGGCCGGGAGTTGTAGGTGAGGACGGCGCTGACGCGGGCGGTGTCGCCCACGACGGGGGTCACCCGGTGCATGGAGATGCTGCCGGCGTGGATGGCGACCGTTCCGGCGACCGTGGGGACCTCGGTGACCGGAATGTCGGGGTCGCCGGTGGTGATGCGGCGCAGCAGGTCGGGGCTGTGCCGGAGCTGGGTACGTGAGCGGATGGCGTACTGGAGGGTGCCGCCGTCAACGGGAGCCTGGGCGTGGAGGAGGACGGTGTATTCGGAGACGTCGAAGTGCCAGTCCTGGAGGTCGCCTTCGTGCTGGATCTGGACGGCGACGGCGCCGGCGGGGTCGGCGGAGCGGTGGACGGGCAGGCCTACGACGGCCGCGACGAAGGCCCGCAGGGGCTCCCAGGCGTAGAGGGTGTGCAGGGGTGAGTCGGGCCTGATCCGGTCGTAGGGCAGGGTGGTCTTGGTGTAGGTGGTGCCGGTGTGCCCGTGGACGTCGGTCTCGGTGTTCAGGAAGACGTCGCTGGTTCCGTCGAACCGGACGCCGGTGTGCTCGTCGTCCAGTGACTGCCGGGCCACCGTGCGGGCGGCGTCGGGGCGCAGAAAGCCGGGCAGGGCGACGAAGCTGGTGTCGTCGAAGGCTTTGCGTGCCCGGTCGAGCAGGTCGCGTCCGCGCTCTCCGGCGAGGTCGTGCAGCGGGTAGCGTTCCAGGTCTGCCAGCGCCGCGATCCCGGTGTCCATCCGGCTTCTCCCCTCGGTCGCCTGCGTCTGTCCCTAGGCTGAACACCGGCAGGTGCGTCGAAACGGGCGTTTTCGGCCGTGGCACGGCCGTTCTGCGGCCCGGCCTGGCACGGGCGTCCTCAGTCCAGGCCGCGGGCCCGGCGCAGGCGGGCGGAGAGGGTGTCGGGGTCGATGAGCGGCTCCGGGTAGTCGGGGGCGAGTGCCCAGGGGCGGTGGACGGCGCGCCCGGGCAGGTGGGCGAGTTCCGGCACCCAGCGGCGTACGTAGTTCCCGTCGGGGTCGTAGCGCTCGGCCTGGCGCAGCGGGTTGAGGACCCGGTTGGGGCGGGTGTCGGTGCCGGTGCCGGCGACCCACTGCCAGTTGAGCTGGTTGTTCGCGATGTCGCCGTCGACCAGCAGGGTGAGGAAGTGGGCGGCGCCGATCCGCCAGTCCAGGTAGAGGGACTTGGCGAGGAAGCTCGCCGTCAGCAGCCGGGCGCGGTTGTGCATCCAGCCCTGGTGGGCGAGTTGGCGCATCCCGGCGTCCACGATCGGGTAGCCGGTGCGGCCCTGGCGCCAGGCCTCGGCCTCGCGTTCGTCGTGGTGCCAGCGGTCGTGCCTGGGGCGGTAGTCGCGGTGGGCGGCGTCGGGGCGGGCGGCGAGGACCTGGTGGTGGAAGTCGCGCCAGGCCAGCTGGCGGACGAAGGCCTGCGCGCCGTCGCCGCCGTGCCGCAGGGCGCGGGCGGTCAGTTCGGTGGGTGACAGGCAGCCGAAGTGCAGGTACGGGGAGAGCCGGGAGGTGGAGTCGCCCGCGAGGTCGTCGTGCCCCTCGGCGTAGCCGTCCAGGTCCCAGCGCCGCCAGCGCTCCCGGGCCGCGCTCTCCCCGCCGCGGGGCAGGGCCGGCGAGAGCGGGCCCGTGACCACGAGGTTCTCGCTGCCGATGCCCTCCGGCGTGCGGATCGCCCTCGGCGCGCCGAGCACCGTGCGGTGGGGCACCTGCTGCCAGGCCCGGTGGTACGGGGTGAAGACCGCGTAGTGGTCCCGGCCCGCCGGGGCGACCCGACCGGCCGGGACCACCGTCACCGAGGCGTCGTGGACGTGCAGGCGCTCCCCGAACAGGTCGCGCAGCGCCGCCTCGCGCCGGCGGGCGAAGGCGCTGACCCCGGCGGCGACGTGCACGGTGGCGGCGCCGCTCTCGGCGGCGACCCGGGCCGTCTGTTCGGCGGTCGCGCCGCGGCGCACGATCAGGCGCGAGCCGGTGCCGCGCAGCCCGGCGTCCAGGTCGACGAGGCAGTCGGCCAGGAAGGCCGTCCGGTTCGGGGCCGTGAACCCGGCCGCCTCCACGGCCGGGTCGACGACGAACAGCGGCACCACCTGGTCGGCGGCGTCGCGGGCGGCGTGCAGCACGGGGTTGTCGTGCAGGCGCAGGTCCTGGGTGAACAGGGCGATCGAGACGGTCATGGATGGGCCCTCGGAGCGGATGCGGTGGGGGTGGTCGGGGTGCTGCGGGGCACGGCGGCCGCTCGGGCGCGTTCCGTGATGTTGCGCGCCATCGCGCCGAACACCAGGGAGTGGAACGGCGCCACCGACCACCAGTAGGCGTGGCCGGCCAGTCCGTGCGGGTGGAACAGTGCGCGCTGGCGGTAGCACGTCCCGCCGGTTCCGTCGGGGGCGACCCGCAGTTCCAGCCAGGCCAGGCCCGGCAGGCGCATCTCGGCCCGTAGCCGCAGCAGCCGTCCGGGCTCGATCTCCTCCACCCGCCAGAAGTCCAGGGCGTCGCCGACCCGGAGGTGGTCCCGGTCGCGTCGGCCGCGGCGCAGCCCGACGCCGCCGGCCAGCCGGTCGAGGGTGCCGCGCAGCGCCCAGGCGAACGGCAGGGAGTACCAGCCGTTCTCACCGCCGACGCCCTCGACGACCCGCCACACGGCGGCCGGGTCCGCCGCCACCCGCCGTTCCCGTAGGTCCTGGTAGAGGCTGCCGCCCGCCCAGTCCGGGTCGGTGGGCAGCGGGTCGCTGGGGGCGCCGGGGAGCGAGGCGGAGGACCAGCGGGTGGTGACCCGGGCTTCGCGGATGCGGCGCAGGGCGAGTTCGACGGCGCGGTCGAAGCCGGTCAGTCCCTGCGGCGGGTCGGGGATCCAGTGGGCGATGTCGTGCTCGCCGCAGACCACCTCGTGCCGCAGCGACTCCACCAGCGGGCGGGCGAGCGGACCGGGCACCGGGGTGACCAGGGCGACCCAGTAGCTGGACAGCGCCGGGGTCAGGACGGGCACCGGCACGATCAGCCGCCGGGGCAGGTCGGCCACCTTCGCGTAGCGCTGCATCATCAGCCGGTAGGTCAGCACGTCCGGTCCGCCGATGTCGAAGGCCCGGTCGACCTCCGGCGGCAGCGAGGCGGCGGCGACCAGGTAGCGGAGCACGTCGCGGACGGCGATCGGCTGGATCCGGGTGTTGACCCAGCGCGGGGTGACCATGGCGGGCAGGCGTTCGGTCAGGTAGCGGAGCATCTCGAAGGAGGCGGAGCCGGAGCCGATGATGACGGCGGCCCGCAGTTCGGCGGTCGGTACGCCGGTGGAGCGCAGGACCCGGCCGACCTCGGCGCGCGAGCGCAGGTGCGGCGAGAGCTCGGCCGCGGGCACTCCGGTGGGCAGCAGCCCGCTGAGGTAGACGATCCGGCGGACCCCGGCCCGGGCCGCCGCGCGGGCGAAGGCCTGGGCGGCGCGGCGGTCGGTGTCCTCGAAGTCCGGCCCGGTGCCGAGGGAGTGCACCAGGTAGTAGGCGACGTCGACGCCGTCGAAGGCGCCGTCCAGGGTCGCGGGCCGGGTGACGTCGCCGGTGGCGGCCGTCACCCGGCCGCGCCACGGCTGGTCGCGCAGCCGTCGCTGGTCCCGGACCAGGCAGCGCACCCGGTGCCCGGCGGAGAGCAGTTCGGGGACCAGCCGTCCGCCGATGTAGCCGGTGGCGCCGGTGACCAGGCAGAGTTCTCCGGTCCGGGTTCGCTCGTCCACGGTGTTCCGCTCCTTCCGGGGGTCGGGTGCCGAGGGCCTGCCCTGCGGCGGATCAGCGCAGCAGCCCCTCCAGCTGGTGGAGCGCGGTGGTGAGGTCCCGGGGGCGCAGGGTGCCGGGAGGGCGGCGGGGGCCGGCCCAGCCCGGTCCGGCGACCAGCACCACGGGGCGGGTGCGGGCGCCCTGCGGGCCCCAGGCGGTGCGGACGACCCGCTCGACCAGCGCCCGGTCGGCTGTCCCGGTGACCTGCGACCAGAGCAGCACCGCGGGCGGGCCCGTCCGGCGGACGGCTTCGAGCAGGGCGTCGGGCGGCAGGGCCGCGCCGAACATCCGGAACGGGAGGCCGCGCTCGGACAGGGCGGCGGCGAGCGCCTCCAGCGCCAGGGTGTGCAGTTCCGTCGGCATGCCGGCGAGCAGCACGGCCGGGCCGGCCTGCGGCCGCACCTGTTCGGCGGCCCGGCGCAGGGCGGCGGAGACGTGCCAGGACAGCAGGTGCTCCACCTCGACGTAGCGTTCGCCCTCGGTGGCCCACTTGCGCCCGACCGCCCGCAGCGCCGGGGTCATCACCTCCGTCCAGGCGGTGACCGGGCCGAGTTCGTCGACGTTGCGGCGCAGGATGAGGGCCATCTCGGGGGCGTCGAGCCGTACGGCGGCACGGCCCAGGCCCCGGCACTCGGGCCGTACGGTGCCCACGCGCAGGGTGTTGCCGCCGGAGGCCGTTCCGGTCCGGGCCGTCGAGAGGGTGGATCCGGCGCCCGCCAGGGCGACGCGCGCGGCTTCGGCGGGGGTGACTCCCCGCGCCATGAGCCGACACATCTCCTCCAGGACGGCCACGTCGGCCGGCTCCCACCGCCGGTGCCGCCCGGGGTCGCGGTGGGCGGGGCCGATGCCGTAGCGGCGCTCCCAGGACCGGATGGTGGTGGGCGAGACGCCGAGCCGCCGACCGAGGGCTCCGGTGGTCAGTCCGGCCGGGGCGGGAACGGGCGGGGCGGTCACGCCGGTGAGCCTACGACGGGCTGCCGGGGCCCGGTCGGCCGACGCGCGCGCGGCGGGAAGCGGTCCGCCGGGGGCGACGGGCCTGGGGGCCGGCCGGTGGACCGGCGACCGCTCGGTGATTGCCTGCACGGTTCGACTCTCACGCAGCGGCGGGCGGTGTCGCGAGCCGCATCGTTTGCGCATCGTTTTGGCGTTCCGCGCCTTCGCCGCGCCGGGCGAGGGGAGGACCGGCGCCGGCGAGGGGCGGGTCAGCGCCGGGCGCGGCGGAGGGTGAGCAGGACGGCGGCGGTGGCCGCGCCGTAGGCGAGGTGCGGGACGATGTCGGCGGCCCAGTCGGCGGGCTCCCACTCCTTGGGGTCGCTGATGCCGAGCGCGGCCATCGGCGCGTCGGAGGCGGCCAGTGCCGCCGCCGCGGCGCCGAGGGCGACGATGCAGGCGCCGGCCCTGCTGGTGGGGGCCTTGACCGCGGCGGTCAGGACGCCGATGCCCAGGCCCACGGCCAGTCCGGTGCCCAGTCCGAGCAGCGGGCCCAGCCCGGCGATCCGGTTGCCGCGTTCCTCGTCGCCGCCGGGGACGGACACTCCCGTCCGGTCGGCCAGGGTCTCGACGGCGTCCTGCGGGGCCTCGCTGGCGGGCCTGCCGCGGACGGCCATGTCGAGGTAGGTGACGGCGTTGAGCGCGGTGGTGCCGACCGCCCCGGCGGCGAGGCCCTCCAGCGCGCGGGTGCGCACGGTCATGATGGCTCCTTCCCGCCCGGCCGTCCGGTGCGGGCTGTTCCTGCGCGACGGTCGGTCGGCCGCCGCCCGGGCGTCTTACCGGATCGGGACCGTCCATGCGCCGGTTCCCGTACGGGTGGCTCCCGCAGAACGGGCGGCTTCGCGTCCGGGAGGGGCTCCTGGTTTCGCTCAGCTGACTGCCAGGGGCCGGGTTGTTCGTCCCGGTCGCTGCGGGCGGGCGGCGCGCCGCACCACGCTGGAGCAACACCGCGTCCCCGTTGCCGTGTCCCAGAGCGCTGTTCTCCACCGGAAGGGACCGCATGACCTCGCACCCGAATCCGCCCGCCCCGGCAGCCGGCCCGTGTTCCCTGATGTGCACGCGAGTTGAGCGGCTCGCCGCCGAGGTCGAAGTGCAACTCCTCGACGGCGTATGGGAGTTCACTCCGCAGGACGCGGTGCTTGCCGGACGCGCCGCCAAGGGCATCGCGGATTCGGTCGGCGCCGCGCCCGCACAGGAGCGGCTGCCGGTCCTCGACCGCCTGGAGCACCTCCGCGAGGTCCTGGCCGTCCTCGCCATCGGCATCGCCCGCACCCACGGGCAGTTGGCGTGGTTCCTCGCGCGGGCGAGCACCGTCCTCGCGCCCGTCCTGCACTGGCGGTCCCTGCCCGCGGACCCGCGGCGGTCCTTCGGCACGACCGTGCCGACCCCCGGCGAACTGGCCGACGCCGAAGAGGCCTCACGTCAGCTGCGCATCCTCCTGGTCCGTCTCGGGGCGGTCGCCGTCGGCCCGCCGGCGGACGGGCCCCGCCGGGCGCCGGGCACGGAGGCGGACACCGCCGCCTGATCCGCCGGGACGGACGGTTCCAGGGCCTGATCAGGAGCTCTTCAGCCGCCCTGCTGCCCGTCGGCGGCCGCACCGGGCCTTCCGGCGGTACGGCGGGCGATCGCCCCCACCCCGTTCGGCGTCACCGTGCGTCGTCGAGTTCCTGCTCGTCCTCCTCCACCGGGTCACGAACGGTGCCCCACGGCACCGCCGTCTCGACGCCCGCGCCTACCCGCCCTCGGCCCGCTCCGACCACCCGCTCCATCGGCCCGCCGACGGGCTTGGGCTCCGCAGAACCGGGCAGACGCGGACCGATCACCGACCCGAGGACGAGGAGGACCCCCATGGCCGACCTGGCGAAGCCGTCCGGACAGACACGGGAACCGGAACGCGACGTGATCACCACCGACGTCCCCGCCCGCCTCGACCGGCTGCCCTGGTCACGCTGGCACTGGCGGATCGTCATCGGACTGGGCACCGTCTGGATCCTGGACGGCCTGGAGGTGACCATCGTCGGCAACATGGCCGGACGCCTCGCCCAGCACGGCAGCGGCATCAGCATCAGCACCGCCCAGGTGACCACCATCGCCGCGGCCGTCTACGTGGCCGGCGCGTGCAGCGGTGCGCTGTTCTTCGGCTGGCTGACCGACCGGCTCGGCCGCAAGAAGCTCTTCATGCTCACCCTCGCCGTCTACCTCGCGGCGACGGCCGTCACCGCCGTCTCCTGGACGGCGTGGTTCTTCTTCCTCTGCCGTTTCTTCACCGGCTTCGGCATCGGCGGCGAGTACGCGGCGATCAATTCGGCCATCGACGAGCTGATCCCGGCCCGGGTGCGCGGCCGGATCGACCTGGTCATCAACGGCAGCTTCTGGGTCGGCGCCGCCCTCGGCGCGTTCGCCTCGATCGCGCTGCTCAACACCTCGCTCTTCGCCACCGCCGTGGGCTGGCGGCTCGCCTTCGGGATCGGTGTCGTCCTCGGCCTGGTCATCCTGCTCGTGCGGCGGCACGTCCCGGAGAGCCCGCGCTGGCTGTTCACCCACGGCCGGGCCGACGAGGCCGAGCAGATCGTGGCGGAGGCGGAGCGGACGGTGGAACGGGAGACCGGCGAACCCCTGCCGCCCGTCGAGGAGAAGCCGATCCGGATCCGCGAGCGCCAACCGCTGGGGTTCGTCACCATCGCCCGTACCGTCGTCTCCCGCTACCCGCGCCGCACCGCGCTGGGCTTCGCGCTGTTCATCGGCCAGGCCTTCCTCTACAACGCGGTGACCTTCGGCTACGCCACCATCCTGACCACGTACTTCGCCGTCCCCGAGGGCGACACCGGCTACTACTTCGCGGTGATCGCGGTCGGCAACTTCCTCGGCCCGCTGCTGCTCGGCCACCTCTTCGACTCGATCGGCCGCAAGCCGATGATCGCCGGCACCTACATCGGCTCCGGCATCCTGCTCTTCGCCACCGCCGCCCTCTTCCAGCGCGGCTCACTCTCCGCCACCACCATGACCGGCTGCTGGACGGCCGTCCTCTTCCTCGCCTCGGCCGGGGCCAGCGCGGCCTACCTCACGGTCAGCGAGATCTTCCCGCTGGAGACCAGGGCGCTGTGCATCGCCTTCTTCTACGCCGTCGGCACCGCCGTCGGCGGCATCAGCGGCCCGCTGCTCTTCAACGGCCTGGTGAGCAGCGGCAAGGTCTCGGACACCACCCTCGCCTTCTGCATCGGCGCCGCGCTGATGACGGCCGCCGGCCTGGTCGAGGCCGCCATCGGGGTCAAGGCCGAGCGGCGCAGCCTGGAGTCGCTGGCCGCGCCGCTGAGCGCCGTACGGACGGAGGCCTGAACGATGACGGTGACCGGCTTCGACGCGTTCACGGGCCTGCTGGACTATCCGGTGTACGTCGTGACCGCGGCCGCGCCGGAGCCGGCCGGCTGCCTGGTGGGCTTCGCCGGGCAGTGTTCGATCGATCCGGCGCGGTTCACGGTGTGGTTGTCGAAGGCGAACCACACCCACGCCGTCGCGCTGCGCGCGCCAGCGCTCGGGGTGCACCTGCTGCCGCCCGACCACCGGCTGGCCGAGCTGTTCGGCGGCCGGACCGGTGACGAGTGCGACAAGTTCGCCGGGACGGCCTGGCACCGCGGGCCGGAGGGCGTCCCGGTCCTGGACGCGGCACCGGCCTGGTTCGTCGGCGGCGTGCTGGACCGGGTCGACTGGGGCGACCACACCGGCTTCCTGCTGGAGCCGCTCCACGTCCGTGTCCGGGGGTCGGCGACGCCCGTACTGTCGTTCCGCGACGTGGCGGACATCGACGCCGGGCACCCGGCCTGAGCCGGCTGCCACGGCGTCGATGTCCTCGACGGGCCGGCACCCGGCCCGTGGGCGTCAGCCCCGGCTCTCCGCCTGGAACATCCAACTGTGCTTCTCCAGCGCGGCCGTGAGTCCGATCAGGAGGTCCTGGGTGACCGGGTCCGCCGATTCGGTCTCGTCGATGCGGGTCCGCATCCGCTCGATCACTGCCCCGAACGCCTTCACCAGGTGGTCGACCACCGCCGTGTCGGCCGTCCAGCCCTCGGGGAACTCGGGCAGGCCGCTGGAGGAGGCCACCGTGGCGGCGCGGCCGTCCGGGC
The DNA here is from genome assembly GCF_055584725.1 of Kitasatospora sp. NPDC101108. Classification (NCBI taxonomy): domain Bacteria; kingdom Bacillati; phylum Actinomycetota; class Actinomycetes; order Kitasatosporales; family Streptomycetaceae; genus Kitasatospora; species Kitasatospora sp. NPDC101108. The sequence goes on from NZ_JBVJLM010000001.1 coordinate 747,270, forward strand.
TGACCCCGATCGCGGCGGCGCGTTCGGCCACGTCGTCGGCGAAGTTGCGCGCGGTGGTGACCACTTCGTCGAGTTGCAGGTGAATGGAGCGGAACCGGGGTCCGTAGACGTTCCAGTGCGCCTGCTTGGCCACCAGGGAGAGGTCCAGCAGGTCGACCAGGGCTCCCTGCAGGGCCTCGCCGGTCGTCTTGCGGTCGTTGTCCGGCAGAGGGCTGCTGATGACGATACCCATCGCTGAGTTCCTTCCGGGTCGAGGAGCCGTCGTCCGGCATCCGTGGGGTGATGGCAGCCGCCGCCCGGCGGTCCGGCCTCGCCGGGAGGCCGTGCCCGCACGCAGGCGGACGGCCCCCGAGGCGTCCGGGGCGGACACGAACGACCGGCCGGGCGGCGTACGTTCCGGCGGCTTCCCCCGCTCCGTCGCGGAAAACCCCCGGCCCGTCGGCGGGCCCGGGTGGCGCTCACGGTCGGTGATTGCGCCCGCACCTGCGGGGTAGACGGACGCACGCGGCGGCCCCGGCCTGGCTTGCCCCCCTCCCCGGGACCGCCGCGCCGTGGAACGGCAACCGGACGAACCCCGGAGACAGGAAAGGAACCCGAACCTTGATCACGCACTCGCTCCCCGCCACGGCGGCCGCCGGCCCCTCGGCGGCGGGCGTCCTGGTGCCCGCACTGGTCATCGCCGTACTGCTCATCGGCGCCTTCGCTTGGGGCAGCCACCGCCTGCTCCGCCGTCGGCCGCCGAAGCCCGCCGAGGGCGCGGCCGCCGAGCGCGCCGACTCCTGGCGCACCCCCGACGGCGCGGGCCCCCGCTCGCACGAGGAGCCGCCCACCGGCCCCGGCCCCGGCTCCGGCGGCTGAGGTCCGGGTAGCGCCACCGCTCCGCTCCCGGTCGGGTGTTCGTGTGATCGAACGAAGACCGGCTGAGGGGGTGGACGTCGGCCTCCGCGGGGCAGACGCGGGTCATGGTGAAGATCGGATACACGATGATGACGGAGCAGCGGGCCCCGCGGGGCCTGGTCTGCGACGTGGTGCGCGCCGAACGGGCGGGCTTCGACTTCTCGGTGGTCTCCGACCACTACTTCCCGTGGCTGGACGAGCAGGGTCACGCTCCGTACGCGTGGGCGGTGTTGGGAGCGGCCGCACAGGCCACCTCCCGCATCCCGCTGATGACGTACGTGACCTGCCCGACCTTCCGCTACCACCCCGCGGTGGTGGCGCAGAAGGCGGCGACGGTCCAACTGCTGTCCGAGGGGCGCTTCCGGCTGGGGCTCGGCAGCGGGGAGAATCTCAACGAGCACGTGGTGGGCCGAGGTTGGCCGGCGGCGTCGGTGCGACTGAAGATGTTCGCCGAGGCCGTGGAGATCATCCGCGCGCTGTTCGAGGGCGGGTACGTGACCCGGCACGGGAAGCACTTCGACGTGGTCGGCGCCCGGCTGTGGGACCTCCCGGACCGCCCGCCGCCGATCGGGATGGCGGTGTCGGGCCCGGTCTCGTGCGCCCTGGCCGGGCGGCTCGCCGACCTCGCGATCGCCGTCGAGCCCGACGCGGGGCTGGTCTCGGGCTTCGCGGAGCACGGCGGCGCCGGCAAGCCCGCGGTGGGCCAGCTGCCGGTGTGCTGGGACCGCGACCGGGACGCGGCCGTGCGTCGCGCCCACGAGCAGTTCCGCTGGTTCGGCGGCGGCTGGAAGGTCAACGCCGAACTGCCGGGCACCGCCGGGTTCGCGGCGGCCGCCCAGTTCGTGCGCCCCGAGGACGTCGCCGAGGCGATCCCCTGCGGCGACCGGGTCGAGGACTTCGTCGAGGCCGTACGGCCCTTCGTCGACGCCGGGTTCGGTGAGGTCGCCCTCGTGCAGGTGGGCGGGGACAGCCAGCCCGCCTTCCTGGACTGGTCCGAGGAGACCCTGCTGCCAGCTCTGCGCAAAGCCTTCTGACGGAACGTCACCCAAGTCGGACGCAACGCCGTAAACCGGTACATACCTTTGCGATCCCGGGGCACAAGGACGAACACATCACCGAGTCGAGGAGGTTGACCCATGGCCCCGCTTCTGCTGGTCCTTCTGCTCGCCCTGATCCTGTTCGGCGCCGGGTTCGCACTGAAGGTGCTCTGGTGGGCAGCCGTCATCGTGCTCGTCGTGTGGCTGCTCGGCTTCATCGCCCGTGGCACGACGTCGGCAGGCGGACGCGGCCGCTGGTACCGCTGGTAACCACTCGGACAACGCGCCGGCCCGGCCGGCACACGACAAGCGGTGGGGCCGCCCGGATCGGGCGGCCCCACCGCGTTGTCCGCGCGCCCGGGTCCGCCTCTGGCGACTCGCCGGCTTCTTCCCGACCGATGGCTCCCCCGCCGATCCCGTCAGAGAACGCCGCCGCCGTTGACGGTGGCGGCGTTCCTGACCACCGCCGCGATGCCTCGCCTGACCTGGTCCAGCCTGTCGGCGTTCGCCTGGATCGCCTGGTCCTCGTAGGCCGATTCCACGGTGTACCAGGTGCCGACGACGTTGGTCTGCTGCCGGCAGGCCGCGTCCGCCGTGGCGGTCGCGATCTCCTCGGGCGACGGGGTGACCGCTCCCTTCCAGCGCTTGTCGCCCATCGCGTCGGCCGGAGCCGCGTAGGAGTAGCCCCTGGCCTTCATGCAGTCCGACCACCGGCGGAAGACCTCCTGCAACGTGCCGTCCGTCATCGACCGCTGGTAGTCGTCGAAGTTGATGCCGACGGCGAGCTGGTCGTCCGTCACCGAGCCACCCTGGGCGGTGAGTTTTCCGTCGGCCTCGCCGAGGCAGCCGCCCTTGGGAACGGGCAGGCCGTGGTAGGTGGTGATGGGCTTGGAGTTGCCGGGGACGTTCCCCGCCAGCACGGTGATCTGCTCGGCCGTCATCGGCGGCGGGGTCGGTGCGGCCGGGGCCGGTCCTGGCAGCCGGTAGCCCCTCGCGGGGTCGACCACGTCGTACCGGTGCGTCGCCTGACCACCCGCCCGGGGCTGTGGTCCGGAGGTCGGCGTGAACTGCAGGCCGTAGCGCTGCATGCACTGCGCGGTCAGCTTGTCCCGGGCGGCGGCCACCTGGCCGAGCTGGTCCGCCGAGTAGAGGTACTCCTCGATCGGCATGGACCTGCCGACCGTACTGCTGATCGCGGGGATCACTCCGACGGCCGGGGGCGGCAGGGGCGACGACGAGCCGGCCCCTGCGGAAGCGGCCGGGGACTGCGCCTGCGTTCGCCCCTGCCCGGACTCGGCCGAGGTCGCGGGGGACTGCGTGCAGCCCGCGATCACCGCCGCACCCACCGCCGGGAGCAGAGCCGCCAAGCGCCAGCGCCTGATGGGCCGGACGTGAGCCATGCGCAGGATCCTTTGCGGGAACGGGCCTGACGTGGACGGGGGGTTTCGGGCGTCCGGCCGTGCGACCGGGGCGCGGCCGGACGCCCGAAACCGCTAGGGCCTCACGAGAAGCACTGCGACTGGTCGCTGTTGTAGACCGCGGTGCCGTAGAGGGTCCGCTGCGTGTAGGCCGGGATGGGCAGGTACGGCCCGTTCGACCAGCAGTTCCACCACTGGTAGATGGTGACGGTCCGCCCGGTCATGTTCCACACCGCGCCGGTGTTGTTGGCGACCTGCTGGTTGTCGCCGTCACAGTTGACGGGACTGCCGGAGCAGCCCGCGAAGGTCCACGCCGAGAAGTAGTTGTCGTTGCCACCGTCGCCGTTGTAGCCGCCGGAGAAGTTCGAGTGGTAGTAGAGGCACGCGTCGGTACCCCAGACGCACCCGCCGGGGCTCGCCGAGGCCGGCGCCGCCCCCAGTCCGACCGCTGCGAGGCCGAGCGCGGCGACCCCGACGGTGGCGGTGGCGATCTTCCTGCGAATGGACAAGGGAATCCCCTCCCCCTTCTGGAGAATTTCTCTCGCCTTTAGGAGATTTGCTGCGGCGCAGGCCGCGAAAAGGAGTCTGCGCCCGCTTTCAAGGGCCCGTCAACACTGTCTGCATGGAGCGAGAGCGTGTCATTCATCCCCTTTGCCCAGCGCACAAATCCTGTAAAAGCTAATCTTCCGGACAGCGAGCCAGCCCCCCTTACCTTTTCCTTACCGCGCTCGACCGGTGATCGAATTACGGATTTCATGAACGCCGATCTCCGACCGGAGATCGAATTCCCTCCGGCCGACACCCCCAGCTGACCGCGCAACCCGTCCACCACCGGCGCCGCCCAGCCGCGGCCGGGGCGTGCGCCGCGGCGGCCCGGGAGGCGGGGACGGGCGGCTTCCGCCTAGGGTTGGAAGACGTCCGCCGCGCGCCGGCCGTCGTGAGGGAGAGCGGTTCCCGTGGATCTCAACACCGTCACCGAGGTCGTGCGGCGCCCGCCCGATCGGCCGGGTGCGCTCTGGCGCGAGGGCGACGCCTGGCTCGCCGGGGGCACCTGGCTGTTCTCCGAGGAGCAGCCGGGCCTGCGCCGCCTGATCGATCTGACGGCGCTGCGCTGGGACGCGCTCGTACCCGGTGACGCGGGCCTTGAGATCGGCGCCACGTGCACGATCCGTGACCTGTACGCCGTCGTGCCGCCCGCGGACTGGGCCGCGGGCGGGCTCCTCGCGAGCAGCTGCGAGGCGTTCCTGTCCTCGTTCAAGGTGTGGAACGCGGCGACCGTCGGCGGCAACATCTGCCTGTCCCTGCCGGCCGGCCCGATGATCACCCTGACGGTCGCCCTGGAGGCGAGGTACGAGCTGTGGGCTCCGGACGGGTCCGCGCGGGTGGTCGACGCGCTCGACTTCGTCACCGGCGACCGCCGGAACGCGCTGGCCCCCGGGGAGATCCTGCGGCGCGTCACCGTTCCGCTGTGCGCGCTGAGGAAGCGCACCGCGCACCGCCACTTCACGCCGACCCGGCTCGGCCGTTCGACGGTGTTCCTCATCGGTACGCAGACGCCCGGCACGGACGACCTGCTGCTCACCGTCACGGCCGGCACCACGCGGCCGGTGCGGCTCGCCTTCGACACCGTGCCCGACGCCCGCACCCTGGCGCGGAGCATCAACGCCGCCGCCGGAGGCCTCTGGTTCGCGGACCCTAACGGGACGCCCGACCACCGCCGGCACCTGACGCACCACTTCGCCGAGGAGATCCGCCGCGAGCTCACGGCAGGGAACCCGGTATGAGCTGCACCGTCAACGGCAGGCGGTTCGACGCCGAGCCGGCCCCCGGCCAGTGCCTGCGCACCTTCCTGCGCTCGCTCGGCCACCACGGCGTCAAGAAGGGCTGCGACACGGGCGACTGCGGAGCGTGCACGGTGTGGCTGGACGGCGCTCCGATCCACAGCTGCATCACCCCCGCGTTCCGCGCCCAGGACCGTGCGGTGACGACGATCGAGGGGCTCGGATCACCCGGCGACCTGCATCCGCTGCAGCGGCGCTTCCGCGACGCCCCGGGGTTCCAGTGCGGTTTCTGCACCGCCGGGATGATCATGACGTCGGCGGCGTTCACCGAGGCCCAGAAGGCGGACCTGCCGCAGGCGTTGAAGGGCAACCTGTGCCGTTGCACCGGATACCGGGCGATCGAGGACGCCGTGAAGGGCGTCGTCGGCGTCGAGGCGGCCGCGCCGGGAAGGGCCGTGGGGACGAACGCCGGCGCGCCCGCCGCGGAGGAGGTGGTCACCGGCCGCGCCGAGTTCACCATGGACACCCGTCTCGACGGCATGCTGCACCTCAAGGTGCTGCGCTCGCCGCACGCGCACGCGAGGATCGTCTCGATCGACCGGAGCGCCGCACTCGCGGTCCCGGGCGTGCGGCGCGTCTACGGCTGGCAGGACGTGCCGCGCCGGCGTTTCAGCACCGCGCTCCACGGTGACCACCTCGTCGACCCGGACGACACCCTCATCCTCGACGACACGGTCCGTTTCGTCGGCCAGCGGGTCGTCGCGGTGCTGGCCGACACCCCGGGGGCGGCCGAGGAGGGCTGCCGGCGGGTCGCCGTCGAGTACGAGGTGCTGCCCGCGGTGTTCGACCCCGAGCGGGCGATGGCGGAGGGGGCCCCGCGGCTGCACGGCCCGGACGTCACCTTCGCCCACGCCCCCGAGCGCAACGTCCTGCTGGAGCTCCATGCCCGCATCGGCGACGTCGACGCGGGCTTCGCCGAGGCCGACGTCGTCCACGAGGGCACGTACTCCTCGCCGCGCGTGCAGCACGCCCACCTCGAAACCCACGGTTCGATCGCGTGGCTGGAGGACGGCCGCCTGAACGTCCGCACCAGTTCGCAGTCGCCGTCGATCGCCAGGACCAAGCTGGCCCACCTGTTCGCGCTGCGCCCGGACCGGTTGCGGGTGTTCTGCAAGCGCGTGGGCGGCGGCTTCGGCGGCAAGCAGGAGCTGATCTCGGAGGACCTGGCCGCGCTCGCGGCCCTGGACACCGGGCGGCCCGTCTGCTTCGAGTACACCCGTGAGGAGGAGTTCACCACGGCCCCGACCCGGCATCCGATGACGCTCACGGTCAGGCTCGGCGCGAAGGCGGACGGCACGCTGACGGCGCTCCAGGTCCGCAACGTGTCGAACACCGGCGCCTACGGCAACCACGGCGGCGAGACGCTGTACACGGGCGGCGCCGCCGTCATGCTCTACCGCTGCCCCAACAAGAGGTACGACGCCTACTCCGTCTACACGAACACCGTTCCGAGTGGGGCACTGCGCGGTTACGGGATGACGCAGCCGGCCTTCGCCGTGGAGTCGGCGATGGACGAACTGGCCCGCGCCCTGCACCTCGATCCGCTCGAACTGCGACGGCGCAACATCGTGCGGCCGGGCGATCCGCTGGTCGCCCTGCACGACGGCCCCGACGACGTGCAGTTCACCGAGGACGGGCTCGCCGCGTGCCTCGACCGGGTGGCGGAGGCCCTGGCCGGTACGGCCGACCGGCCCGCACCCGGCCCGGAATGGCTCGTCGGGGTCGGCGTGGCGGGCTCCCTGCACGAGACCGCGCCCACGACCGAGCACAGTTCGGAGGCCTGGGTCACCCTCGGCGACGACATCCGGTACGAACTGGCCGTGGGCACGGTCGAGTTCGGCGAGGGCACCAGCACCGCCCACGTCCAGATCGCGGCCGGGCAGCTGGGCACGACGCCGTCGCGGATCCGGCTGGTGCAGTCCGACACCGACCGCACGGGGTTCGACACCGGCGCCTTCGCGAGCACGGGCCTCTTCGTGGCAGGCAACGCGGTGCTCCGGGCGGCCGGAGCCGTGCGTGACCGGATCCTGGAGTTCGCCTCCGCCCACACCGGCGTCCACCTCGTGCTCTGCTCGATGGACGACGACGCCGTCGTGTGCGGCGACCGGCGCCTGTCGCTGGCCGAGCTGGTCGCCCTGGCCCGGGCGCGCGGGATCCGCTTCACCGCCGCCCGCAAGGCGTACGGCTCCCCCCGCAGCGTCGTCTCCAACGCCCAGGGGTTCCGCGTCGCCGTCCACCCCGTGACGGGCGAGGTCCGCATCCTCCACAGCGTCCAGGCGACGGACGCCGGCACCGTCATCAACCCCGCCCAGGTCCGGGGACAGGTGGAGGGCGGGGTCGCCCAGGGCATCGGCTTCGTGCTCACCGAGAACCACCAGGTCGACGCGAACGGCGTCATGGTCAACCCCGGCTTCCGCGACTACCGCATCCCCGCCTACGCGGACGTTCCCCGCACCGACGTGCTCCTGGTGGAGTCGGCGGACTCCCTCGGGCCGCTGCGGTCGAAGGGGATGGCGGAGAGCTGCATCAACCCGGTGGCCCCGGCGCTGGCGAACGCCGTCCACGACGCCACGGGCGTCCGCTTCCGCGCGCTGCCGCTGACGCCGGAACGGATCTACCGCCGGCTCGCCGGGATCCGACGGGGTGTCGAAGCTCTGGGCACCTTCGAGGGCCCGGCGGCCCGGCAGGCCGGCGTCACCGGCGGCGACCGCCCGGCGTGATCCGCAGGACACGCCCTCGCGTCACCGCGCGGCCGCCTGGTGGCGCAGGAGCTTCTTGTCGGGCTTTCCCGCGTCGGTGAGCGGCAGTTCCGCGAGGAAGGCGACGTGGACGGGCTCGTGCAGCGGGCCGCGCCGGGTGCGGACCAGGGTGCGCAGCTCCTGCGGGTCGGGGCGGGTGCCGGGGACGGGGACGACGACGGCGTGGACGCGTTCGACCCGGTTGGCGTCGGGGACGCCGAAGACCGCGCTCTGGTGCACCTGGGGGTGGGAGTTGAGCAGGTCCTCGACCTCGGAGGTGTAGACGTGGCCGGCGCCGGTGTTGATCAGGTCCTTCAGCCGGTCGACGATGTAGAGGTAGCCCTCGTCGTCGAGGTACCCGACGTCTCCGCTGCGCAGCCAGCCGTCCCTGAGGGTGGCCGCGGTCAGTTCCGGCTGCTTCCAGTAGCCCTGCATCAGGCTGTCCGAGGCGATGCACACCTCGCCGGGCCGGCCGGTGGGCAGGTCGCGGCCCTGCTCGTCGCGGATCGCGATCCGGTAGCCGGGGGCGATCCGGCCGACCGAGCGCAGCAGGTGCGGGCGGGCCGGGTCGTGGTCGCCGGTGTCGAGGACGCTGACGATGCCCGCCTCGTGCTGTCCGTAGAGCTGGACGAGGACCGGGCCGAAGCGGCGGAGCGCGTCGGTGAGACGGGCCGGTGAGGCCTGGCAGCCGCCGTAGGTGAGGCGGCGCAGGCTGCTGGTGTCGGTGTCCACGCACCGCGGGTGGTCCAGCAGTTGGTAGAGCAGCGGGGGCATCAGGAACACGTCGGTGATGCGTTCCCGCTCGATGGCGGTCAGGACGGCGGCCGGGTCGAACTCGTCGAGGAGCACCGCGCTGCCGCCGGCCCGCAGCACCTTGTCGGTCATCTGGCCCGCGGCGTGGGCGATGGTGGTGCACACCAGCAGGCGCGGCGGGCCCGCCGGGTCGGCAGTGGGCAGCTCCGGGCCGAAACGGCGGACCTGGCCGTAGCTGATGCAGATGCCCTTGGAGTGGCCCGTGGTGCCGCCGGAGTGGCGGATGGTACGGACGTCGCCGGGCCGGGCCCGGCTGGTGAAGGGATCGGCGCTCAGGGCGGCGGCGAGGGCCAGCAGGTCGGTGGCCTCCGGGGCGGGACCGAGGACGAGGACGGCCTCGACGTCCGTGTGCCCGGCGATCTCGCGGGCGCGGGCGGCGTGTTCGGGGTCGACGATCAGGGTGTGCGTCTCGACGTCCCGGACCATGGCGGCCTGGGTGTCGGCCGGCAGCCTGGGGTAGAGCTGGTTGGTCCGGCAGCCGACCAGATTGGCGGCGTAGCGCGCGGCGATGGCCTCGGGCCGGTTGCCGGTCAGCAGGGTGACCGTGTGGTGGCGGTCGACGCCGCGGGCGCGCAGGGCGCGGGCCAGCCGGTGGACGAGGTCCCGCAACTCCCCGGCGGTGGTGGTGCGTCCCTGGTGGACCAGGGCCGGGCGGTCGGGATCGACGCCCAACTCGTCGAGGATGTCGACGACTTCGGTCCGGAAGGGCGAGGTGGGTGGCATGGGCGGTTCCTTGCGCCTCGGTTCGATGGTGTGCTGGGCCGGGGGGAGTCAGCGGTGGGCGGCCAGGAGCCGTGCGTCCCCGGCCTGCGTACCCCCGGCCTGGCGGTCCTCGGCCAGCAGAGCGTGGGCCAGCACGCTGTAGAGCGTGTCGTTGGGCCCGTCGGCGATGCGCAACCCGCGGATGTCCCGCAGGCGCTTCTCCATCGGGGTGTGCTTGGTGTAGCCCTCGCTGCCGTGCAGTTGGAGGGCGAGGTCGACGGCGCGGTAGGCGGTGTCGGTGGCCAGGGCCTTGGCCGCGGAACAGGCGGCGACGTCGGTCTCGCCCCGGTCGATGCGCTCCAGCAGCGCGAAGCACCAGGCGGTGGCGGCCTCGACCTCGGCGGCGGCGGTGCCCAGGCGGGCGGCGACGGACGGGATCGCGGCGAGCGGCATCCGGGCGACGGTGCGGGCGCGGGTGCGGGCCGCGGACTCCTGGATCGCCGCGGCGGCGGCACCGAGGCAGACCAGCGACATCATCAGGCGCCAGGCGGAGAAGTGCGTGTCGAAGATCCGGCGGCCGTCGCCGGGTTCACCGAGCAGGAGGTCCTTGTCCAGACGGGTGTCGACGAAGTGCAGGTGGCCGAAGCTCCAACCGCGCATCCCCATCGGGTCGGTGGTCTCGGTGAGCACGCCGGCGGCGTCGGCCGGCACCCACACCGCGGACAGCGGCACGTCGCGCAGGTCGGTGCGGTCGGCGTCGGCGCGGTCGACGAGCTTGCAGAAGACGACGAAGCCGTAGGCCTCCTCGACCCGACTGATCAGGCCCTTGGACCCGGAGAGGGTGAAGTGGTCGCCGTGGTCGACCAGGACGGTGCGAAAGCCCCGCAGGTCCGAGCCCGAGTGCGGCTCGCTGGCCGCGATGCCCGCCAACCCGCCTGCGCCGACGACCTTTTCACGGGTGTGGCGGACGAGCTCGGGCGAGCCGTGACGCAGTGGCATCGCGGCGTGGCCGGTGCTGAAGATCTCGCGGGCGTCGCAGTCGCGCCGCCCGGCGAGGAACATGGCCATCCCCTGGGCCACGCGTCCGCGCGGTTCGCCGGGCCCGCCCTGCCCGGCGGGGAACTCGGCGGGCGATCCGGCGGAGAAGGTGTCGTCGATGCCGGTGAGCCCGGCGGCGGCGGCCCGGGCGCGCAGGGCGAGCCAGTCGGGGCGGGGGTCGCCCTCGCGGACGGGTTCGGGCAGGTGGGTGTCCAGGAAGGCCGTCAACTTGGCCGCGAGGCCGGAGAGTTCGGGGTGACGGTCGAGGAGCGGGCTGATGCCGGTGGCGGGCAATGGGGTGGGCTTTCCGTGAAGGGGCGGTCGGGGAGGTGCGGGCCGGGTCCGTCAGAGCGTGAGCGTGGCGGGCGGCTGGGTCCGCACGGCCTCGTTGAGCTTGGCCTTGTCGTGGCGCTCGCCCTTCTTCAGGTGCTTGATGACCAGCAGGCAGGGCAGTCCGAAGGTGCCGCCGGCGAACTCGCGCGGACGGCTGGCGGGGACGGCGACCGTCCACGGCGGCACCTCGCCCCGGCTGAGTTCCTCGCCGGTGGCGGCGTCGATCACCGGGATCGTGTCGGTCAGCAGGGCTCCGGCGCCCAGCAGCGCGCCCTCGCCGACCCGGGCGCCGCTGTAGACCATCGAGCGGGCGCCGATGAAGGCGTCGTCCTCGATCACCACCGGCTTGGCCATGGGGGGCTCGATCATGCCGCCCAGTCCGACTCCCCCGGACAGGTGGACGTTGCGACCGATCTGGGCGCAGGAGCCGATGCCGACCCAGGAGTCCACCAGGGTGCCCTCGCCGACGTACGAGCCGATGCCGATGTGACTCGGCATCACCACGGCGCCGGGCTCCTGGTAGCTGCCCCGCCGGATGACCGCGCCCGGCGACACCTGGACGCCGTCGATCGTGCCCTTCAGCGGGATCTTGTCGGCGCACCGGAAGGGGCCGAACTGCGACGGCTGCGGCGTGGCCTGCTTGTAGAGCAGCAGGATCGCGTTCTTCAGCCACTCGTGCACCACGACCTCGCCGTCCAGCAGTTCGGCCACCCGCACTCGGCCGGTGTCCAGCAGGCCGATCGCCGCGTCCACGGCGGCCACCGCCTCGGCGGACAGCAGCGGGACCTCGTCCCGGCGCTTCCAGAGGTCTTCGAGCTCGCTCTGCAAGCTCGCCACATCGACACCATTGCCCATGGCGCTTCCCCGCTTTCCAAGTCTTCCGGGCTTTCCCGGCTTTCCGGGTTTTCCCGGCCTTCCGGGCTTCCGGGTCGGAGGACGGTCCGCACGCGATGCCCCCGGGTGCGGTCTCCGACCGTGTCGCGTGACGCCGGTGCTCCCCCCGGGCGCACACGCGAGAGCGGCACGCCGAGTTACCTGCCGGTAACGGCGCGCCGACTGCAGCCTTCCATACCTGCGATTCGTAGATCAAATCCTTGATATGGCATTGATATTAAGGTTGAAAAGTAAATTTTTGGCGCCATCAAAGGGGCGCTTTGGGATTGAGGCGCAGAAGGGAACGGCCCGGCCCTTGGGCCGGTGACGGATCGGGTCCGCGACGCGGCATGGGCGGCCGGCGATCCTGCCGGTCAGTCGAGCTGGAGCGGCGGGGCGTCGAACTCGGCCCAGATGGTCTTGCCCTGGGCGTGCGGCTCGGCGCCCCAGCGGTCGGCGATCCGCTGCACGATGAACAGTCCGTGGCCGCCGGGCAGGGCGGGGTGGTGCGGTTGCCGGGGGGCGGGCAGTTCCGTGCTGCGGTCGCTGACCTCGATCCGCAGCCGGACCGGGGAGAGGTCGAGGACCAGTTCCAGCGGGCCGCCGCCGTGCAGCATCGCGTTGCCGACGATTTCGGCCACCACCAGGACGACGTCCTCGGTGATCCCCTCCGCCACACCGGGGCCCCGGAACGACGCGCACCAGTCGCCGAGCGCCTGGAGGGTGTGGGCCCTGGCGCGGGCGACCGGCGTGGTGAGCCCGGCGAGGGGCAGCCGTCTGCGCTGACCGCCGACGGGCAGGACGAGCTCGCCCGGATACGGGTCGCCGTCCAGGGTTCCCCAGCTCATCGTCATCTAAGGGCACCCTTCCGCATCGACGACTCTCGCAGCTCGGTTTCCCGGCAGCTCCGGGATTATGCCTCTCCCCCGGCGCCGCCCGGTAGCCGGGCGGGCTCCCGCCACGCCGCCCGGCCCGCCGCCCCGCCCCTCGGACGGTCGGGCGGCCGGTCAGGCGTTCAGGGCCTCCTCGACCGATTCGTGGATCGTGAACACCGTCCGCGCGCCGGTCAGTTCCAGCACCCGCAGCACCGTCGGCGCGACCGCCGCGAGCCGCAGGTGCAGCCCCTCCTTCTCTGCCGCGATGCGCGTCCTCAGCAGCAGGTTCAGCCCGGAGGAGTCGCAGAAGTCGACCTCCCGCAGGTCGATGACCAGCGCGGACGGGCGCCTCGCGACCAGTTCGGTGAGCTTCTCGGCGGCCGAGGCCAGCGTCTCGATGTCGAGGTCCCCGGCCAGCGCGCACACCATCGCCCCGGTTTCCGTGGCGCGGCTGCGCACTTCGAGTCCGGGCCTGGCGGTCACCAGGGTCGCTTCGCCCTGGCCGTTGTCGGATGGCATCATCGTCCGTCCCTCCATGTCCGTGCCTTCCGACCATACGTAGGCGGGGCCGCTGCGCCAAACACCGCCCCTCGGCACCTCAGTCAGTCGCCGTCCAGGCCCTCGCGGAGCTTGCGCAGTGTGCGGCTCAGCAGCCGGGAGACGTGCATCTGGGAGAGCCCGAGGCGGGCGCCGATCTGGGACTGCGTCATGTCCTCGCAGAAGCGCATGGAGAGGATGAGCCGCTCCCGCTCCGGCAGCGCGGCGATCAGCGGCTTGAGCGCCACCAGGTCCTCGACCCGGGACAGGCGCCGGTCCTCCTCGCCGAGGCGGTCGGCCAGCGCGCCGGGGCCGTCCTCGTCCTCCGCGCCACCGAGGTCCAATGAGCCGGCGGTGTGCCCGTTGGCGGCGGTCAGCCCCTCGACGACCTCCTCGACGGGGAGCGAGAGGTGCTCGGCGAGTTCGGCCGGGGTGGGGGCGCGGTCGAGGTCCTGCGCGAGTTTCTCCGTGGCCCTGGCCAGCACGATGCGCAGCTCCTGGAGCCGGCGGGGTACGTGCACGGCCCAGGTGGTGTCGCGGAAGTGGCGCCGCAGTTCGCCGAGGACGGTCGGCATGGCGAAGGTGCTGAACTCCACGCCGAGGTCCGGGTCGAACCGGTCGATGGCCTTCACCAGACCGACCGCGCCCACCTGGAGGAGGTCCTCCTTCGGCTCGCGGTGCGAGGTGAAGCGGCGGATCGCGAACCTCACGAGCGAGAGGTTCATCTCCACCAGGCTGTTGCGGACGTACGAGTACTCCCTCGTGCCCTCCTCCAGGCCTGCGAGGCGGCGCAGCAGCACGCCGGTCAGTTCCCGTGCGTCGGCCGGCGCCATCTCCCGCAGGTCCGCGCCCCGGGGCAGGTCGGCCGGGAGCAGGTCGGCCCCGTGCAGATCGGGCCGGGGCGGATCGACCTGGTGCGGACCGGCCTGAGGCGGATCCGCCGGGAGCGGCTCCCGCGTCCTCCCGTCCGGGGTGGTGGCGGGGATGAGCAGTTCACCGGTGGGCGTGGGCATCCGAATCCTTTCCCGTGGTGGCGCGACGAGGCCCTGCTACCCCGGCTCGGAAGATCGATGCGCCCGCGGATCGTGAAGTTTTCGTGAAACCCGCCCCGCGCCGTGTCCACCGTCCCCGCGCTCCCGCTGACCTGCCGAGAGCCGTTTCCGGTGGTGCGGACGCTGCGGTAGCCTCCGTCACGGTACCCACCGCACCCGACCGACGACCGGATCCACCCGGCCGGGCCCGGCGGTGCGCACGACCCGCATGCGGGCTCCGGCCCCGGCGTTCTACGGAGGCGACGTTCGATGGCTGGCCCGACCACGTCCAACGGCTCGCAACACCGCCCGGCGATCGGCCCGGCCGCAGCGTTGGGCAACGAGACCGAGCTGCGGCAACTGCTGGCCGGCCTGACGGCCGTCCGGGACGGCGACTTCAGCACCAAACTGCCCGACGACGCGCACGGGTTGCTCGGCGAGATCGCCTCGGTGTTCAACGGGATGGTCGACCAGCTGTCGCACTTCACCTCCGAGGTGACGCGCGTCGCGCGGGAGGTCGGCACCGACGGCCGGCTCGGCGGCCAGGCCCAGGTACCCGGGGTGTCCGGCACCTGGGCGGACCTCACCGACTCGGTCAACGCGATGGCCGGCAACCTGACCTGGCAGGTTCGCGGGATCGCCCAGGTCACCACGGCGGTGGCGCGCGGCGACCTCACCCAGAAGATCGAGGTCGACGCCCGGGGCGAGATCCTGGAGCTCAAGAACACCGTCAACACGATGGTCGACCAACTGTCCTCGTTCGCCGGGGAGGTGACCCGGGTGGCCCGCGAGGTCGGGACCGAGGGCATCCTCGGCGGCCAGGCGCGGGTCGTCGGCGTCTCGGGGACCTGGCGCGACCTGACCGACTCCGTCAACTCCATGGCCGGGAACCTCACCGGCCAGGTCCGCGCGATCGCCCAGGTGGCCACCGCGGTCGCCGAGGGCGACCTGTCGCAGAAGATCACCGTCACCGCGCGCGGCGAGATCCTGGAGCTGAAGGAGACCATCAACACGATGGTCGACCAGCTCTCCTCGTTCGCGGACGAGGTGACCCGGGTCGCCCGCGAGGTCGGCACCGAGGGGCGCCTCGGCGGCCAGGCCAAGGTCGAGGGCGTGTCCGGCACCTGGAAGCGGCTGACCGAGAACGTCAACGAACTGGCCGGCAACCTGACCCGGCAGGTCCGGGCGATCGCCGAGGTCACCAGCGCCGTCGCGGCCGGCGACCTCACCCGCTCGATCACCGTGGACGCCTCCGGCGAGGTCGCCGACCTCAAGGACAACGTCAACTTCATGGTGGAGTCGCTGCGCGAGACGACCCGCGCCAACGAGGAACAGGACTGGCTGAAGACCAACCTGGCCCGCTTCTCCGCCCTGATGCAGGGCCGGCGCGACCTCGCGGTCGTCGCCGAGTCCGTGATGGACGAACTCGCCCCGCTGGTCGGCGCGCAGTGCGGCGCCTTCTACCTGGCCGAGGACAGCCGGGACGGGACGGTGCTCCAACTCGTCGGCTCCTACGCGTTCCCCGACGGCGAGCGCCCCACCCGCTTCCGCCTGGGCGAGTCCTTCGTCGGCCAGGCCGCGCGCAGTCGCCGCACCATCGCCGTCGACGCCCTGCCGCCCGGCTACCTCCCTGCCTCCTCCGGGCTCGGCCGCACCGACTCGCTGTCCCTGCTGGTGCTGCCGATCGTCGTCGAGGACCAGGTCCTCGGCGTCATCGAGCTGGCCTCCGTCCAGCCGTTCACCCAGGTCCACCGGGACTTCCTGGACCAGCTGATGGAGACCATCGGCGTCAACGTCAACACCATCATCGCCAACGCGCGCACCGACGAGCTGCTCGGCGAATCGCAGCGACTCGCCGCCGAACTCCAGGCCCGCTCCGAGGAACTCCAGGCCCGGCAGGAGGAACTCCAGTTCTCCAACGCCGAGTTGGAGCACAAGGCGGAACTGCTGGCCACGCAGAACCGCGACATCGAGACCAAGAACCTGGAGATCGAGCAGGCCCGCCAGGAACTGGAGGACCGCGCCCACCAGCTGTCGCTGGCCTCGAAGTACAAGTCGGAGTTCCTGGCCAACATGAGCCACGAGCTGCGCACGCCGCTCAACAGCCTGCTCATCCTGGCCCAGTTGCTCGCCCAGAACCCCACCAGGAACCTGACCGCCAAGCAGGTCGAGTACGCCGGCATCATCCACTCCGCCGGCTCCGACCTGCTCCAGCTCATCAACGACATCCTCGACCTGTCCAAGGTCGAGGCCGGCAAGATGGACCTGAACGTCGACGCGGTGCCGCTGCGCGCGCTGCTCGACTACGTCGAAGCCACCTTCCGCCCGATGACCGGGCAGAAGAACCTCGCCTTCGCCGTCCACACGGCGCCCGGCGTCCCCGGCGAACTCCTCACCGACGACTACCGCCTGCGCCAGGTGCTGCGCAACCTGCTGTCCAACGCCGTCAAGTTCACCGAACACGGCAAGGTCGAGCTGCGCATCGAGCCCGCCACCGAGGCCGAACTGCCCGACGGCGTACGGCGCGGCGGCCCGGTGCTCGCCTTCCGCGTGACCGACACCGGCATCGGGATCGCGCCCCAGCACCTGGAGACCGTCTTCGGCGCCTTCCAGCAGGCCGACGGCACCACCAGCCGCAAGTACGGCGGCACCGGCCTCGGACTGTCCATCAGCCGCGAGATCGCCTTCCTCCTCGGTGGCGCCATCACGGTCGAGAGCACCCTCGGCCGGGGCACCGTCTTCACCCTCTACCTCCCCGTGGAGCACTCCGAGGTCACCGGCGGCGAACTGCCGCCCGCGGCCGAGGCACCGGCCGGAACCGCCGCCGGGCCCGCCGCGGAGCAGCAGGCCGGTCCCGCCGACCACACCTCCGCCGAACGGCCACGGCGACTCCTCGTCGTCGAGAGCCGGCCCAACGGACTGCTGACCCTCGTCGCGGAGAACGCCGTCGCCGACCTCGCCCGCTACTCCGCCGGGCACCGGCAGGTCGAGATCGTCACCGCCGTCGGCGCCCAGGAGGCCGCCACCGCACTCGCCACCGCTCCGTGCCACTGCGTCGTCCTGGAACTCGACCTGCCGGACGGCGCCGCCGGCACGCTCCTGGCCGACATGGAGGGCGACCCGGCCCTGCACACCGTCCCCGTGCTGGCGCACAACAACCGGGGCGTCACCGGCGAACGGGCGGACTCGGTCTCCCGGCCGGGCGAACGGCCGCTGGAACTCATCGCCAGTCTCGACGAGTTGCGCGAGCGGATCGCCCTGCACATGAGCGCCGCCCGCCCCGGCGGGGCGCTCCCGACGGGGCGCGGCGCGGAGCGGGTGCCCTCGTGGAGCCCCGACGCCGAACCGGCGCTCGCCGGCCGCACGGCCCTCGTGGTCGACGACGACGACCGGAACCTGTACGCGATCACCAGCATCCTGGAGCTCCACGGCATGCGGGTCCTCCAGGCCGAGAACGGACGCGCCGCGCTGGAGTCGCTCACCGCCCACCCCGGCATCGACGTCATCCTGATGGATGTGATGATGCCCGAGATGGACGGGTACACGGCCACTGCGGCGATCCGCGCGATGCCCGAGCACGCGGGCCTGCCGATCATCGCGGTGACCGCCAAGGCGATGATCGGCGACCGGGAGAAGAGCCTGGCCGCGGGCGCGAGCGACTACATCACCAAACCGGTCGACGCCGACGAGGTGATCAGCCGGATCACCCGCCACCTCACGCGGTAGCCGCGGACCGGAGCAACAGCCCAGAACCTCAGGAGCCAACACCGTGCAGCACCCCGACGAGCAACTCGACAAGGGTCGTCCGTCCGCGGCCGGACCGGCCGTCGGCGCCCCCAGGGTCGGGGCGCAGCGCGGCGCGGCCGGTCCGCAGGCGCCCGCCGTCCAGGAGCCGGAGCCGGACGGCACGGCCACGGCGATGGGCCGGCTCGCCAGTACGGTGGAGCGCCTGCGCCGGGAGCTGGACCAGGCGCAGGCGGACTCGGCGGGGCGCGGCGTGCTGGAGATGGCCGTCGGCGTGCTGGTGGAGCGCCTGCGGTGCGGTCCCACCGAGGCCGCCCGGCAGTTGGAGGGGCTCGCCGCGCAGGCGGGGGTGACGACGCTGGCGCTGGCCGCCGACCTGCTCAACCAGGCCGCGGCGGACCAGATCTCGGCGCTCGCCCGGGAGTTCGTCGCCGGGGCCGCGGCCCGCTCCGACGAGGCGGCCGGGAGTGGGCGGGCCGGGGTCGGCGCCGGTGCGGCGGCCAGGAGCGCGGATCCGGTCGCCCTGCGGCTGCGCAGCACCGAGGCGGACACGATCGCGGGCGGCGACGCCGCGACGGCGGCCCGCTCCATGCTGGAGCACGCCCTGCGCCCGCTCGGCGTGGCCGCGGTGGCCATCTGGGCCGCCCACCCCGACCTCTCGCTGTCCCTCGCGGGCAGCGCCGGCTTCCAGTCGGAGGAGGCCCGCCGCTGGCGCCACGTCCCGCCCGGGGTCCCGACGCCGGCCCGCCGGGCGCTGGACGAACGCACGGCGGTCGCCTACCACGTGCTCGCCGACGCCTCGCTCCCCTCCATCGGCCAGCACGAGGTCCGCGGCGGGCGGTTGGCGGTACCGGCCGGTGTCGGCGGCCGGCTGATAGGCGTGCTGGAGATCTGCTGGCGCGAGGCGCTGCCGGAGCAGTCCCAACCGCTGCAACGGCAGTTCGAGGCCCTGGCGGAGGTGGCCGCCGCCACCCTGGAGACCTGGGAGCCCCGGGAGCTCCCCGCGGCCGACCCGGCCGACACCCGGTTCGACGAGCTGCGGCAGCTCGCCGACGGGCTCTTCGACCCCTGCCTGGTGCTCCGGGTGGCGCCGGAGGACGGCGAGGTGCCGCCGCGGTTCCTGGTGCGGCACGTGAACCCGTCCTTCGTCGACTTCGCCGGCCGGCCCACGGGCGCGATCGTGGGCACCCGGCTGCTGGAGGCGTACCCGCTCGCGGCCGAACCGGGGGGCCTCGCCGAGAAGGTCGAGCACGTCTTCGCCACCGGGGAGCCGTTCCGGACCCCGGACATGCGGCTCGCCGCCCTGGTCGACGGGGTGCCGCTGACCACCCGGGCGCAGGTGAGCATCAGCCGGCACGGACCGCACCTGGTGGTCGTCTGGCGGCTGGACGCCGGCACGCCGCGGGTCGCCCGGCTGCTCCAGCACGCGCAGCGCCTCGGCCGGATCGGCGGGTTCGAGGAGAACCTGCGCACCCGCCAGATCATCTGGAACGACAGCCTGTTCGAGCTGCACGGGCTGCCGCCCACCGCGCAGCCGATCTCCATCGACCAGCTGGCCGAGCACGCCCACCCGGACGACCTGCACACCATCGGCCGGTTCCTGCGCACCCTGCTGCACCACCAGCGGCCGGCCTCCACCGCCTTCCGGCTGCAGCGCCCCGACGGCGTCACCCGGCACATCCGCGTCGTGGCGGAGCCGGTGCGCGATCCGGACAGCGGCCTGCGCCTGGTGCGCGGCGCCTACCAGGACATCTCCGCCCAGCACTGGACGGAGGTCGCGCTGGCCGCCACCCGCGACCAGTTGGCCCAGAGCGAGCAGCAGGCCGCCGAGCGCAGCCGCCTCGCCCTCCAGCTCCAGCACGCCATCATGCCGCCCGCCCGGGGCCCGCTGGACCTGGACGACCTGCACGTGGCCGTGCGCTACCGCCCGGCCGAGAAGGACCACCTGGTCGGCGGCGACTGGTACGACGCGCTCGCGCTGCCGACCGGCGACGTCCTGCTGTGCGTCGGCGACGTCGCCGGACACGGCATCGAGGCAGCGACCGGCATGGTCGCGCTGCGCAACGCGCTGCGCGGTCTGGCCGCCACCGGTGCCGGACCGGGCCAGCTGCTCAGCTGGCTCAACAGCGTCACCCACCACCTGACCGACAACGTCACGGCCACCGCGGTCTGCGGACTGTACGAACCGGCGACCCGCCGGCTCCGCTGGGCCCGGGCCGGCCACCCGCCGCCCGTGCTGCTGCGCGACGGCCGGGCGAGGACCCTCCCGCAGGTGGGCGGCATCCTGCTCGGCGCACTGGACCAGGCGGACTACGAGGAGGACGAGTTCGTGCTGGAGGCAGGCGACACGCTGGTGATGTACACCGACGGTCTGATCGAGCGCCGCGACGAGTCCCTCCAGGCCTCCCTGACCAATCTGACGGCGCTCGCCGAACGGGCCCACCGCGACGCGGCCGTCAGCGCCAACGGCCTCGAAGGGCTCCTGGACCACCTGCTGCAGTACAGCAGCGCCGACACCGACGACGACACCTGCCTGGTCGGCGTGTCGGTCCGCCGACCGGGCAGCTGAGCCCGACGGGGTTGCGGCGCGCGTGCGGGGGCGCGCTCCGGGGCCCTCGCAGGGGCCTCGGTTCCCAGCTCACGGGCAGTGCCGGATAGCCTGGCAGGACCGTCGGGCGGCCACCCGCCCGATCGACGAAGGCCGCGGGTCGAGCCCGCTCGGATGGAGAACGATGTCCCCTCTTCACGACTGTTCCGACCCGGTGGAACGTGCCACCGGACTGCGCGAGGCCGCCGCCGCGCTGCGGCGCGGTGAACTCGTCGTCCTGCCCACCGACACCGTGTACGGCGTCGGCGCGGACGCCTTCGACCCCGAGGCGGTCGCCCGGCTCCTCGGGGCCAAGGGACGCGGCCGGAACATGCCCTCGCCGGTCCTGGTCGGCTCCCCCGGCGACCTCGACGACCTGGTCGACGGTCTGCCCCGGTACGCGGACGAGTTGATGGCGGCGTTCTGGCCCGGCGGTCTGACCCTGGTCGCCCGGCACAAGCCCTCCGTGACGTGGGACCTCGGGGACACCGGGGGAACGGTGGCCGTGCGCATGCCCGACCACCCCGTGGCCCTCGAACTCCTGCGCCTGACCGGCCCGCTGGCCGTGTCCAGCGCCAACCTCACCGGCAGGCCGTCCCCGCAGGACTGCCGCGCCGCCCGGGAGATGCTCGGCGACGCGGCGGCGGTCTACCTCGACGCCGGGCCCACCCCGGCCGCCGTACCGTCCTCGATCGTGGACCTCACCGGCCCGGCCCCGGTCCTGGTGCGCGCGGGCGCGATCAGCACCGAGCGGCTCCGCGAGGTCGTACCCGACCTGCGGGAACGCTAGTCGTAGTAGCGGTCCTCCTCGACCGGTTCTTCGGCCTCGACCCTGCGGACCAGGCGTCGGCGGCGGAACACGTTCACGTAGGTGATCAGCCCCAGCAGGCCCGCGGCCATCAGGATCCAGCCCACCGTGTGCAGGTTGATTCCCTTCACGTGCCAGTCGGTCGCGAAGACCATGATGGCGCCGAGGGCGAACAGGAGGATGCAGCCACCGATACCCATGTCGTCTCACTCCTCGTCGGTCGGTCTGCTCCTCGGGTGCCCTGAATCCGGGCTTGAATGTCGTCGGCGACGAGATCCGACGGTTTCGGGCGGTGCCCACCGGCTCCGGCGGGTCAACGGCGAACGTGCAGGGCGCAGATGTCGTCGCGGCGGTCGGCCGGTCCGACCAGCGCCTGGACGAGCCCGTCCAGGAACGGCAGGTCTCCGCCGTGTTCCGGTACGGCGGAGGCCAGCCGCGCCAGGGCCGTGTCGAGGGGCTCGCCCGGGTTCTCGATCAAGCCGTCGGTGTAGAGCAGGAGTTCGTCGCCGGGCAGCAGGTCGACGGTCGACTCCTCGTAGTGCGGGGTGTCGGTCGCTCCGAGCAGGATGCCCGCCGGGGTGGGCAGATAGCGTGCCTCGCCCCGGCGGACGAGCAGCGGCGGAAGGTGGCCGGCCTGCACCCAGGTGAGCCGGGAGGTCTCGGGCCGGTAGCAGGCCATGATCATGGTGGCGGTGCTGTACGGCCGGTCGGGCGTGTGCAGCAGCAGCGTGTTGAGGCGGTGGAGGATCTCCGGCAGCGGCGTCCCGGTGATGGCCATGCCCTTCGCCGTGAAGCGCAGCAGGGCCATCGTGGCCACCGCGTCGAGCCCGTGGCCCGCGACGTCGCCGACCACCAGCAGGGCGCTGCCGTCCGGCAGTTCGAGGGCGCTGTACCAGTCGCCGCCGAGGTTCAGCCCCTCCTGAACGGGTTGGTAGGCGACGTCGATGACGAGTCCGGCCAGGTGGAGCACCTTCTGCGACACCGGGAGGAGCGTGTTCTGGAGCCGGGCGGCGAGGTCCCGCTCGGCCGCCAGCAGGCCCTGGTGCGCGAGCACGGTCTGCCGGTGTTCCAGCAGCTGCTGTTCGTGCTGCTTGGTGGCGGTGAGGTCCTGGAAGAGCACGTGGAGCTCGACCGGGTCGCCGTGCGCGTCGGTCTGGGCCTCGGCGACGACCCGCACGTGCCGGACCTCTCCCCCGGGGAGGAACAGGCGGACGGTGCGGTCCATCCGCACACCCCGCCCCATCAGCTGGAAGAGCTCCTCCTCCAGCGTCCGGCGGTCGTTCGCCGCGGCCTGGACGAACAGGTCCCGCAGTGCCACCGGCCCCAGTGACCGGGCCCGGCCGAAAATCTCGTAGACCTCCCGCGACCAGACGATCTCGTCGCGGACCAGGTCGTGGTCCATCCAACCGGTCCTGCCCAGGCGCTGGATCAGCGCCTGCCTGCGCTGCTTGCGTTCGTGGGTGTCGAGGCGGGCCCAGGAGACGACCAGTCCTCCTCGGGAGGGCACCGCCCGCACCTTGTAGCGGGACAACCGCGGGATGCCGGCGGCGACTTCCTCGTAGTCCAGCTCGCCCTCGTAGTGGACGCCGGACACGTACGCGCCGAGGTAGCCGTGCCAGAGGTCCGTTCCGGCCACGCCGGGATACGTCTCCAGGATGCTGCGCCCGAGCAGCTCCCGGCCGCGGCGCCCGGCGATGTCGACGGCGTAGGGCGAAGCCGCGGCGAAGCGGAAGTCGACCACCTCGTCGTGCGCCCCGAGAACCGGTTCGAGCAGGGCCATCGACTCCAAGGAGGCATCCAGTACGTCCTGGATCACGGACTCCTGCGGAACGCCCGCTGTCGTCGATCCGCCCTCAGCGCTCAACCCCGGCTCCACCTGTCGGTTGCGGTCAGTCATGCGAGGAGCATGTCACGTCGCGAGGGCGGCGGACGGGCACGCCCCCGCCCGGTCGGTCCCGCCCTCGCGGTGGTCGACAGGTTCCGGCGCGGCCCGCCGGGCATCGCCGGCGGGCCGCACCCGACAGGGGTTACAGGGTGTGGGTGAGGCGGTCGGTCAGCAGGCGGGTGAAGTGGGCCGGGTCGGGCAGGTCACCGCCTTCGGCCAACAGGGCGCTGCCATGGACGAGTTCGGCGATGTCGGTGAGCGCCGGGGCCTCCGGCCCTGCCTTGTGGGCCTGGTGCAGGGCGGTGACCAGGGGGTGGGTGGGGTTGAGTTCCAGGATGCGCTTGACCGGGGGGAGTTCCTGGCCCATGGCCCGGTACATCTTCTCCAGGGTCGGGGTCAGGTCGTGGGCGTCACCGACGAGGCACGCGGCGGAGGTGGTGAGCCGGGTGGAGAGGCGGACCTCCTTGACGTGCTCGGCGAGGGTGGTCCGGAGCCAGCCGAGGAGGGCGGCGAAGTCCTCCTCGCGTTGGGCCTTCTCCGCCTTCGCCTCCTCGCTGTCGTCGCCGTCGGCGTGGCCGTCGAGGTCGACCTGGCCCTTGGCGATGGACTGGAAGCGGTGGCCGTCGAACGCCGGGATCTGGTCGGTCCAGACCTCGTCGACGGGGTCGGTGAGGATCAGCACCTCGTAGCCCTTGGCGGTGAAGGCCTCCATGTGCGGGGAGTTCTCCACCATCTGGCGGTTCTCGCCGGTCAGGTAGTAGATGGTGTCCTGGCCGTCCTTCATCCGCTCGACGTACTCGCGCAGGGTGGTCGGCTGCTGCGCGTCGTGAGTGGAGGCGGCCGAGACCAGCTCCAGCAGGGTGTCGGCGTTGTCGCGGTCCTCGATCAGGCCTTCCTTGAGGACCCGGCCGAACTGGTCCCACAGCTTGCCGTAGGCCTCAGCGTCCTTGGTCCGCAGGTCCTTGAGGGCGGCGAGGACCTTCTTGACGAGGCGTCGGCGCACGGCGGTGATCTGGCGGTCGTGCTGCAGGATCTCGCGGGAGACGTTGAGCGAGAGGTCGTGGGCGTCGACGACGCCCTTGACGAAGCGCAGGTAGTTCGGCATGAGCGCGTCGCAGTCGTCCATGATGAACACGCGCTTGACGTACAGCTGCACGCCCCGCTTGGTGTCGCGGGAGAACAGGTCGAACGGGGCGTGGGAGGGGATGAACAGCAGCGCCTCGTACTCGAAGGTGCCCTCGGCCCGCATGTGGATGGTCTCGGCCGGGTCCTGCCAGTCGTGGCTGATCTGCTGGTAGAACTCGTTGTACTCGGCCTGGGTGACCTCGCTGCGCGGGCGGGCCCACAGGGCCTTCATCGAGTTCAGCGTCTCCGGGACGCTCGTGGCCCCGTTCCCGCTCCCGTCCTTCGACCCGTCCTCGGCGGCGTCCCCGGTACCGGTTCCGGCCTCCGTGCCGACGGGCTCGGCGGCCATGCGGATGGGCCAGCGGATGAAGTCCGAGTACTGCTTGACGATCTGGCGGATCTTCCAGCCGGCCAGGTAGTCGCCGAGCCCGTCCTCGCCGTCCGCCGGCTTGAGGTGCAGCGTGACCGAGGTGCCCACCGGCAGGCCGTCGGCCGGCGCGATGGTGTAGGTGCCCTCGCCGTCGGACTCCCACACGGTGCCCTGGTCCGTCCCGGCGCGGCGGGTGCGCAGGGTGACCTTGTCGGCGACCATGAACGCCGAGTAGAAGCCGACGCCGAACTGGCCGATCAGGCTCTGCGCCGCCTCCGCGTCCTTGGCCTCCTTGATCTTGGCCAGCAGGCCGGCGGTGCCGGACTTGGCGATGGTGCCGATCAGGTCGACCACGTCGTCGCGCGTCATGCCGATGCCGTTGTCCCGGACCGTCAGGGTGCGGGCCTCCCGGTCGACCTCCAGCGTGATGTGCAGATCGGAGGTGTCGACGGCGAGGTCGCTGTCGGTGAGGGATTCCAGGCGGAGCTTGTCGAGGGCGTCGGAGGCGTTGGAGATCAGCTCGCGCAGGAAGATGTCCTTGTTCGAGTAGATCGAGTGGATCACCAGCTGCAGCAGCTGGCGGGTCTCCGCCTGGAACTCCAGCGTCTCGGTCGGGGTGGCCACGGGCCGTGTCTCCTTCAGTGGAAAGGGGTCGGGTCGGTACTGGTCGCCCGGCGCCGACGGCTGCTGTCGACGCGCAACTGTTCGGCCCGGGCGGCGATCTGGTCGAGGCGATCGGCGATCGCCGGATGGTCCGCGGCCACGAGCGGCCGGGTCTCGGCGAGCGGGCCGAGCAGCAGGGTGGGGTCGTTGTGGCCGAGCGCCTCCACCAGGCGTTCCAGGGCGGGGGCCGCCGAGGGGCCGAGGCCGTCCAGGGCGCCGATCTGCCCGGCGAGCCGGCGCAGGTCGGCGGCGTTGGCGCGGGCCCAGGTGGTGACCGCCCGCTCTCCGGCGCGCCGGTCGCGGGCGGCACGGACGCGCTGCTCGCCGGTGCTGCCGGCCTCGGTGCCGGCGTCGCGGTCGGGGCGCAGCCGCAGGTAGCGGCGTTCGGCGGCCTGGCGGCTCTGGACGCCCAGTGGTTCGGCGAGGTCGCCCCAGGTGGCGCCGGCGTCGCGGGCGCTCTCGATCAGGCCGGTCTCCCAGCCGGCGAGTTCCTCGCGGAGCCGGCGCAGCATCAGGAGCGCGGCCAGGGCCTGCCCCGGGTCGTCCGGGCCGGTGGCGTCCGGCGGTGCGTGGCGGGCGGTGCGGGTGGCGGCGTCCATCACGCCCAGCGCGGCGGCGGCGGCCAGGAACGGGACCGGCCCCGCCCCGGGGGTGCCGGTGTGCTGCGGATCCATTCCGTCACTCTTTCGCTGACTGATCCTGCTGTCATCGGGCGGATGACAGAGTACAACGATTCCGGGCGGGGCCGCCGGGTCCTTTCCCGCCCCGGTGGGCGGCGGATGTCAGGCGCGGAAGGCCGCGAGCAGCTTGTCGGTGAGGCGGTCGAGGTGGTCGGGGGCGGTCGGGGTGTGGACGACCGCGAGGCGCCAGTAGAGCGGGCCGGCGAGCAGGTCGAGCGCGAGCTCGCGGTCCACGACGGCGCGGATGGCCTGAGCCCGGGTCCGGGGCCGGGTTCGAGTCCGGACGCGGCCGGGGGCTTCGGTCCTGGGCCGCCGCGGTGCGGGCGCTGCGGTGCGGGGCGCTGCGGATCATGTGCCGATCGGCAGGTCTCCGGGGTCTGCGGGGCCCCGAAGACCTGCCGATCGGCACATGGTCATCTCGCGGCCGCGCGACGAAGCTGTAGTCGGCAGCGCATCCGCACGGGGTGCGCCCGCCGCTCGACCGCCATCCGCCAGCCGCCGTGCGCCGTGCGCCGTGCGCCGCGAGAAGAGGACACCTGCCATGACCGGACCGACCGTTGACACACCGGAGGACGGACGCGCCGCCGATCTCAGCCGAGGGTGGCGTCGAGGAACGCGCGCCAGGCCGTGCGGACGCGCTCGGCATGGCTGTCGCCCTCGCCCGCCAGGAGGTCCAGGAGCAGGCCGCGCAGGACGGCGAGGACCACCGTGGCGTTGGCTCCGGTCCCCTCCAGCACCCGGTCCAGCGGCGGCAGCCACTCCTCCAGTGAGGCGGTGCCGAAGTCGAGCCAGGGTTCGCTGCGGTCGAAGGCCCGGACGTACCCCTCGAAGAACAGGCGCAGCGCGCCCCGGTGCCCGGGGTCCGTCAGCCATTCCCAGAGCAGTTCGAGGGTCTCGCGGGCGCTGCCGCCCTCGGCCGCCGAGCGTTCCAGCAGCGCGAGCTGTTCCGTCCGGCCGACCGCCAGGACCTCGCGGACCAGTCCCTCCTTCGAGCCGAACAGGTAGAGCAGCACGCGGGGGCTGGAGCCGATCTCCGCCGCCAGCGGGCGGAGTGACAGGTCGGACACGTTGTGTTCGGCGACGTAGCGCAGGGTCGCGGCGAGGAGGTCCTCGCGACGCATCGAGGGGCGGCGCGGTGACGGACGGGAAGGTGCGTTGGCTGGGAAGGACACGTGGTCTATCGTTCCACTGAAACGAGTGTTTCACTGGAAGGGGATGCCGCCATGGCCACCAGCGCGCCCGGAGTCGTGACCATCCGCGAGGCCGACCGGCCCGGAGACCTCGGTGCCGTCGCCGCCCTGCACGGCATCCTCTACACCCGCGAGTACGGCATGGACGCGACGATGGAGGCCTACGTCGCCGCGGGCATGGCCGAGTTGGTCCTGGCCCGCACCGCCGAGGGCAGCGCGGCGCCCGGCCGACTCTGGGTCGCCGAGCTCGACGGCCGGGTGGTCGGTGCCGCGGGCCTGGTCCGAGCCGAGGAGCGCCCGGGCTGGGGCCAGTTGCGGTGGGTGGTCCTCGACCCGGTCGCCCGGGGCCGGGGGCTGGGCCGGCGACTGCTGGAGATCGCGCTGGACGAGGCCCGCGCCCGCTCGTACGAAGGCGTACTGCTGTGGACGGTCACCGGTCTGGACGCCGCCCACCACCTCTACGCGAAGGCCGGTTTCGAGCTCACCGTCTCCCGCCCGGCCCACAAGTTCGGCCTCGACACCGTCGAGCAGCGGATGGACCTGCGCTTCTGAGCGGCCCGCCGCCCACCCATCGCCCGCCCATCGCCCGCCCCGCGGCCCGGCGAGCGGGCCTGCCGCTCTACCGGGCCGAGGCGCGGGTGCGGGTCCACCGTTCGCAGCGGCGGCCCGCGGGGCGGGGCGGCTCGCCGATGGTGAGAAGGATCTCCAGCAGCTCGTCCGGGGCCTCGGCCATGACGTCGTGTCCAGCGGGCAGGTCGTGCACCGTCCATCTCCGGTCACGGGAGAGCCGCTCGCGGAGTGCGGGGAACGGCGATTCCGGTGCCTCGGAGAGGTGGATGTAGTCCCGCCGCCGTACCCGGTCCAGGGCGCCGGTGAGGCTGATGCGTTGGAGGTGGGAGGCCAGCGGGTGGGGGGCGACCCTGGGGTCGTCCCGGAGCGTGGACGGCGGGATCAGCGTGTGGCCGTCCGCTCCGACTCCGGCGAGGGTCCGCCGCTGTCGGCTCTCGGGGCTGAGGCTCCAGGCCGAGTCCCCGTCGGCGGGCACCAGGGCGTCCAGGTAGACCAGGGTGTCGACCCGTTCCGGTGCCCGGTCGGCCGCCCCGGTGACGGGCATCCCGCCGTAGCCGTGTCCGACCAGCACGGCGTCCTGGATCCGTTCCGCCTCCAGGAGCGAGAGCACGTCCTGGATGTGGGTGTCCAGGTTCACGGGGGCGGTCGACAGGTGGCGTCTCGCACCGAGCCCGGTCAGGGTCAGCGGGTGCACCTGATGGCCGTACAGGCGCAGTTCGGCGGCGAGCGGCTCGTACCACCAGCCGCCCCGGAACGTACCGGGGACGAGAACGAACGTGGTCATGGCCGGTTCCTCCGAGGGTCTTGAGCGGCGCCCGAGCGGCTGGGCCGAACCGCGGCTCCGAAGCGGGCGACCGGTCGCCGCACCGCCCTTGCCACGCTACGAGCCGCCCGGAGACGGTACAGATGACCTGAGGCGCCAACAGGGGGACCGCTCGCGCCACGGCGGGCGCCCGGAGGGCGACGGCTGCCGACGGGTCAGCCGTGCTCGGCGACTGCCGCCAGGACCGCCGACTTCCGGTAGGTGTCCGGGGTGTGGCCGGTCCAGCGCTGGAAGGCCCGGCGCAGGGCCCGCGGATCGGCGTAACCGAGGCGCAGGGCGATCGACTGGACCGGGAGCCGGGTGTCCCGGAGCAGGTGGGCGGCCTGTTCGTGGCGGACCGCGTCGATCTCCTCGCGCCAGGTCGTGCCGTGGTCGCTGAGCCGGCGCTGCAGGGTCCGCGGACTCACCGCGAGCCGGCCGGCGACGCGCTCCAGCGAGAGCAGGTCCTCGGCCAGCGCCTCGGCCAGGACGGTGCGGAAGGTGTCGCGCCAGTCCGGGGCCGGCCGGGCGGTGGCCAGGCCCATCTCCACGTAGCGCCGGACGATGCGGGCCAGCTCCGGGTCCGCGGACGGCGTCTGCCGTCCGGCGTCGAGCAGGACGATCGAGTTGGTGGGCTGGTCGAAGTCGATGCGGGCGGTGCCGAAGGCGTCGATCAGGTGGCGGTGCCGTGGCGGCGCCGGGTGGGCGAACGCCACCCTGACCGGACCGGCCGAGGCGGCGCCGGTGTCCCGCATCCGCTGCAGGAACGTGGCCAGGGCGAACACGCTGATCTCGCGGTCGACGTCGTCCTGGAACGGCAGCCCGTTGTAGTTCAGGGTGAGTTGCCGTCCCTCCTCCATCACGTCCAGTGAGACGGCCGGGTCGGTCAGCGCGCTGATCCACCGCGCCCCCTCCCGCAGGCCGTCGGCCAAGGTCGGGGCGGTGGTGACCAGGTAGTCCCAGGCGTGCAGGCTGCCCAGCGGGACGTTCCCGGCGACCAGGAGGCCGGCCCCCTCCCCGCCCTGAACGAAGATCAGCTCCCAGATCCGGTTGAGCGCGCCGGTGGGCACCCTCGTCAGGTCGTCGTCGAGTGCGGCCGGTTCCAGCCCCGTGGCCAGCGCGATCTCCTGCGGGGTTATCCCCAGTCGGAGCGCGCTGCTGCGGACGAGCCGCACCAGGTAGGCGGGAACCGTGTCTCTGTGCACGGGGCGCGAGTCTAATCGAACGCCGGAAATCAAGGCCGGGGCACCCACCGGTCGTGTTCCGTCCCCCTCCTGGCGCGAACGGTCCCCGCTGGCGCCGATGGTCCCCCCGGTGACGCGTACGGCCTCCCGCCGCCCCTGCGCCGCGCCCCTACGGTCGATTCCGGCGGGCCGGTGGGCGGCCCGTCGCTCCTGAGGAGGGACCAGCCATGACCGACCTGAAGATCCTCGCCATCTCCGGCAGCCTGCGCGCGGAGTCGCACAACACCGCACTGCTGCACGCCGCGCGCAAGCTCAACCCGGGCGGCCTGGAGATCGAGGTGTACGACCGCCTGCGGGAGATCCCGCCCTACGACTTCGACCTGGACACCCCCGAGGCCCGGCCCGCCGTGGTGCAGGAGCTGCGCGACCGCATCACCGCGGCGGACGGTCTGCTCATCGCCACGCCGGAGTTCAACTACTCCGTGCCCGGCGTCCTGAAGAACGCGATCGACTGGGTCAGCACCGACTGGACCAGGTCCGAGGGCCTGCCGCTGCAGCGCAAGCCGACGGCGATCCTCGGCGCCGCGCCGACCAACTTCGGCTCGGTCCGGGCGCAGCTCGCGCTGCGGCAGGTGTTCGTCTGGACGCACACCGACGTCGTGGTCAAGCCCGAGGTCATCGTCTTCCGCTCGCACGAGCGGTTCGACGACGAGGGCAACCTGGTCGACGAGGGCACCGTCGCACTCCTGCAGGACCTCCTCGGGGCGCTCAAGCAGAAGATCACCGAGGCCCGCCCGCAGTCCTGAACCGCCCGCACGCAGTCCTGAGCCTTCCGGGCGCAGGCCCGAACCGCCCGCCCCCGCCTGCCCTTCTGGACGGACGCGCCTGGAATCGCCCTTCGGCTGGACGGTCGTCATGTCTGGGCGGCCGGTCCGATGGGCATACAACTGGCAACCGGCGACGGGCCCGACCGTGACTCCCCCACGAGTGCGATCGGGCCCCTGCCGGTAACCGGGCCTGGGCGTGACTCCCCCCACGGAGTGGCGGCCAGGCCCGCTGATTTCTCAACCAGCGACACGCAGCGTACATGCCATCTCTACTCAACGCTACCTCGCGGTCGAGGATGGCCGATCGGCACACCGTCCCGCGGGCTACGGCACGGGTAGCCCGGCTTCCTCGGTAGCCGCGATGGCCCGCCGCAGGGTGTCCCGCGCCTGGTCCAACTCCTCGGCGCGGCGGTCGAGTTCGGCGAGCTGGTTGCGCAGCTTGGTGAGCACGCCGGGGCAGGCGAGCAGCGGGCCGTCCGGGCGGCCGCAGGGCAGGACCTGGCCGATCAGTCGGGTGGGCAGGCCGGCGGCGAGCAGGGCGCGGATCTGGCGGACGGTCTGCTCGGCGGAGGGCTCGTAGTCGCGGTAGCCGTTGGGCAGCCGGGTCGAGGTGAGCAGGCCCACGGATTCGTAGTACCGGATCAGGCGTTCGCTGGTACCGGTGCGTTGGGACAGTTGCCCGATCCTCATGGTCGCTCGCTCCCCGTTCGGTTTGACCTTGTCACGGTGTCAGGGTTGCAGACTGGGGCGAGGCGGCGGGAGGCCGCCCCGGAGAACGGCATCTGACCAGGAGAAATGTTGATCATCGACGCCCACAGCCATGTTCACGACCCGATCGACAGCCACCTCGCGCTGCTCGACGAGGCGGGGGTCGACCGTGCGGTGCTCTTCGGCACCCGGCCGCATCCGGAGCGGGCCGTCGATCTGGCCTCGTTCAAGCGGGAGATGAGCGTGCTGCACGCGACGGTCGGCGGGCAGTCCACGGGCGCCGAGGCGCACGAGGCGGCGCTGCGGGAGCTGGCGGCGGCCTGCGCCGCGCACCCGGACCGGTTCATCGGCTTCGGAAAGGTGCGGCTGGACGTCCCGGCCGAGCAGATCGCCGCGGCGGTGGACCGGGACGTGGTCGCCCGGGGCTTCCGGGGCATCGGCGAGCTGACGCCGCCGCCGGACGGTGCGGGCTTGGTCGAGCCGGTCCTGCGCGCCGCGGCCGACCACGGCGGACTGCCGGTCGTGGTGCACGGGTTCGCGCCGACCACCACCGGCGACCTGGCGACGCTGGCCGAGCTCGCCCGCCGCCACCCGGGCGTCCCGGTCGTGGTCAGCCAGCTCGGCGGTCTCAACTGGCTGACGGCGATCGAGCTGGCCCGGGAGACCCCGAACCTCTACCTGGAACTGTCCACCACCAACGTGGTGTTCGCGCTCCGCCTGGCCCTCCGGGAAGTCCCCGAGCGGACGGTCTTCGGCTCGGACGCCCCGTACGGGGACCCGGTCCTGACCCGCGCCCTCGTCGAACGCGTCACCCCGCCCGGCGAGCTGCGCGACCGCGTCCTCGGCGGCACCTTCGCCGAACTCCTGGGACTCTGAGGCGTGTTGAGACGCCGCCCGTGATCTCCGCTCGCCCCTCACGGGGGTGGGGGCGAGCGGTTCCCACCGGGTGGTGACGACCCCGGTTCGGGCCGGGTGCGGCACGAGCGCCAGGGCCGTGCGCGCCACCTGCTCGAAGGGTTCGAGATCGGGCGTGCGGGTACCGGCCCCGGAGCCGACGGCGGCGATGCGTCAGACTGTCCGCCGGTGCGAACAGCGCGGGGCAGGACGCGGCACGGGACGCGGTACGGGACGCGGTGCGGGACGCGGTGCGGGAGGGGCAGCGGGTGGGCAGGAAGCTCGTCGGACGCTTGGGGGCGGCGCTGGGCTGCGGTGACACGGCGGCCCTGGACCTCGGGCCCGGTCACCACCGCCTGGTCGTCCCGGACGGGCAGGCGGGCCAGTTCACCGTCGATGTCCTCGGCGACGCCGACACCGCCCACCGGGTGGTCCACCTGCTGCCGGGAGGCGGTCTCAACGTCGCCGCCAACTACGGCACTGCGCAGGGCCGCAGCCTCGCCCGCTTCCTCGCCGACCACGGCTACCTGGTCATCGGCACCACCCCGCGCGAGGACGCGCTGACGCCCGACCGGACCGGCCCGCACTGCGCCGACTGGGGCCTGGACGGCCACCGGGCGGACCTCGAACGGGTCGTCTCGGCCGCCGGAGCCGTCACCGGGCTGCCGTACGAGCTGCTCGGCCACTCCGCTGGGGCCGCGCTCGCCCTGGCCACCGCCGCCCGGACCGGAGGAGAGCGACCACGGCGGGTCCTCGTCCTCGACACCACCGGCCCGTACGACCCGGAGACGGAACCCGAACTGGTCGCGCGCGCCGGGGCGTTGACCGACCTGTTCCGGCAGCAGCTGGCGGCGGGCGTCCTGACCGTCGACCCCGGACTGAAGGACCTGTTCGCCCGCGCGGCCGCCGACCCCGACGCCCCGAGCGGCCTGCCGCGGCCTCAACCGCAGCCCGGGGCGGAGCAGTTCAGCAACCTCGGGCTGCTGCACTACGCCCTGATCCACACCCGGGAGCTGCCCGGTCCGGCCAACTGGATCCACCACCGGGGCCACAGCGGCGGCAGCTACGCCTTCGGCGCCACCCCCGAAGAGGACCGCTTCGCCCTCACCCACACCCCGCTCCCCGTCTGGCAGGAAGCGATCGCCCGTCTCGGCAGCGGCCTGCAGCCCACCGCGCTGCTGCGCGATCTGGCGGCGGTCTGGGCCGGGCGGACGGAGGTCCACCGGATCGACTGGGCGGCGATCCGGGCCGACGTGGTCTGGGTGAACGCCGAGTTCGGCCGCGGGGACCACGACCTCGGCGCCCGCCTCGTCCGCCGGGGCGGTGCCCGGGTCGACTACCGCGTCGTCCCGGGCTACGGCCACGGCGACGTGGTCTGGTCGGCCACCGCCGAGCGGGACGTCTGGGAGTCGCTGCTGCCCCGCCCGTGACCCGCTGAAGTCCCGCTACTCGACCGGGTCCCCGGCCGGTTCCCCGACCGGGAGCGCGTCCGCCGCCCGGTCCCGGTCCGTCCGCCACTGCGGGTGCTCCCGCTCGGCCCAGTGCCGCTCGACCAGGCCGGTCCGCATTCCGAGCCGTGACTCCCGGTCCCGCCAGGCCATCCGGACGTGCCCGGCGACCACGACGGCGATGGCTGCGGCCAGCCAGTCGTGCACGAAGGTCGCGCCGGTGCGCCAGGAGGGCGGCGCCAGGTGGGTGAGCCACATCAGCAGTCCCATGCCGACGATCACCAGCATCGAGCCGAGCGTCCACTGCGCGTACAGCTTCTGCCCGGCGTTGAACTTCCCGGCCGGCCGGTGCCCGGCCCGGGTACGGACGGCCCGCAGCCACTGCCAGTCCGCCGGGGTGAACCGGCTGAGCCGGGCGGCGTCCGCCCGCACCGCCCGGGAGACGAGGCCGAGCAGCAGCGGCACCGGCAGCGCCAGGCCGCACCACACGTGCACGGTGACCACCAGCGGGCGGTTGCCGACCAGTTCGGCGAGCGGCGCGAGGTAGAGGCAGCCGGCCGTGGCCAGGCAGACGCCCATCAGCGCGGCCGTGGTGCGGTGCACCCAGCGCTCGGCGCGGGTGAAGCGCAGGACCAGCTCAGCTCGTCGGCGCATCGTCCCGCCCGTTCGACCGGCCGACCCAGGCGTCGACGTCATAACCGTTGCCCTCCCAGTACCCGGGCTGCACCGCGTCGGTGACCGTGATGCCCGACAGCCACTTCGCGGACTTGTAGAAGTACATCGGCGCGACGTACAGCCGCACCGGCCCGCCGTGGTCGTGGCCGATCGGCTTGTCCTGCATGCGCAGCGCGACCAGCACGTCGTCCCGCCGGGCCTGTTCGAGGGTGAGGCTCTCGGTGTACGCGCCGTCGAAGCAGTCGAAGCGCACGGCCTTGGCTCCCGGCCGCACCCCGGCGGCGTCGAGCAGGTGGGCCAGCGGCACCCCCTCGAAGGGGGTGTCCGGCACCCGCCAGCCGGTGACGCACTGGACGTCCCTGACCAGCCGCCGCTGCGGCATGGCCTGGAGGTCGGCCAGCCGGTGGGTGGCGGGCCGCTCCACCAGGCCGTCCACGGTGAGGGTGTAGTCCGTCGCGTCCCGCTCGGGGACGGAGGTCACCACCGAGTAGTACCGGAAGCCGTTGTTGCCCGGCAGCAGCCCGCTCAGGCCGCTCGGGTCCCGCTCCGCCAACGACGACTCGGCCCGCTGCAGGTACGGGCCCGCCGCGACGCCCACGGCGCCCAGCCCGAGCAGCCCGAGCACGACCCGGCGTCCGACCGGGGTGCCCCGGTCCTCCTCGTGCGTTGTGTCCACAGGACGATTCGACCAGCTCGGCCCGCTCCAGGGCCAGTGCCGGACGGATTCGATCGTCGCGGTTCGAATACGGGCGGGGGTATATTTGCCGGGTCAGCCATTCGCGGGGGGCCTTGAGAAGGGAGCGCGGCATGTGCCGCCGAGTCGCCTGCCGTACCTGTGGGAAGCCGACCTACGCCGGGTGCGGAATGCACGTCGAACAGGTCCTGGCCGGGATCCCCGCGTCCCAGCGGTGCTCCTGCCCGCCGAAGGAGCGGGCGTCCGGGAGCTGGCTCGGGCGGCTCTTCGGGCGCCGCTGACGCCCGCACCCTCCGGACACGAAGGACGCTCCGGCGTGAACAACGTCACGGCCGATGCGCCCCGGGTACGGATGACCCGGTTCACCGAACCGGGTAGCTACCGGTTCCGGTACCAGGGGCTGCATCTCTTCTCCGCTTCCGGTGGCAGGCTCTTCCGCGGGCGGGTAGCCGGCCTACCCGCCCGCGCGGGCGGCCAGCTCCCGTTGCCGGTGTTCGCGGGGTGAGAGCCCGTACGCGGCCCGGAAGGAGCGGCTGAAGTCGTCGGCCCGGGGGAAGCCCCAGCGGGCGGCGACGGCGTGGATCGGCGTGGTGCGTTGCGCCGGGTCGGCGAGGTCGCGGCGGGTCCGCTCCAGTCGCTGGCTCCGGATCCAGGCGGCGACCGTCTCCCCCGCCGACTGCTGGGTGAACACCCGGTGGAGGTGGCTGACGGAGATGTGGTGAGCCGCGGCGATCGTGGACGGCGACAGCTCCGGATCGTGCAGGTTGCGCCGGATGAAGGCCCGTACGCCCTCCGCCAGGGCCCGCTGCCGGGCGTCCTCCGGCACCGCGGCCTCGGCGTCCAGCTCCCGGGCCAGCCACGCGGCCACCAGGTCGACCACGACCATGCCCAGCCGGGCCGCCTCGGCCGGCCCCAGGGCGGCGGCCTGCCGGTCCAGTCCGAGCAGGAACTCGGACAGCAGCGCGGCCGAGCCCGTCCGCGCCGAGAACGCGCGGCCGAGCAGACCGCGCAGCCGCTGCGGGGGCAGCGGCAGCAGGGCGGCGGGGAAGTCGATGCCCACTCCGGAGACCCGGGACTCGGCCCGGCCGGCGGTGGGGCCGCCGAAGGTCTGCAGGTCGTACGGGGTCGAGCTGTCGACCAGGTGCAGATCGCCCGGTCTGAGCGTCTCCGTCCGGCCCGCACCGCGGGTCAGCGTCATGGAGCCCGTCTGGAGGAACGACAGGTGGTAGACGCCCTCGTCCGAGCGCCGCACCATGCGCTCGGTGCGCCGGAACCGCACCGAGGGGAAGGATGTCCCGAGGAGGACCACCTCGCCCAGCTCGGAACGCCTCAGCTCCGCGCGGAAGTCATCGGCGTGGACGCTGGTCGCGTCGCAGGCGCGCGTCCGCTCCAGCAACTCCCGCCAGCAGTCGAAGCGTTCTTCGACGGGCAGCTCCTCGGCGCGGAACACCGTTGCCATTCCTGCACCCACTTCCGCCCCCTCAGACGCCGTGATCAAGCGGGGTGTTGTCGAGCGGGGCCTTGTCGAGCACGACCTGCGGCAGTGCCGCCGGCTCCGGTTCGTTCTCCTCGATCCGCTGCAACAGCCGGGCGACGGCATCGGTGCGCTCGCGCAGCACCGCGACGTGCTCCGCCCGGTCGTCCTGCGCCGCCGCTTCGGCCGGCCGGACCGGTATGCCGCGCTGCCGGGCGGTCGCGATCAGGCTCTCCCCCGCCTGGCCCACGACGACCAGCGTGGCCGCCGCGAAGCAGCCCGCGTCCAGGGTGCGCGGCCGGCCGAGCAGGCCGCGGTGGACGATCTGGGCCGGTACGGTCAGTTCATCCAGCCGCTGGTCGACCGAGCCGCGTTCGAGCGCCGCGAGGACCACGGTGGCCAGCGCCTCACCGGCCTTGGTCACGGCCCACTTGCGGCCGGGCACGGGTGGGAGGAACTCGCGGATCCGGTCCACGTCCTGCTCCAGGGCACTGGTGGTCAGCACCTCGAAGGCGTTGCGGGTGCGGATTTCGACGACCTTGTCCCACTCCACCTCCTCACCGTCGAAACCGACCTTCGACGGCCCCAGGTGCACCGCCCCGTAGCCGTCGAGCAGCCCCAGCAGCTTGTGCGCCACCGCCGGCGTCTTCGGGTGACGGCCGATCAGCGTGCCGAGCGACAGCTTCCACGGCTCGGTGCACGGCACCTGCGGCGGCGCGACGGAGCCGAGCGCCGTGAGCGCCCACCGCCCACCCGCCACCGACCGCCCGCCCCGCAGCACGGCCTGTCGCCCGGCCTCCCCCAGCTCGGCCGCCGTCCCGACCAGCCGCCCCAGCCCGGCCGCCC
The DNA here is from genome assembly GCF_055584725.1 of Kitasatospora sp. NPDC101108. NCBI lineage: Bacteria > Bacillati > Actinomycetota > Actinomycetes > Kitasatosporales > Streptomycetaceae > Kitasatospora > Kitasatospora sp. NPDC101108. The sequence continues at coordinate 784,577 of NZ_JBVJLM010000001.1, forward strand.
ACTCGCCTCTGCCCACGTCCGCCCCTCTCCTCACTGAATCCACAGGTCAGCAATGGTACGGCGGCACCCTTCGGACTCTGCCCCGGCCTCGCTCCGGGCCGAACGGGTACCTCGGGTGACGGCCGGTCGGGCGGGCCCGGCTCAGCCCGTGGGGTGGGAGGGGGTGCTGGCGGGGCGGTGCTGGAGGTCGATCGGGTTGTCGCCGTTGTTCGGGGGGAGGGTGGGGGCCGGGGTCGGGGTGGCCGGGGCGGGGGTGGCCGGGGACGGGGCGGTTGCGGTGGGGGCGTGGGTCGGGGTGGCGGTCGGGCGGTGCGCCGAGGTGGTCGTCGGCGCGGTGGGCGTCATGGGGCTCGTGGTGCCGGACGGGGCCGGGGCCGTGCTCGGGGCGCTCGGTGTCGCTGTCGGGGTCGGGGTCGGGGTCGGCGTGGTGCCGCTGCCGGAGGTGGAGGCGCAGGCGCCGGCGGTGAGGACGAGCAGCAGGGCGGCGGCCGGGAGGGCGAGGCGTTGCTTCACGGTGAGGTGTCTCCGGTCTCGTACGGTTCCGGTTTGGACGTCGAGGGCGCCCTACCGGTTCCGGAACGCCGGTGCCCGGCCCGCTCGGGGTGAGCGGGCCGGGCACCGGCAGGGCTTGGGCGGCGGGGGTCAGTTCTGGCTGTCCTCGTCGCCCTGGTCGTCGTCGTTGTCGTACACGTCGCACGGGTTGATCGACCAGATGCCGCGCCCGAAGGTGGCGGCGTACAGCCGCCCGTCGGGGCCGGTCTTCAGCTGCTGCACCGCGGTGGTGGGCAGGTTGCGGCCGAGCACCGAGAAGTTCTTCTCGCCGGGCGCGCGGTAGAAGGCGGCGAGGTCGGTGCCGAGGGCGAGGCCGCCGTTCGGCAGGAGCTTGACCGAAGTCGCGGGGATGTCGGGCAGGTTGGCCGAGACGTCGGTCCAGGTGGCGCCGCCGTCGTGGGTCTCGAAGAGGTGGCCGTTGCCCGCGCCGGGGCCCTCGGTCCAGGTCCGCGAGAAGCCGTTGATCGCGACGAACACGTGCTTCGCGTCGTTCTGGTCCACCGCGAAGGAGGAGATGTAGCGGTTGGGCACGGTGCCGTCGACGGGCAGGTTGAGCTGGTGCCAGCCGGTGCCGTCGGTGTTGCCGACCGCGATGCCGCGGCTGAAGCCCTGGTTGTTGCAGGGGCCGCACCAGCCCGCGTACACCGTGCCGTTGACGGTGGCCACGGCGGTGGCGACGTGTCCGGCGCCCAGGTCGTAGGCGGCCTTCCACTCGCTGCCGCTGCGGATCGCCCAGCCCTTGTGCTGCACCCACACGTGCCGGCCGCCCGCGACCCAGGTGTTGTCGTCCTTGGGGTCGGTGGTGAGCGGCGCGATGAACCGGGCGGAGCTGGTGGCCTTGTCGGGCGGGGCGACCTCGTAGGAGGTGGCCTTGCTCGGGTCGGTGTTGCCGGAGCCGTCGTTGACGGCGCAGTTCTGGGTGACCCACATGTCGAGGTAGACGTACTCCTCGGCGATGTTGCAGCCGTTGTTCGCGTCGACCAGGGTGTCGGCGCCGTCGCCGCCGAAGTTGGAGCCCATCACCTTGTCGTGGGCGCGCAGGATGGACTCGCCGTTGTCCTGGAGGCCGCCGCTGACGATGACGCCCCTGCCGGACCTGTCGGCCGGGTCCTTGCCGACGCCGACCGAGTAGTACTGGAGGGTGTCGATGGTGCCGTCGGCCAGGGACTTCCAGTCGGTGGCGTGGCCGGACGCGTCGGCGGAACCGTTGACCGGGCGGCGGTAGATGCCGCCGTCGTTGCCGACGTACACGCTGGGCTTGCCGTGGTACGAGCCGATGGCGACGGCGTGCTGGTCGGAGTGGGTGGTCGGCGAGCAGTTGCCGGTCTGCTTGGTGGGGTCGATGCTCCAGCAGGGGAACGGGAAGTTCCAGTACGGGCCGGGGACGGACCAGTTGGCGCCGCCGTCCTTGGTCTCCAGCACCTCTTCCAGGCCCGCGTACAGGTGGTCCGGGTTGGCGGGGTCGACCTGGAGGAACTGGTTGTACCAGGACTGGATGCCGGGCTGGTAGCCGGCGCCCTGGAGGGCGGATCCGGAGCCCTTGATCTTGTCCTTGTCCGCGATGAGTGTCCACGGGCCGTAGGGCGAACCGGACTTGGAGACGTAGATGCCCTTGAGCCCGGTGTCCGGGTTGTGCGCCATCACGTCCGGGGACTGGTCGATGGCGTAGTAGCGCGAGCCGTCGGCCGAGCGGGCGAAGGTCACGTTGCCGACGTTGGCGGCGTCGGTCGGCAGGTCGCCGAGCCCGGACACCCGCTGCCAGCTGCCGTCCGCGGCCCTGCCGTAGAAGCCGTTGTAGGTGTCACCGCCGCGCCAGCCGACCGCGAGGACCACCTTGGACGGGTCCTTGGGGTCGATCGCGATGTCGTTGGCGATGTTCTTGTACGGCGCGCTCTCGTCCTTGGCCTTCGAACCCCCGGGCAGGTAGTCCGGGTTCGGCGCGAACTCCAGCGTCCACGGGCCGGACAGGTCGGCCGTCGAGTGGCTCCAGACGCCCCGGCTGGTGGCCGCCCACACCTTGCCGCCGCCGAAGCGCAGCGCGTGGATGATGGTCGACTCCAGCTCGGCGCCACCGACCCGGTTCCCGGGCTGGAACTTCCCGTGCTTCGGGTCGGAGAGCACGTACACGCCGGTGCCGACGTACGAGGTGGCGCCGGTGTTGGACTCACCGGTGGCGTACCAGAGCCGCCCGCCCTCGTCCAGGTTCAGCGTGCCCGTCGACAACGAGGGCAGCTTGTCGGCGATCGGCTGCCACTGCCCGCCGCCGGTGCGGGAGCGGAACACGCCGCCGTTGGCGCCGCCCGCGTAGACGTAGCCGTCGTCGTCGGCGGCGATGCCGGTGATCCGGCCGGTGACGTAGCCGGAGCCGCCGCTGGAGTTGGAGTTGGCGTCCCGGTAGCGGGGGTCGTCCGAGTTGTACGGCTTCGAGGTGACGTGCTTCCAGTCGCCGTCGGTGTGCGGCATCGACTGCAGCTGCGACCAGGCCGCACCGTACGCACCCGGCGCGACGACGCCCGGCGCGGTGCGCGCCTCGGTGTACTGGGCGACGCCCTCGGCGGAGTTCTCCGCCTCGTCGGCGCCGCCGTCGTCCCCACCCAGGGAGTCGGCCCGGGCGGCGAAGGTGTGCTTGCCGCTGCTCGCGCCCGTGACGGCGGCGGCATGCTGCCGGCCGATCTCGGCCAGGTGCTGCGCCTGGCGCGGTCGGGCGTCGGAGGTGTCGGGCGCGGCGACGGCCTGAGCGGTGGTCAGGCCGAGCGCGGTGAGCGTGACGGCGCCGGTCAGCAGCCGTTGACGGTATCTGTTGGACACGGTGGCGGGTCCTCCCCATTGCGGCGGGTCGTGCGATCGCGCGGCCCGGCGGAATCCGACGGAAGCCTTGCGGGTCGGGCCGTACGCCGGAAAGGGATCGGGCATAACGAATGATTAAAACCAAATCAGTTAAGACAGTTCAGAAAACGGAACCCGCGCCACCGCCACCCGGTGGGCCACGGGACGGGCGGCTTCCGTCCGGACCAGTTGATAGCCGACGGGCGGCCCGCCGCCGGAGAAGCGGCCGATCGAGGGCATGTCGACGAGACCCCCGCTACGGCCGGAATCCACCACCTGTAACATGTAATGCATGCAAAGCACTACTGACCCTTACGAGCTGCGCCCGGGCGTCCCCGCCGTCGAGGTCTTCCGCCGCCTGCGCACCGATGCCGGCCTCTCCGACCGGGCGCCCGAAGCGGTCGCCGTCGGCCTGCCCAACACCTGGTACGGGGTGGTGCTGCACCACGAGGGCGAGCCGATCGGCATGGGCCGGATCATCGGCGACGGCGGCACCGCGTTCCAGATCGTCGACATCTGCGTGCACCCGGCGCACCAGGGGAAGGGCCTCGGCAAGCGCATCGTGGCCGCGCTCACCGAGGAACTCGACCGCCGGGCGCCCGCGACCGCGTACGTGTCACTGATCGCGGACGGGCCCGCGCACGTGCTGTACGAGCGGTTCGGCTTCAGGGACACCGCCCACCACGACTCGATCGGCATGTACCGCCCGATGGGCGGGAGCTGACCGCCCGGCCGCCACGTACGGTGTGGCTGAGTACCGGACCGAAGGCCGCGAGCGCCGCCACGGGGGCCGGGACACCGAACCGCACCGCCCGAGGAAGGCCGCACCCCGCCGTGAGCCACCCACCCCAGGCCCCCGCGCCCCACCGCCCGCACCCGTGGCAGTGGGCGACCGGCGTCGCACTCGTCCTGTTCGCGGCGCTGGCCGCGCTGCTGGCCACGCGGGGCTGGGCACCGTACGGCTTCGAGAGGGACGCCAACGACTGGTCCGCCACCCACCGGCCGTCCGCCGCCCGGACGGTGGCCGTGGTGATCACCTCGCTCGGCTCCGGCGCGGTGCCCTACCTGCTGGCCCTGGCCGCGGGCGCCGTCGCGCTCCTGGCCCTGCCCGCACCCCGCCCACCGCGCCGGGCTGCGGTGCTGCTGCTCGCCCCGCTGCTGTGGCTGATTCTGGGCCAACTCCTGCGCACCGGACTGATGTACCTCTTCGGCCGGCCCCGCCCGCCGCGACCGAACTGGGCGGCCGACGCGGCTGGCTTCTCCTTCCCCTCCGGGCACTCCTTCACCTCGGCGGTCTGCGCCGGCCTGCTCGCCCTGGCCGTCACCCGGGCCCGCCCGGCAGCGGCCCGGGCCGCCACCGTGATCGCCGTCGTCCTCGCGGCCGGGGTCGGCCTCAGCCGCATCTACCTCGGGGTGCACTGGCCGCTGGACGTCCTCGGCGGCTGGCTGTTCGCCACCGCGTGGCTCGCCCTGGGTACGGCGGCGGTCCGTCCGCCGGTCCGGGCGAGCCGTCCCGCACGATGATCGGCGACCGGACTGTCACATGAGCCGGACCCCACCGCGTTACCAAGGTATGGATCAAGAAACGGCCGAACCACCGTGGCCGGAGTTCCCGGACTTCGTCGCCTCCCGCGCCCGGCACCTGCTGCGCACCGCCTTCCTGCTCACCGGCGGTGACGCCCACCTCGCCGAGGACCTCGTGCAGGAGGCGCTCGGCCGGATCTACCTCAAGTGGCGGAAGATCTCCCGGCTGGACAACCCCAGCGGCTACGCGCAGACCGTGCTCGTGAACACCTTCCTGTCGTACCGGCGCAAGCGCAGCGCCTCCGAGCGCGTCACCGACGAGTTCCCCGAGGTCGGCGTGCACGACCCGGACCCGGCCCTGCGGCTGACGCTGCTGCGCGCCCTCGCCGAACTCCCCGCGCCGGACCGCGCCGTGCTGGTGCTCCGCTTCTGGGAGGACCGCAGCGTCGAGGAGACGGCCGTGGCCCTGCGGCTGAGCGGCACCGCCGTCCGCACCCGCTGCCGCCGGGCCCTCGCCCGACTGCGCGCGGTACTGGGCGACGACATCGAGACCGCCCTGGGCGGCTCCGCGGGAACGAACAGGACCGACGCCATCAGCGGGCTCAACCCCTCCTCCGAGAAGACGGTGCTGCGCCATGCCCACTGACGACGACTTCGACGACGCGTTCGCCGACGGCTTCGCCCGCGTCCTGCGCGGCGCCGCCGAGCTCGCCCCGGAACCGGTTCAGCACTCCCTCGCCGTCCAGGCCGAGCAGCGCGGCCGCCGTCGGCGCCGCCGCCGGCGCACCGCCGTCGGGGCCGCGCTGGCGGTACTGGTCCTGACCGGAGCCGGCGGCTTCACCGCACTCGGCGGGGGCCCGCTCGGGATCAGCGGGCCGGCCACCCCGCCGGCGCCCGCCCGGGCCGAGATGACGACGCGGGAGCTCGTCGCCCTGGTCACCGACCTGCTGCCGAAGGGCACGGTGAAGGAGCTCAACACCAGCGGCTCGGCGAAGCTCAGCGGGCACATGACCAGCCCCACCCTGCTGTTCGACGACGGCGCCGGGGCGAGCATCGTCGAGTTCTCGGCCGAGTGGACCAACCTCCGGCCCGACGCCGCCGCGGTGTGCACGGACGGCTTCCAGACGCCTCAGGACTCCTGCGACCGGACGGTCCGGCCGGACGGTTCCGTCCTGGTGATCGACAAGCTGCGCAGTCGGACCACCCAGGGCGGCCGCGAGTGGCGGGTCACCTGGGCGGCCCCGGACGGCCGCCGGGTCTCGTTCACCGAGTTCAACGGGCAGCCGGCCACGGCCAACCGGCCGGACCCACCGGTGGCGGACCCCACCCGACTGACGGACCTGGTGACCGACCCGTCCTGGGACCGGGTCTTCGCCGCGCTCACCCCGGTCGAGGACGCGCCGAAGCCCGGCGACTCCCCGCGCCCCGGGCCCGCCGCCAGTGGGCCGTCCAACGCGGAACTGCTCGCGAAGCTCGTACCGCTGCTGCCCGCCGGGGCCGAGGTGGGGAACCAGGACCCCGGCCACGCTGCGCTCACCGTCACCTACCAGGGCCGCACCAGCATGCTTCAAGTCGGGGCGGACCCGGCCTCCAAGCGCGGCCGGGACGAGCTGGCGACCATGGACCGGGAGTCCCTCACCCCGCTGGAGGTCCGGGAGAAGCGGCCGGACGGGACGCTCGTCGTCACCAACCGCTTCGGCAACGGGAAGTCGGCGACCAACCCGGTCCTGCACTGGACGGCGGGCGTTCACCGCCCGGACGGCAGCCGGCTGTGGCTCTCGGAGTGGAACGGCGAGAACCAGTACACGACCAGGCCCGGCGATCCGGCGCTCGGGGTGGACCAGTTGAAGGTGATCGCGACCGCTCCGGAGTGGCGTTCCTGACCTCTCCTTCCTCGCACCGAAAACAGCGGCCCGGCACGGGGAATCGGCGCTCCCACCTGCCGGGCCGCCCCGCGCGCGGCCGTATCGGCACCCTGCGTACGTCCCGCACAGGTGAGTTGACGTAACGTCAGAGCGATGGAACGCAGCACTCGTGACGACGTACGAGGAGAGGTGACGACGATGCCCGGCCCAGCACACATCGCCATGGTGAACATCCCGGCACACGGCCACGTCAACCCCAGCCTGGGGGTGATCCGGGAGCTGGTCTCCCGTGGCCACCGGGTCAGTTACGTGAACGACCCGTCGTTCGCCGAGCAGATCGAGGCCACCGGCGCCCGGCTCGTGCCCCATGAGACGGGCCTGTCGGTCCTCAAGGGGGCCGTCCAGCCCGGGACCAACGTGCACAGCATGATCTTCGACGAGGCGCAGGTCATGCTGCCGCTGATGCGGGAGGCGTTCGAGGACGACCGTCCCGACCTCGTGCTGTACGACTTCATGGCGTACGCGGGACGGGTCCTGGCCGACAGCTGGGGCGTGCCGTCCATGCTGGTCTCGCCGTCCAGGGTCGCCACCGCCGACCCGGACGTCGAACCGTTCCGGACGGTCATGAAGGCGCTGGAGGCGGACGACGTCCCGGCGCGGTTCACCCGGTGGCTGGCCGACAACGGGGTGCCGCCCCGCGACATCTTCACGTACATGCTGAGGCCGGACCGCGGGATAGCGCTCATCCCCCAGGCCCTCCAGACCGGGCTGGCGAAGGTCGACCCCGAGGTCTTCTCCTTCGCCGGGCCCTGCCTCGACCACCGGGAGCGCGAGGGGAGTTGGACCCGGCCGCAGGACGCGCAGAAGGTGCTGCTGGTCTCGCTCGGCTCCACCTTCACCCGCCAGCCGGCCTTCTACCGCGCCTGCCTGGAGGCCTTCGGCGACCTGCCCGGCTGGCACGTCGTGCTCCAGATCGGCAGGTCGACCGACCCGGCCGAGCTGGGCCCGGTCCCGGCCAACGTCGAAGTGCACCAGTGGGTACCGCAGTTCGCGGTGCTCCAGCAGGCCGACGCGTTCATCACCCACGCCGGGATGGGCGGGTGCAGCGAGGGCCTGTACTGCGGACTGCCGATGGTCGCGGTGCCGCAGGCCGCCGACCAGTTCGAGAACGCGGACCGGCTGGTCGAACTCGGCGTCGCCCGACGCCTGGACACCGACCTGGCCACCGCCGACGCGCTGCGCTCCGCGGTGCTGGAGCTGACCGGGGACCCGAAGGTGGCGGCCCGGCTGGCGGAGCTCAGCGCGGAGGTCCGGGCGGGCGCCAGCGTGAGCAGGGCTGCCGACCTGGTCGAGGCGGCGCTGGCCTGACGGTCCCCTGTTCCGGTCGTTCGTCCGCCACCGCCCGCTCTCCGGGCGGTGGCGGACGCCGTCCTCCTCCATGCGGGCGCGCTCAGGACTGCGCGGTGGGGCGCACCACGATCTCGCCGACGTCGACGCCCTCGGGCTGTTCGACGGCGTAGGCGATGGCGGACGCGACCGCGCCGGGCGGCATGGCGATCTCGTCGCGCTGCCGGATCATCGCGGCGGCCAGCTCGGGGCCGGCTCCCTTGCCCACGCCCTCGGTGTCGGTGAACCCCGGCGAGACGAGCGTGACGCGCAGGTCGGGCCCCGCTTCCTGGCGCAGCCCCTCGGTGAGCACCTTCACCGCCGTCTTGGTGGCCGCGTAGACCGCCTGCGGGCTCTTGACCACGTAGGCGGCGGTCGAACCGACGTTGACGAAGTGTCCGGAGCGCTGGCGGCGGAACACCGGCAGAGCAGCCCCGATGCCGTTCAGCAGACCGGTGACATGGGTCGCGACCATGGCGTCCCAGTCGTCCTGGCGCAGGTCGTCGAACGGTGAGACGGCCATGGTGCCCGCGTTGGACACGAGGACGTCGAGCCGTCCGTAGCGGTCCACGGCCGTGTCCACCAGGCGCCGGAGGTCCTCGCGGCGCGTGACGTCGACCAGGACGCCCGTGGCGGCGCCCCCGTTCGCCGTGATGCCGTCGACGACGGCCGCGAGCCGGTCCTCGCGCCGCGCCCCGAGCACCAGCAGGGCGCCCCGCTCGGCGAGGTGGGTCGCGGTCGCCGCCCCGATGCCGCTGCTGGCGCCCGTGATCGCGATGACCTTGCCCCGGATACCGGTCATGATCGGCTTCCTTTCGCGGAAGTGTCCGCAGGCCGGGTGGTGGCCTACAGTGAAAGCGGAAACGGAGGCGCCTCCGTTTGACCGAAAGCTAAGTGGTGGCGCCCCCGGTTAGCAAGTCGCACACCCCTGGATCCGGAAGACGAGCACCGATGACCGACGGAACACCTCGACCGCTGCGGGCCGACGCCCGGCGCAACAGGGAGAAGATCCTCACGGCCGCCGCCCGCGCCTTCACCGCGCAGGGGCTGGACGCGCACCTGGAGCACATCGCCAGGGACGCGGGTGTGGGCAGTGCGACCCTCTACCGCAACTTCCCCACCCGGGAGGCCCTGATCGAGGCGGTCTACCGCAACGAGGTGGCCCAACTCTGCGACGCCGCCCCCGCCCTGCTGGCCCGCAAGGCCCCCGACCGGGCCCTGCACGCCTGGGCGCACCTCTTCCTCGACTACGCCGCCACCAAGCACGGCATGATCGACGCCCTGCGCACCATCGCCGCGACGGGGAGCAACCCGTACGGCCACAGCCGGGAGATGATCCGCGCCGCCGTCACCACCCTCATGGACGCCTGCGCGGCCGCCGGCCTCATCCGCACCGACATCCGCCCCGACGACATCGCCGCCGCCCTGGAGGGCATCGCCCTCACCTCGGCCGGCCCCGAACACCGACAGCGCGCCGAGCGCCTCCTCGACCTGACCCTGGACGGCCTCGCCGTCCGCCGCTGAAGGCTCCCCCCGTCGCATCGGTGACGTCCCCGTCAGATGGCCGGCCCCGACCTCCACCTCGCGGTGCGCCCCCCGGCAAGGTGGTCATCGACCTGACGCCGGCGGTCCCGCCTCGTCCCTGACCCAGGCGCCGACCCCGAGACGTCCGGTGGTGCCCAGGTCCAGCTCCGGCGTCACCATCACCGGGGCCGCGCCCGGCGTGGCGCGCACCCGCACGTACGGGGCGTTCACCGGATCGCCGGCCCCGGTGGTGTTGCGCCACACCAGCGTGGAAGCGGCGCCCTCCCCCGGCTTCAGCACGACCTCCCGCGGCGGGGCGTCCGCGCCGGTGCCGCTGGCGATCTGGGCACCGCCGTGCACGACCTGCACCCCGTCGACCGGCTTGCGCTCCGCGTCGAGCACCTGCAGCTCCGGATAGCCGTTCAGGGTCACCTCGGCCGTCCCGCAGTTCCGCAGGTTCAGCCCGACCGTCCGCAGCCCCATCGCCGCAGCCCCCTCGTCCACGCTCACCAGCACCCCGGACGCCGGGCACGGGCCCTTCGGCCTCGACGCCTCGGTGCTCGGCACGCTGCGCACCGTGAGGACCTTCACCCCCGAGGTCGCGCCGCCCAGTTCGACCCGCCCCTTCGAGACGGCCCCCGGCGCAAGCCCCTCGACGGTCCTCGTCACGTTGTCCATCGCACCCCCGCCCGCGCCCGTCCGGCTGAACACCACCGTCACATCGGCCGTCTCGCCCGTCCCGTTGGTCACCTCGTACTCCGCACAGGCCGCGCCCACCGCCGTGACCCGCACCCCGGCCTGCGACCCGGCCGACGGCGACCCCGACGCCACCCCGCACGGCCCCGCACTGCCGCCGACCCGCCGGGCCCCCGCCGTACTGCCTGCCTGCGACCCACAGCCCGCCAGCAGAACAACCGCCACCCCTACGGCCAGCAAAGGGCCGGCCTTCTCGAACTGATGCATCCGACCATGCGATCACGAACCGTCCCACCCCACCGTGAGCCGGCTCACTCCCCCTGCAACAGCCCTGCAACGCCCCGATCGCGGCCGGCCGGGCCTCCACCACCACGGGCATCGAGGCGGCAGCGGTGGAACCAGCACAGGAACACGGCGACGGTGGCGAGGAACAGCGGCGTGGACAGCGGGCAGAACGGCCGGAGGAGGTGGGGCGGCGGGCGGGGCGGATGCCCCGGTGGCGGGCGACGGAGACCCGCCCGGACAGGGCCGAGCACGCCCTCGGTGAGCGGCGCTCAGCGCAGCGGTGCCGCGCGATCAGGCAGTGGCACGGCGTGCAGGCACGGGTGCCGCGGGGAGCCGACGGGCGCGGTCAGGACGGTGGCCACCTCGCCGGTGATCTCCACCCTGAAGTCCCCGTCCGTGTTCTCCCAGACGGGCCCGCCGCCGGGCCCGAGGATCTCGGTGACATGCACCACGATGACGGCCGGCGGGGCGTGCCCGCCGACCTGCCCCGGAAGCGTCACCGCATAGCGGCGTTCAAGGCTCTTCATGGCCGGCCTCCTCGTCGAACTCCCGCCCCGCGTCGTTGATTCTCCTCCCCCGGTCGACATATGTATACGAGCGGTGCGGTCCCCGGCCCGGCCGTTGCGGCCAGGTGGTCGGCGCGGGTGGGCCGACCCGGCCGCCGTTCGGGTCAGGCGTTCCACCGCAGCACGGCGCCGAGACCGCCGGGCGGGCCGGCTACGGACTCCGGCACCAGCAGGGCCTCGGCCCCGACCGCCGCAGCGCTGCGCAGCAGGGCGTCCGCGGCCGGGGCCTGCTGCGGTTCGGACACGCCCATGGCGCGCAGCTCGGCCCGCTGGACGCCGATGTGCTCCGGCTCCGGGCCGGTCCACACGGGGCGCTCCGGATCGTGCCCGCCCGGCTGGAAGAGCAGCGCCGCGAGCTGGTGCTGCCGGGCCGCGGTCACCACGGCGGGCACGCCCTGGGCGGCGGCACCGGGTGCGGTCTCGGTCCCGGCGGCGTCGGTGGCGTGTTCGCCGGGGCGCCCGACACCGGTGCGGAAGGCGTCCAGCACGGTGGTCAGGTGGCGGTCCCGGTGCTCCTCCCACGCCTCGGCGATCCGGCGGTCGAAGCTGTCCCGGGCGATGCCGTCGGCCCGGCCGCCGCCGTCGACCTCGACGGTGTCCGGCTGCATCGCGCGGGGCAGCAGCGCTCGGACTGCCCGCCGCTCGCGGACGTCGCCGGTGAGCACCAGCAGACGGGCACCGCTGCCGGGCCAGATCCGGGTCAGCTGGTCGGCGATGACCGCGGCGGTGCGCTCCCAGGCGTCCTCCACGCGGTGCCGGTAGTGCCACTCGTACCGGTCGGCGGGCGGGGCGCGGTGGCCGCGGCCCTGCCACTGCCGGCCCTCGACGGTGCCGATCGGCGCGGAGCGGCCGAGCTCGCGCTGCTCCAGCGCGGCCCCGGTGCGGTCCACGGCCGCCACCAGGCAGCGCGGCGCGGCGTCGTCCAGCAGACCGAGCAGCGGGGCGGTGTGCGGCAGCGGCGCCCAGGTGGCGGCGACGTCGGGCGGCGACTCCATCAGCGGCACGTCCAGGGCGACCTCACCGTCGGCGGCGAACAGCGCCCGCCCCGGTGGGGAGGCGGCCGTCGGTTCCCCGGCCAGGTGGTCGCGGACGGCGTCGCAGGTGGCGTCGTCGACCCCGAGCCCGGCGAGCCGGTGGACGGCGGCCCGGTCGATCAGGGCCCGGCGCGGGGCGGCGTCCTCGGTGGCGCGGGAGGTGTCCAGGTACAGCGAGGCCCAGGGGCCGGGTCGGTCGAGCAACGGAGTGAGGAACGCGAGGTCCATGGCGGCCTCCTGGAGTCGGTAGCTACGGAGGCGCGCCTACCCGGCTCCGCGCGTCGGACACCCGTGCGTCCGTACGGCCCGGAGTGGGCAGGCTGCCCCTGCGGCCGGCCGTCCCCACCGCCCCCACCGCCCGAACGAACCGGACCGAACCGGACCGACGCCCGCACGAACCCCGAACCGGACACCGGACCAGGCCCGCACCGAACCAGGCCCGAACCGAACCCGAGAGCGAGACCGCGAGCATGATCGACGACCCCCGCGCCGGCACCGTCGACGGGCTGCTGCGCCGCAGCGCCCGCCGCACCCCCGACCGCACCGCGCTGACCTTCGCCGACCGCAGCTGGACCTACCGGCAGCTCGACGAGGCGGTCAGCCGCGCGGCCGGGTACCTGCTCGGGCTGGGCCTGCACCCCGGCGACCGGGTCGCGGCGTACGGGCGCAACTCCGACGCCTACGCGATCGCCTTCCTCGCCTGCGCCCGGGCCGGCCTGGTGCACGTCCCGGTCAACTACGCCCTCACCGGCGGGGAGCTGAGCCACCTGCTCGTCCACTCCGGCAGCCGGGCCGTGCTCAGTGACCCGGCGCTGGCACCGGAGGTCGAGCGCGTCCGGGCCGGACTGCGCGTCGAGCACGTGCTCCCGCTGCGGGACGAGGGCTCCGTGCTCCTCGCCGCCGCGCTGGCCGGTCCGGTGCCGGACGTGGACGCCGGCGCGCGCGACACCGACCTGGTCCAGCTGCTCTACACCTCCGGCACCACCTCCCGGCCGAAGGGCGCGAAGATGCCCCACCGCGCCCTGGTGCACGCCTACCTGTCGGGCATCCACGCCCTCGACCTGGGCGCGGACGACCGGCCGCTGATCTGCATGCCGCTGTACCACTCGGCCGCCCTGCACGTCTTCCTGCTGCCGTACCTCGCCGTCGGCGCCTCCGTCCTGCTGCTGGAGTCGCCGGACGTCCCCGAGCTGCTCCGGCGGATCGAGGAGGAGCGGATCGGCTCGCTGTTCCTGGCCCCGACGGTGTGGGTCCCGCTGGCCGACCACCCCGACCTGGACCGCCGCGACCTGTCCTCGCTGCGCAAGGCCCAGTACGGCGCCTCGGTCATGCCGGTGGCCGTGCTCGACCGGCTGCGCGAGCGCTACCCGCGGGTCGGCTTCTACAACTGCTTCGGCCAGTCGGAGATCGGACCGCTGGCCACCGTGCTGCGCCCGGAGGAGCACCGGGAGCGGCCGGCCTCCTGCGGCCGCCCGGTGCTGTTCGTGGAGGCGCGGATCGTCGACCGCGACGGCGCCGACGTGCCGCCCGGTACCCCGGGTGAAATCGTCTACCGCTCACCGCAGTTGTGCCTCGGCTACTGGGATGCCCCGGAGGAGACCGCCGAGGCGTTCCGCGGCGGCTGGTTCCACTCGGGGGACCTGGTCGTCGCCGACGAGGCGGGCTACCTGACCGTGGTCGACCGGATCAAGGACGTCATCAACACCGGCGGGGTGCTGGTGGCCTCCCGGGAGGTCGAGGAGGCCGTCCACAGCCACCCGGCCGTGGCGGAGGTCGCGGTGATCGGCGCCCCCGACGACAGGTGGATCGAGGCGGTCACCGCCTTCGTCGTCCTCCGCTCCGACGCCGCCACGCCCGCTCCCACCGCGGCCGAGCTCATCGCCCACGTCCGAAGCCGCCTGGCCCCCTACAAGGTCCCGAAGACCGTCCACTTCGTCCCCGACCTCCCGCGCAACCAGAGCGGCAAGCTGCTCAAGCGCGACCTCCGGGCCCGCCTCACGACGTAGCGCCCGCGAGCAGGGCGGTCTGGAAGGCGAAGCGGTTCCAGGGGGTGCGGGCGTCGCGGCCGGTGGCGGCGGCGAGGCGGCGCAGCCGGTAGCGGACGGTCTGGGGGTGGAGGTGGAGGCGGGCGGCCGCGGCCGGGGCGCTGTCGGAGTAGAGGACGGCGTCGAGGGTCCGCCGGGTGTCGGCGTCCCGGGCGAGCGGGCCGAGTACGGCTTCGGCGACGCGTCCGGGGTCGGCGTCGGGATGTCCGGTGACCAGGGCGACCACCTCCAGGTCGCCGCGGTCGAGCACCCGGCGCTCGCTCCACACCAGCGGTGGGGCGTGCCGCAGGCCGTGGACGGCGAGCCGGTGGTCGCGGGGCGCGGTGGCGGCGGTGGCGCCGGTGAGCAGAGCGCCGGTGAGGTCGTGGGCGGCGGCCAGGCCGTGCAGCAGGGGCACGTCGGCCGCCTTGACCAGGGCGACTCCGACGCCGTCCATGGCGGTGTGCAGCGAGATGGGTTCGCGGCCGGTCGCCCCGCCCGCGGCCCGGGCGTCCAGGGCCGCGGTGACCAGCGCGGCCGTCCGCTCCGCCTCGTCGAACCCGGTGGACGCCGGTCCCGCCGGGCTCGCGGGACCCGCAGGGTTCGCGGGACTCACAGGGTTCGCGGGGTTCGCGGGGTGCGCGGGGCTCGCGGGCCCCGCCGGGGAGACCACCACCAGGTCGAAGGAGGACGGCAGTTCCGCGTCGAGCTCGCGCAGCCGGGCGCGGAGGGTGCCGGCGTGGCTCTGCCGGCCGAGCAGCAGGTCGGTGAGGAGGCCGCGCAGGGAGCGTTCGCGGTCCTCGCTGAGGATGCGCCCGGTGGACTCGTAGCCGTCGAAGATCGCCTCGGACGACTGGTCGAGCACCGTGAGCCACACCCGGGCGAGCGCGCTGAGGTCGCGCACCGAGACGGCGTCGGCGAAGCGCTCCCCGATCCGGTCGAAGAAGGCCAGCGCGGCGACCCGGTAGGCGCGCAGCACGGCGGCCAGCGGACGGGCGTCGCGCGCCCTGACCGCGCCGACACCGCGGAACATCCGGATGTCCTCGGGTCCCAACGAGCCGTCCACGGCCCAGAGTTCGAGAACCCGGTGGAGGGTCCAGACGATGATGGAGCGGACCTCCGCCAGCTGGCGGGCGTCGAGGTTGGCGTAGGCGGGGATCTCCCGGGCGATGGCGGCCATGAACGAGTCGACCATCCCGCTCTCGTCCGCCAGGATCCGCGCCACGGCGCCGTGCCGGTCGGCCGTCGCGGAGGCCGTCCCTTGTGCCGGTGGCACAGTCTTCTTCGTCACCACCTGACAAGCCTAGTGCCGGTCCATCCGGCCTGCCCCGACGATGGGAGCGCGCAGCCGTCGTGACCGGTCGACGGTGTTCCCCGAGGGAGAGCTGAATGTCGTTCCAGCCTGAGGTGATCGTGGTCGGGGCCGGTCTGGCCGGACTGGTGGCCACGCACGAGCTGGCGAAGGCCGGCCGGCGGGTGCTGGTCGTCGAGCAGGAGAACCGGCGGAACCTGGGCGGCCAGGCGTTCTGGTCGCTGGGCGGTCTCTTCTTCGTCGACAGCCCGGAGCAGCGCCGGGCCGGGATCAAGGACTCGCTGGAGCTGGCCCGGCAGGACTGGTTCGGCTCGGCGGGCTTCGACCGGCCGGACGACGAGGACCTCTGGGGGCGGCGCTGGGCCGACGCGTACCTGGCGTGGGCGGCCGGCGGCAAGCGCCGCTACCTGCGCGAGCTCGGGCACCGGGTGGTGCCGCTGGTGGGATGGGCGGAGCGGGGCGCCGGTTCGGCCACCGGGCACGGCAACTCGGTGCCGCGCTTCCACATCACCTGGGGCACCGGGCCCGGGGTGGTGGAGGCGTTCCTCCGTCCGGTGCTGCGGGCGGAGCGGGCCGAGCTGGTGCGGTTCGCGTTCCGGCACCAGGTGGACGAGCTGCTGACCGAGGACGGCGCGGTGGTCGGCGTCCGGGGTTCGGTGCTGGCGCCGGACGAATCCGGACGCGGCGTCAAGTCCTCGCGCGAGGTGGTCGGTTCGTTCGAGGAGCGGGCGGCGGCGGTGGTGGTGACCTCCGGCGGCATCGGGCACAACCACGCGCTGATGCGGGCCAACTGGCCGGTGGACCGGGTCGGTCCGGCCCCCGAGCACCTGATCTCGGGCGTGCCCGCCCATGTCGACGGCCGGATGCTGGCCATCACCGAGCAGGCCGGCGGCCGGGTGGTCAACCGCGACCGGATGTGGGCGTACACCGAGGGCGTCCACAACTGGGACCCGGTCTGGCCGGACCACGCCATCCGGATCCTGCCCGGCCCGTCCTCCATGTGGTTCGACGCCGAGGGGCGCCGGCTGACCGGGATGTCCGGAGTGCCGGGCGCCGACTCGATCGGGGCGATGAAGCAGATCCTGGCCACCGGGCACGACTACTCGTGGTTCGTCCTGACCCAGTCGATCATCGAGAAGGAGTTCGCGCTCTCCGGTTCGGAGCAGAACCCCGATCTGACCGGCCGGGACCTCACGTTCGCCGTGCGGAGCCGACTGGCCAAGGGCGCCCCGGGGCCGGTGGAGCGGTTCAAGCGGCACGGCGAGGACTTCGTCGTCGCCCGCACCCTGCCCGAGCTGGTCGCCGCGATGAACGGGATCGCCCGCGGCCCGAAGCTCGACGCCGCCGACATCGAGCGGCAGATCGTCGCCCGGGACCGCGAACTGGCCAACCCGTTCAGCAAGGACGCCCAGGTGATGGCGATCCACAACGCCCGCCGGTCGCTGACCGACCGGATCGCCCGGGTCGCCAGGCCGCACCGGATCCTCGACCCGGCGCACGGTCCGCTGATCGGCGTGCGCCTCAACATCCTGTCGCGCAAGACCCTCGGTGGGCTGCAGACCGATCTGGACTCCCGGGTGATCGGCGGCGACGGCGTCCCGGTGCCCGGCCTCTACGCGGCCGGGGAGGTGGCCGGTTTCGGCGGCGGGGGCGTGCACGGGTACAACGCGCTGGAGGGCACCTTCCTGGGCGGCTGCATCTTCTCGGGGCGGGCGGCCGGTCTGGCGATCGCCCGCGGCCGTTGAGGCGGGGTGACCGGAGTCAGCCGGTCAGCCAGGGCGCCTCGGGGAGCTTGGCCTCGTCGACGCGGCCGGAGAAGTCGACGGTGGTCGGCATGCCCAGGCCGGTGATCCGCATGGTGACCCGGCGCAGGCCGGCGTCGCCGTCCACCCAGTACGTCAGCGGCGAGGTCCTGCCGTCCGGTGCGGCGCCCTGGGCGCGCGGACCGGCGAAGCGGTCGTAGCCGCGGCCGTCGATCCGGTCCTGGCCGAGCCGGCGGGCGCCGGACTGGGCGAGCAGCAGCGGGTTGTCGGGGCGGTCGGCGCCGAGCTGGGTGAGCAGTTGGAGGCCGGCGTCCAGCGGGTCGGCGGTGTACGTGCGCGGCGACCAGCCGGCGCGCGGGATGTGTTCGGCCTGCTGCCAGGGCCGGCCCTGGTCGCCCGCCGGTTCCGGGGCCAGGCCGAGGCCGTCGGTGTCCCAGACCACCAGGCCGTGGTCGAGCGGGCCGCTCGCGCCGGTGCTCCGGTAGCGGCCCACGCCGTGGTGGGTGCGGTAGTCCACGACGCCCTCGACCACGATCCGCACTCCCCCGCCCTCGTCGGCGGTGAGCACCACGCCGACCGGGCTGGCCTGGTAGAGGTTCAGCCGGGACAGTGCCAGCCGGCCCGCCTCCTCGGTGGTGACCGGCCGCTCGGTGGTGTCGTCGGAGACGGTCTCGTACGCGACGACGCCGCCCGCCACGGCGGCGCAGACCGCGGCAGCGATCAGCGCCGTCAACCAGCGGGCCCGCGTGCTCCGGGGCGGGCGGGCGTCGGCCTTCGTCGTGCGGGCCATGCGGGGCATGCGGTCGTGGTCTCCGATCCTTCGTCCGGGTCGTTCAGGTCGTTCAGGTCGTTCAGGTCGTTCAGGTCGCTCGGCTGGTCCAAGTCGCCCGGGACGCACGGGCCTTCGGGCCGGGCAGAGGAGTCGGGCAGTGGAGCCGGGCAGCGGAGTCGGGCGGGTTCGCGGTCCGTTGCGGTCCGCGAACCCGCCCGATCCGGGTGTCACCCCGACGGAGCGGGACGACTACCGGTGCTGTGCCGCCCGGCGTCGGCGCACCAGCACGAACAGTGCCGCGCCGAGGGCGATCAGCGCCGCGGCGCCGGTCGCGATCAGCGGCAGCCCGCTGCTCGCACCGGTGTGCGGCAGTTCACCGCCGGGAGCCGGCGCCGGCGGGGCCGGCGGCGCCGGCGTGCTCGGCGGTGTCGTGGCCGGTGTCGTCGGCGACGGGGTGGCCGTCGGCGAGGTGGTCGGCGTCGGGGTGGGGATCAGCTTGTTGACGGCCGTGACGCTGACCCCGTCCTCCAGGTTGTCGGCGGTGAGCACCAGCGGTCCGAGGACCGTGGTGTCCGGCGCCGAGTAGCCGTCGGGCGGGCTCAACTCCTGCCAGTAGTACGTGCCGGGCACGCCGCTGCCCTGGCAGATGCCGTCCTTGCCGGTCGTGCAGGGGTCACCGACCGGCGTGTCCGGCTTGGTCCCCGTGGTCTGCAGACCGTCGGTGCCGTTGGTCTCGTGCCACAGCTGGAACGTGGCACCGGCCAGCGGCTTGCCGTCCTGGTCGTGCTTGACCAGCTTCAGCGCGCCCTCCTGCTGGCGGTAGCCGAAGTCGAAGGTGTGGTCGTTCTCGCCCGGCCCGCCGGTGGTCAGCGCCCGTTCGGGGAACCTGGTGCCGGCCGGGACGATGCCCTTGGAGTCGATGAAGTGGTTGTCGCCGACGTCGTGGTCCGTGGGCACCCAGTGGTACAGCGGGCCGCCCTTGGCGTAGTCGGCGGGGTTGTCGATGCGGATGGTGTACTTGGTGTGCGGCTTGAGGCCTCCGGTGACGTTGCTGTCGTCGAAGTAGTACTCGCCGCGCGCCGTGGTCCTGGTGGTGCCGACCACCTTGCCCGACTCGTCGTACAGGTTGACGGTGGCGTCCTTCACCGGGAGCTGGCCCGGGTTCTGGATGCCCTTGCGCTCGGGGTCGTACCAGACCCGGTTGCCGATCTGCAGCGGCGCCTGGTCGCAGAGCACTTCGAGGTCACCCATCGCGGCGCCCTTGCCGAACGGCGAGCCGGTGTTCGCCGGGGTCAGCCGCAGGCCGAACTTCGGGTCGTGCGCGCCGTCCTTGCGCTCCATGAACGACGTGCCGTAGCCGACCGCGGTGTGGTCCGGGTCGAAGGCGGAGGCCCCGAGGGTGCTCTCGACCTTGGAGAGCGCGATGCCCGCGACCACCGTGTTGTGGTGTCCGACCTCGTCCCAGCCGGTGGAGAAGAACCGGGCGCCGCGGACGGTCTTTCCGCAGCCGAGGTTGACGTCCATCACGTACGTGCCGTTCGACGGGCAGGCCTTGTTCAGGTCGCCGCCGGACATCACCGTGGCCGAGTTGGGCGCCGGGGCGCCCGGTCCGCGGTCGGCGAAGCGGTCCTTGAAGGCCAGCAGCATCGAGCCGTCGGTCTCGAACAGGATCTCGCCGAGCTCCGGTTCGGGGAACGCGATGGTGGTGTTGCCGCACGGCCGGCCGTTCTGCGAGCCCGGGAAGGTGCTGGTCCAGGGGAACCAGCCCGCCCCGTCGCAGGGGCCGCCGCCGACGGTGGACTGCCGCGGGTAGTCCATCGGCTGGTCCAGCACCGGCTTGCCGAACGCCCCGGTGCCGAGGTCGAACGGCAGGACCAGCGCGCGCACGTCGGTGAGCTTGCCGGTGGACTCGCCGGAGCAGACCCCGCCGAGGAAGCCGGAGCCGTCCTGGATTCCGAGGCCGTACGGCCGCCAGTCCGCAGCCGACGGGCAGCCCGGGTCCGGGATCGGGTAGGAGGCCTTGGGCGCGGAGGCCGTCGGCCTGGTGGCGTCGTAGCGGTAGAGCTTGCGGTCGTTCAGGTTGACGACGAACAGGTCCTTGCCGTCGTCGGTGACCTTGATGCCGCCCAGGCTCTCCTTTCCGGGCACGTCGAGGAAGGCGTCGTCCGTCCCCGGCCCGTGCGCGGTGCTGCCCGCGTTCGGGACGGTGGTGAAGACGGTCGTCCGCTTCTTCGCCGGGTCGCTCAGGTCGGTGACGTAGATCCCGCCGGAGCCGGCGGGGCCGTAGTCGGTGGTGCGCTTGGCCGTCGCCGCGGAGAACAGCCGCTTGTCCGCCTTGTTCCAGGCGAGGCCGAAGATCGTGCCGGTCTCGGCGTCGGTGGCGATGTCGGTCGCCGCGTTGCCGGGGCCCTCCTGGCCGCGCTTGTCGTACGGGAAGGTGACCAGCGTGCGCTGGTTCCCGCCCTGGTAGGTGGGCGTCTGACAGGCCGTCGCCAGCGGCGCGTTCTTCTGGCAGTAGTCCGCCGGGTTCCACAGCCCGGTGGTGTAGGAGACGTTCTTCCCGCCACCGAGGTCGACGAACTCCTCGTTGGAGCTGAGCTGGTTGGGCGCGCCGTCCAGCCCCTGCCGGGAGGCGAAGGCCGGGAACAGCACGCCCGGCTTCGGGTTCACCACCTGCACCCGGTACCTGCCGCCGCTCGCCTTGCTCGTGGCGGGCGACAGCGTCACCGTGCCGTCCGCCGCCGTGGTCCCGTCGATCGAGACACCGGCGTCGTCGGTGAGCGTCACCTTGACGCCCGCCATGCCCGGTTCCAGTGCCGGCGTGTACGTGCCGGTGTTGTCCACGGCCCGGATCACCTTGACGGTGACCGTCCCGTCGCCGGTCTGCGAGACCGCCGCCGGAACGGCCGCCAGCGAACTGCTGCCGACGGCGATGGCGAGCGCCGCGACTCGGGCGACCGCGCGGCGGCCGGGCAGGCCCGGCCGTGCCCGGGACGGCCCGCGCGCGGCGCCGTTCATCAGTTCATTCGTTGTCTTCATCCCTGCTCTCATCGTCCGAATGGCCCCATGGCCCGACTATCCGAAGAAGTCCTCAGCGTGGCCTGAAACCGCCATGATTAACGCGAGCTTAAAGGGAATTCACCCAACCGGGTGGAAGAACGTGGAACTTTGATGACCCGTCAGACGTCCGCATGACGTCGGCCTTTCGCGGCGGCTCACGGCTCGGCCGGTCCCACCAGCGCGGATCCGGCCCGAGGCGCCCTCGTGGTACGGAACTAGCGCCATGTCGACAAGGACACCCGACCCCGGAGAGTGACCAACCCTTCGAACGCCCCTACGAAGGCTTCGGAATTCCGACACGACTTGCACAGAACCGTCCACGATCCATTCCGACCCACCAGCCCCAGGGGCGGCCTTCGTCCGGGGGCGGACGGTGGACCGGCCGTCCGTTCCCCGAGAATCCGCCGACCGACCCCTGTCGCCCGTCAACGGCGTTGACATAGCCTGCGGGGCATGAGCGAACGCGTAGTCCCCGAGCCCCGGCGCCGCCGCCGCAGGCCCACCAAGCAGGGTGTGGTGCTCTCCCAGGAGCTGATCGTCGGGACCGCGCTGCGGCTGATCGAACAGCACGGCGCCGACGCCCTCACCGTCCGGCGGCTCGGCGCCGCGCTCGGGGCCGACCCGAGCGCCGTCTACCGCTACTTCCACAGCACGGACGACCTGCTGCTGGCCATCGCCGACGAACTCATCGGCCTCGCCCAGGCCGACTGGCGGGCCACCGGGGACTGGCGCGCCGACCTGCGCGCCATCGGCCTGCGGATCCACTCCGCCTACCTGGCCCACCCCCAGGCCGCCCTGCTCGCGGCCCACCGCACCACCGGCCGGACCCACGAGACGGCCGCCGTCGAGGCGATCCTGTCCGTGTTGCGCACGGCCGGCTTCCCGGACCGGGAGGCGGTCCGGATCTACCACGCCTTCGTCGACCAGAGCCTCGGCTTCGCGGCCCTCGACGCCGCCGCCCTCGCCCTCCCGGCCGCCGCGGCCACCGCCGACCTCCAGGTCTGGCAGGCCTCCTACGCCCGGCTCGACGCCGCCACCCACCCCCACATCGCCGCCACCGCGCACCTGCTCACCACCGACATGCGGCGCAGCGGGTACCCGTACGCGCTCGACCTGCTGATCGACGCGGCCGGGGCCCGGCTCGCGGCGCTGGGCTGAGCACTTACGCCGACGCAGGCGCAGGCGGCCCGGCTCGCGCACTGCGCCGAACCGGGCCCCGTCGCGCGGGATCACTCCGCGGCGTACACCAGTTCGCCCCCGACGTAGGTCCGCTCCACCCGGGCGTCGGCGATCTCCGCCGCCGGCGCGGTGAGGATGTCCCGGTCGAGCACCACCAGGTCGGCGAGCTGTCCGACCGCCAGGGTGCCGGCGTCGTCGTGGCCGTTCACATGGGCGGAGCCCGCCGTGTAGGCGGCGAGGGCCGAGGCCAGGTCGAGGCGCTGTTCGGGCAGGAAGACCCGGCCGTCGTCGGCCCCCGGCTCCATCCGGTTGACCGCCACGTGCAGTCCGGCCAGCGGGTCCGGGCTGCTCACCGGCCAGTCGCTGCCGGCCGCCAGGGTGGCGCCCGCGCGCTGGAGGGCACCGAACGGGTACTGCCGGGCGGCGCGTTCGGGGCCGAGGAAGGGGATGGTCAGCTCGTCCATCTGCGGCTCGTGCGCGGCCCACAGCGGCTGGATGTTGGCGATCGCGCCGAGCCGGGCGAAGCGGTGGAGGTCGTCGGGGTGGACCACCTGGAGGTGGGCGAGGTGGTGCCGGGTGGCGCGCCGGCCGTTCCTCGTCCGGGCGGCCTCGACGGCGTCCAGCGCCTCGCGGACGGCCCGGTCCCCGAGGGCGTGGAAGTGCACCTGGAAGTCGAGGGCGTCGAGTTCGGTGACGTATCCGCACAGCGCGGCCGGATCGACGAAGCTGAGGCCCGAGTTGCCCGTCAGGCAGCCGCAGCCGTCCAGGTACGGGCTGGTCATCGCGGCGGTGAAGTTCTCGGCGATGCCGTCCTGCATGATCTTCACCGAGCCGGCCCGGAACCGGCCTTGGCTCAACTCGTCCTGCCGCTGGACGAGTTCGGGGATCTGCTCGGCGCCCCGGTCGCGGTCCCACCAGAGCGCGCCGGTCACCCGGGCGGTCAGCGCGCCGGAGCGGGCGGCGGCCAGGTAGGCGTCGGAGGGGTCCGGCTGGCCGTTGAACTCGCCGAGCAGCGCGTCCTGCCAGCCGGTGATGCCGAGCGAGTGCAGCAGGCGCTGGGCGCGCAGCAGTCCGGTCAGCCGTTCGGCGGCGGTGGCCGGCGGCACCAGCCGGGCGACCAGGGCGGTGGCGCCCTCCTGGAGCATGCCGGCCGGGGTGCCGTCGGCCTCGCGTTCGATCCGGCCGTCGGCCGGATCGGGGGTGTCGCGGGTGAGGCCGGCCAGTTCCAGCGCCCGGGTGTTGGCCCAGGCCCCGTGGTGGTCGCGGTTGGTGAGGTAGACCGGGCGGTCCGGGACGACGGAGTCGAGCAACTGCCGCGTGGGCAGGCCGCCTTCGAAGCTCTCCAGGGACCAGCCGCTGCCGGTGATCCACTCCCGGCCGGGGTCGGCCCCGGCGTAGGCGCGGATCCGCTCCAGGTACTCGGCCACGCCGACGGTGCCGGTGAGGTCGCAGGCGGCGGACTCGACGCCGCCGAAGACCGCGTGGATGTGGGCGTCCTGGAAGCCCGGCACGAGCAGCTTGCCGGTGAGGTCCACGACCTCGGTGTGCGGCCCGATCAGCTCCCGGACCTCGTCGTGCCCGACGGCGGCGATCCGCCCGCCGGTCACGGCCAGGCTGCTCGCCCGGGTGCGGGCGGCGTCGCCGGTGTGGACGGGGCCGCGGGTGAGGACCAGATCGGCCTCGGTCATGGGTGGTGCTCCGTTCTCGGTGGTACGCGGATCGGGGTCAGACGGTCGGGTCGAGGAAGTACGGCGAGCGGCGCCGCCAGCGGGCCCAGGCCGCCGAGGGCAGACCGGTGACGATCATCAGTACCACCACGGTCAGCTCGAACCAGCCGTTGTCGGCGGCGAGTTCGAAGTGGTCGGTGGAATCGTAGAAGGTCCAGGCCAGGTAGCCGCCGACGGCGAGCAGCACCGCGGCGCCGAGCAACGGGCCGACCACGGCGCGCAGGCCCTCCAGCGGCGCGGTGCGCAGCAGGTGGCGGAAGCGGACGGCGGACGCGACGGCGGTGAGGGCGTAGTAGAGGGCGACGATGACGCCGATCGCGTTGACGGCGGCCGAGATCAGGTCGTTGACGGTGGGAATGACGACCGAGACCAGGGCGAGGGCGACGGCGATGCCGGTGATCAGCAGGGTGCCGACGGCGGGGGTGGCGTGCCGGGGGTGCAGCCTGGTCCAGACCGGGCCGAGCGCGCCGTCGCGGCCCATCGCGTACATCCCGCGCGCGGTCGGGATCACCGAGGACTGCAGCGAGGCCACGGCGGAGAAAGTCAACGCGATCAACGGCAGTGCGGCCAGCGGTTGGTGGGCCAGCCGCTCCCCGAAGTAGGTCAGTCCGTGGGCGCCGTTGTCGGCCAACTCGTCGAGTGGGAGCACCCGTTGGAAGGCGGTGCCGGCCAGCAGGAAGAGCAGCATCATCACCACCAGGGCGAGGAAGCCGGCCCGCGAGGCGTCGCGCGGCTCGCGCACCTCCTCTCCGACACTGAAGACCGATTCGAAGCCCCAGTAGCAGAACACCGCCAGCACCATGCCCTGGGCGAGGGCGTCGAAGGAGGGGAGGTCGAAGGGGTTGTACCACTGGAGCGAGAACGGCTGGTCGCCCGCGAAGAGCCCGTAGCCGCAGAACCCCAGCAGCACGGCGTACTCGAAGACCAGCAGTGCCTTCTGCAGCCGGGCGGCGAGGTCGAGTCCGCGGACGGCCACCAGGGCGGCGCCGATCAGGACGACGAGGCCCAGCAGGGTGCACTGGACGGTCGAGTCGGGGTCGAGCCGCAGGCCGAGGACGCTGCGCAGGTGGGCCTCGCCGAGGAGTTGGACCACCGCCGAGCCGGTGACGGTGGTGGTGTAGGCCATGAAGACCACCGTGCCGACGGTGTTCACCCAGCCGGTGAGGAAGCCCAGCCAGGGGCTGAGCGTGCGGCCGACCCAGCGGTAGCTGCTGCCCGCGTCCGGTTCGACCGCGTTCAGCCGCCCGTAGCCGCCGGCGATGGCGAGCACGGGGAGGAAGGCCAGCAGCATGATCGCGGGCAGGTGGAGGCCGACCACGCCGGCCATCAGGCCCAGGCCGATGCCGATGCTGCTGGTGGCGGCCGTGCTGGAGGCGGCGATCGCCGCGCCGTCCAGCAGGCCGATGGACTTGTGCATGGCGCCGTGGCGGGCGCCCGTTCTCGGGCCGCTGCCCGTGTCGTCCTTGACCGTCGGTGCCAACGGATCACCGCCTTGCTCGTGGGGGTGTGGGGGGTGGGGAGGTGCGGGGTGGGGAGGTGCGGGGTGGGGAGGTGCGGGGTGGGGAAGTGCGAGCCATGAAACCGGCGGCGCCGTTGCACGTCAATGCCGTTGTCATAAGGGCCTCGTCCGGTCGACACTCTCGTCCTGAAGAGCTGTTTTGACGTACCGTCGACAACCCTGCCCCTGTGACTCCGCTTCTGGAGAGATCCGTGATACCCATCCGCCCGGCTCGCCGAGCCGTGCTCGCGGTGGCGGCCCTGCTGGCCGCCCTCGTCACCGCCGCCCCACCCGCACGAGCGGCGGCGGCCGCACCGACCGCCGCACCCGTACCGAGCGGCATCCGGCTCGCCGCCTCCTGGACCGGCCCGCTGAGCACCCGCGGGCGGTACGTGGTCGACGCGAACGGCGACCGGTTCAAGTTGAAGGCCGGCAACTGGGCTGGTGCCCAGGGGACTTGGGAAGGCAGCGGCTCGACCACCGACCCGGCCGACAACCAGGCCGGCCAGGTCTCGTACAACATCCCGCTCGGCCTGGACCGGGCGCCGATCGGCCGGATCCTGGCGGGCTTCCACGGCCTGGGCCTGAACGCCGTCCGGCTGCCGTTCGCCAACGCGCTGATCCACGACACCGGTACCGTCCCGGACGCCGCCGTCGCCGCCAACCCGCAGCTCAGGGGCAAGACCCCGCTGCAGGTCTACGACGCCGTCGTGGCCGCGCTGACCGCCGACGGGTTCGCGGTCGTCCTCAACAACCACACCACCAGCTACCGCTTCTGCTGCGGCCTGGACGGCAACGAGCGCTGGAACAGCGGCCAGAGCACCCAGCAGTGGGAGGACGACTGGGTGTTCATGGTGAACCGCTACAAGGCGGACAAGCGGGTCGTCGGCGCGGACCTGCGCAACGAGGTGCGCCGCGACACCTGGGACGACCCCAACTGGGGCCTGGGCGACAGCCACGACGAGTACGCCGCCTTCGAGGAGGCCGGGAACCGGATCCTCCAGGCCGACCCGGACATGCTGGTCATCATGGAGGGCATCAACTGGTACGGCATCCCGGCCGCCGGGTTCTCCCACGGCCGGCCGATGCTCACCCCGGTGGCCACCCTGTCCAACACCCTGATCCGGTCCGACAAGCTGGTCTACGCCGCCCACTTCTACGCCTACACCGGCCCGGCCAACACCGGCGCGGGCAGCGGCCCCGGCTCCACCCGTGACCCGCGCTACGAGGACTTCACCCCCGACCAGCTCGCCCAGGTGGTCAACCAGGAAGCCCTGTTCGCCACCCAGGACGGCCAGCACTTCACCGCCCCGGTCTGGGTCAGCGAGTTCGGCGCCGCCGGGCGCGGCTCCACCGACGCCAAGGAGCAGGCCTGGTTCGACCGCTTCACCGACATCCTGGCCGCCAACGACACCGACTTCGCCGTCTGGCCGCTGGTGGGCTGGCAGACCAACGGCGTCCCCAACGACAACTGGGCGCTGCTCTCCTACGACAGCGCCGGCCGTCAGCTCGGACTGAACGACCCCGGTGACTGGCGCGCCGCCGACTGGCACAAGCTGGTCAACGCGCCCTCGTACACCGGACAGGTCGCACCGTCCGCCCGCTGGAACATGCTCGACCTCGACCACGGGGACCAGAACGTCTCCGGCCGCATGCTGGCCCGGCCCGACTGGAGCCCCGGAAACCGCAAGGGCGACTGCCCGGACGGCCAGCGCCTCGCCGGCCTCGGCCGCAGCAGCAGCCGCGGCCTGTGCACCGACAGCGGCGGCCCCGCCGTCGGCGCCGGGGACTGGGTGACCGTCACCGACCCGCGCTACGTCACCGAGGGTGACTGGGCGTCCGGCTACGACAAGCTCCAGTGCCCCGACCGCACCTTCGCCGTGGGCTACAGCGTGCACAACAACGCGATGTCCGCGCTGCTCTGCGCCCCGGCCGCCACCGCCCTGCCCACCACCGGCCGCACGGTCTGGTTCGACCACGGCGACAACCGGCCCGCCACCGGTGGCTCCGCCGCCGGCGACTGGGCGCCCGGCACCTACAAGGGCCAGTGCGCGGACGACGAGTACGTCGCCGGGGTGGCGGACACCTGGCGGTGGCTCCAGTACGGCGTCCCCGACGCGCTGCTCTGCCGTCCGCTGCACTGAGGCACCCGGCCCGGCCGGCGGATTTCGGTGACGCGGAGTGACCGGATTTTCGGGCGACGCGCCCGGCGGATGCGCCATCCGCCGGGCGCGTGCAGGGTGGAGGGGAACGAACCGCCGGTCCGGCGACCGTCCGTCGCACGGCGGACACCGTCCGGCAGGCGGCCGCTCCCCCAGCCGCCGCCCCTCGACCGAAGGAGGCGCCATGCCGACCAGGACGATCCCCCGTCGGGTTCTGGTGCTGACCGTCGCCGCCCTCGCCGCCCTGCCCACCGCGGCGCTGACCGCGCCCGCGCAGGCGGCCTCCGCCGCCCCGGCCGCCGCACCCCCGGCCGCATCGGCCGCCACCGCGGCGCCGGTGCGCTTCGTGGACCTGCCCGACACCACGCTGCCGACCGACCGGGCGCCGCACCGGATCACCTTCATGTACCGCAACGACACTCCGACGGACCAGACGGTCGCCCCGCAGGTCCTGGTCGAGTCGCCCCGGAAGGGCCCGTTCCTCAGCCCGTCGGACATCCGGCTCGAACAGCTGGGCCGCGACGGCCACTGGCGCACCCTGCGGCTCGGCAGCCAGACCGGCACGCTCTACACCGGGCTGATCCCGGCGAAGATCGTCCTGCACAGCGGCCACACCCTCACCGAGACCTACCGGATCACCGTGCTCCACTCCTCCGCCCGGGGGACGGTCGAGCCCCGGATCGCGGTCTACGCCTGAGCACCGGGCCGCACCCGCCCCCGGACGCCGCCGCACGCCGCACGCCGCACGCCGCACGCCGCCGCATCGTCGCGCCGTCACGCTTGAGCGGCGGCGGCGCCCAGGCGGGCTGCCGCCTCGACGAGTTCGGCGGGTTCGGCGGCCGCCGCGAAGCCGAGCCGCAGGTGGGCGGCGGGCGGCTCGGCCGGGAAGTGCTGCCGGCCCGGGTTGACGGCCACCCGGTGGGCCCGGGCCGCCTCCGCGAGGGCCTCCTCGGTGCGGCCCGCCGGCAGCCTGACCCACAGGTGCAGGCCGCCCTCCGGAACCCGGGGCGGTGTCCAGTCCGGGAGCTCGCGCGCCAGGGCGTTGGCCAGCACGGCGCAGCGCTGCTGCAGGGCGGCGGACAGGGAGCGCAGGTGCCGCTCCCAGGCCGGGCTGCTGAGCAGTTCGACCGCGGCCTCCTGGAGCGGGCGGGCGATGAAGAAGTCGTCGACCCGCCGCATTCCGAGCAGTCTCCGCATCACCGGTCCCCGGGCGATGAGCGCGCCGATCCGCAGGCTCGGCGAGGCCGGCTTGGTCAGCGAGGTGAGGTGGACGACGGTGCCGTCCCGGTCGTCGGCGACCAGCGGCCGGGGCACCGGTCGGCCGTGGCCGAGGTGGCGGGCGAAGTCGTCCTCGATCAGGAACGCCCCGGCGGCGCGGGCGACGTCGACGACCTGTCGGCGCCGTTCGCCGGACAGGACCGTCCCGGTCGGGTTGTGGAAGGTCGGCTGGCAGTAGAGCAGGCGCGCGCCGGTCATGGCGAAGGCCTCGGCGAGCAGGTCGGGGCGCAGCCCCTGGTCGTCCATCGGCACGGGCACCGGGTGCAGCCCGGCGGCGCGCGCGGCGGCGAGCGCGCCGGCGTAGGTGGGTGACTCGACCAGGACGGGACTGCCGGGCGCCGCGACGGCGCGGAACAGCAGCGACAGCGCCCCCTGCCCTCCTCCGGTGACCAGCACGTCGTCGGGGCCGACGTCGCCGCCCGCCTGGCGGGCGAAGATCGTCCGCAGCGTGGTCAGGCCGGCCGCAGGGGCCCGGTGCCAGGCGTCCGGGCGGCGGGCGGCCCGGGCGAGGGCGCCGCCGAGCAGCCGGGTGGGCTGGAGGC
Source organism: Kitasatospora sp. NPDC101108 (assembly GCF_055584725.1). NCBI lineage: Bacteria > Bacillati > Actinomycetota > Actinomycetes > Kitasatosporales > Streptomycetaceae > Kitasatospora > Kitasatospora sp. NPDC101108. The sequence goes on from NZ_JBVJLM010000001.1 coordinate 814,152, forward strand.
TCTCGTGCAGGTAGCCACCGGACAGCGCGATGGTGCCGGCGGGCACCGTTCCGGGCTGTTCCTCGGGCGGCTCGGGGGCGTGCGAACGCCCGGCCAGCGCCACCGATTGCCAGGAGGTGTCCGGTTCGCCGCCGCCGGTCCGCGGGCGGCGGGCCGCGACGTAGGTGCCGCTCCCGGGGCGGGTGACCACCGCGCCCTCGGCGGCGAGCAGGGCGATCGCCCGGGAGACGGTCACCGGCCCGACTCCGTGACGGTTGATCAGGTCCCGGCTGCTGGGCAGGCGGTCGCCCGGGGAGAGGCGGTCGATCTCGGTCCGGAGGATCGCCACGAGGGTCTCGATACTGCTACCGTCAGACATGAAGAACGAGAATAGCGCTTTCGCCTCCGGTCCGGAACCGCTCCTGAGCGCCGGTCAGGGGCGGCTCCTGGACCTCGCCGCCCTCCGGGCCGACACCCCCGGGTGCGAGGCGGTGATCCACTTCAACAACGCCGGCGCCGGGCTGATGGCCCGTCCGGTCCTGGAGGCGGTGCTCGACCACCTCCGCCTGGAGGCAGGCATCGGCGGCTACGAGGCAGCCGCCGCCCGCGCCGCCGAGGTCGCCGACTTCTACACCGCGCTCGCCGAACTCCTCGGCACCCGCCCCGGCAACCTCGCCTTCGCCGCGAGCGCGACCCACGCCTACACCAAGGCCCTGTCCGCGATCGACTTCCGGCCCGGGGACGTCATCCTCACCACCCGCAACGACTTCGTGTCCAACCAGATCGCCTTCCTCTCCCTCCGCCGCCGCCACGGCGTCCGGATCGTGCACGCCCCCGACCACCCCGACGGCAGCGGCGTCGACGTCGACGCCATGGCCGCGCTGATGTGGGTCCACCGGCCGCGCCTGGTGGCCGTGACCCACGTGCCCACCAACTCCGGGCTGGTGCAGCCGGTCGCCGAGATCGGGCGGCACTGCCGGGAACTCGACCTGCTGTACCTGGTGGACGCCTGCCAGTCGGTCGGCCAGTACCCGATCGACGTCGAGGCGATCGGCTGCGACCTGCTCACCGCGACCTGCCGCAAGTTCCTGCGCGGCCCGCGCGGATCGGGCTTCCTCTACGTCTCCGACCGGGTGCTGGAGGCCGGTTACGAGCCGCTCCACATCGACATGCACGGCGCGCGCTGGGTCGCCCCCGGCGACTACCGGCCGGTCGACACGGCGGCCCGGTTCGAGGAGTGGGAGTTCCCGTACGCCACCGTCCTCGGCTGTGCCGCCGCCGTCCGCTACGCCCTGCGGGTCGGCCCCGAGCCGGTGGCCCGGCGCACCCCCGCACTCGCCGCGCGGCTGCGCGAGCGGCTGGCCGCCCTCCCCGGCATCCGCACCCTCGACCGCGGGCCCGCGCCGGCCGCCCTGGTCACCTTCACCATCGAGGGCTGGCAGGCCGCTCCCTTCAAGGCGGCGATGGACGCGCGCGGCATCAACTCGGCGCTCAGCCTGCGGGAGTTCGCGCAGTTCGACTTCGCCGACAAGGAGGTGGAGTGGTGCCTGCGACTGTCGCCGCACTACTACAACACCGAGGACGAGGTCGACACGGTCGCGGACACGGTCGCCGAACTGGCGAGGAGCGCCCGATGACCCCGACGACCCCGACATCCCCTACGTCCCCGACGTCCCCGATGGCCCCGACGGTCCAGGCCCCCGCCCCGGCACCGCCGAGCGCCGGAACCGCGCAGCGGAGCCTCTGGCACGACCGCGACTTCCTCAAGTTCTGGGTCGGCGAGACGATCTCGCTGCTCGGCAGCCAGGTCACCAACCTCGCCCTGCCGCTCACCGCCATCGGCGCCTTCGGCGCGACCGACGAACAGGTCGGCCTGTTGCGCTTCCTGCAGCTCGTCCCCTACCTCGGGCTCGCCCTGGTCATCGGCGTGTGGGCCGACCGGCACCGGCGCCGGCCGGTGATGCTCGGCGCCAACCTGGTCCGGCTGCTCCTGCTGGCCCTGGTGCCGCTGCTCTACTGGTGGCACGCGCTCGACCTGCCGGTGCTGATGGTGATCGCCTGCACGGTCGGCATCGCCTCGGTGGTGTTCGACGTCAGCTGGATGTCGTACGTGCCGGTACTGGCGAAGAGCCCCGACCGCTACGTCGAGGCCAGCGCCCGGATGAGCACCAGCGCCTCCACCGCAGACGTCGCCGGCCCCGGCCTGGCTGGCCTCCTGGTGTCGGCGGTCGGCGCGCCGGTAGCCGTGCTCGTCGACGCCTGCTCCTACGCGGTGTCCCTGGTCTCGCTGCTGCTGATCCGCACCACCGAGCCGGCCCCCGAGCCCGCCGCCGAACGGCACCTGTGGCGCGAACTCAAGGACGGCATGGGCTGGGTGATGCGCAACCCGGTGCTGCGCTCACTCGCGCTGATCGGCTTCTGCTGCAACTTCTCCATGGTCACCGTGTGGACGATGTTCCTGCTCTACGGCGACCACGACCTCCACCTCGCCGGGACGACCATCGGCGCGGTCTTCTCGACGGCCTCCGTCGGCGGGCTGATCGGCGCGCTGGTCGCACGGCGGGTGATCGCCCGGTTCCCGCTCGGCCGGGTCTACCTGGTCGCCCAGTCGGCGCTGCTGCTCGGCCCGGGCCTGATCCCCGCCGCCGCGGGGCCGCGGCCGGTGATGATCGGGATGTTCGTGCTGTCCTTCTTCACCACCTACCTGGGCCTCGGCGTGGCCGGGGTGATCATCGTCAGCCTCCGCCAGGCCGTCACTCCGCAGTCGATGATGGGGCGGATGACTGCCGCCTTCCGGACCCTGTTGTTCGGCGGCGGGTCGCTCGGCGGTCTCTCCGCCGGGCTGCTCACCGGTCAGCTGGGCGCCCGGGGCGCCCTGACCGTGGCCGCGGTGGGTTCGGCCGCCGTGGTGACCGGGCTGCTGGTCTCCCCGGTGAGCCGACTGCGGGCCCTGCCCGCCGCGAAGGGGCACTGACCGGCGGGTTTCCTCCTCGCCCGGCCCACACTCCGCGCCCCCACACCCCGCGCCCCCGCACCCCCGCCGCCGCCCGCGCACGGCGGGCGCGCGGGGGCGCCCGGGGCGAGCCCCAACTCGCCCCTCGTGCTCCCAAGTCCGGCTTTGCGAAGCATCGCCCCCGCTTATGCCAAAGCCACCCGTTCGAGTGAGTTTGGATACGGCCCATCCCTCATTCTCGCCGCGCCTTTCCCACCGTCCGGCGACTTGAAACCTGGTCACACCGAGCAAGATGCAGCGGCAGCATTCTCCGCGTCGATCTGACGACACGTCGGTTGTTTTGAAACGCCGGAGAGGTGACCAGCCGTGACCACCGAGACCGTTCCGCAGAACCAGGGCCAGCAGAGCCTCAGTACCTCCGCCGCCCGCAACCTCGCCACCACCACCAAGACCGTCCCCCAGATGCTCGGGATCAGCCCCCGCTACCTGCTGCGGGCGCTGCCCTGGGTGGATCTGGAGGCCGGCGTCTACCGGGTCAACCGCCGCCGGGGCTTCATCCTCGGCGACGGCCTGGTCAGCACCTACGTCGACGGCACCGGCGCGACCCGGGTCATCGCCGAGGACCTGCGCGAACTGGCCTTCCTCAGCCAGGTCGACAGCCCGGTGCTCACCGCGCTCGCGGCCGGCTTCACCGAGCGCGAGGTCGCGCCCGGGGAGCTGATCGTCGATGCCGACACCCCCGCCGACCAGCTGCACATCATCGCGTTCGGCCGGGCCGAGAAGCGCGCCACCAGCGCCTACGGCGACGACGCCCTGCTGGCCGTCCTCGGCGAGGGCGACTTCTTCGACGCCCCCGCCTGGGCCGCCGGCACCGCCATGCCGTACCGGGTGAAGGCCGTCACCACCTGCACCGTGCTCTCGCTGGACCGCCGGATGCTGGTCGAACTCGCCGACCGGGAGCCCTCGTTGCGCATCCAGCTGGAGGAGTTCGCGACCGGCCAGCCCCCGGCGGACGCCGAGCACCCGATCGAGCTCCACTCGGGCCACCACGGCGAGCCGTACCTGCCGGAGACCTTCGTCGACTACGAGGAGGCCCCCCGCGAGTACGAGCTGAGCATCGCCCAGACCGTCCTCAAGGTGCACACCCGCGTCGCGGACATCTACAACTCCGACATCGACCAGGTCGACGCCCAACTCCGGTTGACCGTCGAGGCGCTGCGCGAGCGCCAGGAGTGGGAGATGCTCAACCACGCCGAGTACGGCCTGCTCAACAACGTCGCACCGACCCAGCGGGTGCGCACCCGCGGCGGCGCGCCCACCCCGGACGACCTGGACGAACTGCTCACCCGGGTCTGGAAGCAGCCCGCCTTCTTCCTGGCCCACCCGCGGGCGATCGCCGCGTTCGGCCGCGAGTGCACCCGGCGCGGGGTACCGCCGCAGGTCGTCGAGCTGTTCGGCAGCCCGTTCATCACCTGGCGCGGCGTGCCGCTGCTGCCCTCCGACAAGCTGGACCTCAACGGCACGGCCAACTCGGCTCCCGGCACCACCAACATCCTGCTGATGCGCGTCGGCGAGGAGCGGCAGGGCGTGGTGGGCCTGCGGCCGTGCAAGGTCCCGGACGAGGTCGAGCCCGGCCTGGCCGTGCGCGCGATGGGCGTCGACCGGCAGGCCATCACCTCCTACCTGGTGACCAGCTACTTCTCGACCGCCGCCCTCGTGGACGACGCCATCGCGGTGCTCCAGAACGTCGAGGTGTCCAACTACCATGACTACTCCTGACGGAATCGGGCGCGGCACCGGGATCAGCGGCGCCCCGGGCGGCCTCTCGACGTCGACCACCCTGCCGGGCCACGGCGTCGCCACTCCCCCGGATCCGCTCCCCGCGGCCCTCGCCCACGCCGCCGGCGGCGGCCACTACTGGCTGCCGACCCAGGCCGACCGCAGGTCCGCGCCCTCCGCCCCCACCGGCGGCTTCGACGTCGAGGCCGTCCGCCGGGACTTCCCCCAGCTGCACCGCGAGGTCAACGGCCGCCCGCTGGTCTGGCTGGACAACGGCGCCACCACCCTCAAGCCCCGCCAGGTGGTCGAGGCCGTCGGCGAGCACTACGCGTCGGGCACCTCCAACGTCCACCGCGGCGCCCACGCCCTCGCCAAGCAGGCCACCCAGATCTACGAGGAGGGCCGCGCCGAGGCCGCCAAGGTGCTCGGCGCCCCGGACCCGGACGAGATCGTCTTCGTCCGGGGCACCACCGAGGCCGTCAACCTGGTGGCCCAGACCTGGGGGCGGGCCAACCTCGGCGTCGGCGACGAGATCCTGGTCTCCACCGCCGAGCACCACTCCAACCTGGTGCCCTGGCAGCTGATCGCCAGGGAGCGCCGGGCCCGGGTCGTCCCCATCCCGCTGCTACCTGACGGGCGGTTGGACCAGGACGCCTACCGGGACCTGCTCGGCTTCCGGACCAAGCTGGTGGCGCTCACCCACGCGTCCAACGTGCTGGGCACCATCCCGCCGGTGGCGGAGATGACCGCGCTGGCCCACCGCTACGGCGCCAGGGTGCTGATCGACGGCGCCCAGGCGGTCGCCCACTTCCCGGTGGACGTCACCGCCCTGGACGCCGACTTCTACGCCTTCTCCGGGCACAAGGTCTTCGGGCCGACCGGGATCGGCGCGCTGTACGGCAAGCGGGAGCTGCTGGAGGCCATGCCCCCGTGGCAGGGCGGCGGCAACATGATCGACTCGGTGAGCTTCGACAGGACCAGCTACGCCCCCGTCCCGCACCGCCTGGAGGCGGGCACCGGCCACATCGGCGGGGTGGCGGGACTTCGGGCGGCCCTGCGCTACCTGTCCGGACTGGACCGCCAGGCCGCCACCGCGCACGAGGAGCAGCTCACCGCGTACGCCACGGCCGCGCTGCGGACCGTGCCCGGGCTCCGACTGATCGGCGAGGCGCCGGGCAAGATCGGGGTGCTCACCTTCCTGCTCGCCGGGACGGACCCGGTCGCCCTCGCCGGGGCGCTCGACCAGCAGGGCATCGCCGTCCGGGCCGGCCACCACTGCGCCCAACCCGCCCTCGCGGCCTACGGGTTGCAGGCGGCGGCGCGGGCCTCGCTGGCCCTGTACAACACCGTGCAGGACGTCGACTCCCTGGCGGCCGCCCTCCAGGGCATCCAGGCGGAGGCCGCCGCCTCCTGACCGGCAGCGACACCGGCACCGGCACCGGGGGCGGGCACCGAACGGGGTGCCCGCCCCCGGCCGTACGCGCCCGGCGGGGTGATGCCCCCGTGACTTCGACCACGGTTTCGAGCAGGGGCGACGACGGTCCCCGCCGGGAGGGAAGCGACATTCCTGGCCTAAAGGCGCCGAAACCTGTCCCGTAATCATCGGATTCGAGAGACATTCATCAGACTTGTCTGCCTGAATGAAGCCATGACGCAGAGCGCGGTACTTCCCCGATTTACCTCGTGTTCACATGGACCCGTCAACCGCGTTCACCGCTACGCTCTAGCGTCTAGCCGCCGCGCCGCGAGAGCTACGCGCGTCACGGCCCCCACTTCTGACACGCATGACGATGACGTCCGAGGAACCGACCATGCACGCAGTCCCCACCCGTAACAGGTGGCTCCGCTACGGTGCCGGCCTGATCGGCGCGGCCTCGCTGGCCGCCTTCGGCGGTGCTCCCGCGGCCTTCGCGGCCGACGGTCCGCAGACCGCCACCCCGATCAAGCACCTGGTGGTGATATTCCAGGAGAACGTCTCCTTCGACCACTACTTCGGCACCTACCCGAACGCGGCCAACACCCCCGACGACAAGGTGAAGTTCACCGCCAAGCCGGGCACCCCCAAGGTGGACGGCCTCAGCGACGACCTGCTGCACAGGAACCCGAACCGCAACAACCCGCAGCGGCTGACCCCGGCGCAGGCCGTCACCTGCGACCAGGACCACACCTACAAGGACGAGCAGCTCGCCTTCGACGGCGGCAAGATGGACAAGTTCGTCGAGCACACCGACATCGAGAGCTGCAAGGCCCCGATGTACACCGCGCCCGGCCTGGTGATGGACTACTACGACGGCAACACCGTCACCGGCTACTGGAACTACGCCCAGCGCTTCGCGATGAGCGACAACTCCTTCGGCACCAACTACGGCCCCTCCACCCCGGGCGCGATCAACCTGATCTCCGGCCAGCTGCACGGCGGCTACCCGGTCGACCCGAAGACCGGCCAGCAGACCACCGACGCCTACGTGGTCGCCTCCCCGGACGCCAAGGGCATCGGCACCGTCATCAACGACCCCGACCCGGGCTACGACGACTGCTCCAACCCCAAGCACAACCTCCTGGTGATGACGGGCAAGAACGTCGGCGACCTGCTCAACGAGAAGGGCGTCAGCTGGGGCTGGTTCCAGGGCGGCTTCAAGCCGACCGGCACCAAGGACGGCAAGGCCGCCTGCGAGGCCAGCCACAAGAACATCGTCGGCGCCACGCAGACCGACTACAACCCGCACCACGAGCCGTTCCAGTACTACAAGTCCACGGCGAACCCGCAGCACCTCGCGCCCAAGACCGTGGACGAGATCGGCCACGACGGCCAGGCCAACCACCAGTACGACCTGACCGACTTCGACGCCGCCCTCCAGCACGGCAACCTGCCGGCCGTCAGCTACCTCAAGGCCGCCAACTACCAGGACGGCCACGCCGGTTACTCCGACCCGCTGGACGAGCAGCACTTCGTGGTCGACACCGTCAACAAGCTGCAGAAGTCCAAGGACTGGGCCTCCACCGCCGTCATCATCGCCTACGACGACTCGGACGGCTGGTACGACCACAAGTTCGCCGAGCCCGTCAACGGCTCCCGGGACGCGGCCAACGACAGCCTGAGCGGCCCGGGCCAGTGCGGCAAGGACGCCGGTGCGGGCGGCTACGCCGACCGCTGCGGCTTCGGCCCGCGCCTGCCGCTGCTGGTCGCCTCCCCGTACGCGAAGTCCAACTTCGTCGACCACACCCAGACCGACCAGACCTCGATCCTGCGCTTCGTCGAGGACAACTGGAAGACCGGCCGGATCGGCGACTACTCCTTCGACGAGCACGCCGGCTCGATCGAGGGCATGTTCGACTTCAAGAACCCGCAGCCGGCCACCCTGATCCTGGACCCGACCACCGGCCAGCCGGTCGGCGGCGACACTCCGAGCGGCCAGCCCACCGGCGGCTCCTCCACCACCCCGGCCGGCTCCTCCACCACCCCGGCCGGCTCCTCGGCGACCTCCGCCGCCACCGACGGCAGCACCGCCGTCGCCGGGGCCACCAGCAGCGTCTCCGGCCCGCCGCTGGCCGAGACCGGCGCCAACTCCAACACCGGGCCGCTCGCGGCCGCGGCCGTCGCCCTGCTGGCGCTCGGCGGCGGTGCGGTCTTCCTCGCCCGCCGCAAGCGCGGCCGCCGCGCCTGACGGTCAGCTCACCGACACCGCCGGGTCCTCCCTCCGAGGACCCGGCGGTGTCCGCGTTCAACCGAGGGCCCGGGGCGGGCTACCCTCCCAGCATGCCCGCCACCACCGCCCCGCGCCGCCGTACCGTGCTGGCCGCGGCCCTGGCGGCCGCCGTCACCGCCGGGTGCTCGGCCGGCTGCTCGGCCGGGGAAGGGCCCGTGCGCTCGCTGCGGCTCGCCACCGGGCCCGAGGGCGGTCCGTACAACGCCTTCGGCCGCTCCTTCACCGAAGCCGCGAGGGCGAACGGGCACCTGACCCTCACCCCCGTGAGCAGCGCGGCCAGCGTGGACAACCTCCAGCAGCTCGCCGACGGCTCGGTGGACCTCGCCCTCACCACGGCGGACGTCGCCGAGGACGCGGTGCTGGGCCACGACACCTTCGACCACCCGCTCGGCCTGACGGCGCTGGCCCGGGTGTACGTCAACTACCTGCACCTGCTGGCCCCGGCCGACGGCCCGGTGCGCGAACTCGCCGACCTGGCGGGCCGTCGGGTGGCGACCGGCGCGGTGGGCTCCGGGCTCCAGGTCACCGCCGCACGACTGCTGCGGCAGGCCGGGATCGGCGTGCGGCAGCAGTCGCTCGGGCTGGCCGATTCGCTGGCCGCGCTGCACTCCGGCGCGCTGGACGCGGTGTTCTGGTCCGGCGGCGTGCCGACGCCCGCCGTGTCCGCGCTCGCCCGGGAGCTGCCGCTGCGGTTCGTACCGCTGGACGCCGTCGCCGCGCAGCTGCGCGAGCGCTACGGCCCGGTCTACACCGGGGTCACCCTGCCCGCCGGCGCGTACGGCCTCGCCGGCCCGGTCGCCACCCTCGGCGTCGGCAACTACCTGACCGCCCGGCCGGGTGTGCCCGAGGACGCGGTCCGGCAGCTGCTGGGCATCCTCTTCGACCAATGGGCCACCCTGCTGCGGTCCGTGACGGCGGGCGCCCGGCTGGAACCCCGCTTCGCCGTCTCCACCGGGGCCGTCCCGCTCCATCCGGGGGCGGCGGCCTACTACCGCTCGGTGTACGGGTAGCCGGCCCTGGGGGCGTGACGATCCGGTGACACGGAATGCGCCATTCCGTCGACTGTGCGGACTAACTTCGATCGTGCACGCCGCTCCGTCGCCCGCCGGCCCCCGTCCGGGTCGGGCCGGGCAACCGGTATGCCCTCACCCGTACTTCGCGCAGGAGACCCGCATGCCCTTCTCGACGACCCGCCGCACCCCCGCCGTCCGCAGGCTGGCCGGCACCGTCCTGACCACCGCCCTGCTGGTATCCGCCGCCACGGCCTGCAACAACCCGGCCGACGCGCACGACACCGCCGCGCCGACCGCCACCGTCGCCGTCACCCCGAGCGCCACGGCCTCGGCCACACCCAGCGCCACGGCCGCACCGGCGGCTCCGCCCGGCACCCACGGCACCACCGCCTCGGCCACCCCGACCGGCGCGCACCGCAGCACCCCGCCGGCGAGCAGCGGCAAGGGCTCCAAGAGCCAGACCCTGCCGGACGGCAGCAAGGTCGAGATCCAACGGCTCGGCGACCAGCACTACGTCGCGAAGATCGTGCACGACGGCCAGGTCCTCGGCACGGTCGAGGCGAACGGCCACGACGCCGGCGTGGACGCCAACGACATGTTCGTCGTGCTGGCGATGGACGGCACCGTCCACGCCTGGATGGGTGGCTCGCACAAGGGCCCGGGCACCTTCAAGCTCGCGGGCGGCTGGACGGCCAAGGTCACCAAGGTCGGCGAACTCCACTACCGTGCCGACATCATCGGCAACGACAACGCGGTGATGGGCACCATGGAGGCCGACCAGCACGACGACGGGCTCGACGCCAACGGCGTGTACATCGTGCTCGGCGCCGGCGGTGAGATCAGCGCCCACGATTAGGACCACAGGGCAGCCGGAACTCCACGGTCAGTCCGTGCGGGCTGGTCGCGCCCACGGTCAGCGATCCCCCGCAGGCGCGGGCGAGTTCGTCCGCGATGGCCAGACCGAGACCGGTGCCGGGGACGTTCTGGTGCTCCGGCGCCCGGGCGAACCGGCCCAGCAGCAGGGGAAGTCGGCTCGCCGGGACACCGGCTCCGGTGTCGGTGACCCGGACCACGGCGCCGCCCTCGGGCAGGGCCGCCGCCGCCACCCGGACGCGCTCCCCCTCCGGGACGAACTTGCTCGCGTTGTCCAGCAGCGCGTCCAGGATCCGTCCGGTGGCGTCCGGGAGCCCGAGAGCCCGCAGTCCGGGCGCGACGTCCGCCGTCAGTTCCAGCCCGCCCGCCTCGAACACCGGCTCCCAGGCGGCCACCCGCCCGGCCACGGCCGCCGAGACGTCCTGCTCCTCGACCGGCGCGGTGGCCGCCTCCAGCCGGGCCAACGCCAGCAGGCCGTCGAGCAGTTCGCCCAACCGGTCCGCCTCGTCCAGGGCCAGCGCGTGCGCCCGCCGCCCGGGACCCGGCCCGACGTGCGGCTCCGCGTTCTCCAGTTGCAGCACCAGGGTGGCCAGCGGGTTGCGCAGCTGGTGGGACGCGTCCGCGACGAAGTCCCGCCGGCGCCGCAGCGATTCGGCGACGGCCTGCGCCATGCCGTCGAAGTGCCTTCGCAGCCGCCGTAGTTCGGGTGGTCCGGTGTCGGAGGCGACACGCAGTTCGAAGCGGCCGCCGGCCACCGTGGCGACGGCGCGGTCGAGTTCGTGGACGGGCCGCAGCAGCCAGCGGGCGATCCCGGCCGCGACCAGCGCGGCGGCGCCGAAGGCGGTGACGGCCCCGGCGGCGATCAGCGCCCAGCGAACCAGCACGTCGTGGCGCGCGGCCCCGGTGGGGACGGTCAACAGGACGGCACCGCCCACTCGTTCGTCCTGACCGACCGGTTCGGCCAGCACGACGGTGTCCGGCCCCCAGGGGCGGACGGTGGGCAGTTCCTCGGTGGAGCGGCCGGTGAGGGCGCGGTCCTCGGCGCGCTGGGCGGCCGTGCCGCTCGGGGCCGGGCCGACCCGGCCGACGGTACGGCCGGCGGTGTCGACCACCGTCACGGCGGCACCGTAGAGCTCGGCGTAGCGGGAGAGTTCGGCGTCGAGTTCGCGGCGGTCGGCGTCGGTGCGGATCCGGTCGGCGAGTTCGGCGAACCGGACGCCGTCGGCCCGGCGCTGCAGCAGCAGGTGTTCGGTGCGGCCGCGGGCGTAGGAGTCGGCCAGCGGCAGGGCGAGCAGCAGCACGGCGGTGCCGATGAGCGCGGTGAGCACGGCCAGCAGGCGGCGCCTCACGGGCCGTCCAGGGCGCCGAGCTGGTAGCCGTACCCGCGGATGGTGCGGACCAGCGCGGCCCGGCCGGTCTTGGCGCGGATCCCGGCCACGTGCACGTCCAGCGAGCGCGAGGAGGCGAGGAAGGCATCGCCCCAGATCCGGTCGAGGATCTCCTCGCGGGAGCGGACGTCCCCGGGCTGGGCGGCGAGCAGCGCGAGGACGTCGAACTCCCGGCGGGTGAGCCGGACGGGCGTGCCGTCGACGGTCACCGTGCGGGCGGCCAGGTCGATCGCCACGTCGCCGGTGCGCACCTGCCGCTCGCCGCCGCCCGGTTCGGGGGCGGAGCCGGTGCGGCGGCGCACCGTGTCGATCCGGGCGATCAGTTCGGCCATCCGGAACGGCTTGACCACGTAGTCGTCGGCCCCGGCCCGCAGCGCCTGGAGGACGTCCCGCTCCTCGCTGCGCGCGGTGACCACGATCAGCGGCAGGGCGCACACGGTGCGGAGCTTGCGCAGCAGGTCCAGGCCGTCCAGGTCGGGGAGCCCGAGGTCGAGCAGGACGAACTCGGCCTCCCGGGCGTGCCGCAGCGCCTCCGCGGCGCGGACCACCCGGCGCACGGTGTGGCCGCGCCGGGCGAGCGCGGTGGCGAGGGCCTGGGCCATGCGGTCGTCGTCCTCGACGAGCAGCATGTGCACGGAACCCTCCCCACCTCTGAGGGGACTACCGTACGGCCTCGGCCCCGGCGGCCCCCGCCGGGGCCTGCGTCCCGGCCTCCGGCCGGGCCTGCTCGGGGCTGAGCACCGCGTTCCTGGTGTCCGGCATCAGCACGTAGACGACCAGCGAGACCAGGGCGCAGCCGGAGACGTACCAGAAGAAGCCGGACTCGTGCCCGCTGTCCTTGAACCAGAGCGCGATGTACTCGGCGGTGCCGCCGAACAGCGCGTTGGCGAGGGCGTACGGCAGGGCGACGCCGAGGGCGCGGATGCGGGTGGGGAACAGTTCGGCCTTCACGGCCGCGTTGATCGACGTGTAGCCGGTGACGATGACCAGGGCGACCAGCGAGAGCCCCAGCGCGGACCAGTAGCCGGAGGCCGAGCCGAGGGCGGTCATCAGCGGGTAGGTGCCGACGGTGCAGCCGAGCGCGAAGGTGATCAGCAGCGGGCGGCGGCCGATCCGGTCGGACAGCAGGCCGGCCAGCGGCTGGATCGCGGCGAAGACGGCGAGCGCGGTGAAGCTGACCAGGGTCGCGGTGTTCTTGGCGAGCCCTGCGCTGCCGATCAGGTACTTGGTCAGGTAGGTGGTGTACGTGTAGTAGGCGACCGTGCCGCCGAGGGTGAGGGCCATCACCAGCAGGGCCTGGCGCCGGTGCTCCCACAGGCTGCGCAGGGTGCCCCGGGCGCCGTCCTGCCCCCCGCCGCTGTGCCCGCGGTCGCCGGTCTCGGCGGTGAAGGCCTCGGTCTCCGGCAGCCGGCGGCGCAGCCACAGCACCACGCCCGCGAGGACGGCGCCGAGCAGGAACGGCACCCGCCAGCCCCAGGAGTGCAGTTGGGCGCTGCCGAGGGTGTGCTGCATGACGATGAGGATGCCGAGGCCGAGCAGCTGGCCGCAGGTCATCGACACGTACTGGAAGGAGGAGCCGAGGCCGCGCCGGTTCGGTGCGGAGGCCTCGGTCAGGTAGGTGGCGCTCGCGGCGTACTCGCCGCCGATGCTCATCCCCTGGAGCAGCCGGGCGAGCAGCAGCACGACGGCGCCGAGGTATCCGGCCTGCGCGTAGGTCGGGGCGACGGCGATCAGGACGGCGGCCGCGGACATCATGGTGACGGTCAGGGTCAGGGCGCTCTTGCGGCCGTGCCGGTCGGCGGCCCGGCCGAGCAGCCAGCCGCCCACCGGGCGCATCAGGAAGCCGACCGCGAAGATCCCGGCGGTGTTCATCAGCTTCGCGGTGGAGTCGCTGCCGGGGAAGAAGTCGTCCGCGAAGTAGACGGCGAAGCTGGCGTAGACGAACCAGTCGTACCACTCGACCAGGTTGCCCAGCGACCCGCCGACCAGGGCGAGCCGCCGCCGGGCGCGCTCCTCGCCGGGCGGCTGCGGACGGACGGCGGAGGCGGCGGACGGGGACATGGCGGCTCCCGGGACTCGGTGCGGTGGGTGGGTGCCCAGAGCGTGCCGCCGCCCGCCGCGCGGCGGCAAGGAACGCCGCGCAGATCTAACGTTCCGCTAAGGAAGCCGGGCACCGGGCCGCCCCCTCCCGCCCGCCGGGGCCCGCACGGCGGCAGGCGTTACATTGGGGCGGAAGGGGACGCGGGAAGGGGCCCGATCACCGACGGGGTGTGGCCGATGCACACGATCACCGACTGGCTGCGCGGCCTGTCCGGCCCGGTCGTGTACGCGGCCGTCGGCGGGATGGTCTTCACCGAGGACGCCCTGTTCTTCAGCTTCTTCATCCCCGGCGAGACCGCCGCCGTCCTCGGCGGCTTCCTCGCCCACCAGGGCGACGCCTCCCTCGGCTGGATGGTCCTGGTGGTGGTCTGCGCCGCGATCCTCGGGGACTCCGCCGGCTACGAGATCGGCCGCCACCTCGGCCCGCCGATCCTGCGCACCCGCCCGCTGCGCCGCCACGCCGGCCAGGTCGACACGGTGCAGGACCTGATCCGCCGACGCGGACCGGCCGCCGTCTTCATCGGCCGGTTCATCGCCTTCGTCCGGCCGCTGGTGCCCTCGCTGGCCGGGGTGTCCCGGATGCCGTACCGCCGGTTCCTGTTCTACAACGCCCTGGGCGGGATCGCCTGGGGCGTCGGGTTCACCCTCCTGGGCTACTTCGCCGGAGCGGCCTACACCAGGGTGGAGGGCACCGTCGGCCGGGTCACCGCCATCGTGATCGCCGCGATCGTCGCCCTCGCCCTGCTGGCCTGGTTCCTGCGAAGCCACCACTCCCGGGGCCGCGACCGGTCCGGCGAGCCGCCCGAGGATCCGTCCGGCGAATCGTCGGACGAGGCACCCGACGAACCGCCCGACGAGTCGTCGGACGAGGCGTCGGACGAACCGCCCGACGACCGCGACGGGCGGGAGTCCTGAGCCGGGAACGCTACTGGAAGGGCCGCCGGTCCGGTGCGCAGACCCGGCCGCGCGGCGGCAGTTCGCCGTCCACCAGGTAGCGCTCCTCGTAGCCGGCCGCGCAGCCGCTCGGGTTGCCGAGCACGGTGTGCCCGTCACCGTCGACGGTCAGCAGCCGGCCGCGGGCGAGGGTGTCCGCCATGGCCCGGGAGCCCTCGTAGGGCCAGGCCGGGTCACCGGTGTTGGCCACGACCAGGACGGGCGCGGCGGTGTGCCGGTCCCACGGCCCGTCGTAGCGGTCCCGGGCGGCCTCGGCCGGCCAGCCGGCGCAGCGCTGGGTCTGCCAGACCCAGAACGGGCCGAGGTCGCCGGAGCGCGCCCGGGCGAGGTCGGCGAGCGCCGGGTAGTCCGCGCCCGCGGGCGGGTTGGCGGTGTCGGCGCACAGCACACCGAGGACCTGGGTCTGGCCGGACGGTGCGCCGGTCGGCAGCGGCGCCGCCGGGGTGTCGGGGGCGGCCCACAGGCTCTGCAGTTGCCCGCCCAGGGCGGCCCAGCCGGCGGTGCCGAACTGCGGCATCGGCTGGGCCGTGTACAGCAGTTGCGCGACGGCGGTGGCGGCGCTCGCCCGGTCCTGGACGGCGGCCTTGGGCCCGCTGCCGACGGTGACCGGCCCGCGGTCCAGGCGGTCCGTCAGTTCGGCGTACTTGGCCCGGGTCGCCTCCGGGCTGCCCGCCGAGAAGGCGCAGTTCGCCGGATCGGCGGCGCCGCAGCGGTCGAGGAAGGTGTTCAGGGCCCGGGCCGAGCCGAGGTCGCTGCTGGTGCGCAGGAAGGGAGGCAGTGCCGCGTCCTGCGGGGTGCGGCCGGTGGACCAGGCGACCGGGTCCATGGCGCTGTCCAGGACCATCGCGCGCACCCGGCCCGGGAAGAGGTTGGCGTAGGTGGCGCCCAGGTACGTCCCGTACGAGGTCGCGAGGTAGCTCAGCCGCCGGTCACCGACGGCCTGGCGCAGCAGGTCGAGGTCGCGGGCGACGTCCGCGGTGGACAGGTGGGCGAGCAGGCCGGTGCGGTCGTTCGCGGCGCACCGCCGGCCCAGTTCGGCGTAGGTGTCGGCCCAGCGGGTCTGCTGCTCCGCGCCGACCGGGTAGCCGGCGGGCAGGCCGCCGAGCAGGGCCTGCTCGGCGGCCTGGTCCGGGAAGCACTGCAACGTGGTGGAGGCGCCGACGCCGCGCGGGTCGAAGCTGACGAGGTCGAAGCGCTTGCGCACCTGCTCGGGGAGGAGTGCGGTCGCGACGGGCAGGGCCGTCGTGCCGGGGACCGCCGGGCCGCCCGGGTTGTAGAACAGGGTGCCGATCCGGTGCGCCCGGTCGTCGGCGGGGCGGCGGATGAGCGCCAGCTCGATGGAACGGCCGTGCGGGTCCCGGTAGTCCAGCGGCACCCGGGCGGTGTCGCACTGGAAGCCGGGGGTGCAGGGCTTCGTCCAGGTCAGCTCCGGCACCGGCGGGGCGGGCGCGGCGGCCGAGGCCGCGGCCGGGGTGAGACCGGCCAGCAGCAGGGCCGCGGCCGTGGCGGCCGCGGCGCGCAGGGTGGCGGTGGAACGGGGTCGGGGCACGGGCGGCCCTTTCGTCGGTCGCAGGGGTCGGATGAGTCACAGGAGGCACCGTGGTCACGTGGCACTGGGGAGTCTCAGGAGTCATCCGCTCGGACGCCACGCAGTCTTCCGCCCGCCGCTGTCAGGACACCGTCGGACCGCTGTCGGATCACCGGCACGCCGCTGACGCCGCGATCACCGTTGTTGACGAAAAGTCAGCAACTTGCGCGCAGCGCCTTGACGGTGGACTGACACAGTCCTAGAACGTAGTCAGCTCCCCGCTCCCCCCGCCTCCCGGGAGCAGCCCGGAGGTCGTCTTCTCGCCCCCTCACCGAGGAAGAGGCTTTCCCATGCGCGCACTCCCCCGCTGGACCGTTCCCGCCGCCCTCACCGCGCTCGCCCTGGCCGCCGCGGCCCCCGCCGCCGCACTCCCGGCCGACGCCGCCGGACCCGTACTGACCGCCGGCGGCGCCGCCGTCGCGGCGGGCGACGCCCTCGCCGCACCGCTCCTCGCCGGCACCAGCGCCACCTTCTACTCGACCGCGACCAGCACCACCGGTGTCACCTGCGCCACCTCGCAGTTCTCCGCCGGCGTGCTCACCAACCCGGCCGCTCCCGGCGTCGCGACCGAGTCGCTGACCGGGCTCACCTTCGACTCCTGCACCGCCGACGTCACCGGCGTCACCTCGGTGGAGAGCCTCACCGTCGACACCCTCCCCTACGGCGTCTCCGTCGACGACGCCACCGGCCTGCCGGTCACCCTCACCGGCGGCAGCGCCGGACCGATCCAGGCCACCGCAGTCCTCGACACCTGGTTCGGCACCATCACCTGCACCTACCGGCTCAGCGGCGCCTTCACCGGCACCGCCGACAACGGCGCCCACAGCCTGACCTTCAGCAACGAGCACTTCGCCAAGAGCGGCGGCTCCGGCCTCTGCCCCGCCGACGGCTACTTCTCGGCCGGCTACGGCCCGCTCGTCGACACCAGCCTGCCCGGCGCGCCGCCGGTCACCGTGAACTGACCGGCGCGCCCCGCGAAGGCCGCCCCGCGCAACCCGTCCGGCTCGCCCGGATCGCCGTGGCGGGCGTCGTGGTCAACGTCAACACCCCGCCCGCGGCCATCCCGTGGATCGTCGCGGTGATCACGGTCAGCGTCACCGTCCAGGTGGCGGTCGGACAGGTGCACGGCGCGGCGATCGGCGGCCTGGCCGGGGCGGTCAGCGCGGCGGTCGCGGCCACCCTGGTGCACTGGCTGCCGGGCGGCCCGCTCTGGCAGGTGCTCTACCTCCCGGCGTTCTGGATCGTGGTGCCGGGCTCCTTCGGACTGCTCGACACCGCGCAGATCGAGGTCGGCAACGGGGCCCAGTCGGTGCTGGCCGCCGTGTCGGCGGTGTTCGGGGTGTCCATCGGCACCCTGATCGGCTCGGTGATCAGCCGGATCCCGCGCCCCGCCCTGGCCGTTCCCCGACTTCGGGCCTGACCGGCCGCGTCCGGGGGCGCCGGTCGCCGGCGCCCCCGATACTGGGCGGGATCCCGAGGAGGAAAACGTGGACTACGGACTCGGCGTCCGGCTCGACCGGCCGTTCCAGCAGGCGGTGGCCGATGTCACCGCCGCGCTGAAGGAGCAGGGCTTCGGCGTGCTGACCACCATCGACGTGCGGGCGACCCTGCACGAGAAGCTCGGTGAGGAGCTGGAGGACTACCTGATCCTCGGCGCCTGCAACCCGGCCCTCGCCCACCGCGCACTCTCGGCCGACCGCCGGATCGGCCTGCTGCTGCCGTGCAACGTGGTGGTCCGCCGGGACGGCGAGGCGACCGTGGTCGAGGCCGTCGACCCCCAGACCCTGGTCACCCTCGCGGGGTCCGGCGGCGGCCTGGCCGAGGTCGCCGACGAGGCCGCCCGGCGGCTGTCCGCGGCCCTCGCCTCCCTCTCCGCCTGACAGCACCCCAGGACAACCCCTACCCGCCGGGCGTCCCCGGCTCGGCCGGAGGCCGTACCGCGCTGCGCCGGACGGCGAGCAGGGCGGTGTCGTCCGTCCGGCGGCCACCGGTGTGCCGGACGACGGCGGCGGCGACGGCCTCCACCAGTCGCTCGGGCACGGTGGCTCCGGGCAGGCCCACCAGCTCGTCCAGGTACGCCCGGAGCCCGAAGAAGGCGCCCTGCCGGTCCCGGGCCTCGGTCACCCCGTCCGAGACGATCAGTACGGTCTCGTCCGTCCCCAGCCCCAGCCGCTGGACCCCGGGCAGCCCGCCGGCCAGCCCGGCGAGCCCGAGCGGGGCGCCGCGGCCCGGAGGCAGCTGCCGGACCCCGTCCGGGCCGAGGACGTGCGGGCTGTCGTGACCGAAGTTGACCAGCTCGATCTCCTGCCGGGCGTCGTCGGGGAACCAGATGACCACCGCGGTGACGAACCGCTCCTCCTCCTCGCCCAGCCGGGAGGCCAGCAGGTTCTGCCGGTGCACCCGCTCCTCCAGCCGGGAGGCGACGGTCGCGAGGTCCGCCTCGCGGAAGGCGGCCTCCCGGAAGCAGCCGACCAGGGCCGCCGCCGTGGAGACCGCGGGCAGCCCCTTGCCCTGGACGTCGCCGAGCACCACCCGCGCGCCGAAGGGCGAGGCCACCACGTCGTAGAAGTCGCCGCCCACCCGGGCCTCGACGTCCGCCGCCAGGTAGCGGGCCGCCGACTCCACCCCGCCCCAGCCGGGCGGCACCGGGCGCAGCACCACCTGCCGGGTGGTCTCGGCGGCGCCCTGCAGATGGCGCACATAGGCGGCGGCCTGGGCCCGGAACACGCTGAGCGGCAGGGCGAGGACGCAGCCGGCCAGCACCAGGAGGAAGTCCTCGACCCCCTGGGACTTCGCCCAGATGCTGTCCAGCGCGGGATAGGCGACGACGGCGAGGACGCAGAACACCCCGGTGGCCGCCGGACCGCACAGCCCGGCCGCCACCGCCGGCACCAGGGCCAGCCAGCTGACGGACGCGAACGAACTGGGCGTCAGCGCGTCCACGACCACCACCGCCACCAGCAGCAGCGCGGGGATCAGCCAGGATCGGTGCCCGTACCGGACCAGCACCGGCAGCTGGCCGGCGGACCCCGACGGTGGCTGCGGCAGCCGGCTCACCTCCGCGGACCGCACCCGCACCCCGCCCCTCCGCTCCTCCGGTGTTCCGCCGACGTCCCGCTCGGCCCGCCGCGCCGTGGGCGGGGCCGTCCCGCCAACGTTAGGCGGCCGGGGACTCCGGGGCAGCCGGAGCGGCGCCGAGGGCTCCGGCCATCGCCCGGTCGGCCCAGCCCAGCGGCCCGGGCGACCGGGTCGGCCCACCGGGTCAGCCCACTGGGTCGGACCGGGTCGGTCGCATCCACCGGGAGCTAACCTGACCCCGCACCGAAAGCCCGTACGGGCTCCGCGAACGAAAGGCCTCCGCGATGAGCACCCCCAGCACCCCCGTCGTCGAGCGGGCGGACGCCCTGCACCGCTACGAGATCCGGGTCGACGGCGAGCTCGCCGGCTTCGCCGAGTACCTGGACCACGACGGCCGGCGCGTCTTCTACCACACCCTGGTGGAGGACGCCTTCGCCGGCCGCGGCCTGGCCGGGCAGCTCGTCCAGGAGGCGCTGACGGACGTGCGGGCCGCCGGGAAGCGGATCGTCCCGGTCTGCCCGTACGTGGCCAAGTTCCTGACCAAGCACGAGGAGTTCTCCGACATCACCGACGAGGTCACCCCGGAGATCAAGGACTGGCTGCGCACCCGGGTGCGGTAGGTGCTGTGCCGGCGCTTCGACGGCCGGGGTGCCGCCTCGGCCTTGCCGAGGACGTCGGCCATCGCGTCGCCCTTCATCACGACCTGAGCGCCCCCGCACCGCCGACTCGGGCCCCGGCCGGCGTTCGCCGCCCGCCGGGGCCCTGTCCTCAGCCGGGCCGGGTCGTCACATGTTGATCATGTGACCGGCGAGGCCGTGGATGGCCTCCTTGACCGCCTCGCCGAGGGTCGGGTGGGCGTGCACGTTGCGGGCGACCTCGTGGACGGTGAGGTCCCACTGCTGAGCCAGCGTCAGCTCGGGCAGCAGCTCGGTGACCTCGGGGCCGATCAGGTGGGCGCCGAGCAGCTCGCCGTACTTGTTGTCGCTGATGACCTTGACGAAGCCGATCGGGTGGCCGAGGCCGTGCGCCTTGCCGTTCGCGGTGAACGGGAACTTGGCGACCTTGACGTCGTAGCCCTGCTCCCGGGCCTGCGCCTCGGTGTAGCCGAAGGAGGCGATCTGCGGCTGGCAGTAGGTGGCACGCGGGATCATCACGAAGTCCACCTCCTGGGTCTCCACCCCGCCGATCGTCTCGGCGGCGATCACGGCCATCGTCTCGGCGGCGTGGGCGAGCATCAGCTTGGCCGTCACGTCACCGATCGCGAAGATGTGGTCGACGCTGGTACGGCCGCGGCCGTCCACCGCGATGGCGTTGCGGTCGGTGAGCTTGACCCCGGTGTTCTCCAGGCCGTAGCCGTTGACCCGCGGCGCGAAGCCGATCGCCTGGAGCACCTTGTCGGCCTCCAGCACCTGCTGCTCGCCGTTCTTGGTGACGGTCACCTTGACCTTGCTGTTCGGGTCGCTGTCGTCGATGGACTCCACCCGGGTGGAGGTCAGCACCTCGATGCCCAGCTTGCGGTACTGCTTGGCGAGTTCGGTGGAGACCTCGACGTCCTCCAGCGGCACCATGCGGTCCAGGAACTCGACGATGGTGACCTTCACGCCGTAGTTGTGCAGCACGTACGCGAACTCGACGCCGATCGCGCCGGCGCCCGCGATGATGATGCTCTCCGGCAGCTCCTCGGTGAGGATCTGCTCCTCGTAGGTGACCACGCGCTCGCTCAGGCTGGTGCCCGGCAGCAGGCGGGTGGTGGCACCGGCGGCGATGATGCAGTGGTCGAAGGTGACCACGTCGAAGCCGCCGCCGCTGAGCGCGACCTGGAGGGTGTGGTCGTCGACGAAGGTGCCCCAGCCGTCGTACTCGGTGATGCCGTTCTTCTTCATCAGGTAGTGGACGCCCTTGACCCGGCCGTCGGCCACCGTACGGCTGCGGCGGAAGGCCTCGCCGAAGTCGAAGGTCACCTGGCCCTCGACCTTGATGCCGAAGGTCTTGGCCTCCTTGGTGAAGATGTGGGCGAGCTCGGCGTTGCGCAGCAGGGCCTTGGAGGGGATGCAGCCGACGTTGAGGCAGACGCCGCCCCAGTACTTGGCCTCGATGACCGCGACCTTCAGGCCCAGCTGCGCCGAGCGGACGGCGGCGGTGTAGCCGCCGGGGCCCGCGCCGAGGACGACGACGTCGTAGTGCGTGCTCATGTTGCTGACTCCTCCGAGGGTGTCACGGTGTCGTGATCTCGGTCCCATGGTGTCAGGACCGGACCCGGCGCACCCACCGGGTCTCGGCGGATGCGCTCCGCGCGGCACCGTACAGGGCTCGGGCCGGATTGTCAGTGACGGCGGCTACGGTGGCTCGCACCCGGCTCCACCAGGGGCGATGACGCAGGGGCGATGACGGCGGGAGGGTGCGGACGGCGGGCAGGTGCACGGTGGGCGGGTGGGCCCGCCGCCCGAGGACGGCAGCGGGCCCACCCGGGCGTCAGGCCGCCGCCCGACCGGCGGGGCGCTGGGCCGGTACGGGCTGCCGCAGCGAGGAGAGGTCCCAGGCGTAGGTGCCGACGGCGTGGGCGATCACGTCGATGTTGACGTCGAAGGCCGCCATGGCGATGTTGTCCAGGTCGTCACAGGCCTTGTGGTAGCAGGCGTCGAAGGCGGTGCCCGCCGTGCCGCCGTAACGGGCCTGCTGCTCGGAGGACTTGATCACCTCGGCGCCACGTCCAGCCGCTGGGCGCGGGCCTCGAAGAAGGTGTACTCGAACTCCTGCCGGGACACCACGAGCCCGGCCCGCCGGGCCTGTTCGTAGATGTGGTCCGCCGACCGGTCGTGGCCCTTCGAACCGGCGGCTCTGGTACCGCCGTTGCGGTCCGCGACCCGTTGCAGCACGGCGAGGGTGTCGTGCGCGTCCTCGGCACTGCTCGCCGCGACCAGCCGCTCGGCCAGCTTGGCCCCCCGGCGGGCCGGGTCCGGATCTGCGTTGGCACTTCCGGCGCCGACCAGCAGCAGCGGGGTGACCAGGGTGGCGACGGTGAGGGCCGCGCCCGTGCGGTTCCAGGTGTGCGGCTTCAGAACGACTCCCTCCGACGAACCGTGAACTCTCGATTTGACATGACCGGGATCGCCTTGCCAAGGCCGCCGCGCGGCCGCGAAATGCGCGGGACGGCCCGCGCTGTGATCCTGGAGGGGTGGGGGCGTCTCATCCAGGAGGGTGACCACATGTCCATGCTGGATAAGCTCAAGAACCTGCTGAAGGGCCACGACGAGCAGACGGAGAGGGGCATCGACAAGGCGGGCGACGCCTTCGACGAACGCACCCAGGGCAAGTACAGCAGCCAGACCGACGTGGCCCAGGACAAGCTGAAGGACCAGTTCCGCGACCAGCCGCCGCAGTAGCGGCCCGAGACCGCGTCCGCTCCGCCGGGCCGGGCGGCGGCGTTCAGCCGTCGGCCCGGCCCGGCTCCCGCTCCGCGCCGTGCCCCGGCTCCCCGCCGGACCCGCCGTCCGCGTCCCCGTCCGCGTTCGCGTCCCCGTCCGGCTCCGCGCCGCAGTTCTCGCACGGCCCCGGGCCCGGCCGCTCACGCAGCCGTCCGCACTCCGGGCACACCCGGTCCAGCCAGCAGGCCGACTCGCCGCCTTCGTCCATGCCTCCGATTCTGCATGTCACGTTCCCGAGCGCTGCCCGGTCGACCCTGTGGGCGCGGACGTTCCGCACCCCCCGCGACCGCGGAGCGAAGGGAGCATCACCATGAAGGCCGTCATCGTCTGCGTCTCGGTGTCCCACGGCAACACCCGGCGGGTCGCCGAGGCGATGGCCCACCCCCTGACCGCCCGGGTGGTCGAGCCCGAGGAACTGGACCCGGCCGACCTCGCCGGCCACGACCTGGTCGGCTTCGGCTCCGGCGTCTTCACCGGCCGGCTGCACCCGCGCCTGCGCGAGTACGTGCGGGCGCTTCCCTCGGCCCGACAGCCCCGCCGGGCCTTCGTCTTCGCCACCAGCGGCCTACCCGAGCCCGGCTTCCGCCCCTTCACCCGCCCGCTGGTCCGCCTCCTGGAGCCGAAGGGCTTCGAGGTGGTCGGCAGCTTCACGGCCCGCGGCCACGACACCTGGCTCCCCTTCAAACTGGTCGGCGGCATCAACAAGCAGCGCCCGGACGCCCGCGACCTGGCGGCCGCCCGGGCGTTCGCCACCGGTCTGTGCCCGCGGGCCGGCAGGGTCTCCTGAACGGCCGGCGGCACCGGTCCCCCGCCGAGTGAGCAGGCTCAGCAGCCCCAGCTGCACCACCGCTCCCACCACCTGCCCCCACCACACCCCGGCCACCCCCAGCGCTCCCGACAGCACCACCGCGGCCCCGAGCTGGGAACCGAGCCCGAACACCGCCGACAGCACCAGGGCCCGCCCCGCGCCGGTCGCCTGGTGGAAGCCGCCGAGGGCGACGGCCGGGGCGTACGGGAGGAGGTAGAGGGCCGTCAGGTGGAGGAAGCCGACGGACTGGGCGGACACCGCCGGGTCGTCGGTGAACCGGGCGGTCAGCGGGCCCGCGCAGCCGGCCGCCAGCACCGCCGCGCCCGCGCCCAGTCCGACGGCCAGCCGGGCGGTGGCGCGGTGGAGGGCCCGCAGCTCGGCGGCCGCCCCCGCGCCGGTGAGCCGGGCGGCCCGGATGGCGGTGGCCTGGCGCAGCGCGTAGAAGGCCATGGTGAGCAGGAGCAGGAGCCGGTAGCCGATGCCGTACCCGGCGACGGCCGCGACCCCGAAGCCCGCGACCAGGGCCAGTTGGGCGGTGCCGACGGCCATCCGGGCGGTGAAGTCCAGGCCGAAGGGAGCACCGGCCCGCAGGATGCGGACGGCTGCCGCACCGACGCCCCGGACCGCCCCGCCGGTCCGGGGCCGCAGCCGCAGGGTGACGGCGAGGGCGACCGCCCGGGAGGCGGTGAGGGCGAGCGCCGCGCCGGTCACGCCGAGGGCGGGCAGCGGGCCGGGGCCGAGGATCAGCAGCGGGTCCAGGACCAGCAGCAGGGCGTTGGAGAGCAGCGCGATCCGCATCGGGGTGCGGGTGTCGCCCGCGCCCTTGAAGAGTTCGTCGGCGACGCGCTGGGCGAAGAAGAGGCCGAACGCCGGGAAGGCGACGGTGAAGTACTCGGCCGCCCGGGTGGCGGCCTCGCCGTCGAGGAAGGCGGCCGCGAGGCGGTCCCGGAGCAGGAAGCCGGGGGCGGCGAGGGCGAGGCTGCCGAGCGCGCACAGGCGCCAGGAGGCCCGGGTGACGCGGGCGGCCTCGTCCCGGTCGCCGGCGCCGAGGGCCCGGGCGAGCCGGACGCTGACGCCGGAGGCCACCACCAGGACGAGTCCGAGCAGCAGGTTCTCGACGGTGCCGGCGAGGGTGACGGCGGCGACGGCGGATCCGCCGAGGCTCGCCACCCAGAACGTGCCGATCACCGTGGCGATCACCCCGGACAGCAGTTCGGCGTAGACCGGCCCGGCCAGGGCGGCCAGTCGGTACAGCTGCTCGCGCACGCTTCCCCCTCGTTCCGCCGCCCGCACCGGGTCGGCGGCCACCTCGATTGGATTTACCTCGAAGGGATATACCTCGGTTAGAGGTACCTCGGCAAGAGGTAACATGACCCCGCCATGGGGCGCACTCCGACGAAAGGGCTTCAACCGTGCTGACCCTCGCGATCCTCGGCTTCCTGTACGACCAGCCGCTGCACGGCTACGAACTCAAGTCCCGGATCACCGGGTTGACCGGCCACGTCCGGCCGGTCAGCGACGGCGCCCTCTACCCCGCGATCACCCGGCTGGAGAAGGCCGGACTGCTGCACCGCCGCACCGAGCCCGGCACCGGGGCGGCCCCGCGCCAGACCCTGGAACTGACCGGGGAGGGCCGGGCCGAGCTGCTGCGCCGGCTGGCCGACCCGGAACAGGCCGAAATCACCGACCAGATCCGCTTCTTCACCCTCGCGGCCTTCCTCCACCACCTGGCCGACCCGCACCAGCAGGCCGCCGTGCTGCGCCGCCGACTGGCCTTCCTGGAGGCGCCGAGCAGCTTCTTCTACGACGGGGACGGCCGCCCGGTCACCGCCGAGCGGGAGCCGAACCCGTTCCGGCGCGGCATGCTGCTGGTCGCCCGGGCCTCCACCGCCGCCGAACGGGCCTGGCTGACCGAGACCATCAGCGGGCTGACGGGAGCGAGCGGTCCGGAAGCCGTCTGAAGGGCCCCGGAGCAGCCTGGGCATAGCTATGATGATCGGCCTCACGACCACGGCGTTCGCCCTCCGCGGCGTGATCCACCACCGCGCTCCGCCCGTCCCCTGGAGGCAGCCGTGCCCAGTGAAGTGACCGCCGCCGTCCGCCCCGTTCCGCAGAGGCGGGACGACATCCCCGGCTGGTTCTTCGGACTGGACCGCGCCGCCTTCTCCCACCTGCTGTCCGCCCAGACGGCGGCCGGGGTCAGCGGGGACATCCTGGAGCTCGGCAGCTACCTCGGCCGCAGCGCCGTGCTGCTCGGGGACCACCTCCAGCCCGGCGAACGGCTGACCGTCTGCGATCTGTTCGACTCCGAGGCCGGCGACGCCGACAACGCCGCCGAGATGACGATGTCCTACCGCAAGACCCTCACCCGCAGCGCCTTCGAGTCCAACTACCTCGCCTTCCACGGCGAGTTGCCCGAGATCGTCCAGGCACCCACCTCGGTGCTGGCCGACGGCCGGATCCCGGCGGGCAGCTGCCGGTTCGTCCACGTCGACGCCTCGCACCTGTACGAGCACGTCAGCGGAGACATCCTGGTCGCCAGGTCCGCCCTCGCCGAGGACGGCCTGGTCGCGCTGGACGACTACCGCTCGGAGCACACCCCGGGCGTCTCCGCGGCGGTGTGGGAGGCGGTGTTCACCGGCGGGCTGCGGCCGGTGCTGCTCACCCCGATGAAGTTCTACGGCACCTGGGGCGACGCCGAAGCCGCCCGCCGGACCCTGCTGGAGCGCGACTGGCGGGCCGAGGACTACACCGTCGACGAGGACACCATCGCCGGCCACCGCGTGCTGCGGCTCAACTACCAGGTCAAGTCACCCGCACAGGTCCGCTCCACCCCGCGCCGCCTGGCCCTGGACCTCCTCCCGCCGGTCGCCACCCGCGTCACCCGCCGCATGCTGCGCACCCTGCGCGAGCGCCGCGCCGTCCCCCCGGTGCCCAGCGCCTGAGGTACCGGGGCCGCTCAGCGAACCGGCCGCGCCGCCAGCGCCCGGTCGATCCCCCTGCGGAAGCGGGCCGAGGCCCCGGGCAGGCGCCCCAGCCGGCGCAGTGGCCCGGCGGCCGGCTCCGGCCGCCGGGCCAGTTCCAGGACCGCCGCGTACGGGCGCTCGCCCTCCTCCAGGCGTGCGGCCAGCAACGGCACCAGGCCGTCCAACTCGGCACCGGTCAGGGCGGGGTGGGCGGCGACCAGCCGGAGCAGGCAGTTGTCGTTCCAGGTGCTGTGCCGCCGGGCGGCGAGCGGGACGAGCAGATCGGCGGGTGCGGCGGCGTTCCTGGCGATCGCATGCCAGACGAACGAGTACTCCCCCAGGGCCAGTCGGCGCAGCACGTCCGGGTCCGAGGTCCGTTCGGCGAGCCGCCTGTAGTCCCCGGCGTCGTGGAGGTGTCGCAGCGCTTCGGCGTCTTCCGCATCCATGTCGGCGCAGCCTAGCGATTGTCAGCCCCAGGCCGCCGGGGTGCTTCCGCTCAGCCCAGCGCGCGCACCGCCGCCAGCACGTCCAGGCCGAGCGTCCGGTCCGCGTCCTCCGGCAGGTTGACGGACAGCCGGGTGACCAGCCCCGCGTACCGGCGGTGGATCTCCCGCGCCGCCTCCTCCACCGTGCCGGACACCGCGAAGGCGTCGAACACCTCGTCGGAGATCAGCGCCGTCATCTCCGCCCAGCGCCCGCGCACCGAGTGGGTGTGCAGCTCCTCCTGGAGGTCCTCCCAGCCGTGCTGCGCCAGCACCGGCCGGTAGGCCGGGGTGGAGGCGTAGAACGCGAGCCGCTCCCGCACCCCGGCCCTGTTGGCCGCCAGCTCCTCCTCGGTGCGGCCGACGGCGGTGAGCACGTTGCCGACGATCTCGAACGGCCGCCCGGTCCACTCGGCGCCCTCGGCCTCCGCCTGCCGACGCGCCGCCGTCAGCCCGGGCAGCACCTGCTCGGCCAGGTAGGCGGTGGAGGAGAACGGGTGGCCGAGGAAGCCGTCGGCCACCGCCCCGGCGGTGCGGGTCATCAGCGGACCGACGCCGGCCAGCAGGATCCGGGGCACCCCGGCCGGGACCGGGTCGGGCGAGAAGACCGGCGTCATCACCGTGTGGGTGTAGAACTCGCCCCGGAAGCGCAGCCGTTCACCGGTCTGCCAGCTGTGCCAGATCGCCCGCACCGCGTGCACGTACTCGCGCATCCGGGCCGCCGGGCGGTCCCAGGGCATCCCGAAGCGCTTCTCGATGTGCGGCTTGACCTGCGAACCCAGCCCGATGACGGCCCGCCCACCGGAGGCCGCGTGCAGCCCCCAGGCCTGGTAGGCCAGGGTCATCGGGGTGCGGGCGAAGGCCACCGCGATGCCGGTGGCCAGCTCGATCGACTCGGTCCGGTCGGCGGCCCGGGCGAGCTGGAGGAAGGGGTCGTACGCGGTCTCGGCGACCACCAGCCGGTCCATGCCCCGGCGTTCGGCCTGCTCTGCGGCGTCGAGGATGCCCGCCGGGTGCCCGGAGGCGTTGGCGTCGAGGCGGAGGGCGGCGGGTCGGTCCATGCGGGTGCTCCTGGTTGAGGGTCCGGCCTCGTACGGGCCTTGCGTCGTGCGGGTCGTGCGTCGTGCGGGTCCTGCGTCGTGCGCGCCCGGCGTCGTACGGATCCGGGCGGCGGTGCCCGCCCAGCCTGCCACGCCGTCACCGGCCGGCCGCCCCGCCCTCCCCCGCGAACAGCCCGTCCAGGTGCCGGTCGACGGCGGTGAGCACGGCGGCCGGCTCGACCACGCCCAGTTCCAGCAGGGTGGTGAACCCGGTGAGCGCGAGCAGCAGGTCCGTCTCCACCACCGGGTCGCGGTCCGCCGCGACCAGCCCGTCCGCGACCGCCTGCCGGACCACCCGCTCCACCGCGGCGCGCCCCTGCACCAGGCCGCTCCGCGCCCGCGCGTGGACCTCCTCGTCGT
Source organism: Kitasatospora sp. NPDC101108 (assembly GCF_055584725.1). Lineage (NCBI taxonomy): Bacteria > Bacillati > Actinomycetota > Actinomycetes > Kitasatosporales > Streptomycetaceae > Kitasatospora > Kitasatospora sp. NPDC101108. The sequence continues at coordinate 842,705 of NZ_JBVJLM010000001.1, forward strand.
GCAGCGCCTCCAGCACGTAGGCGGCGCTCATCCGGCTGGTCACCCGTGAACCGGCGTGCAGCGGCAGCAGTTCGACCAGCATCGCCCGCAACACCGCGCGCGGGTGCGGCCGTTCGCCCAGTTCCGCCAGCGCCCGGCCGACCCGCCGCGCGCTCTGCTCGCCGGCCAGGTCCATCGCGAAGCCGAGCAGTTCGGCCCGGGAGCCGAAGTAGTGCTGCAGCTGCCCGAGCGAGATCCCCGCCTCCCGGGCGACCTCGCGCAGCGTCAGCTGGGTGGCGCCGCGCTGCTCCACGACCCGCCACAGCGCCCGGGCGATGGCCTCGCGGCGCTCCTGGTGGTCCACCTGCTTGGGCATCGGCGCGGCACTCCTCGGACATCCCCGGCTTTTCCAATACGCTTGACATAATACACTTGACCGACAACGCTGAGGGCATCCGAGGGATGGAGTGTCCAGATGCTCGTACCGCCCGTCGCCCACACCACCGAAGGAGCCGTCCGCGGCCTGGTGGACCGCGGACTCGCCGTCTTCCGCGGCCTCCCGTACGCCCGCCCGCCGGTCGGACCGCTCCGCTTCGCCGCCCCCGCCCCGCCCGAGCGCTGGGACGGCGTCCGCGAGGCCTTCGAGTTCGGCCCCGTCGTCCCCCAGTCCGGGCCGATGCCCGTCGAGCCGGCGCCCGGCACGGACTGGCTGACGCTCAACGTCTGCACCCCGCACCAGGACCGGGCCGGGCTGCCGGTGCTGGTCTGGATCCACGGCGGCGGATTCATCTCGGGCACCTCGGGCGACCCGCTGTACGACCCGGTCGAGCTCGCCCGGGCCGGAATCGTCGTGGTGACCGTCAACTACCGGGTGGGCGCGGAGGGTTTCGCGCTCATCGAGGGCGCCCCGGCCAACCGCGCCTTCCTCGACCAGGTCGCCGCCCTGGAATGGGTGCGGCACAACATCGCCGCGTTCGGCGGCGATCCCGAACAGGTGACGATCGCCGGCCAGTCGGCCGGGGCCTCCTCGGTCGCGGCGCTGCTGACGATGCCCCGGGCCCGCGGTCTGTTCCGGCGGGCGATCGCCCACAGCGTCGGGGCCAACCTGGCCACCCCGGCGCTGGCCGCCGAGATCACCGCCGCCCTGGCGGAGCGGCTCGGCACGGCCCCCACCGCCGCCGCCCTCGCCGGGGTCGACCCCGGGCGCCTGGCGAAGGCCGTCACCGACCTCGACACCGAACTCCCCGGGCACCTGGCGCGCTGGGGGCGGCTCGCCCACACCGGCGTCGCCACCGTCCCGGTGGTCGACGGCGAGGTCCTCACCGAGGAGCCCTGGGCCGCCCTGGCCGCCGGACGGGCCGACGGCACCGAGCTACTGGTCGGCCACACCCGCGACGAGTTCCGGCTGTTCGCCGTCCTCGCCGGCCGGCACGGCGCCTTCACCGAGGAGGACGCCCGTACCGCCCTGGACCTGCTCGCCCCGGGCCCGGACGGTCCGGACGCCTACCGCGCCGCCCTCCCCGGCGCCACGCCCGGGGACCTGGTCGAAGCCGTCTTCTCCGACGCCCTGTTCCGGATGCCCTCGCTCCACCTCGCCGAGGGCAACACGGCGGCCGGCGGCACCTCGTACCTCTTCGAACTCGCCTACCCGGCCCCCGCCATGGGCGGGGTCTTCGGCGCCTGCCACGGCCTGGACGTCCCGCTGGCCTTCGGCAGCCTGGGCAGCCCGATGGGCCGGCACTTCCTCGGGGACCCGCCCGCCCCGGAAGCCGTCGAGCTGTCCCGGGAGCTGCGGGGGGCCTGGGTACGGTTCGTCACCACCGGCGAGCCCGGGTGGGCCGCCCACGAGCCGGAGCGTCAGCTCACCCGGGTCCTGGGCGCCCGCTCGGAGACCGTCCGCTACCCCGAGCAGGCCTCCCGCACCGTCTGGGCGGGGCACGGCCCCACCGCCTTCGACCTCGGCCGAGGCTGAGGCGGGGGCTGAGGCTGAGGCGGGGGCGGGGGCGGGCTGTGCGGCCGGGTCGCGGGGGCGCGTCCGGAGCGGTTGGGTGGGAGGCGGGGCGGCGGGTCCGCTCCCCTCCGCGGAAGGAGACCGGCTGTGGAGCAGCGATCGGAGCAGCCGCCGAGGGTCGGGTTCTTCACCGACACCTCGGTGTGCATCGGCTGCAAGGCCTGCGAGGTGGCGTGCAAGGAGTGGAACGCCGTCCCCGAGCGCGGCCTCGAACTGACCGGGATGTCGTACGACAACACCCGGGGTCTCGGCGCCGACTCCTGGCGCCACGTCGCGTTCGTCGAGCAGTCCAGGCCCCCCGGCGGCGACTGGACGACACCCGACCACAGCCGGGTCGACGTGTTCGCCGAGGCCGCCCGGCTGGACGATCCGGCCCGGGCCCCGGGCACGATCGCGCCGGTCGCCCCCGACGGGCGCACCGAGCTGCGCTGGCTGATGTCCTCCGACGTGTGCAAGCACTGCACCAGTGCGGGCTGCCTCGACGTCTGCCCGACCGGCGCGCTGTTCCGCACCGAGTTCGGCACCGTCGTCGTCCAGGAGGACATCTGCAACGGCTGCGGCTACTGCGTGCCCGCCTGCCCGTTCGGCGTCATCGACCAGCGGCCCGCCGACGGCCGGGTGTGGAAGTGCACGATGTGCTACGACCGTCTGGGCGCCGGGCAGGAACCGGCCTGCGCCAAGGCCTGTCCCACCGACTCGATCCAGTTCGGGCCGCTCGACAAGCTGCGCGAACGGGCCGCCGAGCGGGTCCGGACGCTCCAGGAGTCCGGCAACCCGAAGGCCCGGCTGTACGGCGCGGACCCGCGGGACGGCGTGGACGGCGCGGGGGCGTTCTTCCTGCTGCTGGACGAACCCGAGGTCTACGGCCTGCCGCCGGACCCGGTGGTGACCACCCGGGACCTGCCCGCCATGTGGCGCCGGGCCGCCGTCGCCGCCGTCACGGTCGCCGCCGGAGTGGCGGCGTGCTGCCTGCGGAGGCCGCGGTGAGCCGGCCCGCGCACGCCGGCGGCGGGCGCGGCGGCGGCGGGCGCGGCGGCGGCGGGCGCGGCGGCGGCGGGCGTGGCTGCAGGGAGCGGGCCATGGTTCCCCCGGCCGAGTTCGACTCGTACTACGGCCGCCCGGTGCTCAAGAAGCCCGTCTGGAAGCCGCTCGACATCGCCGGCTACCTGTTCCTCGGCGGGCTCGCGGGCGGCTCCTCCGCGCTGGCCGCCGGTGCCGGGGCCTGCGGCTGCCCGAAGCTGGCGCGCCCCCTGCGGGTGGGCGCCTTCGGCGCGATCGGGCTGTCGCTGGTGGCGCTGGTCCACGACCTCGGCCGCCCGGGGCGCTTCGTCAACATGCTGCGCGTCGTCAAGCCGACCTCGCCGATGAGCGTGGGCTCCTGGCTGCTCGCCGGGTACGTGCCGCTCGCCGCTGCCGCCGCCGCGAGCACGGTGACCGGCAGGCTGCCGCGGCTCGGCACGGCCGCCGGGGCCGGCGCCGCCCTGCTGGGCACGGGCGTCTGCACCTACACGGCCGTCCTGATCGCCGACACCGCCGTGCCGAGCTGGCACGACGGCCATCGCGAGCTGCCGTTCGCGTTCGGCGGCTCGGCCGTGTCCGCCGCGGCGGGCCTCGGCCTGCTGACCGCGCCCCTCGCGCAGAACGGCCCGGCCCGGCGCGCCGCCGCCTTCGGCGCCGCGCTCGAACTCGGCGCCACCCGGGTGATGACCGGCCGGATGGGTCTGAGCGCCGAGCCGCTGCACACCGGCCGGGCGGGCCGTCTGATGCGGGCGGCGGAGCTGCTGACCGGGGCCGGGGCGGCGCTCGCGCTGGCGGCCGGGCACCGGGACCGCCGGGTGGCGGCGGCCGCGGGGGCGGCGCTGCTGGCCGGGTCGGCCGCCCTGCGGTTCGGGATCTTCCTGGGCGGGGTCCGCTCCGCCGAGGACCCGAAGTACACGGTGCTCCCCCAGCGGGAGCGGCTGGCGGCCCGGCCTGCGGGCTGAGCGCGCCGCGACGATGATGGGAACGGCGGCCCGCGATCGCGGCGCCGCCCGGCACGAGGAGGTTCCGCCGTGGGTGTACGGACCTGGATCGACTCCTGGCCGGTCTACCGCCAGCTGACCGGCACGGACCCGCTGGGCCGCGGCGAGGCGGCCAAGAGCGCCCGCAGCGAGCACCTGACGCCCCGCACCGGCACGGCGGACGAGGTGGTCAAGTCCGTCTGCCCGTACTGCGCGGTCGGCTGCGGCCAGGACGTCTACGTCGAGGACGGCAGGGTCACCCAGATCGAGGGCGACCCGGATTCGCCGGTCTCGCGCGGCCGCCTCTGCCCCAAGGGTTCGGCCAGCCTCCAGCTGACCACCGGCCCGGCCCGCGAGTACCGGGTGCTGTACCGCCGCCCGCACGGCACCGGGTGGGAGCCGCTGCCGCTGGACACCGCGATGGAGATGATCGCCGACCGGGTGATCGCCTCCCGGCGCAACGGCTGGCAGTGGGAGGTCGACGGGGTCCGCACCCGCCGCACCCTGGGCTTCGCGAGCCTGGGCGGCGCGACCCTGGACAACGAGGAGAACTACCTGATCAAGAAGCTGTTCACCGCGCTCGGCGCGGTGCAGATCGAGAACCAGGCCCGTATTTGACACTCCTCCACCGTCCCCGGTCTGGGGACCTCGTTCGGCCGCGGCGGCGCCACGTCCTTCCAGCAGGACCTGCAGCACGCCGACTGCATCGTCATCCAGGGCTCCAACATGGCCGAGTGCCACCCGGTGGGCTTCCAGTGGGTGATGGAGGCCAAGGCGCGCGGGGCCAAGGTCATCCACGTCGACCCGCGGTTCACCAGGACCAGCGCCCTGGCGGACCTGCACGTGCCGCTGCGCGCGGGCAGTGACATCGCCTTCCTCGGCGGCATCGTCAACCACGTCCTCCAGCAGGAGAAGTACTTCCGCGAGTACGTCGTCGCGTTCACCAACGCGCCGGTACTGCTGCGGGACGACTTCCGCGACACCGAGGACCTCGACGGCGTGTTCTCCGGCCTGGACCGCGAGGGCCGCACCTATGACCCCGAGACCTGGCAGTACGAGGGCCTCGACGTCCAGGCCGCCTCCGGGACGCGCGACCAGCAGTACGACCGGCGCACCTCCGAGACGGGCCGGGGCGAGACGCACGGCTCGGGCGGCGCCGCGATCGGCGAGGAGGAGCCGCGCCGCGACGAGTCGCTGAACCACCCCCGGTGCGTCTTCCAGGTGCTCAAGCGGCACTACGCGCGCTACACGCCCGAGCTGGTGGAGCGGATCTGCGGCGTACCACAGGACGTCTTCCGGCAGGTCTGCGAGCTGGTCACGGAGAACTCCGGGCGGGAGCGCACCACCGCGCTCGCGTACGCGGTCGGCTGGACCCAGCACACCGTCGGCGTGCAGTACATCCGCACGGCCGCCGTGCTGCAGCTGCTGCTCGGCAACATCGGCCGCCCGGGCGGCGGCATTCTGGCCCTGCGCGGGCACGCGTCCATCCAGGGCTCCACCGACATCCCGACGCTGTTCAACCTGCTGCCGGGCTACATCCCGATGCCCTACGCCCACGCCGACGAGACGCTCGACACCTTCGTCGAGGCGGAGGCCGCCCACAAGGGCTTCTGGGGCGGGATGCGCTCCTACCTGGTCAGCCTGCTGAAGTCGTACTGGGGTGAGGCCGCGCGGGCGGACAACGACTACTGCTTCGACTACCTGCCCCGGCTGACCGGCTCGCACAGCACCTACGAGACGGTGCTGGCCCAGCGGGAGGGCTCCTGCGAGGGCTACTTCCTGTTCGGCGAGAACCCGGCGGTCGGCTCGGCGGCCACCAAGCTGCAGCGGCTCGGCATGGCCGGCCTCAAGTGGCTGGTGGTGCGCGACTTCTCGCTGATCGAGAGCGCCACCTGGTGGAAGGACGGCCCGGAGATCGAGACCGGCGAGCTGCGGACCGAGGACATCGACACCGAGGTCTTCTTCCTCCCGGCCGCGGCGCACACCGAGAAGGACGGCAGCTTCACCAACACCCAGCGGATGCTCCAGTGGCACCACACCGCCGTGGAGCCGGCCGGGGAGGCGCGCAGCGACCTGTGGTTCACCTACCACCTGGGCCGGATCATCCGGCGCAGGCTCGCCGCCTCCACCGACGAGATGGACCGCCCGGTGCTCGACCTCACCTGGGACTACCCCACCCGGGGCCGGCTCGACGAGCCGGACGCCGAGGCCGTCCTCGCCGAGATCAACGGCCGGGACGCCGAGGGGCGTCCGCTCTCCTCGTACACCCAGTTGAAGGACGACGGCTCCACCGAGTGCGGCTGCTGGATCTACTGCGGCGTGTACGCCGACGGCGTCAACCAGGCGGCCCGTCGCAAGCCCGGCCGGGAGCAGGACTGGGTCGCCAACGAGTGGGGCTGGGCCTGGCCCGCGAACCGCCGCATCCTCTACAACCGGGCGTCGGCCGACCGGGACGGCCGGCCGTGGAGCGAGCGCAAGGCCCTGGTGTGGTGGGACTCCGAGCACTCCCGCTGGACCGGGCACGACGTCCCGGACTTCCCCGCCGAGACGCCCCCCGGCCACCGCCCCCCGGCCGGGGCCCGCGCCGCCGAGGCCCTCGCCGGCGACGACGCGTTCGTCATGCAGGCCGACGGCAAGGGCTGGCTGTTCGTCCCGGCCGGGCTGACCGACGGCCCGCTGCCCACCCACTACGAGCCCCAGGACTCCCCGTTCGACAACCTCCTGTACGGCCAACAGCGCAATCCGGTACGCCACTTGCTGCCCTCGTTGCCGGACAACCGGTACCAGCCGAGCGGCGCCGAACCGGGCTCCGAGGTCTTCCCGTACGTCGCCACCACCTACCGGCTCACCGAGCACCACACGGCGGGCGGCATGACGCGCTGGCAGCCCTACCTCGCCGAGCTCCAGCCCGCGATGTTCTGCGAGGTCTCCCCGCAGCTCGCCGCCGAGCGCGGGCTGGAACACCTGGGCTGGGCCACCGTGGTGACGGCCCGCGGCGTGATCGAGGCACGGGTCCTGGTGACGGACCGGATGATGCCGCTGACCGTGCACGGCCGCACCCTGTACCAGGTCGGGCTGCCCTACCACTGGGGGCCGAACGGCTACACCACCGGCGACGCGGCGAACGAGCTGCTGCACCTGTCGCTGGACCCCAACACCCACATCCAGGAGGCCAAGGCGCTCGCCTGCGACATCCGGCCCGGGCGGCGGCCGCGCGGCCCGGCCTCGGTGGAGCTGGTCCGCGAGTACTGCCGCCGCGCGGGCATCACCGACCGGACGGGTACGGAGGCGTGACTACCGCACGACGAGGGTGTGCTCGCCGCGCGGCACGAGTTCGCCGATCACCGGTGCGCCCGGGAGCTCGCCCGCGACCAGCAGCCCGCCGGAGGTCTGGGCGTCGGCCAGCAGCAGCCGCTCCTCCTCGCCGGCCCGGCCGAAGTCGGTGTGCGGCGCCACCCAGTCGAGGTTGCGGCGCGTTCCGCCGCTGACGAAGCCGTCCCGCACCGCCTCCCGGGCCCCGGCCAGGTAGGGCACCGCCGCCGCGTCGACCACGGCCGTCACGCCCGAGGCGCGGGCCAGCTTGTACAGGTGGCCGAGCAGCCCGAAGCCGGTGACGTCGGTGGCGCAGCGGGCCCCGGCGTCCATCGCGGCGCGCGCCGCGTCGCGGTTCAGCGCGGCCATCAGCTCGACGGCCTCCGGAAAGCGCTCGCCGGTCGCCTTGTGCCGGTTGTTCAGCACGCCGGTGCCGAGCGGCTTGCTGAGCGACAGCGGCAGGCCGGGGCGGCCGGCGTCGTTGCGCAGCAGGCGGGCCGGGTCGGCGACGCCGGTGACGGCCATGCCGTACTTGGGCTCGGGGTCGTCGATGCTGTGGCCGCCGCCGACGTGGCAGCCGGCCTGCCGGGCGACGGCGAGGCCGCCGCGCATCACCTCCCGGGCCAGTTCGAAGGGCAGCACCTCGCGCGGCCAGGCGAGCAGGTTGACGGCGACCAGCGGGCGGCCGCCCATCGCGTAGACGTCGGAGAGCGCGTTGGCGGCGGCGATCCGGCCCCAGTCGTAGGGGTCGTCGACGACCGGGGTGAAGAAGTCGGCGGTGGCGATCACGGCCGTGTCCCCGTCCGGGAGGAGGACGGCGGCGGCGTCGTCCCCGCTCTCCGGGCCGACCAGCAGCTCGGCCGCGCCGGGGCCGCCCTGCGGCGGGAGGAGGCCGGCCAGCGCGGCCTCCAGTTCGCCCGGCGGGATCTTGCAGGCGCAGCCGCCGCCGTGGGCGTAGCCGGTGAGGCGGATCGGGGTGCCGGTGGTCATGGCGTCTCCTCCGTGCGGTGTGGCGGGTTGATCCGGGGGCGGCCGGGCCGCTTCCATGGGGCGGTGGTGGGGAGGCGTGTGGGTGCCTGGTGGCCCTCCCGGTCTTCAAAACCGAGGTGTCCGAGGATCTCGGGCAGGCGGGTTCGATTCCCGTCCGCCTCCGCCACGGGCCGCCGGGGTGAGGCGGCGGTGGGTGGGGTCGACGCGTTCCGTCCAGCCGCGCCGGTCCAGGTGCTCCAGCAGCGGGATGACCACCCGCCGGGTGCTGTCGAGGGCGATCCTGGCGTCGCTGGTGGTGAACGGCTGTGCCAGGCGGGCGAGTTCGGCGGCGGCGCGGCAGTCGGCGTCCGGGAGCAGCACGATGCCGTCGGGCAGCCGCAACAGGGCGCCGGCGGCGGCCGCGGCGGCCAGCAGCTTGGGAGTCAGGCCGAGGGCCGCGAGCTCGTCCGCCTCGGGGGCGCGGAAGGGGTGGGCGGCGAGGCGGGCCCGCACCTCCTGGACGGCGGGCGGCAGGGCGGGGCCGGTGACGCTGCCGTAGAGCCGTCCTTCACGCTGCTCCAGTCGGCCGTCCGTTCCCCGCAGCAGGGCGGTGACGAGGGCGCGGTCGGGCAGGTCGAGCAGTCGGCGGGCCGCTTCGACGGGCAGGCCGGGATCGGTCGGCCGCTCGGCCGCGTGGCGTTCGACGGCCTCACGGAGGCGGCGTCGGAGGTGCGCCCACCGGCCCGGGTCGCACAGCCAGTCCCCGGTGACGGGCTCCTGGGGCGGGGTGAGGCCCATCGCGGTGAACTCGGGGCGGCGGATCAGGCCGCGTCGGCGGAGTTCGGCGGCCGGGTCGGGTGCGCCGCGCCGTCCTTCGAGTTCGTGGGCGTGGCGGGCCGCCGCGCCCCGGCGGGTGAAGGCGGGCGGGCGGACGTCGAGGACGGTGGCCGCCGCGGCGATCCGGTGCAGGCCGGGGTCGCGGAGCAGGGCGGTGTCGTCGATCCGCAGCGGGAGGCGCGCGGCCAGGGTGAGCCGGGCGGTGTCCGGGCCGAGGGGGCGGACGGTCGCCGGAACGGCGGCCGAGCCGAGGTGCAGGGTGAGCCGGCGCGGCAGGTCGGCGGCCGGGTCGCCGCGCAGGCGGACGTCCACGGTGTCGGTGGTGAGCCAGCGGCCGGGGGCCAGCAGGGCGCTGCCGCGCCGCAGCCCGGCGGCGGCGGGGCCGTGCACGTTGACCGCCACCCGGGCGGTCGCGGCGACTTCGGCCAGCGGGCACTTGAGGCTCTCCAGGCCGCGTACCCGCAGCGGTTCGCCCTCGGCGGGCTGTGCGGCCGCGGATCCGCCGACGGCGAGCAGTCGGTCGCCGACGGCGATCGCGCCGGCCGCGAGCGTGCCGGTGACGACGGTGCCGTGGCCCCGGACGGTGAAGGTGCGGTCGACCCACAGCCGGACGTCGGCGGCCGGGTCGGGAGCGGGCAGCCGGGCCGTCAGCCGGACCAGGGCGGCGCGCAGCTCCGGCAGCCCCGCGCCGGTCACCGAGCTGACGGCCACCGCCTCGACCCGGCCCAGCGAGCTGCGGGCCAGCCGGGCGAGCGCCTCCTCCCGGGTCGGGGCCGGGTCGGCCAGGTCGCTGCGGGTGACGGCGAGCAGGCCGTGGCGCACCCGCAGTGCGTCGAGCACGGCGAGGTGTTCCGCGGACTGCGCCTGCCAGCCCTGGTCCGCCGCCACGACGAACAGCACGGCGGGGACGGGCCCGACCCCGGCCAGCATGGTGGCCACCAGCCGCTCGTGGCCGGGCACGTCGACGAAGGCGACGTGCCCGGCGCCGGGGAGCGCGGTCCAGACGAAGCCGAGGTCGATCGTCATTCCCCGGCGCCGCTCCTCGGGCCACCGGTCCGGCTCCATCCCGGTGAGTGCCCTTACCAGGGCCGACTTCCCGTGGTCGACGTGCCCGGCGGTGGCGATCACGTGCATTCGGGCTCCGGGCGGGTGGGCGGGTGCGGGGCGGGTGGCCGGGTGCGGGGCGGGTGGCCGGGTGCGGGGCGGGTGCGGGGCGGGTGGCCGGGTGCGGGGCGGGGTCGTGCTCACGGTCGGGCCAGCTCCTCGGCGGCCAGGCGGACGGCTGCGGCGAGTTCGGCGTCGGCCGGCGCCGGCACCGTGCGCAGGTCGAGCAGGCAGGAGCCGTCGGCGGTCCGGCCGACCACCGGTGTCGGCCCCTGCCGGAGCGGGGCGGCGTACGCCTCCGGCAGGGCCACGGCGGCGCTGGGCAGGACCACCCCGGGCGCCCCGCCGCCGCCGACCACGGCGGGGCTGTCGACCGCCCGGGCCGGGATGCCCTCGGCTGCCAGCGCCGCGGCCAGTCGCCCGGCCCGTTCGCGCAGCTCCCGCACCTCGACGTGCAGAGCTGAACTCGTCGGCGTTTCAGGCGAGTTGACCGTGGCCTCCAGTGCGGCCAGGGTCAGCTTGTCCACCCTCAGGGCGCGCGCCAGCGGGTGCCGGGCGAGGGTGCGGACGAGGTCCGCGCGGCCCAGCAGCAGGCCGCACTGCGGGCCGCCGAGCAGTTTGTCGCCGCTGGCGGTGACCAGGTCCGCGCCGGCCCGCAGCCAGCCCTCGGCGTCCGGCTCGTCGGGCAGCAGCGGCTCGCGCCGGAGCAGACCCGAGCCGATGTCGGCGACCAACGGCGGCCCGAGCGCGGCGAGTTCGGCGAGTTCGGGGGCGCCGGTGAAGCCGGTGATGCGGAAGTTCGACGGGTGGACCCGGAGGATGAAGCCGGTGGACTCCCCGACGGCGGCGGCGTAGTCGGCGGTGGTCGTCCGGTTGGTCGTGCCGACCTCGCGCAGCCGCGCGCCCGTCGAGGCGAGCAGGTCCGGCAGGCGGAACCCGTCGCCGATCTCGACCAGTTCGCCCCTGCTGACGATGATCTCGCGGCCCTGGGCGAGCGCGGTGGCGGCCAGGACCAGGGCGGCGGCGCCGTTGTTCACCAGGTGCGCGGCCTGCGCGGCGGGGACCCGGTCGAGCAGGGCCCGTACGGTCGAACGGCCGCGTGGGGCGCGGTCGCCGGAGGCGAGGTCGAACTCGACGTCCGTGGCACCGGCGGCGGCCAGCACCGCCTGCCGGGCCGCCTCGGACAGGGCGGCCCGGCCGAGGTTGGTGTGCAGCAGCACCCCGGTGGCGTTGAGCACCGGGCGCAGCGCGGAGGCCGTCGGCGGCAGCGCCCGGACGGCCTCCTCGGCGACCTCGGCCGGTCCGATCTCCCCGCGCCTGGCCCGCTCCTGGGCCTCGACGACGGCCGCCTTGACGAGCGGACGCCCGAGGCGCCCGGCGGCCTCGGCGAGCCGGGGATCGGCCAGCACGGCGTCGGTGCGCGGCAGCCTGCGGCGGGGATCGGGCCACCCTTCCGGCGCGGCGGCTCCGGGCGCCAGGTCACGGTGCATCGGGGTGCCTCGGCCTTCGGGCGGGCGGTCAGGTCCCGCTCACCCTGGCCCGATCCACCGGGGGTTGTCGCCCGACACGCTGGGGAACGGCGAAACCGGCCGCGCCCCCGGGCTGCGGCAAGCGGTGTTCCCGGGGCGTGTGTGGCGACTGGGGACCGGGGCGGCCGTCCCGGCGGCTCATCCCTTGCAGACCCCCAGCGGGATCAACCGGGCGACCTGCCGGGCCAGTCCGGCGGCCTCGGTGACGGCGGCCACCGCGTCCACGTCCTTGTACGCCTCGGGCGTCTCCTCGGCCAGGGCCCGCATCGAGGCGGGCCGGACGGCGATGCCGCGCGCCTCCAGTTCGCCCTTGAGGTGCTCGCCGCGCACCGTGCGCAGCGCCTGGTGGCGGCTCCACACCCGGCCGGCGCCGTGGCAGGCGGAGCGGAAGGCCTCGTTGCCGGGCAGGCCGACCATGACGTACGAGGCGGTGCCCATGGTCCCCGGCACCAGCACCGGCTGCCCGGCCGCGGCCAGGTCGGCGGGCAGGTCCGGGTCGCCGGGCGGCAGGGCGCGGGTGGCGCCCTTGCGGTGGACGCAGAGCTTCCGTGCCTCGCCGTCCACCTCGTGGGTCTCCAGCTTGGCGAGGTTGTGCGAGACGTCGTAGACCAGCTCCAGTCCGACGCCGAGGGCGGTGGCGAAGGCGCGCCGGGCGGCTTCGGAGAGCAGCTGCCGGTTGGCCCGCCCGTAGTTGGCCGCGGCGGTCATGGCGCCGAGGTAGGCGCGGCCGCGCGGGGAGTCGACCGGGGTGCAGGCGAGCTGGCGGTCCGGGAGCTCGATCCGGTAGCGGTGCAGTTCGCGGTCCATGGCCCGGACGTGGTCGGTGCAGATCTGGTGGCCGAGACCGCGCGAGCCGCAGTGGATCATGACGCAGACCTGGCCCGTCCGCAGTCCGAAGGCGGCGGCGGTCTCCGGGTCCTGCACCCGGTCGACGGCCTGCACCTCCAGGAAGTGGTTGGCCGAGCCGAGGCTGCCGACCTGTTGCAGGCCCCGTTCGACGGCCCGGGTGCTCACCTCGCCGGGGGCCGCGCCGGCCAGCACCCCGCGGTCCTCGCAGCGCTCCAGGTCGCGCGGCACGCCGTGGCCGTGCTCGACGGCGTAGCGGGCGCCGCCGAGCAGCAGCTCGTCCAGTTCCTCCGGCCCGGACAGGTGCCACAGCCCGCCGCGGCCGAGCCCGCGCGGGACGGTGCGGTCCAGCAGGTCCATCAGACGGCGGATCCGTTCGGCGTCGAGCTCGTCCCGGTCCACCCCGGCGGCCAGCAGCCGGACCCCGCAGGAGATGTCGAAGCCGACCCCGCCCGGCGAGACCACCCCGCCCCGCTCGACGTCGGTGGCGGCGACTCCGCCGATCGGGAAGCCGTAGCCCCAGTGCACGTCGGGCATCGCGTAGGAGGCGCGGACGATCCCGGGCAGCGTCGCCACGTTCGCGACCTGCTCCAGCGCGCGGTCCCCGGCGGCCTGCGGCAGCAGCGCGCCGTTCGCGAAGACCACGCCCGGCACCCGCATCGGCGGGCGCGGCTCGATCCGCCAGCGGTGGCGGCCCGCCTCGGCCAGTACGATCTCCACCTCGCTCACCCCGCTCGCTCGGCGCGCGCCTCAGACGTCCACGGTGGCGGCGCAGGTCCAGCCGCCCGGTGCCCCGCCCAGCTCCAGGCCGTGCAGCGAGACGGCCTTCGGCACGGCGCCGACCAGGGCGGCGGTCGAGGTGTCGGCCATCCGGAAGCGCACTTCCACGCTGCGGGCGCCGTCCAGGCCGTGGATCGGCCCGAGGGCGAGCTCGGCGGGCAGTTCGCCGTCGGCGTCCATCCGGTAGATGACCTCCTCCAGGACGCCCGCGAGCAGGTCCGGGTCGCTCACCGCGAGCACGGTGCAGGCGCGCTCGCCGACGATCCGGGCGCCGGACAGGTCGGCGAAGCTGCCGACGACGGCGTGCACCAGCTCGCCGATGCAGCCCTCGGCCGTCGGCGCCCATGCCTCCACCCGCAGGTCCGCCGTGTGCGGCACGCTCCGGTGGCCGCGCTCGGACCGCCTCGCGGGGTCACGATCGTCCACGAGCGACGCCTCCCGCACCCGTTGCCGTCCCCCTCCAGCGTCGTCCCGGGGGCGGGCCGGGGGCAAGTGGGGTCCGCGTCGGACCCCTGACGCCCGCCGAGGCGAGGGTGGGGTCCGCGTCGGACCCCTAACGCCCGATGGTGGCGAGGTAGGCGGAGGTCAGCTCGGGGGTGGCCAGCCAGGCGGCGTGGTCGCTCGGTTCGGCGTAGGTGTTGGCCAGCCGGCGGGCGACCGCCGGGTGCTCGGCGGCGGCCGCGAAGACGGCCTGCAGGTGGTCCGGCACGGTCAGCATGGCGGCCGTGAACTCGACGGCGTGTCGGGCGTGTTGCTGCCAGAACCGCTCGGCGGTGCGGCACATCCAGTCCGCCGTGAACGGGGCGTCGCCGTGCTCGCGGATCGCCTGCCGGTAGGCGTCCGCGGCGCGCGCGGCGCCGTTGGCGCCCTGGCCGGTGATCGGGTCGTTGACCACCACGGCGTCGCCCAGGCCCAGGACGTGCACGGCGTCGACGCCCGAGCCCAGTTCCGCCACCGGGCGGCGGACCGTCGGGGTCACCGCGCCGCAGAGCCCGGCCCCGGCGTCGGTCGGCTCGGCGTCCCGCCACAGCTCCGCCTCCCAGGGCAGGTACTCGGCCAACAGCGCGCGCATCCGGTCGAGTTGGACGCCGACCTCGGGGCCGTCGCCGAAGGCGTCCAGCGGGCTGCCGGGCAGCGCCTCCCAGAGCAGGATGTCGCAGGGGCCGGAGCGGGTCAGGGCGGGCTGGAGGTAGAGCTCGCCCAGGCCGGGCAGGGCGTGCATCCGGGCGCGGGGCCCGGCGGCCGGGTCGGGCGAGCCGACGCCGTGCGCGTACAGGCAGGACAGCGCGCGCTGCGGCCGGTCGAAGGGTGAGCGGGCGGCGTTCCGTTCGAAGATCCCGGCCAGCTCGCCGCGCCCGGCCGCGACCACGGTCAGCTCGTGCCGCCGGGCCAGCGCGTGCAGCCCGGCCCGGTCCAGCGAGCGGTACTCGACCCGGCCGCCGCGCTCGGCGAGCAGTTCCAGCCAACGGGCCAGCTTGACCCGCTGGTCGACCGAGCGGCCGGGCTCGTCCAGGGTCATGGTGAACTCCAGGACGCGGGTGGCCGGCGGCGCGACCAGCACGGCGTCGACCGAGGACACCGACGGGGCCTCGTCCGCCCACAGGTCCAGTCCGGCCGCCGCCTCGATCCGCAGCGCCGGGCCGAACATGGCCTGGGTGGACAGCACCCGCCCGCCCCGCACCTGCTCCGGGGTGCGTTCGGCGACCAGCGTCACCTCGCATCCGTCGGCCACCAGCCCGAGCGCGAGCTGCAGGCCGGCCTGGCCCGCTCCGACGACGGCGATACGGCGCATGCGGTGGCCTCCCGGTGGTCTGCTGACGGTCCGTCGGCTGCTCGGACACGGTGCGTCAAGCGGCACAGTAGCCCAGCCGCCGGGCCGCGGGCAGGGGCCGGGCGCGAGGAATCCGGCAGGCGTCGCCCGGGCGGCCGCAGTCGGCGCGCCCCCGGGAAGACCGCATACTCATGCAGTACCGACCTGTACGAGGAGGTGGTGCGCATCCCTCTTCTGTCCGAGTTGGAGCGCCATTTGGAATCCGCGTTGACCCCGCACCGATGATTGATGTATTCAGATCTCCGCAACTTCATTCACATCCCGGTGGTTCGATTCGTCCTGCGCGACCCGGACCGGGACCCGTACGGAGAGGGATCGATCGACCATGCAGCCTGCTGTGCCCCGGGGCTTCCGGGCCGTCACCACCAACATGGGCCTCAAGGACGTCGAGGACGACTTCGCGGCGGTCATCTCCGAGGTCCCGTGCCGCTCCGCGGCCGTCTTCACCCGCTCGCGCTTCGCCGGCCCCAGCGTCGTGCTCAGCCGCGAGGCGGCCGCGCTCCAGCACAGCCGCGGCATGGTCGTGCTGTCCCGCAACGCCAACGTCGCCACCGGCCGCACCGGCGCGGAGAACGCCGCGGAGGTGCGCCGCCGGGTCGCCGAGATCGCCGGCATCGCCCCGGACGAACTGGTCATCGCCTCCACCGGCGTGATCGGGCGCCCCTACCCCATGGACGGCATCCGCGCCGGGCTCGACGCCATGACCTGGCCGTTCCCGGAGGCCGACTACGCGGCCGCGGCCCAGGCGATCATGACCACGGACACCCGCCCCAAGTACCTCCACGTACGCTGCGGCGACGCCGTGCTCGTCGGCATCGCCAAGGGCGTGGGCATGATCGAGCCCAACATGGCGACGCTGCTGACCTTCTTCTTCACCGACGCGGACATCCCGGCCCCCGAACTCGACGCCCTGTTCCGCCGGGTGATGGACCGGACGTTCAACGCCCTGAGCATCGACACCGACACCTCCACCAGCGACACCGCCGCGATCTTCGCCAACGGGCTCGCCGGAGCGGTCGACCTCCCCGCCTTCGAACAGGCGCTGTACGAGTGCGCACTGCACCTCGTACGGGAGATCGCCTCGGACGGCGAGGGGGCCTCCAAACTGATCGAGGTGCGGGTGACCGGGGCCCGGGACGCGGCCCAGGCCAAGCGCGTCGGCAAGAGCGTGGTCAACTCCCCGCTGGTCAAGGCTGCCGTGCACGGCGCCGACCCGAACTGGGGCCGCGTCACCATGGCCATCGGCAAGCTGGAGGACGAGACCGACATCGATCCGGCGGCCGTCAGCATCCGCTTCGACGACCTCCCGATGTACCCCGAGGAGCCGAGCGGGGCCCTGCTCGAACGGGCCCGTGCGTACCTGGGCGGTGAGGAGGTGGTCATCCGGATCGACCTGGGCATCGCCGACGGCGCGTTCACGGTGTACGGCTGCGACCTCACCGAGGAGTACGTGAAGCTCAACGCCGACTACACGACCTGACGCCCGCTCGCGGAGAGTGGCCGGCCTTCCGCCCGCTGCCTTCCCCCGGACCGCTCGTCGGGGGCAGCGGGCGGATGGGCCCGGCGGCGGCTCAGCCGCGCAGGTGCGCGGTGAGCAGCCGCACCACGGCGTCGATCTGCTCCGCCACGAAGAAGTGCCCGCCCGGGAAGACCCGGAGGCTGAAGCCGCCGCTGGTGTGCCGCTCCCACTGGGCGGCCTGCTCGACCGTGGCGTTGGCGTCGCTCTCCCCCACCAGGGCGGTGATCGGCTGGGGGACGACGGCGTCCGGCGCGGCCCGGTAGGTCTCGATGGCGGTGTAGTCGGCGCGCAGCGCCGGCATGATCAGCTCGCGCAGGGCCGGCACGTCGAGGATCCGCGCGTCCGTCCCGCCCAGCCGGACGACCTGCTCCAGCAGGCCGTCGTCCGGCAGCTTGTGGAACGCGGTGTCCCGGGGCAGCGAGGGCGCCCGGCCGGCGGACACGAACAGCCGCTCCGGCCCCGCCAGGCCGTCGCGGGCGAAGCAGCGGGCGACCTCGAAGGCGACCGCCGCACCCATGCTGTGCCCGAAGAAGACGATCGGACGGTCCACCCACGGCCGCAGCTCCCGGTGGATCTGCTCGGCGAGCTCCGGCACCGAGTCGATCGTGGGCTCGGCGAAGCGGTTCTGCCGGCCCGGGTACTGGATCGCCAGCACGTCGGCGTACGGCGCGAGCGCCTTGGCGTACTCCATGTAGTAGCTGGCCGATCCGCCGGCGTGCGGGAAGATCACGATCCGGGCGGGAGCGAAGTCGGACGGATTGAACCTGCGGAACCACGGGTTGTCGACGGCAGCGCTGCTGGGCATGCGGGGTGTGACCTCTCTCCCTGACGGACTCTGCTCACCCCAGTCTCGCAGTGCGCGCGCGCCACCGGGGGCGATTACGGTGCGCTACCCGGATTCCCGCGCTCCGACCGCCCGGCTGTGTCGCCGTGTCAGTCCTGCTCCCACTCCTCCCACTCCTCCTCCTCCTCCGACCCGAGCCCCCAGGGATCCTCGGCCCGCTCCGGCTCGGTCACCCAGCCCGCCGCCAGGACCAGTCCGGACAGCCGGTGGACGGCCAGGAAGCCGAACGGGCGGTCGAAGCCCAGGTGGACGAAGCGCTGCAGGTACGGCGGCCTCGGGTTGCCGCCCGCGCTGCCCGCCCCCGCTCCCACGGCCGTCATCGACGCGGCCCGGAACCCGCGGGCGGAGAAGGACGCGGTGGCCTTCTGCCGCGCGCTGTTGACGAACAGCGGCGGCCGGCCGTCCGAGAGGCCGGGCAGCCGGTCCTCCGTCCCGGACCGGGTGGCGAGCGTCCGCAGACCGAACAACTCGCTGCGGGCGATCAGGTCGTGGTCGGCGTCGACGGTGAACTTCGGGACGTTCACGTACAGGCGGTCCTCCGGCTCGTGGCGCCGTACCGCCTCGATCGTCAGCCCCGGCGCGGCGACACCCACGGGCAGCCGGTCGGCGCCCGTCCGGCGGTGCCGCTGCGAGAGCACCCCGATCCCGGCGGACAGCACGTCCCCGGGCGCGGCGTCGGGCTCTCCGAGCAGCAGGTGGACGCTGATGTCGCCGTACCCGAGCACCCACAGCTCGGTCACCGGCCCGGCGGACGTCTCCAGCAGGGCGGCGCGGTCCAGCAGAGACGTCGCCCGGGTCAGGTAGTGGACGGCCCGGCCCCAACCGTCCGACCCGTCCTGCCGGAAGGCGCCGTAGTCGGTGAACGGCTTGATCCACTCCGTCCGGACGGTGAGCGCCGCGGCCAGCACCAGGCGGGTGTCCGGGTCCAGCTCGACCGGCATCGTGTCGATCTGGCCGTCCGTCTGTTCGGCCGCCCAGGTGTCCAGCAGAACCCGGTCCCGCTCGGTGTCACCCGTCAGCCGGCCGACCAGGTCCGCCGGGACGGAGGTCAGCCACTCCGGGCTCAGCCGCAGCCGGTCGTCGCTCCAGACGCCGAGCGCGGACCGCACCGCCGGGATGTCCCCCAGCAGGCCGAGCAGGTCCCGGGCGCGCTCGGCGGCGACAGTGACCGGTACCCCGAGCGCTTGCGCCAACTCGCCCCGGACGGCGCTGCTTCCGGCCGGGGCCAGCAGCCCGAGCAGCGGCCAGACACCGGCCGGCATCAGGACCGCGCCCTTCCCCAGGTCGGTCTCCCCGACCCAGCGCTCGCCCAACGCGTTGGCGGCCCGTACGGCCTCGGCCCTGCTCATCTGCTGCCCTGCTCCCCCGCGTTCGCTCCTCCGGTGCGCCGAGCGTAGGAGGCGCACCACGCGCCGGGCCAGCGGTTTTCCGGTCACGGCCGTCAGGACCGTGGGCGGGCCAGGTAGTCGGCGCGGGTCAGTTCGTAGACGCGGACGGCGGTGCCGTTGCGGGGGACGGTGGTCTCCCGCTCGGGCCGCAGGCCGAGCTTGGCCATCACGCGCTCGGAGGCGGTGTTGCCGATCCGGGCGATGCTGACGATCCGGTCCCGGCCGCAGGTCTCGAAGCCGAACCGCAGTGCCGCCGTCGCCGCCTCGGTGGCGATGCCCCGGCCCCAGAACGACCGGCCGAGCCGCCAGCCGATCTCGACCGCGGGCAGCACCTCGGGAAGGAACAGGGGCACGGCCAGGCCGGTGAACCCGGCGAGTTCACCGGTCTCCCGCAGCTCCACCGCGAACAGGCCGAAGCCCTCGGTGTCCCAGGTCCGTTCGATCCGCTCGACGGCCCGGCGGGTCTCCTCCGGGGTGTGGACCCGCCCGTCGCCGATCCACCGCATCACCTCGGGGTCGGCGTTGACGGCCGCCATCGCCGGTACGTCCTCCTCGCGCCAGCGCCGCAGCACCAGGCGGGGCGTGTCGATCGTCACCATCCGCTCATGCCTTCCGGACGGCCAGGACCGCCGAACTGCCCGGGGCGGTCAGCAGCCGCTCGGCCGCCAACACCCCGGCGGGCACCCCGTGTTCCTCGTCGACCGTCATTCACTCGCAACCCCCTCCGACTCCGTACGGCTCCGTGCCATCATGCCGTCATGACCGAGTGGATCAGCGTCGCCGCCTACCGGAACCGCACCGGCCGCCCGACGCCCATGGCCGCCGTGCGCGCTTGACTGCGTGACCGGGGCGTCGACTGGATGCCCTTCCCGCCGGAGGCCGTCCGCTGCGACGCGCCCTGCGGCATCGGCCCGGACGGGCACTGGCAGTGCTGGTTCGACGTGCGAATCGACGCCGAGGCCCTGCGCCCCCTCGGGCTCCACCCCGACCAGCCGATCTCCGCCGTCAACGGGCCCAGCCCGCCGGGCTGGTGGCACGCGAAGGCCGAGCGCCTGGCCCGCCGCCGGTGAGCTGCTCAGGTCGCCCCACCGAACCGGACCGCCTGAGCCCGGGAGCGGGAGACCGAGTCGAGCAGCAGCACGGAGGCCGCCTCCGGGGTCGGCACCGGCCCACCGGACCGCGCGTGCCGGGTGAACTCCGCCGACAACCGGCCCAGGCCGCGGCGATGGCGGGCGAAGACCCGGGCCGAGGCGCGCCGCCCGCGGGCCCGCTGGCCGTCGAGGGCGGTGGCGGCACCGACGTCGAGCAGCACAAGGTGCAGTTCGCGCCCCTGACGACCGGCCTCCCGGGCGAGCCAGCGACGCATCCAGGCGCGGCTGCCGCAGTCGTGCACCAGCAGCGGACCGCCCCGCCGCACCGAGGTGCGCAGCAACCGGAAGTGCTCCAAGCGCGCCCACGGCCGGTACACCGCGTACGGCAGGCGCGCGGGCATCACCGCCTCACAGGCCTCGTGCACCGTACGCGGATCCACCGTCGAGACGGCCCCGCCCGCCGCCCAGCGCCGCAGCAGCGTGCTCTTGCCCGCCCCGGGCAGTCCCGACACCACCACCACGGCGTCATCCGGGTACGCCACCACGAGCCCCGTCCCGGCCTTCCCCCGCAGGTCCACCACCCCCCGCGGCGCCACCACCAACGCCTGCGCCTCGCCGCCCACCGCTCCCCCGTCCGTGTCCGACCGAAGACCCTAACAAGTGCGGTGGTCCCCACCGCACCGGTGGGTACGCCGGGCCTCGCCGTGTTCCTCGCGTCGGCCACGGGTTGGCGTGATGGCCGAGCGGGAGGCGTGACCCGGAGCTGACCGCGCGGGGGCTGCGGGACGGCTGGCCGCACACCGGTGATCCGGGGAGTCTGGATGCGGCGGGCTATCTGACGGTGACGGGCCGGCGAGGCCGGATGGCGATCGTCGAGGGGCACAATGTGTTCCCTCATGAGGTCGCGGAGCCGCTGCGCAGCCACCCGGACGTCCGCGAGGCGGTGATGTTCGCGAGCTCCGGCCCGTACCGGCTGGAGCGCGTGCACGCCCCGTCCGTGCACTGGGGGGCGCGCGGGGTGGCGTGACGCGCCCTATCGGTGCTTCGAGCGCCCGCGCGGACCACCTGTCGCGCGGCGGACGGCGGGAAGAGACCGACCGTGGGCACTCGACCGTGCGGGCCGAGCTGCCGATACACCCCGGCGGCGCTCCCTCGCACCGTCCCCAGGAGGCACTACCTTGACCTGGCTACGCGTCCTGACCGCACTGGGCATCCTCGCACTGGCGGCTGGTGCCCTGCTCGTCTTCGCCCGCTTCACCGCTCCCTCCCGCGGCGAGCACGCCGACGGGACCGCGCCGCCCGACCTCCGGAAGGACGCCGAGGGCAGCGGCCTCTTCCCGCGGGTGGGCGGCGACGGTTGAGGTCGGGCCTCAACTGTCGGTGTGGTCGTCGGGGCGGATTTCGATGTGGTCGGTTGCGAGGTCGACGGCGACGCGGTGTTCCATGCCGAGTGCTTCGAGGAATTTGACGGGGAGTTGGACGCGGCCGGTGCGGTCGAGCATGACGTATTCGCGTTCGTTGACGGTTTCCGCACCGTGTTCGTCGGTGACGGTGCGGCGCAGGACCTCGCTGCTGGTTCGTCCGTCGCGGATGGCGACGGTGCGGCGGACCTCGGCGGCGACCATGGGGTCATGGGTGACGATGACGACGGTGGTGCCCAGTTCACGGTTGACGGTGCGGAAGGATTCGAAGATGACGCCGGCGGTCTCGGAGTCGAGTTCGCCGGTGGGCTCGTCGGCGAGCAGGACGGGCGGGTTGTTGGCCATGGCCACGGCGATGGCCACGCGTTGCTGCTGGCCACCGGAGAGTTCGTTGGGGCGGCGGTGGGCGAGGTGGCCGATCTCCAGGGCGTCCATGAGTTCCGCCACCCGGGCGGCCTGCGCCTTCGACCCCGCTCCGGCGCGGCGGCCGCGCAGTTGCATCGGCAGGGCGATGTTCTCGGCCGCGCTCAGGAAGGGCAGCAGGTTGCGGGCGGTCTGCTGCCAGATGAACCCCACCACCTCACGGCGGTAGCGCAGCCGCTCCCGGCCGGACATCTCCAGCAGGTCGCAGCCCGCGACGGTCGCGGTGCCGGCGGTGGGCACGTCCAGCCCCGCCAGGATGGTCAGCAGGGTCGACTTGCCGCTGCCGGAGGCACCGACCAGAGCGACCAGGTCGCCCTGCTCGATGGTCAGCTCCAGCCCCTGCAGGGCCTGGACCTCGATTCCCTCGGCGCTGAAGATCCTCACCAGCCGGTCACAGACGATCGCCGCGCCCTGCCCGTAGGCCTTCGGGGAGGCCGCGGCCAGGGCCCGCTGCCGCAGCTCCTGCAGGCTGGGGGCCTGTACCATCGGCCGCTCCTGGGACGTGCTCTTCACCGCTGCTCTCCTGTCTCGACGCCTTCTCCGGTTGCGGCCTGTGGTGCTGCTTGGGCTGTCATGCCTGTTCTCCGGCCCGTAGTTCGGTGGCGATCTGGCGGCGTCCGGCGATCAGGGTCTCGGCGGCCACGGCGAGGGTGACGAGCAGCGCCAGGCCTGCGGTGGGCAGCAGGACGGGCATCAGCACGGGGGTGATGACGTCGCCGACCCTGGCGCCGACGAGGGCGGAGATGTCGAAGGCCGCGCCGAGCAGGGCGACGGCCGCCAGGGCGGTCAGGCCGCCGCCGAGGGCGGCGGTGAGGGCCTGGGGCAGGGCTTCGGTCATGATCAGTGCCAGGCCCTGGCGGGGGCGCAGGCCCATGGTGCGCAGCCGGGCCAGGACGGCGGCGCGCTCGGGTGCGGCCCGCAGGAGGGTCAGCAGGACGGCGAGCAGGGCGAACCCGGCACCGGCGGCCGCCGCGTACCGGAACAGCCGGCCCGCGGCGTGCTGCAAGGGGTCGTCCGCCAGCGCCGCCGCGCTCTCCCCACTGCTGCGCACCGTGTAGCCCGCCGGCAGGCCATGGGTCGACCTGCCCGCAGCCGCCGCGTCCTCGGCGATCAGCTTGGCCATGCCGGTCGGCTGGCCCCCGCCGTTGTCCCGCAGGGTCGACCTGACCTGCTCGGGATCGATGTCGCCGACGGCGAACCACTTGTTGATCCGCTTGACGTCCGGCAGACGCTCCCAGGCCGGGCCCGCGGCCACCACGGCGAACGGCTTGCCCGGATCCGGCAGGGCAGGGGTCGCGCCGACGATCCCGGCGACCGTGGTGCGCAGAGCGTTCCCGTTGGGGGTGCGCACCTCGGCCGGGCCGGCGGCCAGGCGCTTGGCCAGGTCGCGGCTGAACAGCGCGGGCACCGGGGTCTCCCGGCCGCCGGGGCCGACGGCGAGCTTCGCCGGGTCGAACTCCCCGACCCCGACGGTGCGGGCGATCTCGGCGTACGCCGCCGGATCGACCACCACCAGGTAGGCCTCGGTGTAGTCCCGGTCGGCGCCGACGAAGCGGGCCTTGGACTCGACCCACGCTCCGGTCGAGGCCCGGACGCCCGGCAGTGCCGCGGCAGCCTTGGCGAACGACTCCGGCAGGGTGGTGTAGTCGGGGACGGAGACGACGATGTCCCCGCCGGTGGCGATGCGCGCGGCACGGCTCCGCACGTGGTCGACGGTGTCGAGCACGGTGGCGCCGAAACCGGTCGTGGTGACGGCGATCAGCAGCGCGAGCAGCGGCAGCACGGACGGCTTGCGGCGCCCCGAGCCGTCGCGGGCGGCCCGGGCCAGGCCGAGGAAGCCGATCAGGCCGCGACCGCGGCCGGCGAGCCTGGCCAGCCGGCCGACCGCCACCGGCTCGATCCGCGCCAGCAGCAGCCCCCCGGTCACGGCGAGCAGCAACGGCGCGGCCACCAACAGCGGATCCAGCCCACCGCCGGCACCGACACCACGGCGACGGACCTCCGCGACGGCCGCGGCGGTGACCGCCAGGACGGCGAGTTCGCCGACCAGCCGACGCCGGCCACCGACCGCCTTGCCACCCGACCACAGCAGGGCGGCGCGGGCCGGGAAGGCCAGCAGGGCGAGCAGGCTCGCGGCCAGCGCGGCCAGCACCGCTTGGCCCCACCGGGGGGTGGGCAGCAGCGTCAGGGCCAGGGCGGTGGCGAGGACGGCGGCGGGCAGGATCGTGGCCGCACCCTCGCCGATCAGCCGCAGCAGCACCCCGGTTCGCGAGCCACCACGGGCGCGCAGCAACTGGATCTCGGCGGTGCGCCGGTCGGTGGTCAGGGCGGCGGCCAGGCACAGCACCACCGTGGCCACGCCCGCGACCCCGGCGGGACCGATCGTGCTCAGCGGCAGCGCGGCCCGGTAGCGTTCGTCCGCCCGGGTCAGGATCTCCGGCAGCCCGGAGGCGGTGTGCAGATCCGCGCGCCCGGTGGCACGGATCAGCTCGGTGGCGCCGGAACCGGTCAGGAAGGAGCTGATCGTGTTGCGGGTGCGGTCGAGCTGGTCGGTCCGCAGGGAGGCGGGATCGACGGGCAGCCGCCAGAAGTTCTCGCCGTTCGAGCCCCAACGGGCCAGCGCCGCCAGGCTGTCGCCGCTGACGAACCCGCTCGTCATCCAGTGCTCGTGCTCGGCGGCCGCGTTCAGACAGGCGCGGGTCGGGCAGCCGAGGTCGTCCCAGAACGGGTCCTGGGGGTCGTTGATCCGGTAGAGGCCGACCACCACGGTGCTCCGCTGGGCGCCCGAGCCCTCGACGCCGTTGTCGATGACGTCACCGAGTTTGATGTGGATGGTCTCGGCGGCCTGCCTGCTGATCACGATCGGCAGCGGACCGCCGACGGTGCCGGGGGTCGGCCAGGTGCCGTCGGTGAGGGTCGCCCGGGCGGACAGGTCGTGCAGGTAGAGCAGACTGAGCGCAGGGGGCTCGGCGATCCGGGCGTACCCGGGATTGCCCATGCCGCGGTCGCCCAGGGCGCGGGTGCCGTAGGCCAGCCCCGGCTGGGACAGCGTCAGCAGCTGCCCGGTCTTCTCGGTGAGCTGTTGCCGCACCCGGTCGAGCTCGGCGGCGTTGTCGTAGTCCCGGGTCCTGGAAGTGGTCTGCAGGCTGGTCGGGTTGAGGCCCTTGTGGCTGACGAAGTCCTGGAGCGCCGCGTCCGCGCCGCGGTCCGAGATGCGGGGGAAGGCCGCGGCGAGGAAGACCGTGACGAAGGCGAGGGCCGCCATCAGCACCGCGGCCAGCGGGCTGGCCCGCAGCCGGGTGCGGACCCAGGGCGCCGGGCGGTGAACGGTCTCGGGAGTGGACACGCTGGTGCTCTCGGGAGTGGGCACGCCGGTGCCGGCCTGGGTGGTCACATCTCCTCCACGTGGCGCAGCCGGCTGGCCACGTCTCGACGGCGGCGTCCGATGAGGAAGGCGGACAGCAGTGGGGCGAGGGCGATCGCGGCCGCGAACAGCAGTGCCTGGCCGGCGGGTAGCTCGATCAGGGCTTCGGGCATGGGTGGGCGGGCGGCGGGGGTCAGGACGACGAAGGGCACGATCAGGTGGACGAGCAGGGCGCCCAGGGCCAGGCCGACGGTTGCGCCGAGTCCGATGAGCAGGGCGTGTTCGGCCGCGACGGTGCGGCTGACCTGTTTGCGGGGCGCGCCCAGGGCGAGCAGCAGGGCGGAGTCGCGGGCGCGTTCGTGGGCGGAGCCGGCGACGGCGGCGACGAAGCCGATCGCGGCCAGCAGGGCGGTGACGATCGCGATGGCCATCAGCGCGTTCTGCGGGGCCGCGCCCACCGGGTCGCTGAGCATGCCCTCGGCGACCTCGTCGTACAGCTGGACGTCCTGGGATCCGGGCGCGGACCGTAGCGCGGCCGCGGCCTGGGCCGGGGTGCGGTCACCGGGACCCGCGGCGGGCAGCCACCACTCGGCGTGGCTGGGCAGGGAACGCCCCTGCGCCGCCAACAGCCGCGCGGTGGTGGCCAGATCGACGACCAGCGCGGTACGGCCCGCCACCGGCAGCGCATCGACCACCCCGGTCACCTTGACCGACACGACGGTCCCGGCGAACGGCACCTGCACGGTTTCGCCGACCGAGCCACCCGTGAGCTTCAGGTAGTCCCGGGTCGCGACACCCGACAGGGCGGTCGGGGCGGTGGCCCCGGCCGGGCCGAGAACAGCACGGAAGGTTTCTCCGGTGCCGCTCACGGCGCTGTAGCCGACGGTGAACAGCCGGTCGGCGCCGGCCGGTTCGGGCCGGACGGTGGCCGGTGGCCCCGACTGGCTCCGCCCGACCGTCCAGGAGAGGCCGGCCGGCAGCGCGACGTCGGTCGCGGGCCCGTCGGCGGTGTCGGACACGGCCAACCGGCGCACGGTGACCTCGCCGTCGGCACGGTCACTGTAGGAGACGGTGGCCCCGACCAGGGTCAGCGGTGCGGCGGCCGAGCCCATCGGCGCGTCGACCAGGGTGCTCAGCGCGGCCGAGGCCCGGAGGTCACCGGTGACCGGCAGTCCCGCGAACGGCACCTTGTGGACGTAGCCGAAGCGGTCCCGCAGCAGCAGCGCCACCTCCGGGGGAGCGTCGGCCACCATGTGCACGGTGGTGGGCAGCCGGACCTGCCCGCGGAAGGTCTGCCGCACGGAGAGCTCGGCGTCGATCCGTAGTGGGTGGCCGGGCAGGGTGACGCCTGCGGCGGCGCCGGTCGGGTCGGGCTGGGCGAGCGGGCGGAACAGGTCCGAGGCGGAGTGCCCGTCGAGGAGGTCGGTGCGCACCGGGACGCGGTCGGCGAGAGCGGTGGTGTCCAGCGCGAGGAGTTGCCCGGTGCCGTTGGGCAGGGCCTGGTCCTCACGGGCCACCGCGACCAGCCGCTCCCCGCCCGGCAGGGCACCGTAGCGGCCGCCCTGGCCCATCAACGCGCCGCGCGAGCCGGAGATCCGCAGACCCCCACCCGTGTCGAACCCTGCCTGGTCACGCTGCGAGGCGCTCCAGGTCGCGTGCTGGCCCAGCGCGAGCACCCCCGTGGCCACCGCCATCACCAGCAGCAGCACCGGGCCCGTGGCCCGCGCCGGCTGACGCGCCAGCTGCCAGCCGACCATCGCCGGGCCCAGTCCACTGCCGCGCGCCGCCACCCGCGCACCGAGGCGGGCCACCAGCGGCAGCAGACGCAGCACCACCAACGTGCCCGCGCACAACGCCAGCGTCGGGGTCGCGACCAGCAGCAGGTCGACACCGAGTCTGCCGGAGGCGTCGGTGGACAGCCCGCCCCCGTACTGGTCGAGCTGCTGATACGCCAGCACGGCCAGCGCGAGGACGGCGAGGTCACCACCGTTGCGGGCGACACCCGACACCACCGCCTGGCGGCGGCCGGCCCGGCGGCGCAGCGCCGCGCCCGCTCCGCGCAGCAGGCTGGGCACCGTCGCCGGAGCGGTGCACACCAGCGCGCACAGGACGGCCACCGGCCACAGCGTCCAGCTCAGCCCGGTCTCCAGAGTGACCTGGTGGGAACGGCCCAGACCGGCCAGGACGCGCACCAGGAAAGGCGTCAGCAGCGGCGCCAGGACCGCGGCCGGCAGGGCGAGCAGCACCGATTCCAGGGCGGTGAAGGCACCCAGACGGGCACCGGAGGCGCCGCGGGCGGCGAGGAGTTCGTTCTCACGTTCCTGGCGGGCCGAGATCAGCCGCACGACCAGCAGCAGGGCCGCCGTGGCCAGAACGGCCAACTGCAGGGCCCCGATCAGCAACGTGGAACGGGCGACCAGCAGACTCGCCGACAACTCCTTCACCACACCCGGCAGTTCGGTCGCCGCCGAGAGAGAGGCGCTCTTGCGTAGCTCGTCGCCCAGCCCCTGCGCGCGTTCTCCGATCGCCCGGGCCGTGCCCTCGTCCACCCCCGCGAAGTCCGCGTCCAGCAACCAGCCCTGGCTGCTCTGCGCCAGACCCCCCGTGGTGAACGCGCTCGGGTCCACCATCATCGGACCGTAGGTGGTGAACCCGCCCACCTCGATCTCATGACCACCCACCGGATCGATCCGCCAGTACGGCGCCACCGGATCCACCGCCCGGTACACCCCGGTGACCCGCACGACCAGCGGCTTCCCGTCGAGCCGGTCCGCCAGCCGCACCTCCACCGGCAACGCACCCGTGGACAGACCCAGACGCGTCAGCAGCGCCTGCGGCACCGCCACCTGCGGCACCACCGACCCCACCGGCCCGGTCACCGCACCCGGCCACTCACCCGAGACCAGACCCACCCGGTCGCGGTCCAGGTCAGCCAGCACCGTCAGATCGACTCTGGTGGAACCGCCCTGCCCACTTGCCGCGTCACCGCCCGGCAGCCCGTAGGAACGGCTGCGCAGCAGGCTGTCGGTGTGCACCGGCAGAGCACCGAACAGCCCCTCCCGATACGACGCCAGGGCCGCCTCGTCCTTCTGCCGCCCGTCCGCACCGTGCTCGGCCGTCACCACCACCGTCGTCCGGGCATGACCCGACCCCTGGAGCGCCTGCCGCAGACCCGCCTGCCCGACACCACGGTTGAACACCACCAACGCGGTCAACACCGCAGTCGTGACCAACACCGTCAACAGGACCGCAGCAGCCAGCGGCAGTCGCCCACGCAACCTGCGCACGACGAAGCCGAGCATCACAATTCCTCCCCCGGTCACTTCCCCGGTCGCACCCCAGCCCCACCCGTCGATCCGAACCCCATCCGGACACATCGTGGTCACAGATGGACACTTCGCGGGCACACCGGCGCAGTGATCACCGGCAATCGGTCGCCGGATAGCGGACGATGCTGTCAGATTCGATCCGGGAACGGAAGGGACTTGCGCGAATCAAGTAACTAATGAGCAAATTCCTTGCATTGATAGGATCCCCGCCGGCAACGAACCGTTGAAATGCCATGCACACTTCACAACTCCGGCTTCACCGCACCTCCTTGACCAGGAACTTCCCTTTCGCGAATTCTCTGCTCGAAGCGGTGAACCCGCGAAGCCACCTCTACCGTTGACCCGGTCGGAACCGGGCATCCACCGTCCACAGGGGGACGCTGCATGACACGACACCAGGCCGGCGACACCGTCCCGGCGGCCGCCGCCCCAGTAGCCGCCGGCCCGATGGTGGCTGTGACCGACCTCCGGCGCAGCTTCGGCACCGGCGAACGGACCGTCCACGCCCTGCGCGGCATCAGCTTCTCGGTCGAGCGAGGTGAACTCACCGCACTCAAGGGCCGCTCCGGCTCCGGCAAGACCACCCTGCTCAACCTGGTCGGCGGCCTGGACACACCGACCGGCGGCAGCATCGCGCTGGACGGCATCGACCTCGGCGGGCTGGACGAGGACGGCCGACTCGCCTTGCGCCGGGAGCGGATCGGCTTCGTGTTCCAGTCCTTCGGACTGATCCCGATGCTCACCGCCGCCGAGAACGTCGGCGTGCCGATGCGCTTGCGCAAGGTCCCGCCGGCCGAGCGCGAGGAGCGCGCCCACACCCTGCTGGCGCTGGTCGGCCTGGCCGACCACGCCAACCAGCGACCCGGCGAGCTCTCCGGCGGCCAGCAGCAGCGCGTCGCGATCGCCCGCGCGCTGGCCAACGACCCCGGCCTGATCATCGCCGACGAGCCCACCGGCCAGCTGGACTCCGAGACCGGCCGCTCGATCATGGAGCTGCTGCGCGCGGTGGTCCTCAGCGAGGGCGTCACCGTCCTCGTCGCCACCCACGATCCGACGCTGATGGGGCTCGCCGACCGGGTCATCGAGCTCCACGACGGCCGGATCGTCGAGGAGGACGCGGAGCAGGCCGCGTAGCGACGGCCGGACCGGGGCGGCCGGACCGGGACGGCGGGGCCGGACCAGGCGGACGGGGGCGGCGACGGGCGGACGGGGGCGGCGACGGGCGGGCAGCGGGACCGCCGCCCCGCTCAGCGCAGCGCGAGCCGCGGCTCAGGCCCGGAGCGGCCGGATCGACTGGGCATGGTGGAACACCTCCTCTCCGTCCCAGTAGGCCTTGGCGCGTTGCAGTCGTGGATAGTTCTCCTTGTAGTAGAGCCTCGGGTACGCCGGGTCGGGCTCGTCGACCGTGCCCAGATCCACGTCCGGGTAGTTGACGTAGGCGCCGTCCGTCGCGGTGTCGATCTCCGGGACGCCTCCCGTGTCCCGGTACATCTCCCGGTAGAGCCCGCTCAGGTAGGCCAGGTGACCGGCATCCTCGGCCGGGTCGGTCCAGTAGGTCTGGTACTGCAGCTTCATGATGGAGTCCCGCTGCGGCACGGCGGTCTCGTCCGGCCGGCGGGCGTTGATCCGGCAGCCGTAGGAGTCGATCTGCACCAGTGTCTTGGAGAGGTCCACCCCGTCCACGTCGCGCGTCAGCCAGTCCCAGAGGGTGGCGATCCGGGTCCGGTCGAACGGCTCTCGGTGGTAGGCCGACTTGTACTTGCCGCGCTGGTTGTCGCCCGACGGGTTGAGCGTCATGGTCGCCTGGAACCAGGGGAGTTGGCGCCGCCGCTCCGGATACGGCAGGAACAGTCCGGTGACGCTGTGGGTCTGGACCACCGACCGGGTCGCCATCCCCTGCTCGACCGCCGCCACGAACTCGTCCAGCGGCGCCGGGTCCTCCCCGTCCCACTGGCTGAACAGCACGACGTTGCCGTTGGAGCGGTGGGTCAGCTTGAGGATCGCGAACAGCCCGTCGTAGACCGGCTCCCGCGGACCGCTGTGCTCGGCCAGGAAGGCGCCGAAGTTGGTCAGCAGCGCCTCGAAGTCGCCGGGGCGGTCGCGCAGTTCGTCCCAGGGCCAGGCCACGCTGCTGATCCAGACCCGCGGCGGAGGCTCGGGCACGTCGACCGCGAAGTGGTAGCGCAGCACCACCCCGAAGTTCCCGCCACCGCCACCGGTGTGGGCCCAGAAGAGGTCCTGCTCGGGCGAACCGCTCGCGTCCTGCCGGTTCGCCCTCGTCACCGCGGCGCGGCCGCCGCGGACGGTGACCACGTCGACCTGGACGAGGTGGTCGACCGTGAGCCCGTGCCGGCGGGAGAGGAGGCCGAACCCTCCCCCGCAGATGTGCCCGCCCACGCCCACCGAGTAGCAGGACCCGGCGGGCAGGGTGACGGCGTGCTCCCGGAACAGCGTCGTGTAGACGTCCCAGTTGGTGGCGCCGCCCTCGACGCAGTACGTGGGCCGGCCGAACTTGTCCGTCCCGGCGGTCACCCCGCGCATCGTGCTGAGGTCGAGGATCACGCCCCCGTCGTTGTCGACGAAGCCCTCGTAGCAGTGCCCGCCGCCGCGCACGGTCGGGCGCAGTCCGCGGTCCAGCGCCCGGTTCAACTCGGCGACCGCGTCGGCGTCGTCCGCCACCAGCCGGATGTAGGCGGGACTGCTGTGCCAACGCTGGTTGAAGCCCTGGCTGAGCGTCCGGTAGCGGGGATCGCCCGGCAGCACCGTCCGCCCGGAGAATTCGTTTCGCATGCCCTTCCCCACTTTCTCAGGTCCGAGAGAGTCTGGCGGGCCGCACGCTAACACCCCTATTCGGATTTGTGAATTCATTAACGAATTAGTGTGACTGTACGTCATTTCTCCCGCCCCCTCGCGGACTCGTCCGGGAGTCCCTCCTGGGGGCGATTGTCAGTGGCGTCGACTACGGTCCACGACAACTCCGAGGAATCCACTCAACGGGAGGTTCGATGACGATCTTCTGCCGCATTCTCCGCAGGCTCCGGGCGCTGCGCCGAGCGTCACGGCCGGGAACGCGGCCAGGAACACGGCCGGGAACGCGACTGTGGTGGCCGGCGGAACCGCCGGCCACCACAGCCCCGGCCTCAGCGGCCGGGCGTTCGGGGGAAGAGCCCTCAGACCGCCGGGAAGATCTCGGCGTCCGGCTTGAGCAGCTGGCCCGGCTTCGGCGCGGTGCCGTCCACCAGGTAGCGGGTGACCATCGTGTTCAGCGCGGCGCTGCGGCCGACGGCGCAGTGCTCGATCGAGTCGACGCTGACCAGCACGGCGTTGCCCAGCTCCTGCTGCATCCGCTGGGCGAACTTGTACTGGGTGGCCGGGTCGTAGAGGTTGCCGATGACCATCACGGTGTTGGAGGTCTTCTTGTTCCACGGACCGCTGAAGCGCTCGGCGTCCCGGGCCGGGGCCGGCCAGCTCGCGCAGGCCGGGGCGTCGAAGGCCTGGTAGCGGCCGAAGGTCGGCGACTCCTTCTCCCACGCCCGGGCGACGTTGGCGAACACCCGGTCGTTCGACGGGTACGGCTTGTCCTGGCAGTTGACGCCCATGTAGGAGTCGTCACCGGTGTACTCGGAGTCGGCCGGGGCCTCGCGCAGCGCGCGCGGGACGTTCACCGTGAGCTGGTTGGCCTCGTCGTCCGGGACGTTCGCCTTCGGTGCCAGCAGGGCGGCCGCGGCCGGCTTCCGCATCACCTGGTAGGTGGCCTGCAGCGACTTCGCCAGCGGAGCCAGCTTGGCCTGCG
Source organism: Kitasatospora sp. NPDC101108 (assembly GCF_055584725.1). Classification (NCBI taxonomy): domain Bacteria; kingdom Bacillati; phylum Actinomycetota; class Actinomycetes; order Kitasatosporales; family Streptomycetaceae; genus Kitasatospora; species Kitasatospora sp. NPDC101108. Next base: position 875,075 of record NZ_JBVJLM010000001.1, read on the forward strand.
AGTACAGGGCGCTCGCCACCTCGCTGGTGAAGCTGCTCAGCGTCACCTGGGAGCCGTTGGTCAGCGTGATCGGGCTGGTCCGCAGGTGGTCGCGCAGCTCGTCGAACTTGGCCCGGGTGTCGCCGTCGCCGAAGGCGCAGCGCGGAGCGCCGGCGGCCTGGCAGCGCTTCAGGAACTCGTCCAGGGCCAGCTCGAAGCCGCCCGCCCGCTGGCGGTCGTACTCCAGGCCGTTGTGCAGGCGCAGGTTCGGGTCGACGTTGCCGTCGATGATGATCGCGCGCACCTTGTTCGGGTACATGCTCGCGTACGTCGAACCGATCAGGGTGCCGTACGAGAAGCCGGCGAAGGTGAGCTGGGAGTCGCCGACGGCACGGCGCATCCGGTCGAGGTCGCGCACCACGTTGATGGTCGACATGTGCTCGATCAGCGGGCCGGCGTTCTTGCTGCAGGCGTCGGTGTAGTCCTGGTCCGCGTCCAGGGTCTCGTCGACCTCGGCCTTGGTGACGGGCACGCCCACCATGCGGTTGTTGACCGCGTCGGCGTCCTCCCGGGTCTTGAAGCACTTGAGCGGGTTGCTCCGGGCCACGCCGCGGGGGTCGAAGCCGACCAGGTCGAACTTGGCCTGCACCTCGGCGCCGAAGCGGGTGGTGGTCGCCCACATGTAGCCGCTGCCGCCGGGGCCGCCCGGGTTGAGGAACAGCGATCCGATCCGCTTCGACGGGTCGCTCGCGCGCCGCCGCATCATCGCGATGCCGACCTTCTCACCGGACGGGTTGTCGTAGTCCAGCGGCACGGGGTAGACGGCACAGTCGTAGATGCCGGGGTCCGGCTTGCTCGGGTCGGGGTTGCACGGCTTCCAGTCGACGGGGTCGACCTTCGCCTCTGCGGCCGCCGCACCCGGGGCCTGGTCGAACGGCGCGGCCGACGCGGCCACGGCGGTTCCGGTGACAAGAGCGATCGCGCAGGTGACCGCTCCGGCCAACGTGGATATGCGGGACAAGGAACCTCCTCCGTACTGAAAGGGCGGCCCCAGCCTGTCAGTCTGAGAACTCCGTGTGAAGACCTCGAAGCGGCGGAAATGTTTCGAGTTCCTCGCCGTACCCGGTCGGAATATTCTGTGAATGAAGCAACTTGACGGTTCATTGACCCGACGGCAGCTCAACGACAGACGTTTTGGAGTGAGGGAGTGTCGGCCCGGGCCGTGCGCTCCGACGCGCCCACGACCCGGGGGCCGACCGCTATTCGGCGATCGGCTGCGACAGGTTGTCCTCGGCCACGACCTGGTAGACGGCGTTCAAGGTCGGCGGGCCGACCAGGTCCTTGATCCGCTCGAAGCGGCGCTCCTCGACCGGGGCGAGGCGCTCCATCCACTCCCCGATGGACTCCGCCCCGTGGTCTCCCTCGATCAGCGCGATGGTGATGACCTCCCGCGGGTCCTCCAGCGCGGTGGCGGTGATGACCCTGGTCCGCGGGTCGTCCGGGAACACCTCGTCCGGGATCCAGCTCTTGCGGAACTCGGCGTACTCGACACCCTCGTTGAGCTTGCGCACCATCACGGCGACCAGCTGCACGACGTCCTCCCCAGTGCTTTTCTTGCAGTGCAAGAAGTTGACGTCGGCTAGTATTTTCTTGCACTGCAAGAGTTGTCAAGGTCCGATCGGGGCACCCGCCGGGCCGACCTGGAGTCACCGGAGTCAGGAGGAGCACATGCCGGGCCGACGCTCACGCCCCAGGACGGGCCTGACCCGGGAGAAGATCATCGACGCCGCCCTCGACTACGTCGACGAACACGGCCTCGCCGCGCTCTCCAACCGCAAGCTCGGCGCGGCGCTCGGCTGTGAGGGCATGACGCTCTACCACTACGTCCCCAGCAAGGCCGCCCTGCTCGACGGGATGGTCGAACGCCTACTGGAGTTCTCCGCAGGGGACCTCTTCGCCGAACCGAACGGCCCCTGGACCGAGGTGGTCCGCGAATTCGCCGTCGCGCTGCGCCGGATTCTCCTCGACCACCCCGCCATGCTCACCGTCCTGGCCACCAGGCCCGCCGCCACCTCCGCCTCGCTCACCCTGCTCGAACGCGGCATCACCGTGCTCCGCGAAGACGGCGTCCCGCTCGCCGACGCGCTCGACGTGTTGAACTCGGTGGTCATGTGGACCCTCGGCCACACCCTCAGCGAGGTCGGCGAAACGCCCCACCACGAGGGCACCGAGCCCCGGCCCGAGCACTTCGCGGCACTCGACCGGACCACCTGTCCCCACCTAGCCCAGGCCTTCGACACCGGCGCGGGCCTGGACTCCGAGCAGCGCTTCCACCGCACGCTCCGCATCCTGCTCGCCGGCTACGCCGACGAGCTGGGACACACGAAGGACGCCGCCTCCTGACCGACCGCGAACAGCGACATCCGGCGTGGCCATCGCGCGGTTTCGCTTCAACGGGGGAACTCGCCGTCACCCTAGCGGGTAGCGTGCGCTCCCGGAGTCGGGCGCGGCCTGCTCCGCCAACGCCTGCGGCAACGGGGCAGATCTCCTAAGCCCCGGTCGCGCCGCGCAGCGCGGCTGCCACCAGGCCCTGGAGCTCGTCGACCCCGGTCTCGCCCCCGCCGACCAGACGGTCGAAGACCAGTCCGTCGATGCAGGCCAGGAGCGTGGCGGTACGCCCGTCCGGGTCGGCGACCCCTCGGTCGGCGAGGAAGGTCCGGACGACGGCCCGGCCGGCGTTCTCGCGCGGCACGAGGATCTCCCGCAGTTCGGGATCGCGGACGCTCTCCACCGCACAGGCGTACCTCGCCAGCGACCGCCGCCGCCCCTCGCCGGTCAGCCGGTGCCGCATCAACTCGGCGATGCCCTCCACCAGTTCGTCCGCCGAGCGGATCACCGCCCGCTCCCCCATCGCCTGCAGCTCCCCCTGGTCCAGCTCGACCAGGCGGCGCACCAGTGCGGTCAGCAGGGCCTGCCTGGTGCGCAGGTAGGCGGAGGTGGTGCCGACCGGCAGCCCGGCCGCCGCGTCGACCGCCCGATGGGTCAGCCCTCGGACCCCCGCGTCCGCCAGCACGCCGATCGCCGCATCCGCCAGCACGGTCCGCCGGTCCGGCCTCCCCACTCCGCCCGTGCCGCCCTGCTTCTGGTCCTGGTCCTGGTCTCGCCGCATCCCCCCTTTCTACCGGGCCGGGCTCCCGCCTCGCCCGTCCGGCCGCCGCCGGAGCAGCCGCCTCCGCTGTCCAGGAGAGCCTGCCCCTCCCCTCCGGTCTCCCCCGTAAGCCCGTAGTACGCTCCTTCTACAGCTGTAGAAAACAGCACGGCAACACGGGAAGGACCGGGCATGAGCAACAACAGCGCGGTGGTGGTCGGGGGCGGCATCGGCGGGTTGGCGACCGCGATCGGGCTCCGGCTGGCGGGGTGGGACGTCACCGTGATCGAGCGGGCGGCCGTCCTGGACGACGCCGGAGCCGGGATCTCGCTCCACGCCAACGGCATGCGGTCGCTCGGGATCCTCGGCGTCGGCGACGCCGTCGAGGCGGCCTCGCGGCGCCAGTACACCGGCGGGACGCGGACGCCGGACGGCCGCCGGCTCGCCCTGATGGACGGCAGGGCGCTGGAGCGCGAGCTGGGCGCACCGATCGTCGGCATTCCCCGCGCCGACCTGCACCGCATCCTCCGCGAGGCGCTGCCCGCCGAATCCCTGGTGATCGGCGCCGAGGTGACGGAGATCGACACCACCGACCCCGCCCGGGTCACGGTGGGCTACGACGGCACCACCCTGGAAGCCGATCTCGTCGTCGCGGCCGACGGCATCAACAGCCGGATCCGGCGCCGCCTCTTCCCCGCCCACCCCGGGCCGGTCTACAGCGGCTCGACGGTGCTGCGGGCGATCACCGAGCGCCCGGTCGACGGGCTGACCGCCGACTTCGAGCTGACCTGGGGGCACGGCGCCGAGTTCGGCCACATCGCCTTCCCGGACGGCCGGGCCGAGTGGCACGCCGTGCTCAACTCCCCGGCCGGGGTGCGCTACCGGGATCCGCTGACCGAGATCCGCCGTCGCTTCGCGCGCTGGCACGACCCGATCCCGGCACTGCTGGCCGCGACCAGCCCGGAGGCGGTGCTGCACCACGACGTCAACGAACTGGTCACCCCGCTCCCCTCCTACGTCTCGGGCCGGATCGCCCTGCTCGGCGACGCCGCCCACGCCATGACGCCCCACCTCGGTCAGGGCGCCTGCCAGGCCCTGGAGGATGCCGCGACCCTCGCGGCGGCGGTCGCCGGGTGCCGGACGGTCGAGGCCGCGCTCACCCGCTACGACGCCGCCCGCCGTCCGCGCAGCCAGGCCGTGGCCCGCGACGCCCGCCGGGCCGGCCGGATGGGCCAGCAGCTGGCCAACCCGCTGGCGGTCGGCCTGCGCAACGCCGCGATCCGCCTCACGCCGCCCGGCGCGATGATGCGGACCGTCCTGAAGCACGCCGACTGGACCCCGCCCAGGATCGCTCCCCGGGCCGCCTAGGTACGGACCGGCGCGGCGCCACGAGGCCGGGCGGGCCGGGGAAGAGGCCGCCGAAACCCCCGGCCCGCCCGGCCCACCACCCGAAGGGAGCAGCACTTCCTGTGGCATGGATCACGATCGCGCATCCGAGCTGACGATCAGTCAATTCAACTGACTTATCGTCACCTCCGTTCCATGACGCATCAGTTGTTGACTGACTTTGCGTCAGCTCTGGCCACCACGGCCCCAGTTGGGCCGAGTGTCAGCTCCTGCCGACCCGGAAGGCCGGGGCTACCATCGGTCGGGTTGTCCGCTCCGGCCCCGGAGTGGGGTCACCCGTCAGGCGAGTGCTCCCACCGCCCCAAGGGCCGGACATCGGTCGGAACGGGGCGAGGACGAGGAGCGCACGGGCTGCCATGACAGCTGGACCGAGCCACCCGAAGCAGTACGCCACGCCACTGCGGCCCGCGCCGGAACAGGACGCGCCGGAACAGGACGCGCCGAAGCAGAACTGTCCGGAACCCGCCTTCGCCGACCGGCCCGCACCGACCCGGTCCGCGCGGACCCCGCGGACCGCGCAGCCGCAGGCCCTGTTCCCCGGCCGCCCGGCCGCCGCCCCGCGCACCCTGGTCGACGTGCTGGACGCCACCGTGCGGGCCCACCCCGACGAGCCGGCCCTGGACGACGGCCGCACCGTGCTCAGCTACCGCGCCCTGGCCGCCGAGGTCGAGCAGCTGCGCCGCCGGCTGGCCGCGTCCGGCATCGGCCCGGGCGACCGGGTCGGCGTCCGGGTGCCCTCCGGCACCAACGACCTGTACGTCTCGATCCTCGCCGTGCTCGCCGCGGGCGCCGCCTACGTCCCGGTGGACGCCGAGGACCCGGACGAGCGGGCCCAGCTGGTCTTCGGCGAGGCGGCGGTCGCCGCCGTGCTCGGCGCCGGGCGCACCCTGAGCATCACCACCACGCGCCCGGCCGCGAGCGTGCGCCGCTCCACCCCGGCCGACGACGCCTGGATCATCTTCACCTCCGGCTCGACCGGCAGGCCCAAGGGCGTCGCCGTCACCCACCGCAATGCCGCCGCCTTCGTCGACGCCGAGGCCGCGCTCTTCCTCCAGGAGGAACCGATCGGCCCCGGCGACCGGGTGATGGCCGGACTGTCCGTCGCCTTCGACGCCTCCTGCGAGGAGATGTGGCTGGCCTGGCGGCACGGCGCCTGCCTGGTGCCCGTCCCGCGCTCCCAGGTGCGCAGCGGCGCCGACCTCGGCCCCTGGCTGGCCGAGCAGGAGATCACCGTGGTCTCCACCGTCCCGACCCTGGCCGCGCTGTGGCCCGCCGAGGCGCTGAACGAGGTCCGGCTGCTGGTCTTCGGCGGCGAGGCCTGTCCGCCCGAGCTGGTGCAGCGCCTGGTCACCGAGGGCCGCGAGGTGTGGAACACCTACGGTCCGACCGAGGCCACCGTGGTGGCCTGCGCCGCCCTGCTGACCGGCGAGGGCCCGGTCCGGATCGGCCTGCCGCTGGACGGCTGGGACCTCGCCGTGGTGGACGAGGCCGGGCAGCCGGTCGCCCCCGGCGGCACCGGGCAGCTGGTGATCGGCGGGGTCGGCCTGGCCCGCTACCTGGATCCGGAGAAGGACGCCGAGAAGTACGCGCCGCTGCCCTCGCTGGGCTGGGAGCGCGCCTACCGCAGTGGCGACCTGGTCCAGGCGGACCCGGCCGGCCTGCTGTTCCTCGGCCGCACCGACGAGCAGATCAAGCTCGGGGGCCGCCGGATCGAGCTCGGCGAGGTGGACGCCGCTCTGCAGGCCCTGCCGGGTGTCGCGGGCGCGGCCGCCGCCGTGCGGACCGCGCGCGGCGGCAACCAGCTGCTGGTCGGCTACCTGGTGGTCCAGGACGGCTTCGACCGCGAGCAGGCCGTCGAGCGGCTGCGCGCCGAGCTGCCGGCCGCCCTGGTGCCGCTGCTCGCCCCGGTCGAGACCCTGCCCACCCGCACGTCCGGCAAGGTCGACCGCAACGCCCTGCCCTGGCCGCTGCCCGAGCTGGAGGCCGCCGGGCCGGACGAGCAGCTGTACGGCACGGAGGCCTGGCTCGCCGAGCAGTGGGCCGAGATCCTCGGGGTGCAGGTGACCGGCGCGCGCGACGACTTCTTCGCGATCGGCGGCGGCAGCCTGGCCGCCGCCCGGCTGACCACCCTGCTGCGCACCCGCTACCCGAGCGCCGCCGTGCTGGACATCTACCAGCACCCGACGCTGCGCAAGCTCGCCCGCCACCTGGAACGCGGGGCCGCCGAGGGTGGCGAGGCCCGGACCGTCACCCCGGTCCCGACCCGGGCAAAGCTGCTCCAGTCGCTCCTGCTGGTCCCGCTGTTCACCGTGGTCGGCCTGCGCTGGACGGTCGGCCTGCTGGCCGCCGGGAACCTGCTCTCCCACTTCGGCGGCTACCCGTGGGCGCCCACCGCCTCCTGGTGGGCGGTCGGCGCGGGCGCGCTCGCGCTGTACAGCTCGCCGGGCCGGCTCGCGATCGGTGCCGGTGGCGCCCGGCTGCTGCTGCGCGGCCTGCGCCCGGGCAGCTACCCGCGCGGCGGGGCCGTGCACCTGCGGCTGTGGGCGGCCGAGCGGCTCGCCGAGCTGAGCGGCGCGACCGGGCTGTCCGGCGCCTGGCTGGTTCCCTACGCCCGGATGCTGGGCGCCAAGATCGCCCGCGAGGTGGACCTGCACTCGCTGCCGCCGGTCACCGGGATGCTCAAGCTGGGCCGGGGCTGTGCCGTCGAGGCCGAGGTCGACCTTTCCGGCTACTGGCTGGACGGCGACCGGCTGGAGGTCGGCCAGATCAGGGTCGGTGCCGATGCGGTGGTCGGCACCCGTTCGACCCTGCTGCCCGGTGCCCGGGTCGGCAAGCGCGCCCAGGTGCTGCCCGGCTCCAGCGTCACCGGCCAGGTGCCGACCGGCCAGCGCTGGGGCGGCGCGCCCGCCGTCAAACTGGGCCGGGCCGAGTGGTCCTGGCCCGCCGAGCCGCCGGTCCGCCGGCCCGCCTGGGCCGCGCTGTACGGGGCCGGCGACGCCCTGCTCGGCCTGCTCCCGGTGCTGCCCGCCGCGGCCGCCCTCGCCGTGCTCTTCCACTTCGTCGACCGGGACGCGGACCTCGCTCCGGCCCTCGGCGGCGCCCTGCTCGGCCTGCTGCCCGCCACCCTGGCGTACGGAGCGCTGTACGCGGCCCAGCTGGTGGCGCTGGTCCGGCTGCTGAGCATCGGTCTGGTGCCCGGGGTCCACCCGTTGCACGGCCGGGTCAGCTGGCAGGCGTGGACGGTCAGCCAGCTGATGGACCGGGCCCGCGAGGTGCTGTTCCCGCTGTACGCCGGGCTGGTGACCCCGCTGTGGCTGCGCGCGCTGGGGATGCGGGTCGGCCGGGGTGCCGAGGTGTCCACGGTGCTGGCGCTGCCCAGCCTGACCACCGTCGGGGACGGCGCGTTCCTGGCCGACGACACCCTGATCGCGCCGTACGAGCTGGGCGGCGGCTGGATGCGCCTGGGCGAGGCGAAGGTCGGCGACCGGGCGTTCCTCGGCAACTCGGGGATGACCGCGCCGGGCCGCTCGGTGCCCAAGCGGGGCCTGGTGGGCGTGCTCTCGGCGACGCCGGCCAAGGCGAAGAAGGGCGGTTCGTACCTGGGCATGCCGCCGGTGCGGCTGCCGCGCGCGGCGGACCGGGCGGACCGGAGCCTGACCTACGAGCCGCCGGCCCGGCTGCGGTGGGCGCGCGGACTGGTCGAGCTGGCCCGGCTGGTGCCGGTGCTCGCCTCGGGGGCGCTGGGCCTGGCGACGGTGGCGGCGCTGTCCTGGCTGGGTGCGGGCTCCGCCCTGCTCGCTGCGCTGCTCTCCGGACCGGTGCTGCTGGCGGCGGGCGGCGTGGCCTGCCTGGTCGCGGTGGCCGCGAAGTGGCTGCTGGTCGGGCGCTTCCGGGCGGTGGAACACCCGCTGTGGAGCGGTTTCGTGTGGCGCAACGAGCTCGCCGACACCTTCGTCGAGGTGCTGGCGGTGCCCTGGCTGGTCGGTGCGGTGCCGGGCACCCCGGTGCTGAACCTGTGGCTGCGGGCGCTCGGCGCCAAGGTCGGGCACGGCGTGTGGTGCGAGAGCTACTGGCTGCCGGAGGCGGACCTGGTGACCCTCGGGGACGGAGTGAGCGTCAACCGGGGCTGCGTGGTGCAGACGCACCTCTTCCACGACCGGATCATGCGGATGGATACTGTGGTCCTCCGCGAGGGCGCCACCCTGGGCCCGGGCGGGATCGTGCTGCCCGGCAGCACGGTGGGCGCGCGCAGCACGCTGGGACCGGCCTCACTGGTGATGCGCGCCGAGTCCGTCCCCGCGGACACGCGGTGGCTGGGCAACCCCATCGAGGCCTGGCAGAGCACCCCGTGACCACCCCTCCCACCGACCGCCCGGACATGACCAGCCGTCCCGGAACGACCACCCGTCCCGGCATGACCGACCACCCGGGAACGACCACCCGTCCCGGCCCGCAGGAAGCGCCCGCCCCCGTGAAGCCCCACCACGCCCCGCCGACCGCCGGCGGTCCGGACCCGTACTTCCCGAACAGCGGCGACCACCGCTACCGGGTGCACCGCTACGAACTCGCCCTCGACTACCGGCCCGGGCCCAACCGGCTGGCCGCCTCCGCCCGGCTGAGCGCGGTGGCGAACGCGGCGCTGGCCGAGTTCGCGCTCGACCTGGCCGAGTTCCGGATCGGGCGGGTGCTGGTCGACGGCAAGACCGCCCGCTACACCCACCGCGGCGGCAAGCTGCGGGTCCGGCCGGCGAAGGCACTCGCGGTGGGTGCGGCCTTCACCGTCGAGGTGCACTACACCGGCAATCCCCGGCCGGTGCGCAGCCCGTGGGGTGGGCTGGGCTGGGAGGAACTGACCGAGGGCGCGCTGGTGGCCAGTCAGCCGGTCGGGGCGCCGTCCTGGTTCCCGTGCAACGACCGGCCGGCGGACAAGGCGGCGTACCAGGTGGCGGTGACCACGCCGTCCCCGTTCACGGTGGTGTCCGGCGGGAGGCTACTGACCCGGACCAGCCGCGCCTCCAGCACCACCTGGGTGTACGAGCAGAGCGCGCCGACCTCGTCGTACCTGGTGACGGTCTCGATCGGGCACTACCGGCCGGTGCCGCTGACCGCCCGCCCCGACACGCCCCGGGCCGGATTCGTGCCGCGGACCGGGTACGTGCCGCAGACCGGGTACGTGCCGCAGCGGCTGGCCGAGGCCTTCGCCCGGGACTTCGCCCGGCAGCCGGAGATGATGGCGTACTTCACCCACGTCTTCGGGCCGTACCCGTTCGGCGAGTACGCGGTGGTGGTCGCGGACGAGGAGCTGGACGTCCCGGTGGAGGCGCAGGGCGTGGCCACCTTCGGCACCAACCACCTCGGCGGCGGCTGGGAGCGCGAGCGGCTGATCGCGCACGAGCTGGCCCACCAGTGGTTCGGCAACAGCGTCTCGATCGCCGACTGGCGGCACATCTGGCTCAACGAGGGCTTCGCCAAGTACGCGGAGTGGCTCTGGTCCGAACACGCCGGCGGCCCGGGCGCGGCCGTGCACGCCGCCGCCGCGCACCGGCTGCTGGCCGGGCTGCCGCAGGACCTCCGGCTCGGCGATCCGGGCCGCAGGCTGATGTTCGACGACCGGCTGTACCAGCGCGGCGGCCTGACGGTGCACGCGCTGCGGCTGGCGCTCGGTGAGGACGCGTTCTTCGCGATGCTGCGGGACTGGGCGGGCGTCAACCGGCACGGTGTGGTCGCCACCTCCGACCTGCTCGCGCATGCCTCCCGGTACACCACGACCCCGCTCGGCCCGCTGTTCGCGGCGTGGCTGGAGCGGCCGGAACTGCCGCCGCTGACGGCCTGATCGGAGAGTCGGCCTGATCGGGTGGGTCGCGTTGATCGGGCGGGTCGGCGGGACCGACCGACGGAACCGAGCGGAGGGCCGGTGCAGCCCTGTTCGCGCTGGTCCGGGGCCCGGCTGGGCTACTGTCCGTCCATGCCGATGAGCTCAGACGATCAGATGAACGACCAGCCCGACCAGTTGCTGCCCCCCACCCGCCGCGCCCTGCTGCACCGCGTGGCCGTCGCCCAGGCCGAGGGCCGCACCCCCTCCCTCGTGGCCGGGGTGGTGCGGGACGGCCGGCTGGTGTGGAGCGGCGCCCGCAGCATGGTCGACGGCCACGCCCCGGATCCGGACGTCCAGTACCGGATCGGCTCGCTCACCAAGACCTTCGTCGCGGTGCTGGTCCTCCGGCTGCGCGACGAGGGCCTGCTCGACCTGGCCGACCCGCTGGGCCGCCACCTGCCCGGCACCCCGGCCGACGAGGTCACCGTCGCCCAGCTGCTCGCCCACTCCGGCGGGCTCGCCGCCGAGACCCCCGAGCCCTGGTGGGAGCGGACGGAAGGCTCCCTGCGGCCCGAACTCGGCGACCTGCTGGAGCAGGAGAGCCCGCTCAAGCACCCGGCCGGGCACCGCCACCACTACTCCAACCCCGGCTACGCACTGCTCGGCGCCCTGGTCGAGGAGCTGCGCGGCGAGCCCTGGGGCGAGGTGCTGCGCCGAGAGGTGCTGACCCCGCTCGGCATGGACCGCACCACCCTGCTGCCCGAACACCCGCACGCCGGGGGCTTCGCCGTCCACCCCTGGGCCGACGTCATGCTGCCCGAACCGCTCACCGACACCGGCCTGATGGGTCCGGCCGGCCAGCTCTGGTCCACCGGCGCGGACCTGGCCCGCTGGGCGGCCTTCCTCGCGGCCGGCGACGACAAGGTGCTCACGGCCGACACCCTCGCCGAGATGCGCCGCCCCGCCGTCGGCCCGTGGGACGCCGAGTGGACCTCCGGCTACGGCCTCGGCCTGCAACTGCGGCGCCACGAGGGCCGGGTGCTGTACGGCCACTCCGGCTCGATGCCCGGCTTCACGGCCGGGCTGTGGGTCAGCGCCGACGACGGGCTGGCCGCCTTCGCCTTGTCCAACGCCACCAGCGGCGCCAACACCCCGCTGCTCGCCGCCCAGTTGATCGGCATCACGGCCGCCCACGAGCCCCGACTGCCCGCGCCCTGGCGCCCGCTGTCCGAGGTGGACGCGGAACTGCTGGCGCTCACCGGCCCCTGGTACTGGGGCGCCGCGCCCAACGTCCTGCGGCTGCGGGCCGAGGGCGTGCTGGAACTCACCGAACTCGCGGGCGGCCACCGGGGCTCGCGCTTCCGGCCCCAGCCGGACGGCAGCTGGCTCGGCCTGGACAACTACTACGCGGGCGAGACCCTGCGGGTGGTCCGGCACCCCGACGGGACGGTCAGCCACCTGGACGTCGGCTCCTTCGTCTACACCCGCGAGCCGTACGAACCTGCCGCCGCCGTTCCCGGGGGCGTCGACCCGCAGGGCTGGCGGGCGTTCTGAGCGACGGCGGAGACGTGGCAACGGAACGTGACGGCGGAGACGTGGCGCCCGGGGACGTGACAGCGGAGATGTGACGCCGGGGACGTGACGGCGGAGCAGCTGGGCCGGCGGGGGCGCGCGAGGCAGGTGCGCGTCCCCATTGTCCACCCAGGACGAACGGCCGCCCGGTGCCGGGCAGATGACCGGCAGGCTGCGAAGGATCCCATTCAACAGGTGCACATCTGCGCTCCGCCGGGCCGCAACGTGAATGCCAACCGGCTTGGAGACACATACGGGGACCGGTTCGCATCCATGCCCAGCTCCTGCGGGCCGGGACGGTGCCCTGGCGATCCACGGCACCGCCGATCATGCTGCCCTGGAGGGTCCGCCATGACCACCGTCCCCACGTACGCTCCGTCCGCAGTCGCCCCCACCCACGACACCCCGGTGGTTCCCGCCCCGCGCCACCGGCCGGCCCCGGCCTCCGCCTACACCGTCTCCCTCGCCCGCGACGAGGACGACGTGCGCGCCGCCCAGCGGCTGCGCCACCAGGTCTTCGCCGCCGAACTCGGCGCCGACCTGCACAGCCCGGTCGCCGGACTCGACATCGACCCCTTCGACGAGTACTGCGACCACCTGCTGGTCCGCGAGGGCGAGGACGGCGCCGTCGTCGGCACCTACCGGTTGCTGGGCCCCGAGGCCGCCCGCCGGGCCGGAAGGCTGTACTCCGACGGCGAGTTCGACCTCTCCGCGCTGGCGCCGGTGCGGCCCGGCCTGGTCGAGCTCGGCCGCTCCTGCATCCACCCCGCCCACCGGGGCAACGGCGCGGTCATCAACCTGATGTGGGGCGGAATCGCCCGCTACCTCGCCGACACCGGCAACACCTGGGTCGGCGGCTGCTGCTCGATCGGCCTGGAGGACGGCGGCGCCACCGCCGCCCGGGTCTGGGACACCGTCAGCGCCAAGTACCTGGCCCCCGAGCAGTACCGGGTCGCCCCGCACCGCCGCTGGGACGCCACCGGCGTTCCGCGCGCCGAGCGCGGCGCCCTGCCCGCCCTGCTCCGCGGCTACCTGCGGCTCGGCGCCTGGGTCTGCGGCGAGCCCGCGTACGACCCCGACTTCGACTGCGCCGACCTGTACGTGCTGCTGTCACTGGAACGCACCGACCCGCGCTACCTGCGGCACTTCCTGTCCGGAGCACCCGCCCTGGGCGCCTCGTCATGAGCGTCTGGCTCCCGACCGCGCCCTGCCGACCGGAAACGTGCCTGGGCGAGCGCGCGCCGGAGGTCTCGCACCCCCGGCGGGCGCTTCGACTGACCGCGTGCCTGGTCGTGGTGCTCGTCGGCGTCCTGCTCAGCCTGCCGGTGCGGCTGCTGCCGTACGGCGCCCGGGACCGGCTGATCCGGCTCTGGGCCCGGGTGCTGTTGCGCACCCTCGGGGTGACCGTCCACCTCGGGACGCCCGGGACGCCCGGGACACCGCGGACGCCCGGGGCAGCCGGAGCGACCGGGGCAGCCGGAGCGACCGGGACGGGCAGAACGGGCGGCGGATCTCCGGTCGGTGGCGGGGCGGTCGGCGCCGACGGGGCTCTGGTGGTGGCCAACCACGTGTCCTGGCTGGACATCCCGCTGCTCGCCGCCGGGCGGCCGGGGCGCTCGCTGGCCAAGACCGAGGTCCGCAGGTGGCCGGTGCTCGGGCCGCTCGTCGCCTGGGGTGGCACCGTGTTCCTGGACCGCGACCGGTTGCGCACGCTCCCGGACACCGTGGCGGCCGTGACCGAGGTGCTGCGCTCCGGGCACCCGGTGATCGTCTTCCCGGAGGGGTCGACCTGGTGCGGGCGGGAGAGCGGCCGGTTCCGGCCCGCGCTGTTCCAGGCGGCGGTGGAGGCGGGCGCCTTCGTCCAGCCGGTGACGATCCGTTACCGGCTGACGGACGGGCGGCCGACCAGCGCGCCCGCCTTCATCGGCGACGAAGGGCTGCTCACCTCGCTCGCCCGGGTGGTCGCGGTACGCGGGCTGGTCGCCGACGTCACCTTCCTGCCGCCGATCCCGCCGCCCGAACCGCAGCCCACCCGGGCGGGGGCCCGCCGGGAGCTGGCCCGGGCGGCGCAGGCGGCGGTGGAGGGGATCCGCTGAGGCGGCCGTGTCCGCGGCACTCGCGCCGCCCGGCTCGGCCCGCCCCGGCCCGACCCGGCCGACCCCGCTCGACCCGAGCCGAGCCGAGTCGACCCGCGGCCCAGCCCAGCCCGGCTCGGCTCCGTTCAGACGGAGCTGGCCCCGGCGAGCTCCTCCGGCCGCGCGTCGTCGTGGCCGGCCGCGGCGATCGGACGGGCCCGGCCGAGCAGGACGGCGACCAGCACCGCGGTGACGGCGAGCGCCACCGAGCCGCAGCGCAGCGCGAGGTGGATGCCGTCGACGAAGGCGCCGTCCACCGCCTGCTGGACCGGCGCGGGCAGCACTCCGGCCGCCCCGCCACCGGCGTTCGCCGCCCCGGTGGGCGCGTCCGCGATCGGGCCCACGGCCGACGCCGGGACGCCGAGCCGCTGCAGGGCCGCGGTCAGCTCATCCGTCATCCGGTTGGTCAGGACGGCGCCGAGCACCGCGATCCCGAGCACGCCACCGAGTTCGCGCAGGGTGTTGACGGTCGCCGAGGCCATCCCGGTCTGCGCCGGGGAGACCCGCTGGAGCACCGCGATCGAGACCGGGGTGAAGGTCAGGCCCATGCCGAAGCCCAGCATGAACAGCGTCCAGAGGTACTCGAAGTAGTGGGCGTGCTCGCCGTACAGCGACAGTCCGCCGAGGCCGACGGCGCAGAGCGAGAGGCCGAGCACCATCGGCAGCCGGGGGCCGTACCGGGCGGCGAGGCGACCGGACAGCGGGCCCGCGACCACCAGCATCGCGGTCATCGGCAGCCCGCCGTAGGCCGAGCCGGACGGGGACCAGCCGAGCACGCCCTGCATCAGCAGCGGCAGGAAGAACAGAGCGCCGAACATCCCGAAGCTGACCATGAAGCCGCTGAACATGGCGCCGCTCATGGCGGTGTCCCGGAACAGCCGCAGCTCCAGCATCGGCTCGGCCAGGCGCAGTTCGAGCAGCAGGAAGGCGACCAGCAGGACGACGGCGCCGGCGCCGCAGCCGATCACCCGGGAGTCGGTCCAGCCGCGTGAGGGCCCCTCGATCAGGGCGTAGACCAGCAGACCGAGGCCGGCCGCCGAGAGCACGAAGCCTCCGAAGTCGATCCGCCGGGCGCGCGGCGGAATCGTCGGCAGAACCTTGGCGGCGAGGACGACCCCGGCCACGCCGATCGGCACGTTGATCCAGAACACGCTGGCCCAGCCGAGGTGTTCGACCATCGGGCCGCCGATCACCGGGCCGATCGACAGGCCGAGGGCCGACACCCCTGACCACATGCCGATCGCCTTGGCGCGCTCCCGCTCGTCGGTGAACACGTGGCCGAGCAGGGTCAGGCTGCCCGGGGTGAGCAGCGCGGCGCCCACGCCCTGGACCATCCGGGCGCCGACCAGTACCCCGATCGTCCCGGCGAGCGCGGCCGCGGCGGAGCCGACCGTGAACAGGCCGAGGCCGACCACGAACATCCGGGCGCGGCCGTGGCGGTCGCCGAGCGCGCCGCCGGTCAGCACGAGTGCGGCGTAGACCAGGCTGTAGCCCTCGGCCACCCACTGGAGTCCGCTGATCCCGGAGTCCAGGTCCTGCCCGATCCGGGGCAGCGCGACGTTGACGACGACGTTGTCCAGCATGGCCATGAACATGGCAACGCAGAGTGTCAGCAGCGCCAGCCCCTGCCTCCGGCGCGTACTCGACTCCTCCATGAATCCCTCCCGATTCCTCCATCCCTAACGGTGTCAGGGATTGGCATGGTACGAACAGAGTGCCCCTAACACCGTTAGTTCGCAAGTCGCTCCGCCGACCTGCGCATTCGCCCGCCGAGCGTTCGTGGCACTGTTGACCCGCCGCACCGGGGCCACCGGACCTCCGATCCACCGCGCGGCACCGACCTGCCACACCGAACCGATCCACCGCACGGCACCGACCTGCCGCACCGAACCGATCCGCCCGACCGCTGGAGGCGTCCGCACAGCCATGCCGGAGAACGACGACGCGACCCCCGCCCTGACCCGCGAGGCCCTCACCCGGGCCGCGCTGCGCGTGCTGGAGCGGGACGGACTGGACGGACTGTCGATGCGCAAGGTCGCCACCGAGGTCGGCGTCAAAGCCGCCTCGCTGTACTGGCACGTCCGCAACAAGCAGGAACTGCTCGATCTGCTCAGCGACGCGATCCTCGCCTCGGCGGAACCCCCGCCGCGACAGGCGGACTGGCGGGCCGAGCTGTACGAGTACTGCGCCAGCTACCGCCGGCTGCTGCTCGACAAACGCGACGCCGCCAAGGTCGTGGCCGGCCGCCTCGCCCCGGGCCCGTGCCTGCTCCACCTGATGGAGGACCAGCTCACCCGGATCCGCTCGGCCGGATTCACCGACGCCGACGCGGCCATGGCGAGCTACCTGCTGGGCGCCTTCGTCCAGGGCTTCGTGCTCCAGGAGCAGTCACCGATCTCGGCCGCCGAGGTGCTCGGCACCAGCCGCCGGGACATCGCCGACGCCGCCGGCGACCTCTTCCGCAGCCTGCCCACGGACCAGTACCCCAACCTCTCGCACCTGGCCGACCACCTCACCGGGCCGAACATGGACGCCCGCTTCGACTTCTGCCTCAACCGCCTCCTCGACGGCCTCGCCGCCCTGCTGCCGCCGGACCGCCGCTGACCTCCCGCAACCCGGGGACCCGAGACCCGTCCCCGGCGGTCAGGTCGGGCTGTTGACCGGCGCCGCCCGCGAGCCGACGGGCTGCCTCGGCGAGCTCCTCGTCGAACTCGTCGGCGGCTCCCTGCTGGTCGCCCTCACCACGGGTTCGCTCGCGGCGGCCTTCCTCCTCGCCCAGGTGCTCCACCGGGCCGGCCCGGTCGGCGCGTACGGTCTCGCCGCGCTCGGCCTGCTCGGGCTCGCCTACGGCATCCGCCCACCGGCGCCGACCGCAGGAGCGGCGCAGTCGGCTCGACCGGATCACCGCCGGAGTCACGGGTACGCTGGGCTTCTGGCTGCTCCTCTGCGTCCTCCACGCCTCCTTCGGCACCGCCTTCGGGCCGACATCGGGCTCTGATCGATATCCCACAGCCACTCAGCCCGAGGGAAGGTAGGCTCACCAGGCAGCCCGTCCGAACGCCCCCGGAGGAGTGTCCGATGCCCGAGCCGTACCGCCATGACGAGCCGTACGCCCAGGGCCTGTTGGAGGTCGGCGACGGGCAGCGGATCCACTGGAACACCTCGGGCGACCCGGCCGGGAAGCCGGCCGTGGTGGTGCACGGCGGGCCCGGCTCGGGCCACAACCCGGGCTCCCGGCGCTACTTCGACCCGCGGCGCTACCGCGTCGTCCAGTACGACCAGCGCGGCTGCGGGCGCAGTCTGCCGCACGCCGCCGACCCGTCGACCGGGCTGGAGCACAACACCACCGCACACCTGGTCGCCGACCTGGAGCAGCTGCGCGATCACCTGGGCATCGACAAGTGGCTGCTCTACGGCGGCTCCTGGGGATCCACACTGATCCTGGCGTACGCGCAGGCGCACCCGGAGCGGGTCTCCGGGATCGTGATCTGCGGGGTCACCATGACGCGCCCGGAGGAGATCGAGTGGCTCTACCAGGGTGTCGGCCGCTTCCTGCCCGGCCCCTGGGAGGAGTTCCGCGACTTCCTGCCCGCTGCCGACCGGGACGGTGACGTGTTCGACCTGCTCGCCGCCTACAGTCGGCAGCTCAACAGCCCGGAGGAGAGCGTCCGTCGGGCCGCCGCCCG
Organism: Kitasatospora sp. NPDC101108; assembly: GCF_055584725.1. Taxonomy (NCBI): domain Bacteria; kingdom Bacillati; phylum Actinomycetota; class Actinomycetes; order Kitasatosporales; family Streptomycetaceae; genus Kitasatospora; species Kitasatospora sp. NPDC101108. The sequence continues at coordinate 892,817 of NZ_JBVJLM010000001.1, forward strand.
GGCCTGGTCCAGCTGGGAGGACGCGGTCATCTCGCACGAGGTGCTGGGAAAGCCGAACGCCTACTCCGACCGCCCCTCCGACGCCCTGATGGCCTTCACCCGGATCACGGCGCACTACTTCTCGCACCGGGCCTTCCTGGCGGACGGCCAACTGCTGCGCGACGCCGGGCGACTGGCCGGGATCCCGGGCGAACTGATCCACGGCCGACTCGACCTCGGCGGGCCGCTCCGCACCCCCTGGGAACTGACCAAGGCCTGGCCGGACGCCCGGCTGACGGTGATCGACGAGGCCGGGCACACCGGCAGTCCGCGGATGGCGGAGGCCCTCCTCGCCGCCGTCGAACGCTTCGCCTGAGCGCGAACGCCTTGGGGCCACCGGGCCGTTCGTACAGATGATCTAGAAGTCAGTTCCCCCTACGATACGACTCATGCTCGCTTATGCCCCAGCCGCCTTGTTCTTCCTCCTGTGCGGGATCGGGGTACTGCGCGACCGCCGCCGGTTCAGCAACGCCGTCCTGCTCGGCATCGCCGTCTCGCTCCTCGCCCTCGCCCTGCTCGCCGAACTCCGCAGGGCGCCCACGCTGGTGGCTGAGCTCGCCGCAGTGGCGATCGTCCTGCTGCCGACCGCCGGAACGGTGGCCCTGGTCTGGTTCCTGCTCGCCAACGGCGTGACCATGATCCGCAAGGAGGGCCGGCGCCCGGCCAACCTGCTCTCCCTGCTCGCCGGACTGGGCATCATCGCGGTCATCGCGCTGCTGTTCGCCGCCATCGTCACCCGATCACCGCGACTCGGCATCCTGGCGGGCACCGCCGTGCTGGTGGTCGGCTACATCTCCTTCCTGTTCGTCTGCTTCGTCGGCTATGCCTTCCTGTACGGTCGCCACCGCCCGCGCCGGGACGTGGACTTCGTGGTCGTGCTCGGCTCCGGTCTGATCGGCGGCGAGCGCGTCCCGCCGCTACTGGCCAGCCGGCTCAACCGGGGGCGTGAGGTGTACGAGCAGCAGGCCGCGCGCGGCAACCCGCCGGTGCTGATCACCTCGGGCGGCCAGGGTCCGGACGAGAAGCTGCCGGAGGCCGACGCCATGGCCGACTACCTGATCGAACGCGGCTTCCCGGCCGAGCACATCGAGCGCGAGGACCGCTCGCGCACCACCGAGGAGAACCTGCTCTTCAGCAAGGCCATCATGGAGCGGGCCAGGCCCGGCTACCGCTGTGTCGTGGTGACCAACAACTTCCACGCCTTCCGGGCGGCCTTGACCGCCCGCAAGACCGGCGTCAACGGGCATGTCTTCGGCTCGCCCACCGCCCGCTACTACTGGCCGAGCGCGACCATCCGTGAGTTCGCGGCGATCTTCCTCGCCCACAAGTTGGTCAACTTCGGAATCTGCGGCCTCCTTGCGCTCTGCGGGGTGTTGGCGGCGCGCTGTGCGCCGCCCACACCCCCGCCCCCCGGTGCCCCCGGGGGTGGGGGGTCGGGGGTGGGTGTTAGGCGGTCGGTGG